>NZ_JBVIRO010000006.1:364709-382632 GCF_055575975.1 Amycolatopsis sp. NPDC033938
GGGGGGGGGGGTTGTGTTTGGGTGGGTTTTTGTTGGGGGGGGGGGGGTTGTGTTGGGTGTTGTGGGCTTTCACCGAGTTGTGCCCACCCCCCCCCCCCCGCACAAACCGCACGTTTGCCTTACCCCTCCATAACCCTAATCAGCACTCACGACGCTCCCGCTTCCCCGAAGCAGGCGTTGACCGATTCTCGCGAGGTACTCACCGAACTCCGCCGGCTCCTCCACCGTGAAGTCGATGTCGGTGAGGGTCAGGACGACGGCCAGCCACTCGAAGGAATCGACGTACGCGACATAACGGCAGCCCTGGTCGCCGAGCGCCTCGAAACTCCCGTCGATCCGGTGGAGCCGGGCCGCCGCTTCACCCGCGCTGACCTGCAGGGTCAAGGTGATCCGGAGCGATTTCGGGCTGTGGAAACGTTCTTGGAGATGACCGGCGACGTCGTCGACCGGGAGAGCGCGGGGCTCGAACACCACTTCGGTCTTCTTCGGCGCGGCGAGCCGGTCGAGGCGGAAGTTCCGCCAGTCCCGTCTGTCGAGGTCCCACGCGTAGAGGTACCACCGCCTGCCGAGCTGGACGAGACGCATCGGCTCGACCGTCCGGGACGACGGTCCGTCCTTCGCGATGTATTCGAACTCGAGACACCGGCGGGCCGCGATCGCCGCCGCGAGGAGGTTCAGGACTTCGGGAGCGACCCGCGGCTGTTCACCGCCGCCGAACTCGACGGAAGCGAGCATCTCGTCGGTCCGCCGTCGCAAGGCGGCCGGAAGGACACGCCGGAGTTTCGCGGCGGCGCGGTCCGCCGATTCGGCGGTGAGGTCGATGCCGGTCCCGCCGGCCGCGGCGAGCCGCAGCCCGAGCACGGTGGCGATCGCCTCGTCGTGTTCCAGCATGAGCGGTGGCAGCGCCGCGCCCGCGACGAGCCGGTAATTGCCGCCGGGCCCACGCGTGCTCTCCACCGGGTAGCCCAGGCCACGCAAGTGGTCGATGTCCCGGCGAAGGGTGCGGGGCGGGACTTCCATGGCCGACGCGAGTTCGGCGGCGGGCCACTGGCGGCCGGACTGCAGGAGCGACAGCAGCCGCAGCATCCGTTCTCGTGGTGCCGTCACGTCGCCTCCCACCCTGCGAGGAATTGTGGCCATAAACCGGCCACATCTGATCGTAGCCTGACCTCATGTCGGAACAACCAGGAATTCGCACCGAACGCGGCCGGTGGATCACGGTGGAAGGCGCCAGGACGCACAACCTCCGCGAGGTGTCGGTCCGGGTGCCGAAACACCGGCTGACCGTGTTCACCGGCGTTTCGGGCTCAGGGAAGTCGTCGCTGGCGTTCGACACGATCGCGGCCGAAGCCGAGCGCCTGGTCACCGGGACCTATCCCGCTTTCGTCCGGAATCGGCTACCTCAGCATCCGCCGCCCGACGTCGACCGGATCGACGGGCTGATCTTCACCACGATCGTCGACCAACGGCGCTTCACCGGGAACGCGCGATCGACGGTGGGCACGGCGAGCGACATCGCCCCGCTGCTGCGTCTGCTGTTCTCGCGTCTCGGGCAGCCGAGCGCCGGGTACACGCCCGCCTATTCGTTCAACGATCCGAGCGGGATGTGCCCACGCTGCGAAGGACTCGGCGTGGTCGACGACATCGACCTCGACCGGCTGCTCGACCGGTCGCGAAGCCTGCGCGAGGGAGCCGTGCGGTTCCCGACGTTCGCTCCGGGGACCTACCGGTGGAAGCGGCTCGTCCACTCCGGGCTCGTCGACCCGGACGTCCCGTTGGGGCGGTTGCCGTCGGCGAAGGTCGAAACCCTGCTGCACGCCGAAGGGCTGCCCCTCGACAACCCCGGCCCCGAATATCCCAAGCACGGCGTCTTCGACGGCATCGTCCCTCGGCTGCGGGACTCGTACCTGCGCAAGACGCCGTCACGCCTCACCACCGAAGAACAGGAGGGGCTCGCCGGAGTCGTCAGCCGCAGCACCTGCCCGGACTGCGCGGGAACCCGCCTCGCCGAGGCGGCGAGGAAGAGCCTGATCGACGGACGGTCCATCGCGGACTGGTCGGCGCTGCCGGTCAGCGAACTGCGTGACGTCGTCGCGGCCGTCCACGACGCGACAGTGGCGCCCTTGCTGCAAGCCGTCCGGGAACGCCTCGACGCGCTGGATTCCGTCGGCCTCGGCTACCTCAGTCTGTCCCGGGAATCGCGGACGCTGTCCGGCGGCGAGGCCCAGCGGGTCAAGATCGTCCGCCATCTCGGCAGTGCGCTCAGCGACGTCTGCTACGTGTTCGACGAGCCCAGCACGGGTCTCCATCCCCATGACGTGCACCGGCTCCTCGAACTGCTGGCCAAGCTGCGCGACGCGCACAACACGATCCTCGTGGTCGAACATCACCCCGCCGTCATCACGGCCGCCGACCACGTCATCGACCTCGGGCCGGGTGGTGGCACCGACGGCGGTCACGTCCAGTTCGAAGGCACTCCCGGCGAACTCGCCGCGACCGGCACCGAAACGGGCCGTGTGCTCCGAGCCCCGCTCCGCTTCCGGAAACGCGTCCGCACGGCCAAGGGAGCCGTGACGATCTCCGGCGCCCGCAGCCACAACCTGCGTGACGTCACCGTCGACGTGCCGCTCGGCGTCCTGACCGTCGTCTCGGGGGTCGCCGGTTCCGGCAAGAGCACGCTGATCGCGGGCGAACTCCCCTGGCAGCATCCCGATTTCGTCGTCGTCGAGCAGGCTCCGCTGCGCGGCGGCATCCGGTCCACCCCCGCCACGGTGCTCGGCGTCGCCGAACCCATCCGCGAAACCTTCGGCAAGGCCACCGGGGAACATCCGTCGCTGTTCAGCCCGAACGGCCGTGGGGCCTGCCCCGTCTGCAAGGGGAAGGGCGTCATCATCACCGACCTGGCCTTCCTCGACGACGTCCAAACCGGCTGTGACGCGTGTGGCGGCACCCGGTTCAACCCGGACGCGCTCGCCGCACGCCTGAACGACCACAGCATCGCCGACGTACTGGCGATGAACCCGGCGGACGCCGCCGCCCTGTTCGGCGAGCGGTCCCCCATCGCGCGACGGCTGCGCTGGCTGGACCGGGTCGGACTCGGCTACCTGACGATCGGGCAGAGCCTCGACACGTTGTCCGGCGGCGAACGGCAACGGCTCCTGCTCGCCCGTCACCTCGCCGACGCGGGCCCCGCGGACGACCTGTGCCTGGTGCTCGACGAGCCGACCGCCGGGCTGCACGGCAGCGACGTCGACCGTCTGCTCGCCCTTTGCGACGACCTCGTGGACGACGGCGCGACCCTCGTCCTGATCGAACACAACCAACGGGTGATCGCGCACGCCGACCACGTCATCGACATCGGGCCCGGCGCGGGGTTCGACGGCGGGACGGTCGTGTTCGAAGGCACGCCGTCGGCGCTGGCCGAGGACCCCGCCTCACTCACCGGCCGCCACCTGCGGCTTCGCTGAACGCGTTCCCGGCGCCTCGCGGCGCCGGGAACACCCACCCGCCCGGGAACAGTTCCCTGGCAGAGCGAGATGATTCCCCATCACGCTTTGCCCGACACGCCGGTACCGAACAGTTCTTAGGCCGATTTCCCGCCACGGGCACCTCTTGCCTTCGGGCAACGTCGAAAAGCCGACCTCCGGTTGGACATCGGGAAATTCCCGTCCTTCGCGCCCCGAAAAGCGAATGAGCGGTCAATCACCGTGGAAGGAAATCCAGCCATCATGCGAAGAGACTCGCGGTCGTCGGCGCGGCCGTACTCGACCTGGTCGTAGCCGTTCCGGCGAGGCAACAGCAAGGTACCGGTGTATGAAGTCCGCATCTGGTGACCTCAGCCCCGCCGGGGCTTCTGTCCGGGGCGCGGGGCGGTCACCTTGGGCTTCACGACCACCCGCGCCGCCTCTTCCCGGTCGAGCACCTTGGTGAGGAAATGCTGCTGCCCCAGCGTCCACACGTTGGTGGCCAGGAAGTACAGCAGGACCCCGATCGGGACAGGGAAGAACGATCCCGAGACCAGCATCCCGAGCGGCGCCAGGTACATCATCAGCTTGGCGATCCCCGCGGCCTGCGGAGCGGCCGAGGTCTGCCTGTTCATGCTCGAGCGCATCGAGAAGAACGTGGCCAGGCCGGCGGCCAGCATCAGCGGAATCCCCACGGCGAACATATGGACGTGGTCCGTGCCGAACGCGGCCAGCTCCGCCGCCGGTTGGGAAAGCCAGTTGCCGAGCTTCGCGCCGAACACGCCGGCGTTCAAGAAGGATTCGACCTCGGCGCGGCCGAAAACGTGGTTCGACTGGGCGCCGGGGGTGAAGTCGCGCAGTACCCAGTACAGCGACAGGAACACCGGCAGCTGGACCAGCGCCGGGAGACAGCCGCCCAGCGGACTCGAACCGTTGTCGGCGTGGAGTTTCTGGAGCTCCTTCGCCATCCGCTGGCGATCCTTGCCGTACTTCTCCTGGATTTTCCGCATCTGCGGAGCGAGCGCCTGGGTGCGGCGTCCCGCGCGCAACGCGCTCAGTGCGGGTTTGACCAGCAGGAGGCGCAGGGTGAAGACGAGGAACGCGATCGACAGCACCCAGGCCGCGCCGGAGCCTGGACTCAAAACCGCGCCGAAAACCTTGTGCCAGAACCAGAGAATGGCGGAAACGGGGTACAGAAAGACATCGAACATGAGCAGGTCACTCCGTCGTTTGAAGGTGCGTGGGCAGGAGTGACTGCCTCACCTTCGAACAAGGAGAAG
This sequence comes from Amycolatopsis sp. NPDC033938, assembly GCF_055575975.1. Classification (NCBI taxonomy): domain Bacteria; kingdom Bacillati; phylum Actinomycetota; class Actinomycetes; order Pseudonocardiales; family Pseudonocardiaceae; genus Amycolatopsis; species Amycolatopsis sp. NPDC033938. The sequence goes on from NZ_JBVIRO010000006.1 coordinate 369,454, forward strand.
TCAGGCAGCCACGATGCCCCGTGACGGAGCCCGTGGCCGGACGCGGCCGCGCGCGTCGGGATCGCGCAGGCTCAGGAACAGCTGAGCGCGTTCGCGCAGGCTGATGGCGCGCACCTTCATCGCCGCGGCCGCCGGTTCGAGGCGGAAATGCGCGGCGAGCGCGAACAGGATGACGGCGAGCGACGCGGTCATGGTGGCGGCCAGCCCCAGCGGGTTGGCGACCGCGACCGAAGCCGTCAGCGCGGTGGCCAGGCTCAACGGGTTGGATCCGCTGACGACCGGGAGGACGACGAACAACTCCGGCAGGAACAGCGCAAGCATCAGCTTGAGCCGCATACCGAAGAGGGTTCGTTCCACGTCGTAGACATTACCGAACAAACCGATATTGCGTTGCGGGGTGTCCACCGGCGAAGGCAGTCTGTCGAAGTTCGCGCACCGACAGTCGGGATATCACCATGGGACACGTGGAAGTCGCGCACGTCGAGTACCACCTGCCCGACGGGCGGCTGCTACTCGGCGACGTGTCGTTCCGGGTCGGCGAGGGCAGCGTCTGCGCGCTCGTCGGCGCCAACGGTGCGGGCAAGACGACCTTGCTGCGACTGATCTCGGGCGAGCTCAAACCCGACGGCGGTTCGGTGACCATCAGCGGCGGGCTCGGGGTGATGCCCCAGTTCGTCGGCTCGGTGCGCGACGAACGGACCGTGCGGGACCTGCTCGTCTCGGTGTCACCGGAGGCGCTGCGCACCGCCGCCCGCGCGGTCGACGAGGCCGAGCTCGCGTTGATGGAACGCGACGACGAAGCGGCCCAGATGGCCTACGCCCAGGCTCTCGGCGATTGGGGCGACGCCCGCGGCTACGAAGCCGAAGTCGTCTGGGACAAGTGCACGACGGCGGCGCTCAACCTGCCGTACGAGAAGGCACGCTGGCGGGAGGTCCGCACCCTCTCCGGCGGCGAGCAGAAGCGGCTGGTCCTGGAGGCGCTGCTCCTCGGCGGATCCGGCGTCCTCCTGCTCGACGAGCCGGACAACTATCTCGACGTCCCGGGCAAACAGTGGCTGGAAGCGCGGCTCCGCGAGACCCAGAAGACCGTGCTGTTCGTGTCCCACGACCGGGAACTGCTGGCGCGGGCGGCGAAGAAGATCATCAGCGTCGAGCCCGGCCCCGACGGCGGAGACGTCTGGGTGCACGGCGGCGGCTTCGACACCTATCACCAAGCACGCGCGGAGCGTTTCGAACGCTTCGAGGAGCTACGCCGCCGCTGGGACGAAAAGCACGCCCAGCTCAAGAAACTCGTCGCCGACATGCGCCAGTACGCCGCGCGCAGCGACGAGATGGCGTCGCGCTACCACGCCGCGCAGACACGGCTGCGCAAGTTCGAGGAGGCGGGTCCGCCCGCCGCTCCCCCGCGCGAGCAGAAGATCACCATGCGCCTGCGCGGCGGCCGGACCGGCGTCCGCGCCGTCACCTGCGAAGGCCTCGAACTCCGCGGGTTGATGGACCCCTTCGACCTGGAGATCTTCTACGGCGAGCGGGTCGCGGTGCTCGGCTCGAACGGCTCCGGCAAATCGCACTTCCTGCGGCTGCTGGCAGGCGAGGACGTCGCGCACGACGGGCGGTGGAAGCTCGGCGCCCGGGTCGTCCCCGGCCACTTCGCGCAGACGCACGCCCATCCCGAACTGCTCGGACGCACCCTCGTCGACATTCTCTGGACCGACCACGCGCGGACCAGGGGGCCGGCGATGAGCATCCTGCGCCGTTACGAACTCGACGGACAGGGTGACCAGCGGTTCGAGAAGCTGTCCGGCGGCCAGCAGGCGCGGTTCCAGATCCTGTTGCTGGAGATCGGCGGCGCCACCGTCCTGCTGCTGGACGAGCCGACCGACAACCTCGACCTCGCGTCGGCGGAAGCGCTGCAGCAGGCGCTGGAGTCCTACGAAGGGACGACGGTGGCGGTGACGCACGACCGGTGGTTCGCGCGCTCGTTCGACCGTTACCTCGTGTTCGGAACCGACGGCAAGGTGCGGGAGACCGCCGAGCCGGTGTGGGACGAGCGGCCGGTGCAGCGGGCGCGGTGACTCCGCGGGCGCGCGTGGCCGCGGTGTGATTCAATGCCGCCGCACCGCGTGCCGACCCGCCGGAGACCACCCGGCATCGTCCGAAGGCTGGAGATCTCGTGAGGGCCGCCGCAATCCCCTTCGCCATCGCGGTCGTGTGCGGCTTGGCGTTCCTGGTGAGCTTTCTTCGTGACCGGCGCCGGCTGCGCAACGGCTTTTATCTCTTCTTCGCGCTGCTGTTCCTCGGGGTGACGCTCATCGCGCTGCTCGCCTCGGTTTCGCCAGAGGCGGCGGGAATGATCGCGGTCGGCCTGATCCTGCTGATCGTGCCCACGGTCCTCGCGCTGACGGTCTTCCTGATCTGCAACGGCATCACCATGCTCCGCCGCGAGGGCCGCAGACCCGCCAACGTCCTGTCCCTGCTGACCGGGATCGGGATCTGCGCGCTGATCGCGTTCAACGCGACGGTCACGCAACTGGCCTGGGAACCTCTCGACATCCTCCGCGGCAGCCTCAACGGAATCGTCGTCTACGTTTCGTTCCTCTTCGTCTGCTTCCTTCTGTACTCGATCGTCTACGGCCGCATCGGCACCGAGAAGGACGTGGATTTCGTCGTCGTCCTCGGCTCGGGTCTGCTGGACGGCCACCGGGTGCCGCCGTTGCTCGCGGGCCGCCTCAAGCGAGCCAAACGTGTCGTGGACACCGAGGCCCGCCGCGGCGGGGAACCGATGGTCGTCACCTCGGGCGGGCAGGGCCCCGACGAGGACCTGCCGGAATCCCACGCCATGGCCGATTACCTCGTCGAGGCGGGGGTGCCGCGGGAGCGGATCCTGCTGGAGGACCGGTCGACGACGACGTTCGAGAACCTCACCTTCAGCGCCGAAATCATGAGGCGGCGAAAGCCGGACTACCGGTGCACGGTGGTCACGAACAACTTCCACGTACTCCGCGCCGCCCTCATCGCCCGCCGGACCGAGGTGCACGGCCAGGTCATCGGTTCGCCGACGGCGTGGTACTTCTGGCCGAGCGCCACCATCCGCGAATTCGTGGCCATCCTGGTCGATCACAAGATCAAGAACCTGATCATCTGCGGGCTGATCGTCCTTTCCCAGGTGTCGCGCGCGTTCTTCTGAGGGGCTCGAGCCCGGATGTCTCATGCGCCTCGCCGGGGACGATCAGCGTCTCAAGCGTGGCGCTCGCGACCCTGTCGCGGCTGGCTCGCCGCCGTGAAGGTCCCCTTGAGGGACGGCGCGTCCTGGCGGTGGTGCCGACCAGCTGACATGGGGAACCGCGGACATCGGCCACCAGACACCTTCGCTCTGCCCCCACCCCTCATTGGAACCGTCATCACCACTCACGTGGACACCATTGGAAGCCGCGTGACAAATCCCGGATCGTCGTTTGACACCGCCGTTTTCGCCGGGCCATCGTCTTGCGGATGAGCGCTTACACCCGGCAGGCGATGGCGCTGCTGTTCGACCGGACGGCGAAGACCTACGACGCCCTCGGCGTCGACTTCTTCGGCGCGTTCGCCGAGGAACTGCTCGACCGGGTGGGGCTCGCCCCCGGTCAGCGGGTGCTGGACGTCGGCTGCGGACGCGGCGCGGTGTTGTTCCCCGCGGCCGAGCGGGTCGGCGCGGACGGTTCGGTGCTGGGCATCGACCTGTCCTCCGCGATGGTCGAGCGCACCGCGAAGGACATCGCGGACCGCGGGGTGGCCAATGCCTCGGTTTCCCTTATGGACGCCCAAGAACCGACGTTGACCGACGCCGGCTTCGATGTGGTCCTCGCGTCCTTCGTGGTGTTCTTCCTGCCGGATCCGGTCGCCGGTCTGCGGTCGTGGCACCGCCTGCTCGAACCGGGCGGCCTGCTGGGCGTGACCACGTTCGGCGGTGACGATCCCCGGTGGGCGGGCGTGCGCGAGGTGTTCAAACCGTTCGTGTCGGCGGAGCTGGCTTGGACATTGGCCGCCCGAGCCGGGCTGTTCGCCACCATCGAGGGTTTCGACCAGGCCGTGGGGTCGGCGGGCTTCACCGGTGTCACGTCGGTGGAACGCGTCTATCCGGTGAAGTTCGCCGACCCCGGGCAGTGGATCGCCTGGTCCTGGTCGCACGGCCAGCGGATGTTCTGGGAACTGGTGCCCGAAGACCGCCTGGCCGCCGTCCGCCGTGCCGTGCTCGCGGAGCTGGAGCCGCTGCGTGAACCCGACGGGAGCGTGGCGCTGGCGCAGACCGTGCGCTACACCGTCGCCCGCCGCGGTTGACGGCTCAGAGCGCGAGCCGAGGCCAGGACGCCGTGTCCCGTGACAACTGCCGGTCGTGCGTGGCGATCACCACCGCGGCCGGGGTGTTCCCGAGCGCGGCGGTCAGCTCGTCGACGAGCGTGACGGAAAGGTGATTGGTCGGCTCGTCCAGCAGCACCACGTGCGGACGGCGGGCCAGCACGAGTGCCAGGTCCAGCCGCCGCCGGGCACCGACCGACAATTCGGCCACCGGCCGGTGCCGGTCGTACCCGCTGAGCAGGCCGAGTTCACCCAAGCCCGGTCCAGGCTCTCCCGCCCTGGCGAGCTGTTCGTCGTACAGCTCCATCGCCGTACGCCTGCCGGGTAGTTCGGATTCCTGTCCCAGCCGGCCGATCCGCGCCGACCGGGAGCGGGTGACCGTACCCGCACTCGGCTCCAGATCCCCGGCCAGCACGGTCAGGAGCGTCGATTTTCCCGCGCCGTTGGGTCCGGTGACCACCAGCCGGTCGCCACCGTCCAGCACCAGCCCGACCGGACGCGAGAGCCGCCCGGTCACCGTCACGCCGTCGGCACGGAGCAGGGTCGCGCCGCGACGTTCCGGCAGCTCGGGCATGGCGAACCTGGTGGGTGGCGGCGGGACGGCCACCACATGTCCGGCCAGCTCCTCCTGCCGCCGGTGGACCGCGCGGACCAGCCCCGGCGCACGAGTGGCACGGACGTGCCTGCCGGTGCCCTTGGGCGGCCGCCAGTTGTCGCGCAGCCGGTTTCGCGCGGCGGACAGGTCGTCGGCGAGCCGCTGCCGTTCGGCGAGCTGTTCGGCGTGCGACGCCTCCCAGCGGGCACGTTCAGCTCGGCGCGCCTCGACGTAGGCGGCGTAGCCCCCGCCGTAGACCCGCGGCCTGCCGTCACTCGACGGGTCGAGGTCGAGCACCGTGGTGGCCACGTCCGCGAGCAACGCCCGATCGTGACTCACCAGGACGACCACGCCGGGGTAGGCGAGCAGTCGCTCGGTGAGGTGATCGAGTCCGGCGGCGTCGAGGTGGTTGGTCGGTTCGTCGAGCAGCAGCACGGCGTGTCCGGCCCCGAGCAGGCAGGCCAGCCGCACCCGGTGCCGCTGCCCGACCGACAGTGTCCCGAGTGGACGGTCGCGGTCGTCGACGGCGTTCAAGGCGGCCAGTGACACCTCGACCCGCCGGTCGGCGTCCCACGCGTCGAGGGCCTCGGCGTCCGCGAGTGCCTCGGCGAAAGCGTCGTCCGCCCCGGGACGGCCATCGGTGAGCGCCTCGGTGGCGGCCTCCAGCCGAGCGAGTGCCCCGCGGACGGTGGCCAGTTCGAGGTCGATCAGGTCGCCGACGGTGTCGGTGGCGCCGAGCGGGAGCTGCTGGTCGGCGACACCGGCCGAGCCCGCGCGGTGCACTTCGCCGCGGTCCGCGGCCAGCTCACCGGCGAGTACCCGGAGAAGGGTGGTCTTGCCGCGCCCGTTCTCCCCGACGATGGCGACCCGGTCACCGGCGGCGGCGACGAGGTCGACCCCGGAGAGCACGGGTCGTCCGCCGAACGAGAGGTGGACGCCGGACAGGCGGACGTGTGCCGCGCGCAGCGGCGCGGGCGAAAGAGGGGATGACATGAAGGAACTGCCTCCGGTGAAAAGTGATGAGCAGGAAGAACGAATTCCGGTACCGCGGCTCGCGGTACCGGTGGAGGCGTCGTTCCTCAGAGGAACAGCAGTTGCTGCATCACGATCGCGAGAGTAGGACAAACCCCGGAGGCCGCGCATCCGGTTTTCGGAAGGCGCCAGGACGGAGATCACACGTTCGCGCCAACCCTTCACCCGCCGATCACCGCGCGGGCACCCGCTTCCACCTGCTACGACACGCTGGGCCTAGCCAGTACGCACGTCTTCAAACCCCCACTTTCCGGGGTCACCCACAGGGGCACCACGACGGTTGCCATGATCACTTTCCCGGCCGACGGTGGGCTTCTCAGCAGCAACATCGTTCGGGAGGAGCAAGATCGATGGCGAAGACCATGCAGCCGCAGGAACTCATCGACAGTGCCGTGGTCGACCCGACGGGCACCAAGCTCGGGAAGGTCGGCAACGTCTACCTCGCCGATGCGACGCACCAGCCGGAATGGATCACCGTCAAGACGGGCCTGTTCGGCACCAAGGAGAGTTTCGTCCCGCTCTCGGGCGCGCACGCGGACAAGGACGGTGTGCACGTCCGCGTCGACAAGGAGGCCGTCTCCGACGCGCCCCGCATCGAGGCCGACGGCCATCTGTCCATGGAGGAGAGCGCGCGACTGTACAAGCATTACGGGTTGCCGATGCCGCGGACGTCCCCGGACGGCCGGATGGACGACCGGGCGCAGGGCCGAGGCCGCGGCCGCGGCGGAATGGACGCGGGCGCCAAGCCGGGTCAGGGCGCGATGGGTGGCACCGGTCGCGGCAAGCCCGGAATGGACGCGGGCACCGGCAAGAAGGACCGCGACGCCGAGCACACCATGACGCGCTCCGAAGAGCGGTTGAACGTCGGCACCGAGCAGGTCGAGACCGGCCACGTGCGGCTGCGCAAGTACGTCGTCACCGAAGAGCAGCAGGTCACCGTGCCGGTCAGCCACGAAGAGGTGCGGATCGAACGGGAACCGATCACGAGCACTGGCGGCGAACGGGCCGAAATCGGCGAGGACGAGCAGGATGTCGTGCTGCACGCCGAGAAACCCGTGGTGAGCAAGGAAACCGTCCCGGTCGAGCGGGCAAGGCTCCGTACCGAGACCGTCACCGAGGACCAGACGGTGTCCGGCAAGGTCCGCAAGGAACAGTTCGAGGTCACCGACGACGAGGGCAAGCACCGCAAGTCCTGATCCCGGACACCGGGGGCGGCCCGCGAAACCGGGCCGCCCCTTGGGATCAGCGGGTCCGGAGGCGTCGCGCCCGGGCGGCCGCGACGACGAAGCCCGCCGCCACCGCGCCCGAAAGCGCACAGCCGGCCCCGAACAGTGGCGCGGGCTCGGACACGCGCAGCACTGTCACACACAGCCACGCCGTGGCGCCGAACAGCAGGCCGAGCACTGGTCCGGTGACGAGCGCGCCCCGCCAGCGGTGGCCGGTGCGGAGCGTCCGCAGCCCGGATTCCAGATACGCCAAGGCGAACAGGGCGAGAATGAGGCTGCCGGCGCCGAGCGCGCTCGCGAGCGGATGTTGCCGGGTGAGCAATGTGAACGTCTGAGGGACGCCGTCGGTAGTCACCGTGGCGGTGACGGCCCCGCCGACGATCCACCGGGTGAGCCCCGGGAACCGGAGATCGGCCCGGAAGCCGTCACCATCGGGTTTCGGCGTCGCCGTCGCGGACCCCAGCGGGATTCCCGCGGCCGTCAGGTCGAGGCTCAGCTGCTGCGGGTTGCCCGCGCCGGTCACCGTGAACGTCTTGCTGAGGTCCACCTCCACCGGCGAGGTGAGGAGCACGCCGTCGAGCGCCATGAGCCTGGCGTCGTGCGGCAGCCGTTCCGGGTTGAGCAGGGTCAGCACCACGAGCGCGATCGCGGCGGCCCCGGCGGCGAGCCTGAACCAGAGCACCGCACCCGGCTTCTCGGTGGGCCGGGGCTCGGGTTCGAACGAAGCGCGGGTCGCCGAAAGCGTCGGATCCGGTGTGGTGGCGCGGCGAATCGGCCGGGTCGGCCCGTCCCCGGCCGGAACCGGCGCGGCGACCGGCGTGCTGAGCGCGGAGATCACCCGAGGGGTGAGGTGGCGGACGGGAACCCGGGAACGTTCCAGCCAGCCGGGTCCATAGACGGTGGTGGCGGCCGAGGCGAGGTCCGCCGCGAACGTCTCCGCGTCGCGGTAACGGGAGTCGAGTTCCCGCGCGAGTGCGCGCATGACGACCGCGGCGATCGGCGCCGGCACACCGTCGATCGGGCGCGGGTCGGTGAACATGTGCTGGCGCATCATGCTGATCGCGCCCCGCGTGTTGTCGAACGGCAGCTTTCCGGACAGCAGTTCGTAGAGCACCGTGCCTGCCGAATAGACGTCGGCGGCGGGGCTCAGCGCGTTGCCCATCGCCTGCTCGGGTGCGATGTAGGCGGGAGTACCGAGGACTTCGCCGCCATGCGTGACGAGCGTGGCGCCTTCGCTGATCACCTTCGCGATACCGAAGTCCGCCACCTTCATCACGCCTTGCGTGGTGAAGAGCAGGTTCTTCGGCTTGACGTCCAGATGCAGCACTCCGGCTTCGTGCGCCGCGTGCAGCCCGGCGAGCATCGCCAAGCCGATCGCGCAGGCCTGCTCCGCACCGATTTCCCCGCTTTGGAAGCGGCTGTGCACGGTGCCGCCGTCAAGGCGTTCCATCACCATCAGATGCTCGCGGCCGGTGCGCACGTAGTCGTAGACGGGCACGATATGCGGATGGTCGAGGCTGGCCAGTACGCGCGCTTCGCGGTCGAAGAGCGCACTGCTGACGGCGTGGTTCAGCACGTCCCATGGCAGCTGTTTGATGGCGACGTCGCGGTGCAGCGAACGGTGGACGCCGGCGAAGACGACCCCCATCCCACCCTGTCCGATCGCGGCCCCGATCTCGTACTGCGGCAGCGCGGCGACGACCTCGGCGGGTGCGCTCATCGGTTGAATTCCTTGGTGCCGTCGGGAAAGCGGACCGTCTCGTCGTCGGCGGGCCCCGGCGCCGGATGCGGGGTCAGGTAGCCGAGCAGGAACGCGATGACGGCGGCGCCGAGGACCACCGGGATCTCGATCGCCGGTTCCGGCGCGACGAGCCGCAGCACCGACAGCGAGACGACCGCGACGAGCCCGGTGCCGAATCCGGCAGGCAGGAAGCGCAGGCCGCGGCGCCAGCGGTTGGGCGGCAGGCGATGGCGGGCGAGCGCGAGCAGGGCGGTCAGCCACGCGAGCACGGTGAGCACGAGCATCGCGAGACCGAAGGCGCCGTAGACGGACCAGAAGGAACCGCGGACGTCGGCGACCGTGGCCGCCTCGCCGAGGGTGCCGCGCTGCGCGTCGAGCAGTTCGACCGTCGACGGGAGCAGGCCGATCGCCTGTCCGTCGAGGTCGGCCATGTCCAGCACGAAGGTCCGGGTGACCCGGCTGTGCGCGGGGACCTCGAACGGGGCTGTGGTGTCGTAGGCGAAGAACGTCAGCGCCAGCGCGACGCCGGACACCCGCACGCTCCGGACCCTGACCGTGGTCCCGCCGCTGTTCGAAGCGGTGACGGTGAGTTCGATCTGCTTGGCCGGATCGACCGTGACCGTGGCGTTCGTGATCGGCCGGTCGTCGAGGGTGACCGCGAGCTCGAGCCTGCCGCTGTCCGCATCGGCGGGCGGTGCGCCAAGGAGGATCGCGCACAGACCCAACGCAACCCCTGCCGCGATGACACGTCCCATTTTGCGTATCCCCTGTTTCGCGATATCCGACGGTCCGGAATGCTACAGCGAGTACCTACCGGAGAGGGACGTCCCAATGCGTATCGTGGTTCGGCTGGTTTTCGGGGTCGTGACCGGATTGCTGCTTTTGATTTCCCTGGTGGGCGCGGGTAACGCGCAACAATCTCCTTACCAGTCCACGGTTGGTTTGAAACCTTCGAGCGGGGCCGCCGGGAGTTCTTTTACCATTTCCTGGAATTTCTACCCGTGCAAAGGACCGGTTTCTTTCACGTGGTCGGGAACCGCGCTCGCGTCGGCCGACGCGTCGCCGCAAATCCCCAGCGGGCAAACACCGGCGAAGGTGCCCGGGAACGCGACCCCCGGCAGCTACACGGTCGAGGGCAACTGCACGAACGCGCGGACCGGCGGGCCGCTGACCGGGAGCGCGACGTTCCGGGTGACCGGGACGGTGACCACGGCGCCACCGACGACGAAGGTGCCTCCGACGACGAAGCCGACCGTCCCGGTGACCACCCCGACCAGGCCGGGAACGACCACCACGCCATCCACGCCGGTCACCACGACGACCCCTCCCACCACGACACCACCGTCCACAACGGACACTCCTCCGCCGTCGACGGACCTCCCCTCGCCGAGCAGCACCCCGCCCGGGCCGAACGACCTGATCCTCGACCGGCCGAGCGTGCAGCCCGGCGATCGGCTGTCCGCGACCGGGAAGGGCTGCGTGCCCGGCAAGGCCGTCACGCTGACCTCAGACGGCGACCGCGTCGGCAGTGCCTACGCCGACGGCACCGGGGCCTTCACCGCGCCGGTCGAGTTCACCCGGATCGAGGCGGGCAGGCACACCGTCGTCGCGGACTGCGGCGTGCGGCTCACCGGTGCCGTCGAGCAGGTCGTGACCAGTTCGTCCGGCGGGCACAGCGGAACACTGGTGGTGCTCGTGTTCTTCGTGCTGGCCGGGATCACCGTGCTGCGCTTCCCCTGACGGCTACCTCGAGGGTCCGCGCGGCGGCCGCATGGCGGCGGAAACCAGTGCCAACGCGGCGAGGAAGAGCACGACGACGGCGCATTCGACCAGGAGACCGACGACGAATTCGGTGATCATCGATCACTCCCGGTCGGCCGTGGCCGCCTCGCGACGTCGTGCGTGCAGGCTGGTGAACGTGACCGTGGCGAGCACGACGACGATCACGGCCAGCGAGAGCGGGGTGGGGACCTCAGGGACACCCGGCCAGATCCCGTGCGCCCAGTGCAGCACCAGCTTCACCCCGATGAAGGCGAGAATGATCGCGAGACCGTGGTTGAGGTGCACGAGCTTCGCCAGCGCCGAGCGCAGCACGAAGTAGAGGGCACGCAGGCCGAGCAGGGCGAAGGCGTTGGTGGCGAACACGAGGTACGGGTCTTCGGTGATGCCGTAGACCGCGGGCACCGAGTCGACGGCGAAGACGACGTCGGTGGCGAAGACCGCGACCGCCACCACGGCCAGTGGCGTGAGGGCCCGGCGACCGTTCACGCGGACGGTCAGGTTGGCACCGCGGTATTCGTCCGTGACCGGCATCAGCTTGCGCAGCAGACGAACCGACCGCAACTGGGAGAGATCCCGCTCGGTTTCGCCGCCGGACATCGCCTCTCGCAGGATCTTGACCGCCGAGGCGAACAGGATCAGCCCGAACACGAGGAACGCCCAGGTGCCCGCCGACAACATCGCGGCACCGGCGGCGATGAAGATGCCCCGGAGCACCAGGGCGCCGACGATGCCGTACAACAGCACGCGCTGCTGTACGGCGGGCGGGACCGCGAAGGCGGCGAGCAGCAACATGAACACGAACAGGTTGTCCACCGACAGGGACTTCTCGACCACGAAGCCCGTCATGAACTCGACCGCCGGGCCGCTGCCGAAATCGAGCCACAGCCAGAGTCCGAAGAAGACGGGGAGCGCGAGATAGAACACCGACCACCCGACGGCCTCCCGCATCGACACCTCGTGCGGACGGCGGGTGACGACGAAATCGGCGACGAGCAGCCCCAGCAGGACCACGATACTGATCGACCACAGCCAGACAGAGCCCACGGATCCGGGCATCAGAACCTCCTCGAACATCAAGTTCGAGGTCTCCTTCACCCACCGCGGGCGGCCTCCCGGGGACACCGGCGGAGTGTCCGTACTGACCGGGCAGACGCTTGGGAAGTACTCCCCTCGCCGTCCAGTATTGATCAAGGCAGGCTGAAAGTAAAGGGCTGTTAAAGGTGTCGTGGATCGCCGGGCGACCGAACGGCTCCCCGACGGGTCAGGCCGGACCGTCCCGCAGCACGCCGCGCACCGCGTCGACGGACAGGTCGTCCCACGGGAATTCGGCCATCCACCAGGTCGCGCCCGCCCGCTCGTACGGCGCGAGATCCGTACCCGCCGGGACACCGATCGCGAAGTCGTACCGCCCCCGGTTGTCGCCGCGCAGCGCGGTGATCGTCTCGACCGCCTCCGCGAACTCGTCCGCGTGCGGCAGGTTCACCGGGAAGAACCCGTCGTAGCGCGCGGCCCTGCGCATCGGCTTCTGTTTCCCGGGAAAGCCCGCCAGCCACACGGGGACGGGCCGCACGGGCCGGGGCAGGAAGGTGATGTCGTCGACCGTGTAATGCTTTCCATGGTGCCGCACCGGTTCGCCGGACCAGGCCGCGGTGAGGATCGCGAGCGACTCGTCCAGCATCTCGCCGCGTTTGCGATCGTCCAGCTCGTCGCCGGTCTTCGAGAACTCCCCGCCGAACCGGTCGCTGCCGAGCCCGGCACCGAGGACCAGCCTCCCGCCGCTCAACCGGTCCAGGGTGGCCGTTTCGCGGGCGAGCTTGACGGGGCGCCGCCGCGCGAGCGGGGTGACCATCGGGCCGAAGACGAGGTTTTCGGTGGCGGACGCGACGGCGGCGAGAGTGATCCACGGGTCGGCGATCGCGCGCACCGGCTCGTTCCAGCGGATGTGGTCCCAGACGAACAGGCCGTGCCAGCCCGCTTCCTCGGCCTCGGCGGCGAGGCGCGCGATGATCACCGGATCGGCCAGTTCGTCGAAGATCGGCAGCCAGAGTGCTGAGCGCAAGGTCATCCTGCGACCTTACGAACCTTGTCGACCCTGTGGGTGCGCTTTGTCAGGTCGCGGGTCCGGGAAGGCCTCCTTCCTTACTCTCAAGGTCAATGCCCAGTCGGGCGGGGAGGATTCCGGCCGTTGGACGTCCGGAATCTTCCCCGCTCGGTTGCCGGTGCACAGGTCGTGATCGGTACGAGCTTGATCAACGGAGGATCGGGGACGTTGAGCGTCCCGGATCTTCCGTTGAAGGGATACTGCCAGGCGATTGAGTGCCCGATTGATGTCGCTATGCACGGTTCCGAACGGGGTCGTGAGTGGCGATTCGTGTTCTGGCCAAGGGTGTACCTACGGCGGGTGGGTCCGGTGACGGCCGGGCCGTGAAGGACTCCTTGAGGGACCCAGAGTCCCTCAAAGTTCCCCT
>NZ_JBVIRO010000007.1:0-314511 GCF_055575975.1 Amycolatopsis sp. NPDC033938
TCGCGACGACCTCCACGAAGCCTTCCTCACCATCGGCTGCGCCATTATCTGCTGGCGCCGACTCAAAGCCCACTCATTCTGTTAGGACCCCTAAGTGGGGTTCTCTTGAGAGGTAAGGCAATATGGCGCGGTCGGCGCCCGCTGCTCGTGTCGCGAAAGCCCCTTTAGGGACACCACATGTCCCGAAGGGGAACCCGCATTTATGTACCTACGCCCGACCTGGACGAGGGCGGCTCCGCGGGCATCGTTGCCCGGTCTCGCCCCCTTGATCAACGGAAGATCCGGGACACTCAACGTCCCGGATCTTCCGTTGATCAAGCTCGTGGTCGAGCACGACCGGTGGACCGGAGAGCGAGCGGGGAAGATTCCGGACGCTCAACGCCCGGAATCTCCCCCACCCGGACCGCGTCGGCAACCCGCACAAGCTCCACACCAGTAGGTAGACAAAGACGAGTCCTGAAAGGGGCTTTCGCGACAGGCGCGAACACCGCAGCCCCAGCGCCGAAGCGTGATGTCCTGAAGGACCCCTTTGAGACCTTCAACGTCTCAAAGGGGTCCTTCAGGACACGCCATATTTGCCTTGACCCTCACTAACCAAGGGTGTTCAGGTGCCCACGGCAGGCGAGGCCGGCAGCCGCCCGGAAGGCCATCGCCGCCAATCACCAAGTCGCGACGGCGCCGCGTGAAGGCCCCCTTCCCGCGGCTCAGCCGAGGAAACTCGACCTTCACACCTCCCCCAAGTACATGACGGCCTCGGGTTTGTGTCCTACGTCGGACCAGCATGGAGCCGCCGAGCGACACCGGTGCTCACCCACGGCTGCTCAGAAGGGCAGGCCGATGGCGGGAAGGCCGATGGCCGAATCGACGGCCAGCGCGACGAACACGATCATCAGGTACGTGTTCGACCGGTGGAACAGCGACATCGGCTTGGTCTCCTCGCCGCGCCGCACCGCCGCGTTCAGGCTGTGCGCGTAGAAGAGGAACCAGCCGCCCGCCAGGATCGCGAACGTCGTGTAGATCCAGCTCGTCACCGGGACCAGCAGCAGCGTCCAGGCGACCATCACCCACGAGTAGATGACGATCTGCCGCGCGACGTGCTGCGGGGTGGCGACCACCGGCAGCATCGGCACGCCGGCGCGCTCGTAGTCGTCGCGGTACTTCATCCCCAGCGCCCAGGTGTGCGGCGGGGTCCAGAAGAAGATGACGCCGAACATCACGAACGCGGGCCACTCGACGGTGCCGGTGACCGCGGCCCAGCCGATGACGACCGGCATGCAGCCCGCCGCGCCGCCCCAGACCACGTTCTGTGACGTACGCCGCTTCAGCACCAGGGTGTAGACGAAGATGTAGAACAGGATCGTCGCGACGGCGAGGATCGCCGAGAGCAGATTCACCGTGAAATAGAGCACGACGGCCGACAGGACGCCGAGTGCGAGGCCGAAGATCAGCGCGCCGCGCCGGGGCACCGATTCCTTCACCAGCGGACGGCGCTTCGTGCGGTTCATCACCTTGTCGATGTCCGCGTCGATGACGCAGTTCAAGGCGTTGGCACTGCCGGCGGCCATGGTGCCGCCCACGAGCGTCGCGAGCACCAGCCACGGCGACGGGATCTCCCGGCCTGCCAGGAACATCGCGGGAATCGTGGTGACGAGGAGTAGCTCGATCACCCTGGGCTTCGCGAGGGCGGCGTACGCGCCGACGACCTGGCGGATTGTTCGCCGGCCACCGTGCGGTCGTTCACCGGTCGGATGTACGGCGCTGGTGCTGTCACTGCGTCCGTGCGCAGCGTTCACCAACGACATTTCACTCCCTGCGTCAGTTTTCGGGCCGGGTCCCGCCAGGCTTCCGGGTGATGTGGCGGCCCCGGATCCCCGCGTTCTGAACCCTCCCTCGATGGTAGACGTGCTGTTTCCAGAGGGTGATCGCGGGTCCTTCACCGGCCGAACCATTAGGCTGGCCGGGGTAGCTCGCGGCGTGCTTCTGCGAACGGTCCGGAGCAGGAATATCGTCCCTTCCGGATCGATTGAGATTAGTAGCGGTACACGTGGGCTATCCACGAGGGAAGAGAAGCCACAACCTGATGACGGGGAGTTCGAGTTCAGTGTCCGAAACCGCCTCTACCAGCGAGAAGAACCCACTCCTGGAGCGCAACGTGCCCGCCGACTGGACCGACCTCGACACGCGGGCCGTCGACACCGTCCGGGTGCTCGCCGCGGACGCGGTCGAGAACTGCGGCAGTGGCCACCCCGGCACCGCGATGAGCCTGGCGCCGCTCGCCTACACGCTGTTCCAGCGGACGCTGCGCCACGACCCCGCGGACCCCGAGTGGCCCGCTCGTGACCGCTTCGTCCTCTCCGCCGGTCACTCGAGCCTCACCCTCTACATCCAGCTGTACCTCGCCGGGTTCGGCCTGGAGCTGGAAGACCTGAAGCAGCTCCGCAAGTGGGACTCGAAGACCCCGGGTCACCCGGAGTACCGCCACACCAAGGGCGTCGAGACCACCACCGGCCCGCTCGGCCAGGGCCTGGCCAACGCGGTCGGCATGGCGATGGCGGCCCGCCGCGAGCGCGGCCTGCTGGACCCGGACGCTCCGCAGGGCGAGAGCATCTTCGACCACTACGTCTACGTCGTCGCCTCCGACGGTGACATCGAGGAAGGCGTCACCGCCGAGGCCTCGTCGATCGCCGGTCGCCAGGAGCTGGGCAACCTGATCGTCTTCTGGGACGACAACGAGATCTCCATCGAGGACGACACCAAGATCGCGCTGTCCGAGGACGTCGTGAAGCGCTACGAGGCCTACGGGTGGCACACCCAGGTCGTCGAGGGTGGCGAGAACGTCGTCGCGATCGAAGAGGCCATCAAGGCCGCCAAGGCCGAGACCGGGCGCCCGTCGTTCATCGCGCTGAAGACCGTCATCGGATACCCGGCGCCGAAGAAGATGGGCACCGGCAAGGCCCACGGCGCCGCGCTGGGCGCCGAAGAGGTCGCCGCGGTCAAGGAGATCCTCGGCTTCGACCCGGAGCGGACCTTCCAGGTCGACGACGAGGTCATCGCGCACACCCGCCAGGCCGTCGACCGCGGCAAGACCGCGCGCGCGGAATGGCAGGAGAAGTTCGAGGCGTGGGGCGCCGCCAACCCGGAGCGCAAGAAGCTCGCGGACCGGATGTCGACCCGCACGCTGCCCGAGGGCTTCGCGGACAACCTGCCGAAGTGGGAGCCGGACGCCAAGGGCATCGCGACCCGCAAGGCCTCCGGTGAGGTGCTCAACGCGCTCGCCGAGCCGCTTCCCGAACTGTGGGGCGGTTCCGCGGACCTCGCGGAGAGCAACAACACCACGATGAAGGGGGCCGACTCGTTCGGCCCGGAGAAGGCTTCCACCGAGATGTGGAAGACCAGCCCGTACGGCCGGACGCTGCACTTCGGCATCCGTGAGCACGCGATGGGCTCGATCCTCAACGGCATCGCGCTGCACGGCGGCACCCGCCCCTACGGCGCGACGTTCCTGATCTTCTCCGACTACATGCGCCCGCCCGTGCGGCTGGCCGCGCTGATGAAGGCGCCGGTCACCTACGTGTGGACGCACGACTCGATCGGCCTGGGCGAGGACGGCCCCACCCACCAGCCGATCGAGCAGCTCTCCGCCCTGCGCGCCATCCCCGGCCTCAACGTCGTCCGCCCGGCGGACGCCAACGAGACCGCGTACGCGTGGAAGGCCGTCCTGGAGGACGTCCACCACCCGTCGGGCCTCGCGCTGACCCGGCAGAACGTGCCGGTGCTGGAGGGCACCAGCGCCGAGGGCGTCAAGCGGGGCGGTTACGTCCTCGCCGAGGCGTCCAACGGCAGCCCCGAGGTCGTGCTGATCGCGACCGGCTCCGAGGTCCAGCTGGCCGTCGAGGCCCGCAAGACCCTCGAAGCCGACGGCATCCCGGCGAGCGTCGTCTCGATGCCGTGTGTCGAGTGGTTCGACGCGCAGGAGCAGTCCTACAAGGACTCCGTCCTCCCGCCGTCGGTCAAGGCACGCGTTTCCGTCGAAGCGGGTATCGCCCAGTCGTGGCACCGCTTCACCGGTGACGCCGGGGAGAACGTCTCGATCGAGCACTTCGGTGCTTCGGCCGACGCCGCCACGCTGTTCCGCGAGTTCGGTTTCACCGCGGAGGCAGTCGTCGAGGCCGCCCGTCGCTCGATCGCCAACACGAAGAACTGAAGGGGATGACGCAGCACATGAGCAACGACAAACTCGCTCAGCTGTCCGAGGCCGGGGTATCGATCTGGCTCGACGACCTGTCCCGTGAGCGCCTGAACACCGGCAACCTCGCCGACCTCATCCGCGACAAGCACGTCGTGGGCGTGACGACCAACCCGACGATCTTCGCCAACGCGATGTCCAAGGGTGAGGCGTACGACGAGCAGACTCGCGAACTGGCCGCGCGCGGCGCCGACGTCGAGGCCACCATCCGCGAGCTGACCACCACCGACGTGCGCAACGCCGCGGACCTGTTCCGCGACGTCTACAACGCCACGAACGGGGTCGACGGCCGGGTGTCCATCGAGGTGGACCCGCGGCTGGCCAAGGACTCCGACAAGACGGTGGCCGAGGCGCAGGACCTGTGGAAGACCGTGGACCGGCCGAACGTGCTGATCAAGATCCCGGCCACCGAAGAGGGTCTTCCGGCGATCACCAAGACGCTCGCCGAAGGCATCAGCGTGAACGTGACGCTGATCTTCTCGGTCGAGCGCTACAAGGCGGTCATCGAGGCGTACTTCGCCGGGCTGGAGCAGGCCAAGGCCAACGGCCACGACCTCAAGGGCATCCACTCGGTCGCGTCGTTCTTCGTGTCCCGTGTGGACACCGAGATCGACAAGCGGCTCGACGCCATCGGCACCGAGGCGGCCACGGCGCTGCGCGGTGAGGCCGCCATCGCCAACGCGCGCCTCGCGTACGCGGCGTTCGAAGAGCTGTTCTCCTCGGACCGCTGGAAGGCGCTCGCCGAGGCCGGCGCGAACGCGCAGCGTCCGCTGTGGGCCTCCACCGGCGTGAAGGACCCGCAGTACTCCGACACCCGCTACGTGGACCAGCTCGTCGTCAAGGACACGGTCAACACGATGCCGGAGAAGACCCTCGACGCGGCCGCGGACCACGCCGACGTCACCGGTGACACGGTGACCGGCAAGGGCCCCGACGCGCAGATTGTCTTCGACAAGCTGCGTGTGGTCGGCATCGACATCGAAGACGTCTTCAAGGTCCTGGAGGACGAAGGCGTCGAGAAGTTCGAGAAGTCGTGGACCGAGCTTCTCGAGACCGTCAACGGACAGCTGGCTAAGGCGAAGGACTGATCTGGACCATGGCAGGGGAAACGACCGGCGTCGCAATCGCCGACGCCGCCCTGGCCGGCAAAGCCGCTCCGTTCGCGGAGCGGCTTGTCGCCGACCAGGTCGCATCGAAACTGGCGTCCCAGGACGCCACACTGTGGGGTCCCGAAGCCGAGTCCGAAGCGGCGATCCGTCTCTCGTGGACGACGCTGCACAAGTCCTCGCGGCCGTTGATCGGCGAGATCGAGGCACTGCGGACCGACCTGCGCTCGGAAGGGGTCGACCGCGTCGTCCTCGCCGGCATGGGCGGTTCGTCGCTGGCACCCGAGGTGATCGCCGCGACCGAAGGGGTCGCGCTGACCGTCCTCGACACCACCGATCCCGGCCAGGTCGCCGACGCGCTCGCCGGTGATCTGGAGCGCACGGTCATCGTGGTCTCCTCCAAATCCGGCGGCACCGTCGAAACCGACAGCCACCGGCGGATCTTCGCGAAGGCCTTCGCCGACGCGGGCATCGACGCGGCCCGGCGGATCGTGGTCGTCACCGACCCCGGCTCCCCGTTCGCGGAACTGTCCGAAAAGGAGGGTTACCGCAAGGTCTTCCTCGCCGATCCGAACGTCGGCGGCCGCTACTCGGCGCTGACCGCGTTCGGCCTCGTCCCCGCCGGGCTCGCTGGCGCGGACATCGCCCGCCTGCTCGACCAGGCCGCTTCGGTCGCCGAGACGCTGGCGACCGATTCGACCGACAACCCCGCGGTGCAGCTGGCCGCGGCGTGGGCGGCGGCGCACGAGGACGGCGCGGAAAAGGTCGTCATCGCCGACACCGGATCCGGTATCAAGGGCTTTGCCGACTGGGCGGAGCAGCTGATCGCCGAGTCCACCGGCAAGCAGGGCACCGGTCTCCTGCCGGTCGCCGTCGAGGGCCCGGACTCCCCCGGTTTCGCCGACGCGAAGTCCGACGCCACCCCGGTGGCGGTCGGTCCGGCCGAAGGCGCGGCGAAGATCTCGGTCACCGGACCGCTCGGTGCCCAGATGCTGCTGTGGGAGTTCGCCACCGCGCTCGTCGGCAGGCTGCTCGGGATCAACCCGTTCGACCAGCCCGACGTCGAGGCCGCCAAGAAGGCCGCACGCTCCCTTTTGGACAACCCGGACGCGCTCAAGGGCGGCGAAGAGCCGTCCACTGTGGACGGCTCGGTCCAGGTGTTCGGTTCGGCAGGCGTACTGGCCGAGGGGTCACTTTCAAAGCTCCTGCGGGCTTTCTTCGATTCCGCCCCGGAAACCGGCTACATCGCGGTGCAGGCCTACCTCGACCGGCTCGACGACGCGTCGACGGCCCTCCTGCGCGGCGAGATCGCCAAGCGCACGGGCCGCCAGACCACCTTCGGGTGGGGGCCGCGGTTCCTGCACTCCACCGGGCAGTACCACAAGGGCGGCCACCAGAACGGGGTCTTCCTGCAGATCACCGGCGCCGTCGAGCAGGATCTGGACGTGCCGGACCGGCCGTACACGCTCGGCGTGCTCCAGCACGCGCAGGCACTCGGTGATGGCCAGGTGCTCGCGGAGCACGGTCGTCCGGTGCTGCGCCTGCACCTCACCGACCGGGCCGCCGGCCTGGCCGAACTGGTCCGCGCGGTACAGGAGGCAGGCGAGTGACCCGAGCCTGGAACAACCCGCTGCGCGATCCGCGCGACAAGCGGCTGCCGCGGATCGCCGGGCCGTCCAGTCTGGTGATCTTCGGCGTCACCGGTGACCTCGCCCGCAAGAAGCTGATGCCGGCGATCTACGACCTCGCCCACCGCGGGCTGCTGCCCGCCGGGTTCTCCCTGGTGGGCTTCGCCCGCCGGGACTGGGAGCACCAGGACTTCGGCGAGCTCGTGCACGATTCGGTCAAGGAGCACGCGCGGACGCCGTTCAAGGAGTCGGTGTGGAACCGGCTCGCCGAGGGGATCCGTTTCGTACAGGGCACCTTCGACGACGACGAGGCCTTCGACAAACTCGCGCAGACGGTCAAGGACCTCGACGCCGAACGCGGGACCGGCGGCAACACCGCGTTCTACCTGTCGATCCCGCCGAGCGCGTTCCCGGTGGTGACCAAGCAGCTCGCCCGCTCCGGTCTCGCCGACGCGAGCGAGGAGACCTGGCGCCGCGTCGTCATCGAGAAGCCGTTCGGCCGCGATCTCAAGAGCGCCAAGGAGCTCAACGAGATCGTGAACGACGTCTTCCCCGAGGAGTCGGTGTTCCGCATCGACCACTACCTCGGCAAGGAGACGGTGCAGAACCTGCTGGCGCTGCGGTTCGCGAACCAGCTGTTCGAACCGATCTGGAACGCCAACTACGTGGACCACGTGCAGATCACCATGGCCGAGGACATCGGCCTCGGCGGTCGCGCGGGGTACTACGACGGCATCGGCGCCGCGCGCGACGTCATCCAGAACCACCTGTTGCAGCTCCTCGCGCTGACCGCGATGGAGGAGCCGGTCTCGTTCGCGCCGCGTGCGCTGCGGGCCGAGAAGGTCAAGGTGCTTTCGGCGACGAAACCGCTGGGGCCGTTCGAAGAGACGACCGCGCGCGGACAGTACGCGGGCGGCTGGCAGGGCGGCATGAAGGTGCCCGGCCTGTTGCAGGAAGGGGGCTTCGCGAAGGACTCGACGACCGAGACCTACGCCGCGGTGACCCTGGAGGTGCAGAACCGCCGGTGGGCGGGTGTGCCGTTCTACCTGCGGACGGGCAAGCGGCTGGGCCGCCGGGTCACCGAGATCGCCGTGGTGTTCAAACGGGCGCCGCATCTGCCGTTCGACTCGACCTCGACCGAGGAACTGGGCCAGAACGCGCTGGTGATCCGGGTGCAGCCCGACGAGGGCATCACGCTGCGGTTCGGGTCGAAGGTGCCGGGGACCACGATGGAGGTCCGCGACGTCACCATGGACTTCGGCTACGGGCACGCCTTCACCGAGTCCTCGCCGGAGGCCTACGAGCGGCTGATCCTGGACGTGCTGCTGGGCGAGCCGTCGCTGTTCCCGGTGAACGAAGAGGTCGAGCTGTCCTGGGAGATCCTGGACCCGATCCTCGACGCCTGGGCCAAGAAGGGCGCACCCGAGCAGTACCCGCCGGGTTCGTGGGGCCCGCCGTCCGCGGACGAAATGCTGGAGCGTACCGGCCGGAATTGGAGGCGTCCGTGATCATCGACCTGCCGTCGACCACGACGTCGCAGCTGAACAAGAAACTCGTCGAGATCCGCGAACAGGGCGGGCAGGTGGCGCTCGGGCGGGTGCTGACGCTCGTCATCGTGGCCGACGACGACGACAAGCTCGAAGAGGCGATCGAAGCCGCCAACGAAGCCAGCCGGGAGCACCCCTCGCGGGTGATCGTGGTGGCCAAGGGCGCGCGGACCGCGGCACCGCGGATCGACGGCCAGATCCGGGTCGGCGGCGACGCCGGCGCGAGCGAGGTCATCGTCCTGCGGCTCTACGGCCCGCTGGCCTCGCAGGGGCAGAGCGCGGTCGTGCCGCTGCTGCTGCCGGACGCGCCGATCGTCACCTGGTGGCCGGGAACCGGTCCCAAGGCTCCGGCCAAGGACCCGCTCGGTGAACTGGCCCAGCGCAGGATCACCGACTCCGCGGCGGAGAAGGCGCCGATAAGAGCACTTACCACGCGGGCGAAGTCCTATGTGGAGGGTGACACCGATCTCGCGTGGACCCGGCTGACCAGCTGGCGCGCGCAGCTCGTGTCCGCCTTGGACCTTCCGCCGCATGAGAAGGTCACCGGGGCGACGGTGACCGGTGAGGCCGACTCGCCGTCGACCGAGCTGCTCGCGGGCTGGCTGGCCGAGTACCTGAAGGTGCCGGTCAAGCGGGTCAAGAGCACCGGCGCCGCGGGCATCATCTCGGTGACGCTGGACCGGCGTTCCGGTCCGGTGGAGCTGCACCGGCCGGACGGGCGGGTCGGCACACTGACCCAGCCCGGCCAGCCGACGCGGCGGATCGCCCTGCAGCGGCGGGACAACAAGGACTGCCTGATCGAGGAGCTGCGGCGGCTCGACCCGGACGAGGTCTACGAGGCTTCGCTGAACGGGCTCACGAAGATCTCCTCCGGCACGGCCACCAAAGCCGTCCCGGCGAAGAAGGCTCCGGCGGCCGCCAAGAAGAAGGCCGCGGTCGCCGCGAAGAAGAGCGAATCATGAGCAAGACCGAGGTCGTCGTCTACGCGAACCCGGACCTCCTGGCCGCCGCCGCGGCGGCCAGGCTGGTCACCCGGATCGTGGACGTCCAGGCGGCCAAGGGCTCGGCTTCGGTGGTGCTCACCGGCGGCGGCACCGGGATCGCGATCCTGAAGGAACTGCGCGAGTCCAGTGCCCGTGACGCCATCGACTGGTCGCGTCTCGACCTCTACTGGGGCGACGAGCGTTTCGTCCCGGCGGACTCGGACGAGCGCAACGAGAAGCAGGCCCGCGAGGCCCTGCTCGATCACGTTCCGATCGACCCGAAGCGGGTGCACGCCATGGCGCCCTCGGACGGCGAGTTCGGCGACGACGTCGACGCCGCGGCCGCCGCTTACGCGGAGGTCCTGGCGGCCAACACCCGTCCCGAGGACCACGGCGACGTCCCGGCGTTCGACATCATGCTGCTCGGCCTCGGCGGGGAGGGGCACACCGCCTCGATCTTCCCCGAGAGCCCGGCGGTGTACGAAAAGGAGCGTTCGGTCGTCGCGGTGCGCAACTGCCCGAAGCCGCCGCCGACCCGGATCTCGCTGACCCTGCCCGCGATCCGTCGCGCGCGGGACGTCTGGCTGGTCACCGGCGGCGACGCCAAGGCGGACGCCGTCGCGCTGGCGCTGGCCGGTGCGGGCGAGGTCCAGATCCCGGTGGCGGGAGCACGCGGCGACCGCCGCACGCTCTGGCTGCTGGACCGGGGTGCCGCTTCGAAGCTCACGAAGGTCTATCAGCCTCCGACGGCCTGACCCTGATCGCGCGTGAAGGCCCCCTTCCCTCGGCTGAGCCGAGGGAAGGGGGCCTTCACGCGCTTTGAGACAAGGGCAGGCACCCGCGTGGGCCATAGTCCGTGAAGGCCTCCATCACTACGCTGAGGGTAGTGAAGGAGGCCTTCACGGACCTTCGCGCGGCAGGGTCACCGCGCGACCACGAAACGTGACGTAGATCAACTCTTACCGACATCCGCATCAGAGAGGGCTTGTTCGCGCGTCGAACGATCAACGGACCACCGAGCCCGGGTGGTCCGGTCCGCGCCTTGACCGACCGAACGTTCATGCACTTGTCCGCAGAACGGACAGTGACCAGACAGTCGCTAGCCCGACTGGGGGAAACTTACCGCCTTCGTACATCCCGCCGTTAGCATCCGCACATTTGTTCGTTCCTGCGCGTCCCGATCGGGCGAAGAACACGTCTCACCATCCAAGTCCACAAGACGAGTGAGGTCGCCAGCGATGAGCACAGAGGGTCTCTCGATGCCAGGTATCTCGGTGGGCGGCTCCGGAGCGGACGCCGCCGACCGGATGCGCCGTGCTGCCGGGGTCATGTCGTTCGCCAAGATCAAACGTCCGGCGCTGGTCGCGCTGGGCGTCGACACGCTCGCGATCTTCCTGGCCGCGCTCGACGTCTGGCTGGTGATCCCGGAGAAGGCCCAGCCGTACTCCATCTATCTCTCCGGCGCCGCCTGCCTCGGTCTCGCCTTGCGCCGCAAGCTGCCGTTCCTCGCGGTGATCGCCACGGTCCCCGGTTTCCTCGCCGGCTGGTCCCAGCTCGCCGCGATGATCGCGCTCGGCTTCCTCGCCACCCGCAAGCAGATGCACTGGCAGACCTGGACCGGGTTCGCGCTCGTGTTCACCTGCCGGTTCGTCCAATGGCCGTTGCCGGACTTCGTCGAACTCAGCTGGCGCGAACACGTGCTGGACGGGATCTACGGCGTCATCGTCGCCGGGATGCCGGTGGCCATCGGCCTGCTCATCGGAGCGCGGACCGAGATCTCGCAGAAGCTGTCCGAACTCGCCGCCAGCCGCGATCGCGAGCGCCGCTTCCACGCCGACGCCGTCCGCGCGGAGGAACGCGCCAGGCTGGCGCGGGAGATGCACGACGTCGTTTCGCACCAGATCACGCTGATCGCGATGCAGGCCGGCGCATTGCAGGCGCAGACGACCGATCCCCGTTCGCTCGAAACCGCGCAGGTCATCCGGAAACTGAGCACCAAAACGCTCGAAGAACTGCGTTCACTCGTGAGCGTGCTGCGTTCGGGTTCCGAGGACGACGGGCCGCGGCCGGGGATCAACGAGCTCGACCGGCTCATCCGTGGCTCGGACGTCCCGGTGCACCTCACCGTCGAGCGGATCCCCGAACTGCTGCCCAGCCAGGTTTCCGCGGCGGCCTACCGCACCGTGCAGGAATGCCTCACCAACGTGCACAAGCACGCACCGGGCGCCACCGCGACCATCCGGATCCAGGGCGAGCACGGCTCACTCAAGGTCGAGATACGCAATGAGCGCGCCCGGACCCCCGGTGCGGCCCTGCCCTCGGGAGGGCACGGGCTGACCGGTTTGGCCGAACGCGCTCGACTGCTGGGTGGGAGCTTCGAGACCGCAGACACCGAGGACGGCGGGTTCCGGGTGCGTGCCCGGTACCCGCTCGACCGGTGAGCGGCTAGGGCGCCCCTAGATCTCGCGGCGCTGGCGCAACCGCTCCAGCGCCTCGGCGAGAATGGCCTCGCCGTCGGCGTCGGAACGCCGTTCCTTCACGTAAGCCAGGTGGGTCTTGTAGGGCTCGGTCCGCGGCGCGGCAGGAGGGTTCTTCTCGTCCTGCCCGCCGGGGAGCCCACAACGCGGGCAGTCCCACTCGTCGGGAATCTCGGCGTCCATCGAGAACGAGGGCTGCGCCTCGTGCCCGTTGGCACACCAGTAGGAAATGCGGCGCCTCGGCGCCGACTCACCCCGTTCCGATTCGCCCGAAGGACCGGCACCCACACGGGTGCCTCGAATCGCGTTACCGCCAACCATGAATCCTCACACCTATAGGGATCGGCGGCGCGCCCCCCATAGGCACGCCGAAACACCTGGATCGATCAGACCTTGAGCAGGAGCCCGAGGCCGATGATGCTGATCAGCCACACCGCGCCCAGCAGCAGCGTGATCCGGTCGAGGTTCTTCTCGGCCACGCTCGAGCCCGAGAGGCTCGATTGCATACCGCCACCGAACAGCGAAGACAGACCGCCACCACGGCCGCGGTGCAGCAACACGGCGACCACCAGGAAAAAGCTGGAGGCGATCAACAGGATTTGCAGGAACAGCTTCATGTCATCCTCTGCGCTCTTGGAGAATGCAGGAAAACGGTGTGCCGCGGGTGGCCGAAGTTCGAAAACGGCTCAGTACCACCAGAACACACCGTACTCCTGGACTCGTCCACTGCTGTGTGACGGACCGGATACACAGGTTACCCGGTAGGTGCCCCGATCAGGGCAGGGGCCCGCCCGCGGCGAGTGCGCAGAGTTTGGTGAACTCGTCACCATCCAGGCTGGCACCACCAACGAGGGCACCATCGATGTTCTCGCAGGCGACGAGGTCACTGATGTTGTTGGCCTTCGCCGAGCCGCCGTAGAGCACGCGCACCGAGGACGCGACCTCGGCACCGTATTTCTCGGCGAGGGTGGCGCGGATGGCTCCGCACACCTCCTCGGCGTCCGACGGGGTCGCGACCTTGCCGGTCCCGATGGCCCAGACCGGCTCGTAGGCGACGACGACGTCCTTGACCTGCTCGGCCTTGAGCCCCTTCAGGCCCTCGACCAGCTGGGTCGTGGTGTGGGCGATGTGCTCGCCCGCCTCACGGACCTCGAGCTTCTCCCCCACGCACAGGATCGGCTTGATGCCGTGCTTGAGCGCGGCCTTGACCTTCTTGTTGACCAGTTCGTCGGTCTCGCCGTGGTACTCGCGCCGCTCCGAGTGCCCCACGGTGACGAAGCTGCAGCCCAGCTTCGCCAGCATCGGGCCCGACACGTCACCGGTGTAGGCACCGGAGTCGTGCGGCGACAGGTCCTGGGCGCCGTAGGTGAGCGACAGCTTGTCGCCGTCGGTCAGCGTCTGGACACTGCGGATGTCGGTGAACGGCGGCAGGACCGCGACGTCGACCTTCGCGTAGTACTTCTCCGGCAGGGCGAAGGCGATCTTCTGAACCAGCGCGATGGCTTCGAGGTGGTTCTGGTTCATCTTCCAGTTGCCGGCGATGAGCGGTTTGCGCGCCACTAGTCGTTCTCTCCCAGCACAGCGACTCCGGGCAGTTCCTTGCCCTCCAGGTACTCCAGCGACGCGCCGCCGCCGGTCGAGATGTGCGAGAAACCGTCCTCGGGCAGGCCCAGCTGCCGCACGGCCGCGGCGGAGTCGCCACCGCCGACCACGGTGAAGGCGTCGCTCTTGACGAGCGCCTCGGCCACGGCACGGGTGCCGCCGGCGAAGGACTCGAACTCGAACACGCCCATCGGGCCGTTCCAGAACACGGTCGCCGCGTCGGCCAGCTTGCCCGCGAACAGCTCGCGCGACTTGGGGCCGATGTCGAGACCCATGCGGTCGGCCGGGATGGCCTTCGCGTCGACGACGTCGAACTCCGCGTCGGCCGCGAAGCCCTTCGCGGCGAGGACGTCCACCGGCAGGATCAGCTCGACACCACGTTTCTCCGCCTCGGCGAGGAAACCGCGGACCTGCTCGAGCTGGTCCTCCTGCAACAGCGAATTCCCGACCTCGTGGCCCTGGGCCTTGAGGAAGGTGTACGCCATGCCGCCACCGATGAGCAGCCTGTCGACCTTGGTCAGCAGGTTGGCGATGACACCCAGCTTGTCCGACACCTTCGCGCCGCCGAGGACGACGACGTACGGCCGCGCGAGGTCCTCGGTGAGCTTCTTGAGGACGTCGACCTCCGCCAGCACCAGACCGCCCGCATACGCCGGAAGCGCCCGCGCGATCTCGTAGACCGAAGCCTGCTTGCGGTGCACGACACCGAAGCCGTCGGAGACGAACGCGCCGCCCGGGACCAGCGCGGCCAGCTCGGCGGCCAGTTCCTGGCGCTCCGCCTCGACCTTGCTGGTCTCGCGCGCGTCGAAACGCACGTTCTCCAGCAGGGCCACCTGACCGTCGGTCAGGCCGGCGACGGTGGCCTTGGCGGACTCGCCGACCAGGTCACCGGCCAGCGAGACGTCGACACCGAGCAGCTCGGTGAGCTTCGCGGCGACGGGCGCGAGCGAGAACTTCGGGTCCGGCTCGCCCTTGGGACGGCCGAGGTGCGCCGTGACGACCACCTTCGCGCCCGCCTCGGCGAGCCGCTTGAGGGTCGGCAGGGCCGCGCGGACGCGGCCGTCGTCGGTGATCTTGTCCCCGTCGAGCGGGACGTTCAGGTCGGAACGTACGAGTACGTACCGGCCCGAGACGTCCTCGCCCAGCAGGTCTTCGAGGTTCTTCAGCGCCATGGCTCAGGAGAGCTTGTTGCCGACGAGCTTGACGAGGTCGGCGAGGCGGTTGGAGTAGCCCCACTCGTTGTCGTACCAGCCGATGACCTTGACCTGGTTACCGATGACCTTGGTCAGCGGCGCGTCGTAGATGCAGGACGCCGGGTCGGTGACGATGTCGGCCGAAACGATCGGGTCCTCGTTGTAGCGCAGGATGCCGGCCAAGGGGCCCTCGGCGGCGGCCTTGTACGCGGCGTTGATCTCCTCGAGCGTCGCGCTCTTGGTCAGCGTGACGGTGAGGTCGGTGGCCGAACCGGTCGGGACCGGGACGCGGACCGCGAAGCCGTCGAGCTTGCCGTTGAGCTCCGGCAGGACCAGGCCGATGGCCTTGGCGGCACCGGTCGAGGTCGGGACCATGCTCAGCGCGGCGGCACGGGCACGGCGCAGGTCCTTGTGCGGGGCGTCCTGCAGGTTCTGGTCCTGCGTGTACGCGTGGATCGTGGTCATCAGGCCCTGCTCGATGCCGAACGCGTCGTTGAGGACCTTGGCCAGCGGGCCGAGGCAGTTGGTGGTGCAGGAGGCGTTCGAGATGATGGTCTGCGAGCCGTCGTACTTGTCGTCGTTGACGCCCAGCACCACGGTCAGGTCCTCGCCCTTGGCGGGCGCGGAGATGATGACCTTCTTGGCGCCACCGGCGATGTGCGCCTTGGCGGCGTCACCGCTGGTGAAGAAGCCAGTCGACTCGACGACGACGTCCACGCCCAGGTCGCCCCAGGGCAGGTTGGCCGGGTCGCGCTCGGCGAGGGCCTTGATGGTCTTGCCGTCGACGACGATGCCCTCGTCGCTGACGCTGACCTCGCCCGGGAAACGGCCGAGGATGGAGTCGTACTTGAGCAGGTGGGCCATCGTGGCGACGTCGCCGAGGTCGTTGAACGCGACCACCTCGATGTCGTGACCGGCGGCCTGCACGGCCCGGAAGAAGTTGCGGCCGATGCGGCCGAAGCCGTTGACACCTACGCGAACCGTCACTGCTGCCACTCCCTTGAGACTCGTCCGGGATCGCCCCGGAAAGACGTCCGTTACTCGGGCGCAACCCTAGCGTGCGCGCTCGGGCGGCCCTCTTTGCCCTGACGAGACTTCCACCACTCGGTGGGTCAGGTCAAGAATCGATTAAGTGCGTCGCTACCAGGACGTCTTGGGGAAACTCTCAGCTTCACTGTGCTAGCCGTCGCTCGAGCGGCGTACGCATCCGTGGCGTGACTCGCACCTCTCCGAACCACTCGGCCAGGTGGTTCGCCTCCGCCTCGACGGCCCGTTCGACGTCCGCGCCGACGTCCTCCAGGAAGTGATGGACCACCTCACCGTCGGGACGCTGCGCCCAGCCGCCGACGATCCGGCCGTCGGCCCAGATCGTGGGGCCGATGTTGCCGGTGCCGTCGAACAGCGGCGCCCGGTGGGGGCCGAGGTACCAGTCGCGGTCGAGCCATCCCATCGACGTCGGGTCGAGAGAAGGAAGCAGCGCGACCCAGGGCTCGGGTTCCGCGACGGGCTCGACATCGTCGGCGAGCAGCACGCCGGGGACACCGTCGAGATCGACCTCGATCGACTGAACGGCCGCGAGCGCCTTCTTGGTCTGCCCGACCGTCCAGCCCGTCCACCACCGGAGATCCGCGACCGGGGCCGGTCCGTAGGCGTAGAGCCACTTCCGGGCCAGTTCGGCTCTGGCCTGGTCGGCGTCCCACACCGCGAGCCCCTGTGGAAGCCAGTCCGCCATCGTGGCCCAGTAGTACTGGCTGCTGAGCCAGCTGCCGCGCGGCCGCCCGCGCACGATGCGGCCGTCGACCGCGAGCTGGAACAGGACCCGGCTGGTGACGTTGGCGATCGCCTCGTACGGCTTGCCCTTCGACATCAGGAGCTGTTGCCTCAGCCGGGGCTCGTCCTCGGACAGCTGTTGCGCCGTGGCGGAACCGCGGGCCTTCAGAGCGCGCTCTGTCGCGTCCTCGACCTCGGCCAGCCAGCGTTCCGGATCGGGCACGTTCTCCGGATGCCCCTGCTGGCCGAGGTGCTGTTCGAGCAGGCGGCGCTGCTTCTTGGCGATGTCGGCCGAACAGGCCGCCTGTACCAGCGCCGCGTTCTCGTGCCCGAGGACGAAGACCGTGCGGCGCATGCCGAGGATCCGCACCAGCGTGCGCTCTTCGTAGAGCGCGTTCTCCAGTTCCGCGACGCCATCGCCCTTGACCCGGGCCCACGCCGAGAGGTGGACCGTCGCCGGATCCGTGGCGTGCAGCGCCACGACCGCGTCCGCCGCGGCGTGCACGGACGGCGCGGGCGTGGCGAGGTGATGGCGCACGGCGAGCCGGGCGCGGCGCTGCTGGAGGCCGATCTTGGGGAGCACGAATCGGTTCTACCACCGGCCCCCGACAATCCCGGTTCGGAACGGCTGAAGCTGCTAGATCCGTTCCAGTTCGATCACCGGGATGACCCGGCTGGTCTTGCGCTGGTACTCGGCGAACTGGGGCAGGACGGCGGACTGCTTGGCGTAGACGTCGTCACGCTCGGAGCCGGTGAGCACCCGTGCGCGGACCGGGAAGGTCTCGGTGCCGAACTCGACCTTGGTCTCCGGGTTGGCCACCAGGTTGTGGTACCACGCCGGGTTCTCGTCGGCGCCACCCTTGCTGGCGAAGATGTAGATCCGGTCGTCCTCCAGGTACGCGGCCAGCGGCGCGATCCGCTGTGTTCCGGACTTCGCGCCGGTGTGGTGGACGAGGACGAGCGGGACGCCCTCGAACATTCCGCCCGCCTTACCGCCGTTCTCCCGGAATTCGGCGATCACGCCGCGGTTGATCTCGTCGAAGTCGAAGTCGATCGTGTCTGCCATGACCTCGATCGTATGACCTGTCTCGTGACCGTCTCGATGCCTGAAATCGCCATGGGCATATCCGTTTGTCGCACTACCCTCGCCGATATGGACCTGCTGGCCGAAACCCTCGCCTTGGGCGGCGTCCGGGGCACCGCCGGAGCGCGGATCGAGGCGTCCGGGCCGTGGGGCGTCCTCTGGCACGGCATCGCCGGCGCCGCCTTCTACGCCGTCACCTGCGGGACGGCCTGGCTGGACCTGCCGGGCCACCCGCCGCGGCAACTCATGCCCGGCGACGTCGTCCTGCTGCCGAACGGGCCGGAGCACACCCTGCGCAGCGCACCGGACGTCGCGATCATTCCCAACGTGTGCACCGCGGCGGAGAAGGCGCGCAGATGCGGCGGGGTGCTGCGCCTCGGTTCCGGGGAGGTGGAGACCCATGTCCTCGGCGCGTCCTACGACTATGACCCGGCGGTGTCCACCCAGGTGCTGGCCACCCTGCCGGAGCTGGTGCACATCCGCGCGAACCACGTCGGTGGCGGACTGGACGACACCGTCAGGCTGCTGTCGCGGGAGCTCGCCTCGCCCCAGATCGCCACCGAATTCGTCCTCAACCGGCTCGTCGACATCCTCCTGGTCCAGTTGCTCCGCGCGTGGCGGACCGAGAAACCGGACGAGACGCGGGGAACCTGGCTCGGTGTCCTCGGCGACCCGGTGATCAGCGTGGCACTGGCCAAGATCCACGAGGCACCGGCGAAACCGTGGACGACGGAGCTGCTCGCGGCGGAACTGGCGACCTCACGCAGCACCTTGACCCGCCGCTTCCGCGAAACCACCGGCCGGACCCCCGGCGACTACCTGACCCGGTGGCGGATGGATCTGGCCGCGGTCCGGCTCCGTGACACCGACGACACGGTGGACACCATCGCCCGTTCGGTCGGCTACACGTCGGTGTACGCGTTCAGCCGGGCCTTCCGGCGCGCCCGCCGTCAGGCCCCGGGGCAGTACCGCAGCTCGATCCGCGGCCGGTCCCGCGAAAAGGCCGGTGTCCCTTGAGCCCCTGGTCGTGAATGGTAAGTGTCGTTCTGGCCAAGGGTGTTTTAGATACCTACTGGTGGGTGGGCCCGTAGCGGCTGCGCGTGAAGGCCCCCTTCCCTCGGCTGAGCCGAGGGAAGGGGGCCTACACGCGCTTCCCGACGCCCTCTCAGGTCCGTATCGGCCGGGTGACCGGGACGACGTCGAGAAGTTCTTTCAGGCCTTCGAAATCCTGCGGATTGGTGGTGTACAGCGGCATCCGGTGCGCGATGGCCACACTGGCGATCATCAGGTCGGCCACGCGCCGCCGTGGCGTCCTGCCCAGCGCGAGCACGGACGCCGAAACCCGGCCGAAGATCCGCGCCGCCTCGGTGCCGAAAGGCAGTGGGTCGAACTCGGATTCCACGCGCTGCAACAGATCCGTACGCCGGGCTCGCTCGGCCGGATCGGTGGCATAGTGCGGCCCCGCCGACAGTTCGGCGAGCGTGATCGTGCTGATCGACATCAGATCCGGCAGCTGGGCGTGGTCGATCGTCCGACGGAGGATCAGGATGTTCGTGTCGAGCAGGCCGTGGACCTCAGCGGCCATAGGGATCTTCCGCCTCCCCTTCGAAAGCGTCGTCGAGGTCCGCGCGGAACCTGTCCGGGTCGATGAGCGGAGCGTTGGCCGAGCCAGTGGCGAACTGGTCACGGGAAACGGCGTGCCGTCGACACAACGGAACCAGCTGGGCGATGGGCGAACCGCTACGGGTCACGGTGAAGGTTTCACCGTGCTCGACCGCGTCCATGATCTCGCCGGAACGGTTCCGGAGATCACGCTGGGAGATCTCGTGTTGAACGCTCATTAGCGCACTATAGCGCTCCTGTGCCCCAAAGTGCCACCGTGTGCCACCTAGGCGGTCTCCTCCTCCGGCTCCGGTTCGTCCGAGGGCCGCGTGAACAGCCGTGTCGCCGAGAGCCGCGCGACGCCGTCCGGCTCCCCGAGTTCGTCGGTCGCGTTCCGGATCGTCGCGTCGACGGACAGGTATTTGCGCCCGGCCCGGAGGTCCGCGTCGTTGCGCAGCCGCACGATCAGCGGGAACTCGCTCAGCGCGCCCGCGTCGAACAGACCGGTCGTGTAGATCAGCTGGACACCCAGCGCCTCGGCCACCGCCCGCTGCAGTTCCAGCAGGTACCCGGCCGACGCGCGGCCGATCGGGTTGTCGAGGAACAGCACGCCGGAGTGCCGGTTGCGCGCCTTTCCGCGGTTGTTGGCGCGGAGCGCGGCGAGCGTGCAGTACAGGATGATCGCCGCGGTCAGTTGCTGGCCGCCGGAGAACACGTCCCGGATCTCCGAGACGCGCTGGCGTTCGGTCCTCAGCACGGAGTCCGGTTTCAGCATGTCGACGCGGAAACCCTTGGGAGCGGCGGCCTGTACGCCGCGCAGCACGAGCGAAAGCCCGTCCCGTTTGACGTCCCGGCCGTCGGAGGTCTTCCCCACCGCGGCCTCGTCGACGACCTCGCCCAGTTTCTCGGCGAGCACGTTCTCTTCGAGTTCGGTGAAGCGGATCCGCAGGAACTCCTGGCCCGACCAGTCGCCGAGACCGTCCGGCAGCCGCGAAACCCGTTGTGCCGCACGGAGCGTGCGCAGGGCGCCGTCGACCATGCCCTGCAGGCGGGTGATGATGCCGCCGCGGTGCCGGTCGATCTGCGCGAGATCGTCGGTGAGCGTGCGCAACCGCGGGCGCAGCGCCTCGGCCCATTCGGCGGCGTGCGCGGGCAGCTGGTCGCGGCGGACCGAGATCACCTGCTGCCGCACGGGGGTGCTGAGCTTCTCGAAGCGCTTGTCGGTGGCGTACTGCGCCAGCTGGTCGGCCGCGGCCCGCACCCGGCGGTCACCGGCGTCGGCCGAGTCCTGCGCCTCGGTGAGCGCGGCGTTGAGCCGGGAATGTTTGGTCCGCGCGGATTCGACGTCGCCGTCGAAGGCCGCCGCGTCGTCCTCTTTGGACAGAAGATGCGCCATCGACTCGGCCAGCAGGCCGAATCCGGAGGCGGACGTCTTCGCGGACTCCAGCGTCGCTTCTGCCTCGGCGCGGCGCTCCTGCAGTTCCTCCCATTTCCGGGCGGCCGCCGACACCTCGAGACTCGCTTCGTCGATCAGCTCCAAGCCGTGCTCGATATCCTTCGGCCGGGCATCGAGGGCAAGCGCGGACGGTTGTTCCGGAAGCTGGCTCAGTTCCGCCTTGCGGGTCGCGACGAGCCCGACGATCTCGGTGCGTTCCTCCTCCAGCACCGCGACGGCCCGGTTCGCCCGCGCCTGCGCGGCCGCGCGCGCCGAAGCGTCGGAACCGTCCGGCGTCTCCAGCAACGTCAAGGCCCGCTCCCGGACCGCGTCGTCCAGTGCTTCGACGGCCGCCCGTGCGGACGCCTCGACGCTTTCCGCCTGCTCGAGTTCGGCCCGCAGATCGCTGCCGACCTCGACCTTCGAGTACGCCTCGGACGCCGACGCGAAGGTCCGCCGCAACGCGTCCACCGGTTCGGCGGGCGCGGGGTCGTTTTCGGTGACGTCGCTCGAACCCGGGACTTCGGCCAGCTCCGCCTTCGCCGTCGTCGCCGTCCTCCGGTGCCCGTCGGCGGTGCGCTGTTCCTCACCGGCCTGCTCGCGCAGCCGGGACGCCTTCACCGCGGCTTCCGACGCCGTCGATTCGGCCCGCTCGGCGGTCTCGGTGGCGCGTTCGACGTCGTCCGTCCACTCGGGAATCTTCGCGGCACGCGTCGCGAGCGCTTCCAGCCCGCGAGCCCGCTCCCCCGCCTCGGCCGAAGCCGTGCGCAATTCGGGAATCCGCTCCCGCAGCCCGGCCGCTTTCTCCCCGAGACGCTGGAATTCCTTCTCGGCCTGGTCCAACGCGGTCTGCGCGGTCTCGTGGGCGGTACGCGCGTTCTGCAGCTGTTCGGCCAGCGTCGCGATGCTGCCGGGCGGGTAGTCCTCGCGCCAGGTCTTCAGTTTCCACGACAGCGCGCTGTCGTCGGCCAGCGAAGTCGTCAGCGCTTCGAGGCGACGCTGCCGTTCCGCGTGCCGGAGCGCGATGGCCTCGCGCTCGGCGTCGGCGGCTTCCTCGTCGTACATCGCCGGGTTGGGCGGAACAAGGAACTCGATACCCGCCTCACCCGGCAGGCGGTCGGTCGTGGTGGCCTCGGTGGTGGCGACCGGGATGATCGTGGTGGGCAGCAAGCGCCGCTCCGCCAGCACCTTCTCGGCGAGCCGGACCTGCTCCGGTTCGTTGAGGAGGATCCCCGAGACCAGCTGGGGCGCGCGGGCCAGCACGGCCGCCCGCCGTTTCTTGTCCAAAGTGGACAAATAGCGCCAGCCGGACCACGCGTTCATCCCCGCGGCTTCCAGCGCGTCCAACGCGGCCTGGACCTCTTCGGTGGCGGGCAGGAGACCGCCGGATCCGAGCGCGTTCAGGGCCCGCTCGTCGACGGACTCCTCCATCCGCAACGCCGTCTGTTCCTTCTCCGCGGTCGCCGCCGCCTCGCGAAGACGTTCCAGCAGAACCGGGAGATCCGTCTCCAGCGCGACGTCGTCAGCGCCGATGAGTTCGACCAGCCGGGGTTCGACGGCGAGCGCGTCGGTGCGCCGGTTCGCGCGGTCCAGCTCTTCGGCGGCGCGCTCCAGCCTGTCCTTGGTGGACCCGGCGAGCCGGTGCGCGTCGTTGACGGTCGCCTGCGCGGTGCGCAGATCCTCCGCGACGCGTTCGAGTTCCTGTTCGCGGCGGACGAGTTCCGCGGCGGTCGTCTCGGCCTCGGTCCTGGCCGCGCGCGCCGCGTCGGCGACGTCCGCCCCGGCCTTGAGCGCGCCGGACCGGACGGTCTCCGCGATCTCCTCCCGGATTTCGGCGATCCGCGCGCCAAGCCCGCGAGCCTCCGCCCGGCGCGAGGCCGCGAGGTTCGCCGATTCGTCGCGTTCCGCCTGGGCCTTCTCCGCTTCGGCACGCAGGGCGTCGGCGTGGGCTTCGGCCTTCGACGCCTGATCGGTCGCGTTCTTGGCCAGCGCCAGCAGCCCCCGGGCGAGCGCGGCCGCGGCGGTGTTGCGCGCCTGCAGCGCGGGCTGGGCCTTCTGCTCGCGATTCCCCACCAGTTCCCGGAAATCGCGGGCCTTGCGGGCGGCGTTGAGGTGGTTGAGCACGGTGGCGCATTCACGCCAGGCTTCGGCGGCGGTCTTGGCCTCGGCGAGTTCGCCGTCGATCCGCTTCTTGCTCTCCTGCGCCTCGTCGAGCCGCAGTTTCCCGACCAGGCGGCGGAGTTCGGTGACCCCGGCGGTGAGACGGCGGTGGTCGCCCTCGGCCAGCTTCTCGGCCGACTTCACCTCGTCGACGTGCTGTTCGAGGCCGCTGAGCCGCTCGTTCTCCAGCTTGTCGCGAGCGGCCACCTGACCGGCGAGAGTCCGCATCTCTGCACGGGCGGCGTCGGCGAGCTTCCGCGACGCGGCGGCGACGCCTTCCTCCTCCGCCAGCGGCGTCAGCAGATCGAGCGCGCCCGCGACGAAGTCCCGCTCCGACAACAGATCCCCGCGCTGGGCGAGGTTGTGCGCGTAGGTCGCGACGACCTCGGCGAGGTCCTTCGGTTCGTCCTCCGACAGCACCGCGCGCAGCAGGAACTCGACGAACGCCTCGTCGGTGCTGAACGCGAAGGCGTCCGCGGCCTCGCCCTCCCCGGCGTTCATCGCGCGCTGGTAGCGGAAAAGCTCGGTGTCGAGGCCGAGGCCGTCCAGCCGGGACGTCCACTCGTGGTGGCGCCGGGTCCAGAACAGCTCCAGTTCCGGCTCCCCGCCGTGCACCTTGTCGAGCTGGTCGTGGAAGCCCGACATCGTCAGCAGCCTGCCGTCCGACGTCAGCGGCAGCGAGTCCAGGTCGAGTGAGGGCGTCGGGCGGAAGCAGTACCAGGAGTCGACGAGGTTCTCCGAATCCGCCGACACCACGTGCCCGCGCCATTCCGACACCTTGCCGGTGATCACCCGGTGGCCGGTCTCGACCTGCAGCCACTCCAGCACCACATGCGAGACGTCCTTGGCGGCGACGAACTTCTCCAGGACCTTGGTGTTCGTCGTGCCGACGACCTGACGGCGGCCGGGCAGCATGACCGAGAAGATCAGCTTGATCAGCACGGATTTGCCGCCGCCGTTCTCCAGGAACAGCACGCTGGCCGGGGACGGGCGCCGCGGCGGCCCCTCGCCCGCCAGGTGGATCCCGGCGCTGAACAGCGCGTCCTGCTTGGGCGCGGTGATGGCCGCGCCGACCCCGCTGAAGTCCAGCACGACGTCCTGGTAGCGGGCGCCCGCCGGGCCCACCGAATGCAGGCGAACCCGCGAAAGCTCGTACATCCCAACCCCTCTAGAGCGTGTCCGACGCGGCCGCGCGCAGCGTTCCGCCGCCGTTGGCGACCGAGACCACGTTCAGCGCGAGCAGATCGTCGAAGGCCGCGTCGGCGGCGAGTTCGCGCACCTGCACCTGATAGCGCGGCGTGGTCCGGTAGGTCCCGCCCTGTTCCCCGCTGACCTGGACCAGGAAACCCTGATCCGCGAGGAACCGCAGCGCTCGCGCGACCATGCCGCGGGTGGTGTCCGACGCCAGCCTGCCGTCCTTGGTCGCCGCCGCCGCCGGACGCCTCGCGTAAGCGCGCCAAGCCTGTTCGAGTTCGGGAGCGTCGGCGAGCGGGTCGTTGTTCGCCTCGGCCTCGGCCGCGCGTTCGTCGAGGATCCGGCAGGCCTCCCGCACCATCGCGTCCACCTGTTCGACGCTGACGCGGCCGATGTAGGTGTCGTTGGCGAGGTCGTCGGGGCGCGGATAGCCGAGTGCGGCGGTGGCCAGGTGGATGAGGCCGTGCAGGACCTTCTCGGTCTCGCGGCGCTCACGGATCTTGCTCTGCCGCGCGTAGCTGTCCATCTTGATCTCGAAGACGGACTCGTCGGTCGCCGCGAGCACCGCACCGGCCTGGAGGTTGACCTCCAGCACCATCAGCCCGAGCCCGGCCGCGACCGCGTGCGTGAGCTGCTTGAACGCGCTGTCCTCGCCGTAGCGCCGGACGAGATCGCCGTAGACGACGTCCCGCGACGGCAGCTGCTTCGGGCGCATGCCGAACGAGACGAGCCGGGCCGCGGATTCGACGTCCCCTGATGTCGTCACGCGACCTCCTCCTCTTCCTGGTCTTCACGGTCCACCCGCGCCGACGAAAGCAGCAGATCCGCTCCGCCGAACTCGGGATCTTCGAGCAGGGTGCCGTCGTCGACGGCCAGCAGCACCTGGCGCTCCCCCAGCCGGAGCGCCGCGCCGACCTCGGGACTGTAGGCGTGCACCGCCCGCAACGCGACCAGAGCGGGCAGCCCCGGGTCGATCCGGCGCGCCTCTTCGAGCAGCCCGGACAGCCGTCGCGGCACCTCGGGCAGGTCGAGCAGGTCGTCGGCGAGGCGCCACTGCTCGTCACCGAACTTGTCGGTGACCTCGGCGGGCATCAGCTCGGGTTCGGGGATCTCGCCGACGAGCTGGTCGCGTTCCGGCGCGGGCCGGAGCAGTAGCGACACCAGCGAGGACAGCGAAGGCACGGTCGGCGGGGAGATCCCGGCGCCGACGTGGAAGAAGGATTCGGCCGGCGCGACGGCGTCGGCGATCGGCAGGCCCAGCGTCGGCATCAGGAGCTGGCCGAACAGGTCGATCGTCGCGCGCTGCGGCGGCCCGGAGAACTGCTGGCGGTCCTGTTCGGCGCGGAACACCGCCCCGGCGTCGGCCAGCCGCGACTGCAGCCGGGTATGGCGGCGGATGCAGTCGCTGACGATGTCGACGAGTTCGGCGGCGCGGCGTTTGCGGTCGAGGTCCTCGGTCTCGTCGCGGGAGGCGGTGATGTTCTTGAGGATCGCGTTCTCGGCGCGGAAGCGGGACTCGATATGGGACAGCGCCTGGTCCAGCAGTTCCGGGACCTCACGTTCCCAGTCGACCGCGCGGACGTCGCGCCGGGTGGCGTCGAGTTTGGCGCGCAGCGTCTCGCCGTACTGGACGGTGCGGTAGCGGGCCTGTTCGGCGGCGAGCTTCGCGTCGGCGAGGCGGCCGCGGTTGATCAGATTCTCCAGTTTGACCTCGGCCGCGATCTGCGCGGATTCGACGTCGGTGTCCAGCGCGCCGACGAGGACGTTGATCGCCTCGTCGGTGGCGCGCAGGTAGACCTCGCCGTCGGGCGCGGCCAGTTCGACGAGCAGCTTGAAGTCGAACTGGCGCCGCTGGTACCCGCCGCCGGGGCCGATGGAACCGTAGACGCGGCGGAACCCGCGATCGGTGGTGCCGACGTTGATCAGGTTGTCGAGCACCCAGCGGGCGACCTTGGCGTGTTCGTCCGGGGTCCGGCCGGGAGCCTGGAGCGCGACGAACGGCAGTAGCCGCACGATCACCTGTTCGTGGTCCGCGCCGGTGTCGAAGTCCATCGACACGGTGACCTGGTCGATCGTGTGCAGCGCGATCTCGGCCATCTGGTAGATCGTGGCGTCCGCCCAGTCCAGCTTCGCCTTGCGCGCGTCGAGGTCGTGCAAGGGCGCGGTGCAGGCCAGCGCCTTGAGGCGGCGGGTCAGCCCCTCGTCGGCCAGCCCCATCCCGGTCAGCTCGTCGTCTCGCACAGCAGGCCAGGCTAGTCGCCGCCCCCGGCACCCCGCACGGGTGACCGGCCTCGGCTCGACTGTGGCTCGCGGGACTGGATGAGGATCGAGGGTCCAGTGCCCCCTCGGCGTCTCTTTCGGATGCCAGGCGTCCGGTGAGCTTTGCTCGCGGTGAAGTACGTGATGGTCCCTTCTTTCTGTCGGGCGGACACGCGTGATCCGACGGAGGGCACGCGTGAGTGAACGGAGAACACCCGACGAAACCTGCCGCTCCCGCGTGTCATCCATCCAGTCACGCGAAACACCCACTCACGACTCACCCACGGGTGACCGGGACTGCTCACGACGGGCAGTCCCGGTAGCGTTCGGCCCATGCGTGAGATGAACCGGGACGAGTGGTGGAAGTTCGCGAGCGAGGGCACCCGGACGGGCATGCTCGGCCTTGTCCGGGCCAACGGCGCGCCGATCGTGACGCCGGTGTGGTTCCTGCTGAACGAGGGCCCCGACGGTGACGAGCTGATCTTCACCACCGGGACGGACACGCTCAAAGGGAAGGCGATCCGCCGCGACGGCCGGATCTCGCTGGCCGTCGACGATCAGAAGCCGCCGTTCTCGTACGTGCAGTTCACCGCCGAGGCCGTGCTGCACCACGATTACGACGAGATGCTCGAGTGGGCGACCCGGCTCGGTGGCCGGTACATGGGCGCGGACAAGGCCGAGGCCTACGGCAAGCGCAACGCCGTCCCCGAGGAGTCCTTGGTGCGCGCCAAGATCACGAAGGTGATCGCGCGGGCCGACATCGCGGGCTGACCCCTCCTTCTCCCGGAACGCAATTAGTCCTCTGGTTGCGGTACTTGCACGCGCAAGCACCGCAACCAGAGGACTAATTGCGTTCTAGGGTGACGCTCCGTGTTGACAGTGGTTGGCTATTGACACAAAGCACGAGCTGGTGTGTGATCTGAACCATAGATAGGAAAGTTTCCTAACTAAAACTCTCGCTCCCCGCCGGGCTCGCCCGGTCCGCCGTTGTACCTCCCCGACCCCGACCGCACGCATGGAGGCACCAGTGGCACCCCGACCACCCTGGCGCGCGCTGTTCACCTGCGCCGCCACAACGGCGATCACCTTCGCCGTCCTGCCGGCCCTGCCCGCCGGCGCGGCGGCGGCAGACTACGAATCCGAGACCGCGACGATCTCCCGAGGCGCCGTCGAATCGAACCACGCGGGCTATTCCGGCACCGGGTTCGTGAACTTCGACAACGTCGTCGGCAGCTATGTCGAGTACACCGTGAACGCCGCGCAGGCTGGCACGCAGACGCTGACTTTCCGCTATGCCAACGGAACCACGATCGACCGGCCGGTCGCGCTGAGCATCAACGGCACCGCCGCCGGGACACTGTCCTTCCCCGGAACCGGCGCGTGGACGACGTGGAAGACCGTGACGAAGGACGTCGCGCTGGCCACCGGGGTCAACAAGATCCGCACCACCGCGACGACCGAGAACGGTGGCCCCAACGCGGACAAGCTCACCGCGAGCGGAGTGCTCGACGCCGAAGCGCCGACGCCGCCCAAGAACCTGGTGGCCAAGGACGTCAAGGCCCGGTCCGCCACCTTCACCTGGGAGGCCGCGACCGACAACGTCGGCGTGGTCCGCTACGAGGTCATGCGCGGCGGCAACGTCCTGAAGACCGTCGACGGCAACACGCTCACCGCGACCGTCGACAACCTGACGCCGAACACCGCGTACGACATCTCGGTCGGCGCCTTCGACGCGGCCGGAAACCCTTCGCAGCAAAGCAATGTCGTCCAGTTCACCACGCCGCCCAGCGGGGACACCACACCGCCGACCGTGCCGGGGAACCTGCGCTCGACATCGGTGACCGCGAACAGCGTCTCCTTGGCGTGGAACGCTTCCACCGACGACAGCGGCACCATCGCCGGTTACGACGTCTATCAGGGCACCACGAAGGTCGCGACGACACCTTCGCTCGAAGCGACCATCACCGGGCTGACGGCGAACACGTCGTACACGTTCACGGTGAAGGCACGGGACCTCGACGGCAACGCCTCCGCGGCGAGCAACGCGCTCTCCGTCAAGACGGGTGGCGCCTCCGGCGGCGGCATTCCCGAGTACGACAAGGACATCACGAAGGTCGACCTCGCCTGGTCCGTCGACTTCCTGCCGGACGGCACGGCGCTGGCGACCGAACGCGACCGCTTCGAGATCCTGCGGATCACGCCGTCGGGCCAGAAGACCACGGTGGGCAAGGTCCCCGGCGCGGTCGGCACCAGCGGCGAAGGCGGACTGCTCGGCATCGCGATCTCACCGAACTACGCCACCGATCACGCGGTCTACCTGTACCACACGGCGTCCGGCGACAACCGGATCGTGAAGATGACCTACGACAACGGAACGCTGTCGTCGACGTCGACACCGGTGCTCACCGGGATCGCCAAGAACCGTTACCACAACGGCGGAAGGCTGCGCTTCGGCCCGGATGGCAAGCTCTACGCCACCGTGGGCGACGGGCAGAACAAGGAAACCGCGCAGAACAAGGGTTCGCTCAACGGGAAGATCCTGCGGCTCAACCCCGACGGATCGGCGCCGGGTGACAACCCGTTCTTCTCCACCGGAGGGAACGCCCGGTACGTCTGGAGCTACGGGCACCGCAACCCGCAGGGTCTGGCGTGGGACTCCCGCGGCCAGCTGTGGGCGTCGGAGTTCGGGGACGGCACTCAGGACGAGCTCAACCTGATCCAGAAGGGCGGCAACTTCGGCTGGCCCCAGTGCGAGGGCACCACGGGCACCTGCGGTGGCACGGTCGCGCCGAAGAAGACCTGGCCGACCAGTTCCGGCGGACCGAGCGGGATCGAGATCGTCAACGACTGGATCTACGTCGCGGCCGTCACCAGCCAGCAGCTGTTCGCCACGCAGATCAACGCGGCGGGCAACGGCGTCGGTTCGGTGCAGTCGCTGTTCTCCGGCCGCTGGGGCAGGCTCCGTTCGGTCACCAAGACCCCGGACGGCGGCCTGTGGGTCACCTCGACCAACGCGGACAAGAACGGTGGCACGCCGAGCACGATCGACAACGTGGTGGTGCGCCTGAAGTTTCCTGGTTCCTCGCAGCCCGGCGCGTTCAAGCTGACCAGTTCCGCGTTCGCCGACAACGCGTCCATCCCGGACAAGTACACCTGTGCCGGTGACGGCACCGCGGGTCAGGACACCTCGCCACCGCTGGCGTGGGGCGCCGGGACCACGGGAGCCAAGGGCTACGCGGTCGTCTTCGCCGACGTGGCCAACAACGGCAACAAACTGCACTGGGCGATCTGGGACATCCCGGCGGCCGCGGCGTCACTGCCGGAGGGCCTGGGGTCGGGCTTCACCGTGCCGAACCAGAACGGCGCCAAGCAAAAGGCCATGGGCAGCGGGTCGAACGCACAGCAATACTTCGGCCCCTGCCCCGGCGGCTCAACCCACCCGTACACGTTCACGCTCTACGCGCTGAACACGGCGACGGTGCCCGGCCTGACCTCGTCCTCGACGATGGCGCAGATCGAGACGGCGATCAAGAACGCCTCGACCGCCAACGTCAAACTGCGCGGCAATTCCAAGGCCGCGACCTGAGACGCGGCTGGGGTGCCCGGAGCGGCGCCGGGCACCCCAGCCGTATCCACCCCGCACGTCGACGATCGCCACCTCGTCCGGGATTTCCCGTCGGGGTGGCGTTTTCGTGGGAAAGAACCTCATTGACGTGGCGGCGGCCGAACGGCAAGATCATGGTCAGCAGGCTGTCCTGGTCGGGGCCCAGTGGAGACACCTGCGGCGATCTGGGGAGAAAAATGCGAAATCTCAAGCGATTTCTCGTGTCCGTGACAGTGCTGGCCGGATTCTCGGCACTGTTCGGCGCGCCCGCCGCGCAGGCGGCGGACGAGC
Source organism: Amycolatopsis sp. NPDC033938 (assembly GCF_055575975.1). Lineage (NCBI taxonomy): Bacteria > Bacillati > Actinomycetota > Actinomycetes > Pseudonocardiales > Pseudonocardiaceae > Amycolatopsis > Amycolatopsis sp. NPDC033938. Next base: position 30,182 of record NZ_JBVIRO010000007.1, read on the forward strand.
AGCAGCGTGTCGACGTCGGGCAGCTGTCGCTGCGTCCGGCGAACGTGCGCGGTGCCGGGTTCAGCGTCCAGCAGCAGGCGTACCTGCTCGGCCCCGCCTCCGACGAGAGCCGGTGCCTGGACGCGGATCTGGGCACCATCAACGGAAACGGCACCAAGGTTCAGCTCTGGACCTGCCTCATCGCCCCGGACAACACGATCCCGGCGAACCAGGCCTGGTACATCACCCAGATCCCCGAGGGGCACTACCGCCTCCAGAACGTCCAAAGCGGACGGTACCTGGACGCCGACCTCGGCACGATCGACCGCAACGGCACCAAGATCCAGCTTTGGGACTACATGCCGGGTGGTTCGAACCAGTGGTTCACCGTCACCGAGAACCCGGAGGGCTTCCTGCGTCTGCAGAACGTCCGCAGCGGCCGTTACCTCGACTCCGACCTCGGCACCGCGGGCCGTGACGGCGGCGTCGTGCAGCTGTGGGAGTTCGTGCCGGGCGCCAAGAACCAGTGGTGGTTCTGAGTATGGCGATCGGCCGGAGACTCGTTGTTCTGGGAGCGGCGCTCCTCATGACGGCGATCGGGGTCCAGACGGCGCAGGCCGTGCCCGCTCAGGACCCCGCCGGCTGCTCCTGGCGACAGACCAAGCTGCCGATGCCCTCCGGGATCGACTATGCCTACATCGACGGTTCCGCCGGCACCGAGTGGATCCTCGGGAACGGCAGTAATTACCCCGAGCCCGGCTACGGGATCATCTGGCACAACGGCCAGCCGCGGAAAATGCTGCGCTTCCGCGACGGCGCTTGGAACCACACCCGGGACATCAACCGGAACGGGGTGGTCGTGGGAGCGAAGGTCGACAACTCGCGCAACGCCGTTCCGTACGTGTACCAGACGTTCTATCGCTGGTTGCCGTCACCGGCGACAGGGCACACCTACCCCTCGTGGCTCAACGATCGCGGGGACATCACCGGGGTCGTGGAGACCTCGGGCAAGACCCAGATCATCTCTTGGCCCGCGGGTGGCACGGGTTACCGGATCCTCGGGGATGGATTCCCCGTCGGGATCGACGAAACGGGACGCGTGGTGGCCTCGACCGGCGAGATCTACCACGCCGACGGCTCCAGGGGCATGCTCCAGACCCCGCCCGGTCTCACCGGGATCGTCGCGTCGCAGTTCGACGAAGGCGTGACAGCCGGTTACGGCGTCGATGCCGCGGGCGGGCGCGTGGCCGTGGTGTGGGACGCCGTGGGCAACGTGGTCTCGACCATTCCCGGCGCGACCGCGAAGGCGGCCAATTCACGGGGAGTCGTGCTCGGATTCCACGGTGCCTCTTCGGGGGATTCCGTGAGTGTCTGGCGCGACGGGGCGAACGAGAGCACGATCACCGGCCCGAGGCCGAATTTCTCGGACGTGCCCCATCCCTTCGGTTCGAACGCGTTCGTGACCGCGGACGGCGCGATCATCGCCACGCCGATGGGCTTGCCCGAGCCTTCGTACTGGCGCTGCTCGTAAGGTGCGAGGTCACCCCCGAGGGTGGCGTTGTCCGTGAAGGCCTCCTTCCCTACTTTCAAGGTAGGGAAGGAGGCCTTCACGGATTTTCTGGAGACACCCGAGTGCGGGATCCAGGCACGTGAGTTACGCCTTCGCGCTGCCCGCCCCCGCGAACAGCCGCCCACCATCACGACACGTTTCGCTTACCCCTCAATGAATTCTCTCCTTCACCGGCCATTAGGCTCCGGCCGGTGAAGGACTGGAAGTTCTGCCCCCGCTGCGGCGCGGGCACCCGGCTCGCCGGGTCCGGTGAAGACGCCCATGTCGAGTGTCCCGCTTGCGGCTTCACCAAATACGACAACCCGCTGCCGACCACGGTCGGTCTCGTCCTCGACGGCGACCGGATCCTGTTACTGCGCCGGGCCCATGAGCCCCGGAAGGGCGGCTGGGACACCGTCGGAGGCTTCCTTTCCGGCGCCGAGACCGCCGAAGAGAACCTCGTCCGCGAAGGACTCGAGGAAATCGGCTGCGAACTCCGGAACCTCCGGTTCGCCGGGTCGTATCCGTCGGTCTACGGCGACACCGGCCTGGTGACGATCGCGTTCACCTTCACCTGCGAACTCCCGCCGGACGCGGAAATCGTGCTGTCGGAAGAGAATTCCGACTACGCCTGGTTCCCGCTGAACGACCGCCCTCCGCTCGCCTTCGCCGACGGCGAGGCCGCGGCGGCCGCGCTCACCAGCCGAACAGGTTCCGCATGATCCGCGCGCACCGTTCGGTCATCGCCGCGGCGTCCTGATCGGGCTGGTCGATCCACCAGCTGATCAGCGAATCGACGACCCCGGTCCACACCTGGGCGATGGCCTCGATGTCACGCTCGTCATCAAGCCCGCGCGATCGCATCAGCTGGGCGGCGCCGACCAGGGCGAATCCGTCGAGCCGGAAGCGGTAGTCCGCGGCGACCCCGGCGATCTCCCCCGTCGAGGGCACTGTCGGGTCGCGAAGCAGCTTCCACGCGTACCGGTCGTGGTCGAAGGTCTCGAAGATGGCCGAAAGCACCGCCAGCGGCATCCGCTCCGGCGGCTCGCTCTCCTGCGCCATCGTCTCGGCGACGCCCTCGGTCAGCCTGTCCCCCGCTCGGTGCAGGCAGGCGAGGTACAGCCCGTCCTTCGAGCCGAAGTATTGATACAGCAAGGGTTTCGTGACGCCGACCCGGCGGGCGATCTCCACCATCGATGCCCCGGCGTACCCGTTCCTGCCGAACTCCTCCGTACCGGCACGCACGATCTGCGTTTCCCGCTCTTCACGGGGCACGCCCTTCGTGCCGACGGCCCTTGCTTCTGTCACGGCGGCTATCTTACCCTGAGGTAAATGACCCTAGGGTAAGTTACCTTTGGGTCAGATCCCGGGACGAGAAGAGGGAGCGGTGCGGTGGCGGATTTCCTTGCCCATCTGAGTGACCCGGTGCTGATGGCGACACCGGTGTTCCTGCTGTTCGTCGCGATCGAGATCCTCGCGCTGCACGTACTGGGGCACGACGACAACGTCATCGGCTACAGCGTCAAGGACACCCGCACCAGCATGGCCATGGGCGCGGTGGCGGTCGTGATCAACGGCGTCTTCCGCATCGCCATGCTGTTCGTGTTCGCCGCGCTCTACGAGCTGGCGCCGGTGAAGTTCAGCCCGGCCGACTGGTGGACCTGGGTGCTGATGCTGCTCGGCCAGGAACTCGTCTTCTACGCCTACCATCGGGCCAGCCACCGCGTCCGGCTCATGTGGGCGGGTCATCAGGTGCACCATTCGAGCGAGCACTACAACTTCTCGACCGCGCTGCGGCAGAAGTGGACCCCATACTTCCAGCTGCCGTTCTGGTCGATCCTGGCCTTCGCCGGCATCCCGCCGTGGATGATCCTCACCGGCCTGTCGATCGACCTCGTGTACCAGTTCTTCGTGCACACCGAGAAGATCCGGAAGCTGCCTCGCTGGTTCGAGTACGTGTTCAACACGCCTTCACACCATCGAGTGCACCACGGCAGCGACAAGGAGTACCTCGACGCGAACTACGGTGGCATCCTGATCATCTGGGACCGGATGTTCGGCAGTTTCGTGCCCGAGGGCAAACGGCCGACCTACGGGCTGACCAAGAACATCGAGACCTACAACCTGCTCAAAGTCGGCTTCCACGAGTACGGGTCGATCCTGCGCGACGTCCGCGCGGCCAGGTCGTGGCGGGACAAACTCGGGTACGTGTTCGGCCCGCCCGGCTGGCAGCCCGCGAAGACGCCGGTTCCCGCCGGACGCTAGGACACGGCCTAAGCCGTCCTCCGCAACGCGGGTGCGTTCCGCGGCCGGATCTCCGGCGGGAGGCTCTCCAGCGGCGGCCGCTGGGTGAGGGCGACGTCAGTGAGCACCAGCTCGCGTTCGACGCCTTCCCCTTCGCCCCGCCTGAACTGGGCGAGCGAGGTGGACGGCGGCGCCGCCGAGATCACGCGGCCACCGCGTTCCAGCCGGTCCATCAAGGTCAGCATGATCTGCGCGGCCATCCGGCCGAGTGCTTGCGTGCCCTGGTGCCGGTGGGTCCGGTGGCCGAGGTCGACCTGCGCGAGCGCGTCGAGGCCGTGCAGTTCGAGCAGGTCGATCAGATGGCCGACTTCGACGCCGTAGTGGGTGACGAACGGGATGCCTTCGAGCACTTCGCGCCGTCCGGCGTATTCACCGGCGAGCGGCTGGACGAACCCGGCGAGCTCCGGCCAGTACATGTTGAGCAGCGGCCGGGCGACGAGCTCGGTGACCCGGCCGCCACCGTCGGGTTCGGTGCCCGCCGTGCCGATCAGCGGACGGTGGTAGAAACCCTTGACGTAGGCGATCGCCGGATCGGTCAGCAACGGCCCCAGCAGTCCGGTCACGTAGCCGGCGGTGAAATCGCGAAGATCGCCGTCGACGAAGACGACGAGGTCACCGGTGGTTTCGGCGACCCCTTTCCAGAGCGCTTCCCCTTTGCCGGTCAGGCTTTCCAGTTCGGGGAACACCGCGTCCTGCCTGACGACGTCCGCACCGGCCGCCCGCGCGACCTCGGCGGTGGCGTCGGTGGAATGGCTGTCCACCACCAGGATCTCGTCCACCAGGGGAACGCGTTCGACGAGTTCGCGCCGGATGGTGCCGACGATCGCGCCGACGGTCTCCTCCTCGTCGCGGGCCGGGATCACCACCGAAACCCGGGTGCCGCGTTTGGCGGCGACCAGATCCGCCGCCCACCAGTCACCCGCCCGGCTGCTGCGCCGGGTGAGCCACGTGCCCACCTCCGCCGATACCCGCATGGCTGCCCCTTCCCTCGAAGATCACCTCGGCAGTGAGCTTCGAGGGACGCTGTTTCCTTCCGTCGTCGCCGCGGAAACCGCCGCGTTACGCCTTTCGGGGGCAGGTAACGGTCGTGAGTGGCGATTCGGGTTAGAACACGAATCGCCACTCACGACCCGCGCGACCGAAGGACTAGCTCAGCGCGGCGGAAAGGACTTCACCGGTGCGGCGCTTGGCCAGGTAGAACGCCGCCTCGTGCGGTTTGGCCCCGTTGTCGACCGTGTAAGCGCTGTCGAGAACACCCACCGCTCCGGGGAACAGCGGAGTGAGATCCGGCCGGGCGGCGACGAGATCGTCGCGATCGGCGAGGTTCACCCAGCGCGCGACCCCGGGCGGGACGGACGGCGGCTGCGGCCGGGTCCGCTCGTAGACCACCGTGCGCAAGCCGAGCGGCGAGCCGAGGGTGAGCAGCAGCGGCAGCGGGCGGCCGTGCAGATGCGCGGCTTCGTAGGCGACGACGGAACCGAGTGAATGCCCGATGATGACTTCGGTCTCCGGGCCGATGTGCTCGGCGACGCGGTCCTGGACGCGTTTCCGGATCGTCTCGTCGGTGAGGTACAGCGTCACTTGTTTGAGTGCCTTGACCACCACGCGTTCGGCGAACGCGACGCCGAGGCGGGCGAAAGGCCGCAGCCGCACCAGCGCGTTCAGCACCGGACGGGCGGCGGCGCGCACGCCTTGCTCTTCCCCGCGATCCTCCGTCAGCCGGGCCAATTCGGCCTGAGCGCGGGTCCGGTCCGCCTCGCGGGCGGCCGACGAAGCCGCGTTCCGCAGCCATTCCGCGGCCAGTGTCTCGGCGAGTCCCCATTCCTCGGCGGTCAACTCGTCCGCGCCACCCTGCTGACCGTCACGGAGGAACAAGTCGCCATAGAAAGCCATCCGCGCCGCGCCCGGCCGGGCGTCCCGCCAGAGGTCGTCGGCCAGCGCCGGGTCACCGGCGAGCCGGACCCCGCCCGCCAGGCTCGGAAGCCATTCCGCCTCGAGGGTGTCCGCGGACTTCTGTTCCTGGGCGATGCCGTGCACCAGAACGATCCGAGCCACCGGCACCCCTTTCCCGTATCGACACGCACAGTATCGCGTATGCCCTTGCCGGTGACCCTTCGATGAGACAAAGTGATCTCCGTGGGAGAGCGGAGGTCACTGGTCGTCGCGTCGCAGTGCGAGGCGTTGAATCTGTTGTCGTTCCTCCCGGACGCCGGCGAGCAGGTTTCGGCGGCTTTGCTCGATTCCGAGATCGGCGGCTGCGTCCCCGCTCTCGCGGACGGACGCGGACTGCTCGTCGACCCGACCATGGTCGAACTCGACGACGCGTTGGCCGAAGCGTTCGAGCGCGCGTCGGAGGACGAGGCGACGCTCTTCCTCTCTCTCGTCGGGCACGGCGAATACGCCGACGACGACTTCTACTTCCTCACGAAGGACACCAGCCTGCCGGTGGACAGCCGGAGATCGTTCCTGTTCGCCCAGCGGATCAAGGAACTCCTCGGCCGCTACTCGATGCTGGACGGCCTGGTGATCCTGCTCGACACCTGCCACGCCGGCATCGGGGCGTTGCAGGCGGGCAGGCGCTGGCTGCGGATCGTCGGCGAGGCGGGGAAACGGTTCGACCTGCTCACCGCGTCCGACGACCGCGTCGCGGCCAACGGCTGCTTCAGCCGCTCGCTGGTCACCGTGCTGCGTTCGGGGCACGAAGGCCTCGGCGAGCGCGTCCGCTGCGCGGATCTCAAACGGGTCATCGCCGGGCTCTGCCCGATGCAGACCGCCGTGCACCTGGGTTTCGACGGCACCCGCGAGGTGACCGAGGCCGATCAGGGACTCTGGATCGCGCTCAACTCCTCCCCCGCGTGGCGACGTTCGCCGCTGGCCGGCAACCCCGCCGCCCCGCTGATCGAGCGGCTGACCGAGGACTACGAGCCGGACCCACGGCTCGGGAAAACCGTCGGGCATCTGCTCACCGGGGCGCGCCTGGTCGCGATCACTGGCGGGGAGAAGTCCGGGAAGTCGACCATGCTCGCCGCGCTGGCGCGGCCGTCGGTGGCCGGCGCGTACGTGCCGCCGGACTTCCTGCACGCCGTACTGTTCGCCGCGCGCGGCCAGTCCGCGGAGCAGCTCGCGAGGGAACTGGCCCGCCAGTTGCGGCGCACCGTGCCCGGTTTCGCCGAGGCGTCCGAGACGTTTTCGAGTGGGCTCGACGACGACGCGCGCAACGGCGCAAGCGCTTTCGATCTGGTCCTTCTCGGCCCCCTGCGCACCCTCGCTCCACAGTGGACGAACGACCACGTGCGGATCGCGGTCGACGGGCTCGACGACCTCGACCCGGACGTCGGCGCCCGGCTGAGCGACTTTCTCCGGATCCTGTCGGCCGATCCGGCGCTGGAGTGGGTCAAAACGGTGCTGTCGACACGTGAGCGGAGCAGCCTCACGGCCGCCGCCGTCACTGTCGACATGTATCCCACGGGGCGTAATCGGGTGTCCGGCACCCGACCGGAGCCGGACCGGACTCAGGTGGTGCACGGCAGGACGCGGCCGGTGCCGGGACAAGTGCAACGACCCGGCGGTTCGCCCACCTCGCCGAAGCTCACGCCCGGCACCCTGATCATCGACGTCCCCGGCCAGCCGCCGGTCACGCACGAACTGTCCTACGGGCTCATCACCCTCGGCCGCAGCAGGAAGGCCGCGCTCCGCCTCAACGACTCGCGGGTTTCCCGGCTCCACTGCGAGATCCGCTGGGACGGCGAGACAGCGTGGCTGACCGACCTCGACTCCGCCAACGGCTCCTTCGTCAACGGGCGCCGCGTGCTGAACGCCGTACTGACCCACCGCGACGTCGTCCGGCTCGGCGATTCGACGGTCACCTTCATCAATGTCACCCAGGAGGAAGCCTGGCCGGAGTCCGATGAGGACACCGGCGCGACGGCCGCGCCCCAGCCCGCACGGGCGGTTCTCCTGGACCTGCTGCAGGTGGCCGCGGGCCGTGGCCCCATCCCGATCTCGATCCTCACCAAGGCGAGCGCGGCGAGCGGGGGCCCGGACAGGCAGGTGCACGTCCGCGACTTCCTCGCCGAACTCGGTGACTCCGTCAGCCGGACGCAGGCGGGTCTGGCCGACGAAACCGTTCTGTGGACGGGCGCCCTGTCTTCGCTGTTCACCGGCGCGGCCGGCACCCTGCGGGTCCGGCTGGCGGAGGCGACCTCGGAGGTGCCGCCGGTGACCGGAGACGACGAGCCGACCCTCGAACAGAGCTACGCCGGTGCCAACGAAGCCGAGTACTTCTGGCTCGCCGATCTGCACGAAGACGCTTTGCGGGCGCTGGAGCGCCGGGCCTCTCCGATTCCCGTCGAGAACCGGGAACGCTGGGCCGCCTGGGCAAACCGCGCGGCCCGGCAACTCGGGGAGACCGACCGGATCACGTTGCGCTGCAAGGCAAGGCACGCCACCTGGACCGGCAAGGCAGGGGACGCCGCCACGGCACTCACGCGGTTCGAGGAGCTGTTGCCGATCGTCACCGCCACACTGAGCGAAGGCGACGAAGACGTTTTGAGCGTCCGCAACAACATCGGGCACCTCCTCGCCGAACTCGGCCGCCTCGAGGAATCCCGGGCCGCGTTCGAAGCCCTGGTCCAGGACGCGACCAGGGCACTCGGCCCCGACCATCGCGAAACGCTGCACGCGCGGCACTTCCTCGCAGTGGCGACGGGCAAGACCGGGAACGGCGAGGAAGCCCTCCGGCTGGCACGAGAACTGCTGCCGCAGGCGAAACAGGCCTTGGGCGACGACGAGATCGTCAGCCACATCCGGCACAACATCGCTTTCTGGAGCGCCGAAATCGAGCACCCCCCCCCCGTTGTTTCGGAGTACCGACGGCTCCTCGACGAAGCGACGGGACGGCTGAATGACCGGCATCCCGACGTCCTCGACCTCCGGTTCGGGCTCGCTCTCACCCTCGCCAAAGCCGGTCAAGTCACCGAAGCCCTCTCGGCCTGGACCCAGTTGCTCGGCGATTCCGTCGAAGTCCGCGGCGAACGGCATCAGGAAACCCGCAAGATCCGTACGCAGCTCGAATACTGGGGTGCCAGGGAGTGAGCGGTGAGCGCGTTGCGGATCGCGCTCCTGACCTACCGGGGAAACCCCCGCAGCGGCGGTCAAGGGGTGTACGTCCGGCAGTTGAGCCGCGAACTCGCCGCACTGGGACACCGGGTCGAGGTCCTGTCCGGGCCGCCCTATCCGGAGGTCGATGACGGCGTGCGGTTGACGAAGCTCCCGGGACTCGACCTGTTCGCGGAGCCGGATCCGTTCCGGACCCCGCGACCGCGAGAACTGCGTGACGTGGCGTCGTGGGTCGAGTTCCTCGGCATGCGACGCGGTGGCTTCCCGGAACCGCTGGCGTTCTCCCTGCGCGCCGCCCGCCATCTCGCGAAGCGCCGGGGCGAGTTCGACCTCGTCCACGACAACCAAGGGCTCGGCTACGGAACTCTCCATTGTGGACTACCCACCATCGCCACGATCCATCATCCGATCGCCGTGGACCGCGATCTGAAGCTCGCCACCGTCACCGGCCGGGAGGCGGCGAGGGTCAAGCGGTGGTACGGCTTCGTCGACATGCAGCACCGCGTCGCGCGGCGGCTCCCCACGCTGACCGTGTCGCACGCCTCCCGCACGGCGATCAGCCGTGAAATGGGGGTGCTCCAGGACCGGATCCACGTCGTCCCGCTCGCCGCGGACACGCGGTTCTTCCGGCCACGGCCTGAAATCGACCGCGTGCCGGGCCGGGTGGTGGCCACCGCCAGCGCTGACGAACCGTTGAAGGGTCTCGAACACCTCTTGGCTGCCTGGGACCGGATCGACGGCGAGCTGGTGGTCGTGGGCAGGCCGAAACCGGACGGCCCGGCCGCGCGGGCGCTCGCCCGGCTCGGCCCCAGTGCCGACGTCCGCTTCGTCACCGGACTCACCGACGACGAACTGGCACGGTTGCTCTGCTCGGCAGAGATCGCCTGTGTGCCTTCACTGTTCGAAGGATTCTCGCTCCCGGCCGTCGAAGCGATGGCCTGTGGCACCCCGGTGGTCGCGACGACCGGCGGTGCCCTTCCCGAAGTCGTGGGTGACGCGGGGATCCTGGTGCCGCCGGGTGACGCGCCCGCGCTCGCCGAGGCCCTCACCAAGGTCCTCGGCGACGAACACCTGCGTGCCGATCTCGCGGCCCGCGGTCTGGAAACGGCGAAGGCGCTGAGCTGGCGGCGCACCGCCGAGGAGACCGCCGCGCACTACCGGCGGCTCCTCGGGCAGGAGCGTGCCGAGTGCTGACCGTCGACTTCGACCGGTTCCCCGTCGGCCCCGGCGACCGGGTGCTCGACCTCGGCTGCGGGGACGGACGGCACGCGTACGAGGCCTACAAACGCGGCGCGGACGTGGTCGCCGCCGACCTCGACGACACCGCGCTGAAGTACGTACGGGACATGTTCGCCAACCTCGCGGAGGCGGGCGAGGCACCGGCCTCGGCGTCGGCGCTGGCCGTCCGTGCCGACGCGTTGCGGCTCCCGTTCCCGAGCGGCTCCTTCACGCGGGTGATCGTGGCCGAGACGCTGGAACACCTCCACGCCGACCGGACGGCCCTCGCGGAGGTCAGCCGCGTACTGGCGCCCGGTGGCCGGATGGTGGCGACCGTTCCCCGCTGGTGGCCGGAGCGGATCTGCTGGCTGCTCTCGGATTCCTACCACGAGGTCGAGGGCGGGCACATCCGGATCTACCGGCGCCGGGAACTCCTCGGCAGGCTCAGGGAGGCGGGGCTGCGGCCGACGGGCGGCCATCACGCGCACGCGCTGCACTCGCCGTACTGGTGGCTGAAATGCGCCGTCGGCCCTGACGAAGACCACCGGCTCTGCACGCTGTACCACCGGTTCCTGGTGTGGGACATCATGCGGAGTCCCCGCCCGGTGAGGTTCGCCGAGCGCGTGCTGAATCCGGTACTCGGCAAAAGCCTCGTCGTCTACGCCCGCAAGCCGTGAAGGACACCGCGGCCACCATCGCCGCCGCGCAACGGCCGGACGGCGGGATCCCCTGGCGGTCCGGCGGCCACCTCGACCCGTGGAACCACCTCGAAGCCGCCATGGGACTGGACGTCGCGGGGCGGCACGCCGAGGCCGAAGCCGCCTACGACTGGCTGGCGCGCAACCAGCGCTCCGATGGCTCGTGGGCGGCCGAGTACCGCGACGGCGGGATCAGTTCGTCCACTATGGACACGAACTTCACCGCCTACGTCGCGGTCGGGGTCCGGCACCACTTTCTGCTGCGCGAAGACCCCGCGTACCTGGAGCGGATGTGGCCGGTGGTGGACAAGGCCATCGACGCCGTCCTCACCCGGCAGCAACCGTCGGGTGCCGTCGCCTGGCGGGCCGATCCCGGCGTCCGGCTGGTCACCGGGTGCAGCAGCATCCATCACGCGCTGACCCAGGCGATCGCCCTCGCGGCTTCGCTGGGCCTGAGCCGTCCGCGATGGCGGGACTCGGCTCGCCGTCTCCGCGAGGCGCTGACCGGCGAGCCGGGGTTGTTCGCCGCGAAACCGCACGCGATGGACTGGTACTACCCGATCCTCGGTTCGGTGGTGACCGGCCCCGACGCCACGGCACGGCTGGCCGCGGGCTGGAGCCGGTTCGTCGAACCCGGGCTGGGGGTGCGCTGTGTGCACCACGAACCGTGGGTCACCGGCGGGGAGACCGCCGAACTCTGCCTGACCCTCGCCGCCCGCGGTGAGCGTGCCCGCGCCGCCGAACTCCTCGCGTGCCTTGCCCGGCTACGGCACGAGGACGGTTCGTACTGGACCGGCTATCAGTTCGCGGACGACGAGTTCTGGCCGGACGAGCGCACCACGTGGACCGCGGGCGCCGTCCTGCTGGCCACCGCGGCTCTCGACGGCGACCCGGCCACCTGTGACGTCTTCGGCGAACACCGCGTTTAGTCCTCTAAATGCGGCCGGTACACGCATTCAGAGGACTAAACGCGGGGTGCTCAGGCCTCGTCCTCTTCCAGCATGTCCGGGGTCACGGCGGATTCGGTGTCCGGGATGCCCTGTTCCTTCGCCTTCTTGTCGGCCATCGCCAGCAGGCGGCGGATCCGGCCGGCGACGGCGTCCTTGGTCATCTGCGGGTCGGACAGCTGGCCGAGTTCCTCAAGCGAGGCCTGCCGGTTCGACAGCCGCAGTTTGCCCGCGGCGAGCAGGTGATCCGGCGCGGAGTCGCCCAGGATGTCCAGTGCCCGCTCGACCCTGGCCGCCGCCGCGACGGCCGCGCGGGCCGAGCGCCGGAGGTTGGCGTCGTCGAAGTTCGCGAGCCGGTTCGCGGTGGCGCGCACCTCGCGGCGCATCCGCCGCTCTTCCCACGCGAGCACACTCGTGTGCGCGCCGAGCCGGGTCAGCAGGGCACCGATGGCGTCGCCGTCGCGCACCACGACCCTGTCCGCTCCGCGCACCTCACGCGATTTGGCCTGGATGCCCATCCGGCGGGCGGCGCCGACGAGCGCCAGCGCGGCCTCCGGGCCCGGGCAGGTGACTTCGAGCGACGACGAGCGGCCGGGTTCGGTGAGCGAACCGTGCGCCAGGAACGCGCCGCGCCAGGCGGCTTCGGCGTCGGCGACCCCGCCGGACACGACGGCGGCGGGCAGCCCGCGCACCGGACGGCCCCGCTGGTCGATCAGACCGGTCTGCCGGGCGAGGCCCTCACCGTCCTTGACCACCCGGACGACGTACCGCGTGCCCTTGCGCAAGCCGCTGGAGGAGATGACGTGGACGTCGGACTGATGTCCGTACAGTTCGTGGATCTCCTTGCGCAGCCGCCTCGCCACCGAACCGGTGTCCAGTTCGGCCTCCACCACGACGCGGCCGGCCACGATATGCAGCCCGCCCGCGAATCGCAGCATCGACGCGACCTCCGCGCGGCGTGGGCCGATCTTGGTGATCTCCAGCCGGCTCAGCTCGTCCTTCACGGCGGCGGTCATCGCCATCGCTGCCCCTCCATACCTTCAGCTCCTCCCCCGGTGAGACTCCAGAGCGTCTCGCATACAGCCCGCGAGCGCATCAGGATCATGCCGCCCCGTCACGACCGGGTCAGCCACCGCCCCCAGCAACGCCCGTGCGCCGAGTCTCTCGGCCGCTTCCCGTAACCGGGCTGGTGAGGGCACCGAGTCACGGTCCGCGATGACCGCGTCCACGCGCAATTCCGGGGCGTGTTCGTAGAGCACGTCCAGATGCTTCTCCGGAGAGAAGCCCGCTGTCTCCCCCGGTTGGGGGATCAGATTGAGAATGACCACCTTCGTGGCCTTCGTCCGGACCAGCGCGTCGTGCAGGTCCGGGACCAGCAGATGCGGGAGCACGCTGGTGAACCACGACCCCGGGCCGAGGAACACCACGTCCGCGCCGAGTACCGCTTCGATCGCCTCCGCGCAGCCCCGCGGCGGCCTGTCGGCCCGTCCCGTCGGATGCAGGCTGATCCGGTGCACCTGACCGGGTGTGGTCGCCACCGCCACCTGACCGCGGATCCGCCTGAGCGCTTCGGGATTCTCGGCGTCCAGCCCCGAAACCTCACCTTGGATTTCCAGCGGTTCGGGTGACATCGGCAGGACCCGGCCGGAGATGCCCATGAGCCTGCTCGCCTCGTCGAGGGCGGCGACCGGATCGCCGAGCACCTCGAACAGCCCGGCCAGCAACAGGTTCCCGACCGCGTGCCCGGCGAGCGCGCCGTCACCGCCGAAGCGGTGCTGGAACACCTCCGCCCACAAGGTCCCGCCGTCTTCGGCGGCGAACGCGGCGAAGGCCTGCCGCAGGTCGCCCGGCGGCAGCAGCCCCAGTTCGCGGCGGAGCCTGCCGGACGAGCCCCCGTCGTCGGCGACGGTGACCACGGCGGTGACCTGCGAGGTCACCCGGCGCAACGCGGTGAGGGTGGCGTGCAGGCCGTGCCCGCCACCCAAGGCGACCGCGCGCGGTGCGCTACTCGCGGCCAAGGTCGCGGTGCACCACCTTCACGGCCATACCGTCCTCATTGGACAGACGCTGGGCGAGTTCCTCGGAAATGGCGACACTGCGGTGCTTCCCGCCCGTGCAGCCGACGGCCAGCGTCAGGTACCGCTTGCCCTCGCGCTTGTAACCGGCGCCGATCAGGCGCAGCAGCTGGTGATAGCGGTCCAGGAATTCGTCCGCGCCTTCCTGGCTGAGCACGTAGTTGCGGACCTCGCCCTCGAGGCCGGTGTGATCGCGCAGCTCCGGGATCCAGAAGGGGTTCGGCAGGAACCGGACGTCCATCACCAGGTCCGCGTCCATCGGCAGGCCGTACTTGTAGCCGAAGGACAGCACGGTGACGCGGGTCTGCGTGCTCGCCTCGGAACCGAACGCGTCCTCGATCTTGGCGCGCAGGTCGTGCACCGAAAGCGACGACGTGTCGAGCACGAGGTCGGCTTCTTCCCGCAGCGGCTCCAGGAGCGTGCGCTCCGCGGTGATGCCGTCGGCGAGCCTGCCGTCCCCCTGCATCGGGTGTCCGCGGCGGACGGCCTCGAACCGGCGCACCAGCACCGCGTCGGTGGCCTCCAGGAACAGCACGCGGGGCTTGTAGCCGCGGGCGTCGAGGTCCTTGATGACCGACGCCAGGTCGTCGGTGAACGCGCGCGACCGCACGTCCATCACGACGGCGACCTTGGTGATCGCACCCCGCGCCTGCGCGCCGAGTTCGACCATGGTGGCGATCAGCTCGGGCGGCAGGTTGTCCACCACGAACCAGCCGAGGTCCTCCAGGCATTTCGCGGCGGTACTGCGGCCCGCCCCGGACAACCCGGAGACGACCGCGACCTCCATCCCGGAACCGCGGCCTTCTTCTTGCGCACTCACGATGGTCCTTTCCCCGATCACGTCGTACCTGACTCCCCCGTCGTCGCGGGCTCCCCTGCGAGCGCCGCGACGACCGCTTCCGCGGTGCGCCTGCCGAAACCGGGCACCGCCTCGATCTCCTCGATCCGTGCTTCGCGGAGTTTCTTCACCGAACCGAAATGCTTGATCAGCGCGGTACGGCGAGCCTGCCCCAATCCCGGCACACCGTCCAATGCGGACACCTGCAATCGCTTGGACCGCTTCTCCCGGTGGTAGCGGATGGCGAAGCGGTGTGCCTCGTCGCGCAGCCGCTGCAGCAGATACAGCGCGTCGGAGGTGCGTGGCAGGATCACCGGATCGGGATCACCGGGCAGCCACACCTCTTCCAGCCGCTTCGCCAGGCCGACCACGGCGATGTCGGTGATGCCCAGTTCGGAGAGGACGTCCGCGGCGGCGGTGGCCTGCGGGCCCGCGCCGTCGACGACGAGCAGGTTCGGCGCGTAGGCGAACTTGCGCGGTTTGCCGGTCTCCGGGTCGATGCCGGGCCGGTCCGGATCGACGGCGGCGCCCTCGGCGTTTTCCTTGAGATAACGGTAAAAACGGCGGCGGACGACCTCGGCGATCGAAGCGACGTCGCCTTCCTCGGCGGCCTCGCGCAGTGCGAACCGCCGGTATTCGGACTTGCGCGGGATGCCGTCCTCGAACACCACGAGCGACGCGACCACGTCACTGCCCTGGATATGGCTGATGTCGACGCATTCGATGCGCAGCGGCGCCGTCTCCAGCGCCAGGTAGTCCTGCAGTTCCGCGAGCGCGGCCGACCGCGCGGTGAGATCGCCCGCCCGGCGCAGTTTGTGCTGGGTGAACGCCTCGCCGGCGTTGCGGGTCACCGTCTCCGCCAGCGCGCGTTTGTCGCCGCGCTGCGGCACCCGCAGGCTCACCCGCGAACCGCGCAGCCCGGAAAGCCATTCGCCGAGCGCCTCGGCGTCGGCGGGGAGTTCGGGGACGAGCACCTCGCGCGGTACCGGCGGGCCGCCGTCGGGATCGTCGGCGCGTTCGGCCTGTTCGCCGTAGAACTGCGTGAGGAAGTGGTCGACGAGGTCCTTGACGTCCATCTCCTCGGCCTTGTCGATCACCCAGCCGCGCTGACCCCGGACGCGGCCGCCGCGGACGTGGAAGACCTGGACCGCGGCCTCGAGTTCGTCGTGGGCGAAGGCGACGACGTCGGCGTCCGTGCCGTCGCCGAGCACCACCGCCTGCTTCTCCATCGCCCGCCGCAGCGCGCCGAGGTCGTCGCGCAGCCGGGCCGCGCGCTCGAACTCCAGCTCCTCGGACGCGGCCGCCATTTCCTGTTCCAGGCGGCGGATCATCGCGTCGGTGCGGCCGGCGAGGAAGTCGCAGAAGTCCTCGACGATGTCGCGATGCTCGTCGGCGGACACCTTGCCGACGCACGGCGCCGAGCATTTGCCGATGTAGCCGAGGAGGCAGGGCCTGCCGATCTGGCCGTGCCGTTTGAAGACCCCGGCCGAGCAGGTGCGTGCCGGGAAGACCCGGAGCAGCAGGTCGAGCGTCTCGCGGATGGCCCAAGCGTGCGCGTACGGCCCGAAGTACCGGACGCCCTTCTTGCGCGCGCCGCGGTAGACGTGCAGGCGCGGGAACTCCTCGTTCATCGTGACGGCGAGGACGGGGTAGCTCTTGTCGTCGCGGTAGCGGACGTTGAACCGCGGGTCGAACTCCTTGATCCAGTTGTACTCCAGCTGGAGCGCCTCGACCTCGGTGCTCACCACGGTCCACTCGACGCTCGCCGCCGTCGTCACCATCTGGCGCGTGCGCGGATGCAAGCCGGTGATGTCGGCGAAGTAGGAGTTCAGCCGGCTGCGGAGGCTTTTCGCCTTGCCGACGTAGATGACCCTCTTCGTGGCGTCACGGAATTTGTACACGCCAGGGGCGTCCGGGATGCTCCCCGGCGAGGGACGGTAGGTGGTCGGGTCAGCCACGTCGCCAAGCCTATGGGGCCCCACCGACAGTCTTACGAGCCCCCAGGGTCTAGCGCTCATTCGGGTGGCACGTACCACGATGCGGGCCGCTTTTCACTACGTATACCGACCTAAGTCGGATATTCGATCGGACCAGACGTTCGTTGGTTCCTAGCGGGTGAATCGGGTGATTACTTTCCGTCCCAGAGCCACTTCACTCGGTTCTTCGTCCTCATGACGCTCGAAAGGACTCCTGCACCGTGAGCCGTCTTCGTACACTGGGCGCCGCCACCCTCGCCGCCGCAGCCCTCACCATGACCGCCGGCGCGGTCGCCTCCGCGGGCACCCCGACCGGGGTCCAGCCCAACATCGTGGGCGGCGGCACCGCCCCCACCGTGAGCTGGGGCGCCCAGGTCTACGTCAACACCCCCGGCCGTCAGTGGGACGGCTTCAACTGCTCCGGCAGCGTCATCGCCCAGCGCTGGGTCCTGACCGCCAAGCACTGCCTGGACTCCGACGGCACCGGCATGCGGGTCCGCGTCGGCAGCAACCAGCTGCAGGGCGGCCGCGAGATCGCCGTCGACCGCAAGGTGTCCTCGCCCGCCGGCTCCGACATCTCGCTGCTGCACCTGGCCTCCGACGCCGGTGTCACGCCGATCGCCCTTGCCAGCTCGAACCCGTCGGTCGGCAGCACCAACCAGCTCTACGGCTGGGGCCGGGAGACTCCGACCGGCCCGCCCGCCTCGGCGCTGAAGGTGGCCAACGTCCGCGTCACCGGCAGCTCGACCGACGCCTACGGCGGCCCGGCCATCCAGAGCGTCGGCATCGACGGTTCGGCCTGGAAGGGCGACTCGGGCGGCCCTCAGGTCTCCAACGGCGTCCAGGTCGGTGTCGCTTCGACCGTGCAGAACCAGAGCGGCTCGAACGTCCGCGGCACCAACAACTACGGCAGCGTCGCTTCGGCCCGCTCCTGGATCCGCTCGACCACCGGGGTCTGACCTCTACCCCGGCCGGCCCCTGTCGCGACGTGACCCGTCGCGGCAGGGGCCCTTTCGCATCGTCGTGTCGGTGCGGTGTGGGACGCTCGCGGGCATGCGGATCGCGACCTGGAACGTGAACTCGATCGGGCCCCGGCTGCCGAGGGTCCTTGACTGGCTGGGCTCGGTGCAACCGGATGTGCTGTGCCTGCAGGAACTCAAATCCGGCACCGACGCCTTCCCGGTCGACGCGGTGCGGGAACTGGGCTACGAGACGGCCGCGTACGGCATCGGCCGCTGGAACGGCGTCGCCATCGTGTCGAGGGTGGGGCTGGAGGACGTCACGCGGGGGCTGACCGGCGAGCCCACCTTCGAGGACAAGACCGACGCGCGGGCGATCGGCGCCACCTGCGGCGGGCTCCGGCTGTGGTCGGTGTACGTGCCGAACGGCCGCGAGCTGGGGAACCCGCACTACGACTACAAACTGGCCTGGCTCTCGGCGCTGGAAGCGACCGTGCGCGAGGAGCAGGCGCGCGGGCTGCCGTTCGCGGTGCTCGGCGACTTCAACATCGCGCCGACCGACGCGGACGTGTGGGACATCGCCCTGTTCGCCGAGTCGACGCACGTGACCGAGCCGGAGCGGAAGGCATTGGCGGCGCTGCGGGACCTCGGGCTGTCCGACGTGTTCCCGCGGCCGCTGAAGTACGACCACCCGTTCACCTACTGGGACTACCGGGCCGGGAACTTCCCGAACAACAAGGGAATGCGGATCGACCTCGTTTACGCCGACGCCGTGGTGGCGGGCGCGGTCACCGATTCCTATGTGGACCGTGAGGCGCGGAAGGGGAAGGGCCCTTCGGACCACGCGCCGATCGTGGTGGATCTGTCGCTTTGAGGGGTCGCTGATCGGTGAAGGCTGGTCGGTGAAGGCCCCCCCCCGAACGCTATGAAAGGTCCTTTCCTTGCAAATTTTGCAAGGAAAGGACCTTTCATAGCGGCAGGGGTCCAGACGAGCGGTGAGTCGTGGGTGCAGGTGGCCGTGAGTGGCGAGTGTCGTTGCCCGGTCCGTGAAGGTCTCGATGCTCGCCGCATGTGGCACACCAGCATCAGTAGTCACACCGGCTGCGCGTGAAGGCCCCCTTCCCTCGGCTCAGCCGAGGAAACTCGACCTTCACGCCTTGCCGAGCCCAATACTGGCTGAAACTCGTGAGTGGTGAGTGTCGTTAGAACGACACTCACGACCAGGGTCCACGGAAAGTCCCAGGGCGCCCTGGGTGACGTGTGGTCGGTACAGAGCCGGCGGCGGGCGCTGACCCGTGAGAGGCATGACCAAGGCCGCGACCGGCGCGCTCGCCGTACCCAGGCGACTCACTTGCGCCCGTCTTCACGAGCCGTCATCCGAACTTCGGTCCAACCGAGAAGCACCCACGAACCAGGTAACCCATGTTATGAACGGGACTTTCATTACAAATTTTGCAATGAAAGTCCCGTTCATAACACTTCGCCGCCGAGAAAGAGCGCGTCAGCCGTTCCAGGCCGCCTTGTGCAGCCGCCGCAGCGCCCGCACCGCGGCCACCGCCCGTTCCCGGTCGACGGCCTGCACGGCCATGACCGAGTAGTACTCGTCGTCCGGCAGCTCCAGCCGCGCCCACGACGCGCCGTCCGGGAAGCTCACCGAAAGCACCTCCGACCACGCGAACCGCTTGGTCATCAGCACGTTCCGGACCTCGATGCCGTCGGCGTCGGCCTTCACGCGCGCCATCGCGAACAGCATCGTGCCCGCCGCGAGCAGGACGCCGATGCCGATCATCGCCACCTGGTCGGACGGCTGGAAGATCACGCCGGTGTCCGAGCCGCGCAGCAGGACCGCGACGACCACGAACGTCGCCAGCAGGATCGCCGCCAGCACCGAGCACATCACCAGGGCACGGCGGGGCCGCACCACCACGATCTCGGGCTCTGTCATCACATCCGCCTCGACGCTCACACGAAGCCCCGCTCGGTCCACGGCTGGCGCAGGTTCCGCAGCGCGTGCGCGGCGTCCAGCGCGGCGACGGTCGCTTCGTAACCCTTGTCCTCGACGGAGCCCGGCAGACCGGACCGGTCGAGGGCCTGCTGTTCGGTGTCGCAGGTGAGCACGCCGTTGCCGACCGGGGTGCTCTCGTCGAGCGCCACCCTGGTCAGGCCCGCGGTGACCGCGTCGCAGACGTACTCGAAATGCGGTGTCCCGCCCCGGATGACCACGCCCAGCGCGACGACCGCGTCGTGTGTACGGGCCAGTGCCTGCGCGGCGACGGGCAGTTCGACGGCGCCCGCGACGCGCACGACCGTCGGCTCTTCCTCCAGGTCGGCGGCCTTGGCCGCCTCCAGCGCACGGTCGAGCAGGGCGCTCGTGATCTTCGTGTGCCAGCGCGTGGCCACGATCCCGAGCCGGATGTTCTTACAGTCGGACAGGTCGAGTTCGACGTCCGGACGGCCCTCGCCGCTCACCGCGTGCCACCTCCGTTGCCCTGGTCGACCTCGGCGCCGACCTGGTCGAAATGCTCCAGCTGGGACAGGTCGTGCCCCATCCGGTCCCGTTTGGTCTTGAGGTAGCGCAGATTTTCCGGGTTCGGCGAGATCGGCAGCGACACCCGGCCGCTGACCCGCAGACCGTAGCCCTCCAGCCCGACGCGTTTGGCCGGGTTGTTCGTCAACAGCCGCATCGAGCGGACGCCGAGATCGCACAGGATCTGCGCGCCGGTGCCGTAGTCCCGCGCGTCGGCGGGGACGCCGAGCTGCAGGTTCGCGTCGACGGTGTCCGCGCCGGCGTCCTGCAGCTGGTAGGCCTGCAGTTTGTGCAGCAGCCCGATCCCCCGGCCCTCGTGGCCGCGGATGTAGAGCACGACGCCGCGGCCTTCCTTGGCCACCGCCTCCAGTGCCGCCTCCAGCTGCGGACCGCAGTCGCAGCGAAGCGAGCCGAAGACGTCGCCGGTGAGGCATTCGGAGTGCACGCGCACGAGGATGTCCTCGCCGTCGCCGATCTCGCCGTAGACGAAGGCGATGTGCTCGATGCCGTCGAGCAGGCTGTCGTACCCGACCGCGCGGAACGTGCCCGCCGACAGCGGGATCCGGGCCTCGGCGACCCGCTCGACCTGCTTCTCGGTGCGGCGGCGGTAGGCGATCAGATCGGCGATGGTGATCATCTTGAGGTCGTGATCCGCGGCGAAGACCTCGAGTTCGTCGCGGCGGGCCATGTCGCCCTCGTCCTTCTGCGACACGATCTCGCAGAGCACGCCGGACGGGGACAGCCCGGCGAGGCGGGCCAGGTCCACGGCGGCTTCGGTGTGGCCGGGGCGCCGCAGGACACCGCCCTGTTTGGCGCGCAGCGGGACCACGTGGCCGGGACGCCGGAAGTCCGACGCCTTCGACGCCGGGTCGGCGAGCAGGCGGATGGTGTGCGAGCGGTCGGCCGCGGAGATACCGGTGGTGATGCCCTCGGCGGCGTCGACCGTGACGCTGTACGCGGTGCCGCGCTGGTCCTGGTTCGTGTGGTACATCGGCGGCAGGTCGAGCCGGTCCGCCTCGGCCTCGGTCAGCGCCACGCAGACGTAACCCGAGGTGTAGCGCACCATGAAGGCCATCAGTTCCGGCGTGGTCTTCTCCGCCGCGAAGATCAGGTCGCCCTCGTTCTCGCGGTCCTCGTCGTCCACCACGACGACCGGGCGGCCCGCCTTGATATCGGCGATCGCCGCCTCGATGGCATTGGCGTTCACTGCCACCCCGCCTCCACAGGGGGTCAGATCCGCCGACCCCGGAATCGCACTCGTCTCACTCACGCCCGCTCCTCCGCGCCACCATTGTCCCCCTGCGTACGCAGGTGCGGCATGGCCAGCTTCTCGACGTACTTGGCGACCACGTCGACCTCGAGGTTCACCAGGTCACCCGGCTGATTACGGCCGAGGGTGGTCAGTTCGAGGGTGGTCGGGATCAGGGCGACGGAGAACTCCTCGTCGGTCACCGAAGCGACCGTGAGGGAGACGCCGTCGACCGCGATCGATCCCTTCTCGACCACGTAGCGTGACAGTTTCCCTGGCAGGGCGAACGTGGTGAGCCCTTGCTCGTCCCGCTTGAGATAAACGCCGGTGCCGTCAACGTGGCCCTGCATGATGTGCCCGCCGAGCCTGCCGCCCGCCGGCGTCGCGCGTTCCAGGTTCACGACGTCGCCGACGTTCACCTTCGCGAGGCTGGAGCGCTGCAGGGTTTCGTGCACGACGTCGACGGTAAACTCACCGCCCGCCACCGCGACCACGGTGAGGCACACGCCACTCACCGCGATCGAGTCGCCGTGACCGGCGTCGCTGGTCACCAGCGGCCCCCGCACGGTCAGCCGCGCGGCATTCGGTACCTGCTCGACCGCGGTGACCTCGCCGAGTTCCTCGACAATGCCGGTGAACACTCCTGCTGCCCTCCTCCTGGTCGCACCGCCGCTGAGAACGGTGCTCCCTTCATCCAACACCCATCCGGTCCGATTCCTTCTCCTGACCCGACGGCGGATCAAGAGGCGGGATCAGCCCCGGACCCGCGCCGCCTGCTCGCGCAGCGCCGCGACCGCCTTACCAGGGTCTTCGGCGCCGTAGACGGCGGAACCGGCGACGAAGCAGTCCACACCGGCCTCGGCGGCCTGCTCGATGGTGTCGGCGTTGATCCCGCCGTCGATCTCGACGACGAGCTTGAGGTGACCGGTGTCGACCAGGCGCCGCGCGGTGCGCACCTTCTCCAGGACATCGGTGATGAACGACTGGCCGCCGAAGCCCGGCTCGACCGACATCACCAGCAGGGTGTCGTAGTGCTTGAGGGTCTCGAGGTGGTCTTCGAGCGGGGTGTTCGGCTTGATCGACAGCCCGGCCTTCGCTCCGGCGGCACGGAGGTTCTTCGCCAGCGCGACCGGGTCGTGCGCCGCCTCGACGTGCACGGTGACGTTGTAGGCGCCCGCTTCGGCGTACCCGATGGCCCACTTGTCGGGGTTCTCGATCATCAGGTGGCAGTCGATCGGCACGTCGGTGGCCTTGAGCAGCGACTTCACCACGGGAAGCCCGAGGGTCAGGTTCGGCACGAAGTGCGCGTCCATGACGTCGACGTGGACCCAGTCCGCGCGGGTTTCGCCTTCACCCGCGACGGCGCGGATCTCGTCGCCGAGCCGGGCGAAGTCCGCGGAAAGGATGCTGGGTGCGATCAAAGGTCGGTGAGCCACGCGCCCGAGTGTAGGAGGGCGCCGCTAACGTCCGCTAACCGGCTGTGACCGGCGCGCCGGTCTTGAGGATGACGCGAAATGGCACCGGGGTGGGAGGTGCGCGCACGCCCCGCCGAATAGCGTTCCCGTCATGGTCAACCCCCTCAAACCCCTGGTGCGGATCGGCAGCTATCGGAGCCTGCCGTTCGGCTTCCTCGGTATGGCGATCACGGCGATCCCGTTCCCGATCGCGCTCATCCCCGCCGTCCTCATCCCCGGCGACGTCCGGCTGAAGCTGCTCTACGGCATGCTCGCGATGGGGGTGCTGGTCGCGCTGGCGGGTTTGCCGGGACCGATGCGGCGGGTCGGTATCTGGTTCTCCAACCAGATACTGGGCACCCGGATCGCGCAGCCCTTGCCGAACACGAAGGTCGCCTGGGCGGAACGCTGGCGTTCGGCAGGCTGGCTGGTCGTGCACGCCGGACTGGGCTGGGTGCTGTTCGGCCTCGGCTGCTTCCTGTTCCTCGGCTTCGTTCTGACCCTGGTGTGGGCGGGGGGCGGCGGCAGTCCCATCGCGATCTTCGGCGAGGAGGTGACGATCGAGCCCGGCATCGCCGGAGCGTGGACGCTGCCGATCGGGTTCTTCACGCTCGTGGTGATCGCGTACGTCCTCGCCGGTTTCACCAAGCTCTTCCAGTACAGCGCGGTCGCGCTGCTGGGTCCGTCGGCCGCCGAACGCGTCGCCGCGGCCGAAATCCGGGCGAACCATTTCGAGCAGCGCAACCGGCTGGCCCGCGAACTGCACGACTCCATCGGGCACACCCTGACGACGTCGACCATCCAGGCCGCCGCGGCCGCCGAGCTGGTCGAGTCGCAACCGCAGCTGGCCCGGCAGGCGCTGGGCACCATCGAGGAGTCGTCGAGGATGGCGCTCGAAGACCTCGACCATGTGCTCGGCCTGCTGCGTGAGGACAGGTCGTCCCGCGAGCCCGAGCGACGGCTCATGGAGGCCGCGGCACTGGCCGAACGGGCACGATCCGGTGGCGCGGAGATCGACTACGAACTGACCGGTCCCGCGGCCGAACTGCCCGCGACCCTTTCCCGGGAGGCGTACCGGATCGTCCAAGAAGGACTGACGAACGCGCTGCGGCACGCCCATCCCGGTCCGGTGACGGTACGGATCGCGGTCCTCGCCGACGCGCTGCGGATCGAGATCGTGAACCCGCTCCGGGAGGCGGCGACCGACTCCGGCCGCGGCGGCAACGGACTGCCCGGTCTCACCGAACGGGTCGAGGCGCTGCGCGGCGAGCTCGTCGCGGGGCCCGCCATGGACGGGGAACCGCTGTGGCGGCTGGTGACCACCATCCCGCTACGGTCGCGCTCATGACATCGCGGGTCCTGATCGTCGACGACGAGCCCCTGCTGCGCGCCGGGCTGCGGTCGCTGCTGGACAACCAGCCCGACCTGACCGTGGTCGGCGAGGCCGGTGACGGCGGCGAGGTGGTGGACCTCGTCCGCCGGACGCGCCCCGACGTGGTCCTGATGGACGTCCGCATGCCCGGCGTCGACGGGATCGAGGCCACCCGGCGCGTGCTGGCGGAAGTGCCCGAACCGCCGAAGGTCCTCGTGATCACGACGTTCGACAACGACGACTACGTCTACGACGCGCTTCTCGCCGGGGCGAGCGGATTCCTGCTGAAGCGGGCGCGCAAGGAGGAGTTCGCGCACGCGATCCGGACCATCGCCGCCGGCGAGACGCTGCTCTTCCCCGACGCGATCCGGCGGATGGTCGCCGCGCGCCCGGCGGAATCGGGTCTCGCGCCCCGGCCGTCCTCGTTGACGAAACGGGAGACCGAGGTGCTGCGCCTCATCGCCACCGGAATGTCCAATGTGGACATCGCTGCTCACCTGGTCATAAGTCTCGAAACCGTCAAAACCCATGTGGGCAACATCTTCGGGAAACTGGGCGCGGCCAACCGCAGCCAGGCGGTGGTCTTCGCCTACGAGACCGGCATCGTCTCGCCGGGGCACAGCCTGCGCTGACGGTACCGAAGCGATCCGGTCTCGCGATCGGTCCTCTCATGGCGTTCTGGGTGCGCTCTCTCGAAGCCGACGCCCGCCGCTCATGTCGGACCCCTTCCTTAAGCTGGACGCGGTGCAGGGGCCTTCACGACAGAATGACGGCGCTCACCCCTGCGGTGGCGTGCAATGAAAGGTCCTTTCCTTGCAAATTTTGCGAGGAAAGGACCTTTCATTGCACTTCTCCCGCGGACGCGAGGTTCGCCAGAGTGCCGGTCACGCGCGTGGTGGGGTATACCCCCCTTCGACGCGGCGGCCTGCCCCATGGCCGCCCGGTTCCGGTGTCCCTAACTTTGCCTCATGCGAAAAACCTTGCCAGGCAGGAAGATCATCGCAATCGGCGCACTGATCGCGTTGCTGGGCACCACGACCGCCGCACCGGCGCTCGCCGTGACCAAGCCGCGCGACGAAGTCGACAAGGCACTGAAAACCTTGGTACAGGACGGGGTTCCCGGCGCTCAGGCGACCGTGACGAGCGCTTCCGGGCGAACGTGGTCGGAACGCGAAGGCGTCGGGAACGTCGAGACTCGGACGCCGTTCCCGCACGGCGCGAAGTTCCGGGCGGCCAGTGTCACGAAGACCTTCGTCGCCGTCGTGGTGCTGCAGCTGGTCGCCGAGGGAAAGGTCCGGCTGGACACGCCGATCGACCGGTATCTGCCGGGGCTCGTGACCGGGAACGGCAACGACGGCACGAAGATCACCGTCCGGCAGCTGCTCCAGCACACCAGCGGTCTCTACAACTACGTGCGTGACCTCGATATCGACGAGTGGCGGCATCGCGGTGCGGAGCCGGAAGAACTGGTGGCGATCGGCCTCGCGCATCCGCCGTTGTTCGCACCCGGCACGAGCTGGTCGTACTCCAACACGAACTACATCATCGCCGGAATGCTCATCGAGAAGCTCACCGGCCGCCCGGTCACCGCCGAGATCCGGAGCAGGATCACCGAACCGCTCGGGCTGCGCGACACGTATCTGCCGGTACGCGGCGACGAGCGCCTGCCGTCGCCCCATGCCAGGGGTTATGCGCCGGGGCTTGTCGACTTCACCGAATTCGACCCGTCGGCGGCCGGAGCCTCCGGCGGGCTGGTTTCGACCGGTGAAGACCTGAACCGCTTCTTCGGCGCGCTCGTCGACGGCCACCTGCTGCCGCGGGCACAGCTGGCGGAGATGCGACGGACCGTTCCGGCGCCCGTCGGTCTTCCCGGCGCGGAGTACGGACTCGGTATCGCGTCCGTGCCGCTTTCGTGCGGCGGCAGGTTCTGGGGGCACGGCGGGAACATCCGCGGTTTCGCGAACCTTTCGGGCGCTGTCCCGCACGGCAGGCGGGTGAACGTGGTCGTGAACCAGGATCCGTTGCCGGACAAGGCGTCGGACGACCTCGCGAAGGCGCTGGACACCGGATTCTGCGCCGGCTAAGGCTCCGGGAGCAGGTCCAGTACGGAGGTCCAGGGCGCTTCGGGCGTCAGCCGGGCAGTGGTGACACCCGCCGACGCGAGCGTGTCGAGATGCCGCTGCCACGCCGGATGATGCACCCGGGTGTCCTGGATCTGATAGCCGACCACGATCGAGATGCCCGGGGTGCCGAGGACGTCGCCGAGCAGGGTCAGCGCCTGGTTGTCGGCGATACCCAAGGCCAGCTTCGCCACGGAGTTCGCGGACGCGGGCGCGAACAGGAACACCGTGGGATCCGGATGCGGGCGTGGTTCGCCCGGCAGCCGGGCGGTGCTGCGGACCGGCAGCTCGGTGAGCTTCTCCAGGTCACCGAGTCCGCCGGTCTTCTCCAGCCAGCGGGCCGCGGTCGGGGTGAGCGTGATCGCGAGCTCCCAGCCGCGGTCCGCGGCCGGTTTCGCGAGCTGTGCGGCGAACCGGACGTCCAGTCCGCCGCATGAGCTCGCGACCAGGCCGAGAACCCTGCTCACCCGGCGGAATCCGGCTTCCGCAGGACAGCGCAGAACATCGCGTCGGTGCCGTGACGGTGCGGCCACAGCTGCACGTACGGGCCGTTGCCGAGCTTCGGGACGCCCGGGAAGAATTCCCGCGCGTCGACGACCTCGGCGCCCGCGCGGCGCGCGGTCTCCCCCACGACGCCTTCGGTCTCGGCCAGATGCGGCGAGCAGACGACGTAGGTGACGATGCCGCCGGGGCGGACCAGGTCCAGCGCCGCGGTGATCAGCTGGCCCTGCAGTTTCGTCAGGTCCGAGATGTCGCCGGGCTGACGGCGCCAGCGCGCTTCCGGGCGGCGGCGCAGCGAGCCGAGACCGCTGCACGGCGCGTCGACCAGGACGCGGTCGTAACCCGGTTCGAGGCCGGACTCGCGGCCGTCGGCGACGTGGACCGTCACCGGAAGGCCCTGGACGACGTTCTCGATCAGCTTCGCGCGGTGGGGCGCCTTCTCGACGGCGTCGACGGTCGCTCCGCTGATCGACGCGAGCGCGCCCAGCAGCGCGGCCTTGCCGCCGGGACCGGCGCACAGGTCCAGCCAGCGTTCGTCGGAGCCGGTGAGCGGCACCTTCGTGACGGCGACCGCGCACAGCTGGCTGCCCTCGTCCTGGACCGCGGCCAGCTTCTCCTTGATCGGCTCGATGTCGCCGGGGTCACCGGAGCCCGCGGGCATCCGGACGCCGTACGGCGAATACGGGGCGACGTCGCCGCCGGTGATGGCGGCCAGCTCGTCGGCGCTGATCTCACCGGGACGGGCGACCAGGTGCACGTCGGGCCGGTCGTCGTCGGCCTCGAGCGCCGCCTTCAGCTCGGCGCCCTTGTCCCCCAGCGCTTCCGCGAACGACCGGGCGACCCAGCGCGGGTGCGCCGTCCGCAGCGCGTACGCGCCGATGGGGTCGACGGCCTCGTCGGGGGCCAGCTGTTCGAGCCAGGCCTGTTCGTCCTTTTCGGACACCGAGCGGAGCACCGCGTTGACGAAACCCGCGATCCAGGAACCGACCTCGGCGCGGACGAGGTCCACCGTCGCGCCGACCGCGGCGTGCTCGGGGATGCGGGTGCGCAGCAGCTGGTAGGCGCCGAGCCGCAGCCCGTCCAGCACGATGGCGTCCACTTTGGCCAGAGGCCGGTCGAGACACGCCTCGATGACCGCGTCCAGCATGCCGACCGCGCGGCAGGTGCCGTAGGTCAGTTCGGTGGCCAGAGCCGCGTCACGGCCGGAGATCCGGCGGGTGCGCAACAGTTGCGGCAGCACCAAGTTCGCGTACGCGTCCTCTTCCCGGACCGCGCGCAGGACGTCGAAGGCGACCTGACGGGCGGGGTCGATCTGCGGCGGGCGGCTGGGCCCTTCCTTACGCGGGCCCGGACGGCCTCGCTCCGGCCTCGACGGCCGGCGTTCCCTACGCTCGTTCACTGCAGGCGCTCTCCTTGTTCGATCCTCGTACCGCGCGCCCAGTCGGTGGCCGCCATCCGCTTCTTCCCCTGCGCCTGCACTTCACCCAGCCGCACCGGCTTCGACGCCGTGCCGACCAGGACCCGTTTGCGTTCCACGACCAGTTCGCCCGGCGGGGGCCCCGGTTCGTCGACGACCGTCACCGGCCCGAGCTTCAGCCGCTCGCCGCGGAACTCCGCCCACGCACCCGGTTCCGGGGTGACCGCGCGGATCTGCCGGTCGACCGCGGTGGCCGGGTCGGCGAACGACACCCGCGCGTCCTCGACGGTCACCTTGGGCGCGTAGCTCACGCCGTCGCCGGTCTGCTCGACCGCGCGCAGCGAACCGTCGGCGATTCCGTCCATCGTGGACACGAGCAGCTTCGCCCCGGACTCCGCCAGCCTGCCTAAAGTTTCACCCGCGGTGTCGGTAGCGCCGATCCGCTCGGTGATCACCCCGTAGACCGGGCCCGCGTCGAGTTCCCTGACGATGCGGAACGTCGAGGCGCCGGTGATCTCGTCCCCGGCGCGGATCGCGGCCTGTACCGGCGCGGCGCCGCGCCACGCGGGCAGCAGTGAGAAGTGCAGGTTGACCCAGCCGTGCGCCGGGATGTCCAGCGCGGCCTGGGGCAGCAGCGCTCCGTACGCGACGACCGGGCACGCGTCGGGGGCGATCTCCGCGAGCCGGGCGAGGAACGCGGGATCGCTCGCCTTCGGCGGGGTCAGCACCTCGATCCCGTGCTCGTCGGCCAGCGCGCCGATCGGGGAGCGGACGACCCGGCGGCCGCGGCCTGCCTGCGCGTCCGGACGGGTCACGACGGCGACGACCTCGTGCTGATCGGACGCGAGAAGCGCGCGCAGCGACGGGACGGCGGGTTCGGGGGTACCGGCGAAGACGAGGCGCATCAACGCACCTCCGCCGGCGGGACGGGTACCTCTGACTGGGCGAACATCGTGGCTCAGTCTAGAAGGGCCCCAGTGCCGGGGCGCGCTCGCTGTCCCTGTCCCCTCCGTAGAGCGCCATGAAAGGTCCTTTCCTCGCAAAATTTGCGAGGAAAGGACCTTTCATGGCACGCGCGGAGGCCCTATCGGCGTGGCCAGGGCAGCACGACAGCCGCCGAGCCACCACCCCGGCGCGTGGGTTCGGCGGCGGCGAGCCACCGGCCGTCCCGCAGCCGTTCGACACCGGTCGCGGCCCCGATCTCCGCGGGCGCCGTCGAGAAGCCCTGCCCCTTGGCCTTCAGCGCCTTGAGCACCTCGGTCTGGTCGAGGAACGCCTGCTCGACCTGCGCGGCCGCCGAGTTCCGCTGTGAGGCGCGCGGTTCGGCGATCGCGTCGACCAGCTTGAGACCGCGGTCGATGCGGCCGGTGAGGATCTGCAGCACCGTGGTGATGATCGACGCGCCACCGGGCGAACCGACCGCGAGCAGCGGCTTGCCGTGGTCGAGCACGATGGTCGGCGCCATCGACGAACGCGGCCGCTTGGCCGGGCCCGGCAGGTTCGGATCGGGCACGCCCGGCGTCACCGGGGTGAAGGAGAAGTCGGTCAGTTCGTTGTTGAGCAGGAACCCGCGGCCCGGGACGACGATGCCACTGCCGCCCTCCTGCTCGATGGTCAGCGTGTAGGCGACGACGTTGCCCCACCGGTCGGCGACCGTCAGGTGCGTGGTGTTCTCGCCCTCGTACGGCGTCGGCGCGGCGTTCATCCCCGCGGCACAGGGAGCCGGCTTACGCGGGTCGGCGGGCGCGACCGGACTCGTCCCGGCCTTCGCCGGGTCGATCAAGCACGCGCGGCTGTCGGCGAACTTCTGGCTGATCAGTTCCTTCGCCGGGACGTCCACGAAGGCCGGGTCGCCGATCCACCGGTTGCGGTCGGCGAAGGCGAGCCGGGTCGACTCCAGGAAGTAGTGCAGGTAGTCGGCCTTCTCCAGCTTGCCCAGGTTCGTGTTCTCGAGGATGTTCAGCGCTTCGCCGACGGTCAGCCCGCCGGACGACGGCGCGGGCATGCCGTAGACGTCGAGGCCGCGGTACTCGGTCTTGGTCGGCTTGCGCTCCACGACGCGGTACTTGGCGAGGTCGGCCGCGGTCATGTCGCCGGGACGCACCTTCAGCGTCGAAGCGGGGTCGACCGGCGGTGTCCGCACGGTCTTGACGACGTCCGCGCCGATCGGCCCGTGATAGAGGACGTCGGTGCCCTTCGCGGCGAGTTGCGCGTACGTGCCCGCGAGGTCGGGGTTCTTGAACGTCGTTCCGACCGCGGGCGGCGCGCCGCCGGGCAGGTACAGCGACCTGGTCGACGGGAACGCCGAGAAGCGGGCGGCGTTGTTGGCGATCTGGGTGTTGAAGGTCTGGTCGACGGTGAAGCCCTTGCGGGCGAGTTCTTCGGCGGGTTTGACCGCCTTCGCCAGCGACCTGGTCCCCCACTTGCGCAGCGCTTCCTGCCAGGTGGCGGGCGTACCGGGCACGCCGACGCCGAGCCCGCTGGTGACGGCTTCGGCGAACGGGATCGCCTTGCCGTTCTCGACGAAGAGGTTCTCGTTCGCGCTGGACGGCGCGGTCTCACGGCCGTCGAGGGTGTGCACCTTGCCCGAGCGCGCGTCGTAGTAGACGAAGAAGCCACCACCGCCGAACCCGGCGGAGAACGGATCGGTGACGCCGAGCGCGGCGGCGGTCGCGACGGCCGCGTCGACGGCGTTGCCGCCCTCACGCAGGATCTTCGTGCCGATCGCGGTCGCGTCCGCGTCGATGCTCGACACGGCGCCCAGGTAGCCGACGGCGGTCGGGGATTTGGGGGTCGGTGGTGCCGCGGCCGCGACTCCCGGCGCGGCTGCGGCGACCAGGGCGGCGATCGCGGTGACTGCGGTGATGCGTCCCAGAGTGCTTCTGTGCGCGGCCATGGCGCGAGTCTGCCCCGCCTGTCCACCCCGGACAAGTCCTGTCCACACCGGCGAAGGTCGGTAGTGCGAAGGGATCGCGTTGAGCAGAATGCGGTCCATGAAGACTCCCGGCAGGCGATGGAGCGCGTTCCTCCCGCTGCTCGTCGCCCTTCCCGTGCTCGCGGTCCCCGGCGTCGCGCAGGCCGAACCCACGCGTACCTGTTTCGACGACTCGGCGGCCATCACGGTCGAGGAACGGCGCCTCACCGCGACGATGCCGTCAGGTGGGCCCGCCGTCGGCCCGGAACTCGTCCGGCTCGCCGGGTTCGACCGGCTCGTCTCCGACTTCACGACGCGTCTCTGCGCCACGAAAACCGCCGCGCGGGCCGAGAAGCTCGCGGAAACCGCCGGTGACGGGCTGTGGCGGACCGCCGTCGACCGCGCGCAGGGCCGCCGTCCCGATCTCGGCGGTATCGACAAGGCCGACGACCGGCCGCTGTACTGGGCACGTCTGCTGATGAGCAAGGCGCTGCGCCAGTGGACGCCGCGCTTCCCGCTGTCCGCGCCCGTTCGCGCGGAGCTGCTGAAGACGTTCGACGCCGGCGCCCGGGGCCTCGACGACTCCCGTTTCCCGCCCGGCCCGTCGCTGCGCCGGGTGCTCGTGAGCGGCTTCGACCCGTTCACCCTCAACGGCGCGGGCGTCCGTATCGCGAACCCGTCCGGCGCGGCCGCGCTGCACCTGGACGGCAAGGTGATCCAGACCCCGACCGGTCCCGCGCTGGTGCAGGCAGTGTCGTTCCCGGTGGTGTGGAGCTACTTCGACGCGGGCATCGTGGAGGCGGCCTACGGCAAGGCGTTCAAGGACCGCTTCCGCCGCCCGGAACTGATCATGACGATCAGCCAGGGCCGTCCCGGCCGGTTCGACATCGAGCGCTGGGCCGGTGCGTGGCGCGGCGGTTTCCCGGACAACCTCGACGCCTCGGTCGTCGGCCATGTCCCGCCGGCGAGCGGCTGGCCGCAGCCCGCCGTCCAGTTCATCGAAACCACGCTGCCGTACGAAAAGATGCTCGCCGCGCCCGCCGGGGCGTATCAGGTGCTGTACAACCAGGCGTTCTGTGTCTGGCCGGACAGCACGAAGCCCGGTACGGGGACGGCGGTCTGCCGGACGGACGCGCCGAAGCCCGGCGAGATCGCGGCTTCCGGTGGCGGCGGCAACTACCTGTCCAATGAGTCCATGTACCGCAGCAACCGGCTCAGGACGGGGCTCGGCCTGGACGGCATCGCGGGCGGGCATCTGCACACACCCGTGCTCGGCACGCCCGCCGATCCCTCGGCGCTGACCGACGCCGATTTCGAGGCGCGGCGAGCGGCGATCTCGGCACAGATCGTCACACTGCTCACCGCGGCTCTAGGTGGCACGGCGACTACGTCTACTACGCCTGCTCCGGGCGCTTCGCCCCGCGCCGACGTCCTCGCGATCCCCGGCACAACCCTCTGACCCCCTGCCTTTCGTCCTCCAACGCGGCAGTTGCGTGCGCAAGGACCGCGTTCAGAGGACGAAATGCGGGGCTTCCGGGGCCTAGATGAGCTCCAGGGGGTCGAGCTGGATCCGGATGGGCTCGGGGGCCTTGCGCGCGTCCCGCCGGGCGGCGGCCGCGTGGACGGCGGCGGCGAGCGCCTTCCCGTGCGGACGTGCGACCCGGACCAGGGCGCGCTCACGTTCGGCGTTGCCGTCCTCGTCGACTTCGCCCAGCGGCACCGGGCCCAGCACCTCGCCGGTCTCCGGCAGGGCGAGGTCGTCGAGCAGCCCGGCGACCGCGTCCGGGGTGCCCTCGATACTCGCCATCCGCATCGCGGGCGGGAAGCCGAGTTCGCGCCGTTCGGCCAGTTCCTGGCTCGCGTGCCAGCCCGGATCCCAGCGCACCAGCGCCTGCACGACCGCGAGACCCGCTTCGGCGCCGACGAACACACGTCCGCCTTCGGTCCCCGGCCGCACCAGTGCCGCGGCCGCCATCCAGCGGCGCAGCGTCTCCTCCCCCGCGCGCAGGTCCTGCCGCCCCAGCAACGCCCAGCCGTCCAGCAGGAGTGCCGCGCCGTAACCGCCTTCCGCGATCGGCTCGGCTCCGGGCGTGCACACCACCAACGCCGGTTTTCCGGGCACCGAGGCCAAGACCTCCGTCGCACCCGAGGTCCGCACCGGGAATCCGGAGAAGGCGCGGCCCAGTTCCTCCGCGGTCCGCTTGGAGCCGACGACGACCGCCCGCAGCCGCACGGAACCGCAGGCGGCGCAATGGAAGTTCGTCTCGGGGACACCGCACCACCGGCAGGCGGGCGGCCTCGGTGAGCCGTCGATCAGGCCACCGGGAAGGGAAAGCGGGCCCGCGCAGCGACGGCAGTGCGCCGACGTCCGGCAGTTGCCGCAGGCGAGCCCGGGAACGTACCCGCGACGCGGAACCTGCACCAGCACGGGGAATCCGCCTGCCAGCGACTGCCGTGCCGCCTCGAAAGCGACCGAAGGAAGCCGTGCCGCCTTCGCCGCTTCGTCCCGGGCGACGTCGAAGTCCTCGCCGACCGGCGTGACGCGCGGTGCGGCGGCCCGCAGTTCGGGCCGCGCCGCCACGAGCGGCTGCGCCCACCCCGACTCCACCAGGAACTGCGCCTCGGCGGTCCGCGCGAAACCGGCGACGAGCATCGACCCCTTCGCGACGTGCGCGCGGTCCATCAGCACGTCCCGGACGTGGGGGTACGGCGCGTGCTGGTCGAGGTGGACGTCGTCGCCGTCGTCCCACACCACGAACAGCCCCGGATCGGCGACCGGCGCGTACATCGCCGCGCGCGTGCCGACGACGACGCGGACCGCGCCCCGCAGCACCGCGAGCCAGCGACGGTAGCGCTCGGCGGGGCCCAGCCCGGCGATCAACGCGACCACCGCGCCCTCACCCAGCAAGGAGACACAAGCGTCGTGCAGCCGCGTGAGATCACGATGGTCGGGGACGACCATCACCACGCCGCGTCCGGCGGCCGCGGCCACGGCGGCGGCTTCGGCGAGGCGGCGCGGCCAGTCCTCCCCCGGCAGCGCCTGCCAGACGGCGTTGGCGGGACGCCGTTCCGCGACGGCCTCCAGGAACGCGGGCCCGCTCTGGTACTTCTCCCAGGCGGTGGTTTCGGGCGGCTCCGGCGTCGGCGCGGGTTCGGCGGGCGGTTCGGCCTCGACCTTCGCGTGCCGGGACGGGATCGCCAGCCGCAGGACGTCGCTGAGCGTGCCGCCGTACCGGTCCGCGACCGACCGGCAGAGCGTGTGCAGCGCCGGAGGCAGCACCGGCTCGCTGGAGGTCACCCTGTCGATGTACGCGAGCTTCCCGGTGAACTCCGTGGTTTCGGTCCGCTCGATGAGATAACCGTCGACGAGCTGGCCCGCGAACCGGACGCGCACCCGGCAGCCGGGCACGGCGGCTTCGTGCAGCTTCTCCGGGATCCGATAGTCGAAGGTCCGGTCGAGATGCGTGAGCGGGATGTCCACGACGACGCGGGCGACCGGGTTCTCGGGCGCGGGGTTCTGTGCTCCCCGGCGGCTGGCGGTTTTCGCGCGTGACGGTTTGGTCTTCCGCGCCGGCTCGGCCTTCGGCGGCTCCGGAAGCTCCCACAGCGGGGTCGGTTCGGGACTGCTGCTCACCCGGTGATCTCTACCAGACTCTCTCGCCACTGCCTGTCACCGGCGTGAGATGAAAGGTCCTTTCCTTGCAAAATTTGCAAGGAAAGGACCTTTCATCTCACGCTTTCACCCAGGATCCGAGGCGATGGGCGACCTCACACCTTCCCCGCTCGGTCGCCGGGCCCTTGCGCGTGAAGGCCCCCTTCCCTCGGCTCAGCCGAGGGAAGGGGGCCTTCACGCGCTACTAGAGAGATCAGGCGCCCGCGGCCGACTTCAGGTCCGCCGCCCGCGCCGTGCTCTCCCACGGGAGATTCAGCTCAGGACGGCCGAAGTGGCCGTACGCGGCCGTCGGCGCGTAGATCGGGCGAAGCAGGTCGAGGTCCCGGATGATCGCGGCCGGACGCAGGTCGAAGACCTCCGTGATGGCGGCCTGGATCTTCGACGGGTCGACCGTCTCGGTGCCGAAGGTCTCGACGAAGAGGCCCACCGGGGCCGCCTTGCCGATCGCGTACGCCACCTGGACCTCGGCGCGCGAGGCGAGGCCGGCGGCGATGACGTTCTTCGCCACCCAGCGCATCGCGTACGCGGCCGAGCGGTCGACCTTGGACGGGTCCTTGCCGGAGAACGCGCCGCCACCGTGGCGGGCCATGCCGCCGTAGGTGTCGACGATGATCTTGCGGCCGGTCAGGCCCGCGTCGCCCATCGGGCCACCGATGACGAAGCGGCCGGTCGGGTTCACCAGCAGCCGCACGTTGGAGGTGTCGAGGCCGAGCTCGGCGATCTCCGGGGCGACCACCTGCTCACGGACGTCGACGCCGAGCATCTGCTCGAGGTCGATGCCGTCGGCGTGCTGGGTGGACACGACCACCGTGTCGAGCCGGACCGGCTGGTCGCCGGCGTACTCGATGGTGACCTGGGTCTTGCCGTCCGGGCGCAGGTACGGCAGCACGCCGTCCTTGCGGACCCGGGTCAGCCGCTGCGAGAGCCGGTGCGCGAGCGCGATCGGCAGCGGCATCAGCTCGGGGGTGTCCGAGCAGGCGTAGCCGAACATCAGGCCCTGGTCGCCGGCACCCTGGCGGTTGATCTCGTCCTCGTCGGACTCGACGCGGGACTCGTACGCGGTGTCGACACCCTGCGCGATGTCGGGCGACTGGGAGCCGATGGCGACGTTGACGCCGCAGGAGTTGCCGTCGAAGCCCTTGGCCGAAGAGTCGTAGCCGATCTTCAGGATCACGTCGCGGACGATGGTCGGGATGTCCGCGTAGGCCTCGGTGGTCACCTCACCGGCGACATGCACCTGCCCGGTGGTGATGAGGGTTTCGACCGCCACCCGGCTGCGGGGGTCCTTGGCCAGCAGTCCGTCCAGGATGGAGTCGCTGATGGCGTCGCAAATCTTGTCGGGATGACCTTCGGTCACCGATTCCGATGTGAACAGTCTGCTCGTGGACGCGGTCACGGTGGCCGTCACTTCCTCACCTAGACGTCTGATGCCCAGAAAGTTAGGCACCCCTTAGCTTGCACTCAAGCGTACTGACTATCGTTCAGGGCGCGGTCAACGCTTCATCAAGGTCACAACAGCGTCCCACAATGTGGACGCCAGTTCGGCCTTGGCGCCGAGCGGGATCGGGATCTCGGTTCCGTCGGCCCCCAGAAGCCAGCCGGAATTGTCTTCGGTCCCGAAGGCCTTTCCCTCGCCGACGGCGTTCACCACCAGCAGATCAGCACCCTTACGCTTCAATTTGACCCGAGCATGGTCGAGTACGCCACCCTTATCGTCCCCTGTTTCCGCGGCGAACCCCACGATCAACCGGCCTTCCGCCCGGTTCCGCACCAGCTCGGCCAGGATGTCCGCGTTGCGGGCGAGTTCGACGACGGGATCCGGCGAGTCGTCGGACTTCTTGATCTTGTGCTCGGCCCGGTTCGACGGCCGGAAGTCCGCGACAGCGGCGGCCATCACGACGACGTCGGCGGAGGCGGCCTCGGCGTGCATCGCCTGGCGCATCTCCTCGGCGGTCGACACGTGGACGACCTTCGCGCCCGCCGGTTCCGGCAGCGCGACGGTGTGGGCGGTGACCAGGGTGACCTCGGCGCCGCGCTGCACGGCGACCCGGGCCAGCGCGTAGCCCTGCTTGCCCGACGAGCGGTTGCCCAGGTACCGGACCGGGTCCAGCGGTTCACGGGTGCCACCGGCCGAAATCGCCACGCGCACGCCTTCGAGGTCGCGCGGGAGGGCGTTCGGCACGGCGAGCAGGAGCCGGGCGAGGTCGACGATCTCGGCCGGGTCGGCCAGGCGGCCCTTCCCGGTGTCGGCGCCGGTGAGCCTGCCGGCGGCGGGTTCGGCGACGACCAGGCCGCGCGAGCGCAGCAGCGCCACGTTGTCGCGGGTGGCCGGGTGCTCCCACATCTCGGTGTGCATCGCCGGGAAGAAGGCGACCGGGCACCGGGCGGTGAGCAGGGTGTTCGTCAGCAGATCGTCCGCGATGCCGTGCGCGGCCTTGGCGAGCAGGTTCGCCGTGGCGGGCACGACGATCACCAGGTCGGCTTCCTTGCCGACGCGGACATGCTGGACTTCGGGCACTTCGGTGAACACGCCGGTGTGCACCGGGTTCCCGGAGAGTGCCTCGAAGGTGGCCGCGCCGACGAAGTTCAGCGCGGCTTCGGTGGGGACCACGCGGACGTCGTGACCGGATTCGGTCAGCCCGCGCAGGACCTCACAGGCCTTGTAAGCGGCGATCCCGCCGCCTACGCCCAGAACGACCTTGGGTTTACTCAACGGTGTTCTCGGCGGCAGCCGTGGCCATTGAGCGCCTACTCACCCTCGGTGTGCTCGAGCAGGCCACCGTGGATCTCGCGCAGGGCGATGGACAGCGGCTTCTCGCGCGGGCCCGGCTCGACCAGCGGGCCGACGTACTCCAGCAGACCCTCGCCCAGCTGGGCGTAGTAGTCGTTGATCTGACGAGCGCGCTTGGCCGCGTAGATCGCCAACGCGTACTTCGAGCTGACCTTTTCGAGCAGGTCGTCGATGGGCGGGTTGGTGATGCCTTCGAGCTCTTCGTGCAGGATGGCCTGAGTCGTCACTCGTGGTGCTCCGAATCTTCGGTTGAGATGTCGCCGGTTATCAAGTTTAGCAACTGCTCGGCGGCGTCCCGCACGTCGGCGTTGACGACGCGCTCGTCGAACTCGCCGGCGGCGGCCAGTTCACGCTCGGCCTCGGCCAGCCTGGCCTGCACGGCCGCCTGGTTCTCGGTGCCGCGGCCGGTCAGCCTGCCGACCAGTTCGTCCCACGACGGCGGCATCAGCATCACCAGCCGGGCCTCCGGCATCGCCTTGCGGACCTGCCGCGCGCCCTGGAGTTCGATCTCCAGAACCGCGTTGCGCCCGGCGGCCAGCGCCCGCTCGACGGGCTCGCGCGGGGTGCCGTAGCAGTTGCCGGTGAACTCGGCGTGCTCCAGCAGCCTGCCGTCGGCGACCATGCGGTCGAACTCGGCTCGGTCGATGAAGTGGTAGTGCTCGCCGTCGACCTCACCCGGCCTCGGCTTCCGGGTGGTGACCGAAACACTGAAATAGATCTCCGGATCCAGCTTGCGCAGCTCCCCGACCACGCTCGACTTCCCGACTCCCGAAGGCCCCGATACGACCGTGAGCCGGTGCCGGGAAAAAACTCCCGCCACCGGCTCACCGCCGCGGTCAGCGCCCGGGTTCACCGGGTGGTCCTGACCGTCGCCGCTCACTCGCCGCTGAATTCGGCCAGCAGCGCCTTGCGCTGCCGGTCGCCGAGGCCGCGAAGACGACGGCTGGGTGCGATCTCCAGTCGTTCCATGGTCTGCTGGGCACGGACCTTGCCGACGCCCGGAAGAGCCTCGAGCAGAGCCGAGACCTTCATCTTGCCGAGGACTTCGTTCTCCTCGGCCTGCTTCAACACGTCGACCAGAGTGGTACCGCCCCGCTTCAGCCGCTCCTTCAGCTCAGCACGGATGCGGCGGGCGGCGGCGGCCTTCTCCAGCGCCGCAGCGCGCTGTTCCTCTGTCAGCTGGGGAAGTGCCACGTTTTCCTCCGGTAGTTCTCAAATCTGGGTGGGTGTGGCGACGGTACCCACCCGTTACCTCGGCCCACAATGCGGGGGTGGCTGGTCATGACCGATTCCCGGGCCTGCTATTGGCCGTTTTCCAGGGAGGTGAGGGAATCCCGTGTCCGCCGAACGGCCGCACGCAACGCCTCGGGGTCCGGTCCGTGCTTGAGCACGTCGCGGGAGGACGCCGGGAGCACACCCGGCAGTCCTGACCCGAAAAGCGCCCGCAAATCGGCCACAGTGGCTCCCTGGGCCCCGAAACCGGGTGCCAGGACGGGACCGTTCAGCTCGCTCAGATCGAGCTCTCCCGGCGCGATGGTGGCGCCGACGACGACGCCGATGTCCCCCAAGGGACCGACACCGGCGTTGTACGCGCCCGCGGTGTCGACGATGTCCTGCGCGACGGTCTTTCCGTTGGGCAGCAAGGCGTTCTGCAGTCCCTGCGCCTCCGGGTTGGAGGTGCGCGCGAGGACGAACAGGCCTTTGCCCTCCGCTCGCGCGACGTCGATCGCGGGTGACAGCGACCCGAAACCGAGGTACGGCGACACGGTGATGGCGTCGGCTTCCAGCTCCGCGCCCGC
The DNA here is from genome assembly GCF_055575975.1 of Amycolatopsis sp. NPDC033938. Classification (NCBI taxonomy): domain Bacteria; kingdom Bacillati; phylum Actinomycetota; class Actinomycetes; order Pseudonocardiales; family Pseudonocardiaceae; genus Amycolatopsis; species Amycolatopsis sp. NPDC033938. The sequence goes on from NZ_JBVIRO010000007.1 coordinate 69,660, forward strand.
GGGCAGGAACGCCGCCGTGTACGCCGCCATCGTCGACCCGATGTCGCCGCGTTTGACGTCCAGCAGGACGAGCGCGCCCGCTTCCCGGCACACCTTCATCGTCTTGGCCAGAACAGCGACCCCAGGAGGCCCGTAGGCCTCGAAAAAGGCCGACTGGGGCTTGATCACCGCGACCTCGGGCGCGATCGCCTCAGCGGCCGTCAGGGCGAACTTCTCCAGACCGCCCGCGTCCGCCGGGAGACCCCACGCCTGGAGCAACCCCGGATGGGGGTCGATCCCGGCGCAGAGCGGTCCCTTCTCCGCGACCGCCCGCGCCAGCCTCGCCCCGAACCGTTCGGTCATGCCTTGGCCTTCAGCGCCGCCTGCAGGCTCTGCAGCGACCGCACGCCGATGTCGCCCTTGATGACGGCCTCTATCCCGTGCACGGCCGCCGCGGCGCCCTGCACCGTGGTGATGCACGGGATGTCCCGCGACACCGCGGCGGTGCGGATCTCGTAGCCGTCGATGCGCGGACCGCTGTTGCCGTACGGGGTGTTGATCACCATCTGCACCTCACCGCTGAGGATGACGTCCACGACGTTCTGCTCCCCTTCGGCCGAACCCTCGTAGTGCTTGCGCACGACGGTGCAGGCGATCCCGTTGCGCCGCAACACTTCCGCGGTACCGGAGGTGGCGAGGATCTCGAAGCCGAGATCCGCCAGCCGCTTCACCGGGAACACCAGCGAACGCTTGTCGCGGTTGGCGACGGAGACGAACACCTTGCCCGACGTCGGCAGCGAACCGTAGGCACCGGCCTGCGACTTGGCGAACGCCTTGCCGAAGGACACGTCGACGCCCATGACCTCGCCGGTGGACTTCATCTCCGGGCCGAGCAGCGAGTCGACGCCGTGGCCCTCGGGGGTGCGGAAGCGGTGGAACGGCAGGACCGCCTCCTTGACCGCGACCGGCGAATCGGCGGGCATGTGTCCGCCGTCACCCTCGGCCGGGAGCACCCCGGAGGTGCGCAGGTCCTTGATCGACGAGCCGGTCATGATCAGCGCCGCGGCCTTCGCCAGCGGCACCGCGGTGGCCTTGGACACGAACGGCACCGTCCTCGAGGCGCGCGGGTTGGCCTCCAGGACGTAGAGGACGTCGTCCTTGAGCGCGTACTGGACGTTCAGCAGCCCGCGGACACCGACGCCGCGCGCGATGGCCTCGGTCGAGCGGCGCACCGTCTCGATGTCGGTCCGGCCCAGCGTGATCGGCGGCAGCGCGCACGAGGAGTCACCGGAGTGGATCCCGGCCTCCTCGATGTGCTCCATGACGCCGCCCAGGTACAGCTCGTCGCCGTCGAAGAGCGCGTCGACGTCGATCTCGATGGCGTCGTCGAGGAAGCGGTCCACCAGCACCGGGTGCTCGGGGGTGACCTCGGTGGCGCGGTGGATGTAGCCGGCGAGGGACTCCTCGTCGTACACGATCTCCATGCCGCGTCCGCCGAGCACGTAGGACGGCCGCACCAGTACCGGGTAGCCGATCTTGTCGGCGATCCGCTTCGCGCCCTCGAACGAGGTCGCCGTGCCGTACTTCGGCGCGGGCAGTCCGGCGTCGGTGAGGACCTCGCCGAACGCGCCGCGGTCCTCGGCGAGGTGGATCGCGTCCGGGGAGGTGCCGATCACCGGGACACCGGCGTCGGCGAGGCGCTTCGCGAGCGAGAGCGGGGTCTGGCCGCCCAGCTGCACGATGACCCCGGCGACGGTGCCCGACTCCTGCTCGGCGTTGACCACTTCCAGGACGTCCTCGAACGACAGCGGCTCGAAGTAGAGCCTGTCCGAGGTGTCGTAGTCGGTGGAGACGGTCTCGGGGTTGCAGTTGACCATGACCGCTTCGAAACCGGCCTCGCGCAAGGCGATCGCGGCGTGCACGCACGAGTAGTCGAACTCGATGCCCTGCCCGATGCGGTTCGGCCCGGAGCCGAGGATGAGCACCTTCGGCTTGTCGGTCTGCTCGGTGATCTCCGACTGCGCCGCGGGGTCGGTCTCGTAGGCCGAGTAGTGGTACGGCGTCTTGGCCGCGAACTCGGCCGCGCAGGTGTCGACGGTCTTGTACACCGGCCGCACGCCGAGACGGCGGCGCAGCGCGCGGACGCCGTCCTCGCCTGCCAGTTCCGGCCGCAGCGCGGCGATCTGGCGGTCGGACAGCCCGGTGCGCTTGGCGCGGCGCAGCAGCGGCTCGTCGAGCACCTGCGCGTCGCGGACCTCGGCGCCGACCTCGCCGATGAGGGCGATCTGGTCGATGAACCACGGGTCGATACCCGAGGCTTCGTGGATCTCCTCGACGGTGGCGCCGAACCGCAGCGCCCGCTCGACCTCGTAGATCCGCCCGTCGTGCGGCGTGCGCAAAGCGTCCAAAATGGACTCCTTGGTCGCGCCTTCGGGATCGGGGCGGGTCCAGAAGCCGGTGGCCTTGGTGTCGATGGACCGCAGTGCCTTGCCGAGCGCCTCGGGGAAGCTGCGGCCGAACGACATCGCCTCGCCGACGCTCTTCATCGTCGTGGTCAGCGTCGGGTCCGCGCCGGGGAACTTCTCGAAGGCGAACCGCGGCACCTTCACCACGACGTAGTCCAGCGTCGGCTCGAAGGCCGCCGGGGTCTCGCCGGTGATGTCGTTGCGGATCTCGTCGAGCGTGTAGCCGATGGCGAGTTTCGCCGCGATCTTGGCGATCGGGAACCCGGTCGCCTTCGACGCCAGCGCGCTGGAGCGCGAGACGCGCGGGTTCATCTCGATGACGACCATGCGGCCGTCGGCCGGGTTGATCGCGAACTGGATGTTGCAGCCGCCGGTGTCGACGCCGACCTCGCGCAGCACCGCGATACCGACGTCGCGCATGTGCTGGTACTCGCGGTCGGTCAGGGTCATCGCGGGCGCGACGGTGACCGAGTCGCCGGTGTGCACGCCCATCGCGTCGATGTTCTCGATCGAGCAGACGACCACCACGTTGTCGTGCCGGTCGCGCATGAGCTCGAGTTCGAACTCCTTCCAGCCGAGGACGCTCTCCTCGATGAGCACCTCGGTGACCGGCGACTCGGTGAGCCCGGTGGAGGCGAGACGCTCCAGTTCCTCGTCGGTGTGCGCCATGCCCGAGCCGAGCCCGCCCATGGTGAACGACGGCCGGATGACCACCGGGAGGCCGACCTCGGCGACGGTCGCGCGGACCTCGTCCATGTCGTGGCAGACCCGCGAACGCGGCACGTCGGCGCCGATCGTGCGGACGATGTCCTTGAACTTCTGCCGGTCCTCGCCGCGCTGGATGGCGTCGATGTCGGCGCCGATCAGCTCGACGCCGTACTTCTCCAGCACACCGCGCTCGTGCAGGGCGACGGCGCAGTTCAGCGCCGTCTGCCCGCCGAGGGTCGCGAGGATCGCGTCGGGGCGCTCCACGGCGATGACCTTCTCGACGAAGTCCGGGGTGACCGGCTCGATGTAGGTGGCGTCGGCGAACTCGGGATCGGTCATGATCGTCGCCGGGTTCGAGTTCACCAGCGAGACCCGCAGGCCCTCTTCGCGGAGGACGCGGCAGGCCTGGGTGCCGGAGTAGTCGAACTCGGCGGCCTGCCCGATCACGATCGGCCCGGAGCCGATGACCAGCACGTGCTGGATGTCTGTCCTCTTCGGCATTAGTTTTCCTCACTCACCAGGCGCCGCAGACCATCGCGGAAGACCTGAAAACTCTGGGAACGATTGTTCTCTACATCCATGTGCGGCGCGATCTCGCGCGCGGCCCGCACCTTCTGCAGGCCCTTCTTGTGGTAGCCGTGTTTCCGCAGTAGGTGTTCCAGACCCTCCCAGGTGCCACCTGGCACCGATTCGGGGTCGCGATACTTCGCTTGTTTCGCGAGATCGGCAGGGATCCGTTGATACGCCTTACACAGGGCCGGAACATCCCCGAGGAACCAGGACTCCAGCTCCTCGATGACGATTCGGAACACCACCGCCCGGGCAGGCAGTCCTGCCTCATCCGCCACTTTCGACAGCCGCTTCCTCAGCTCGACGCAATCGTCGTCGTCGCGATCGACCAGGACAAGTAGCCGGAGACCGGTTTGAGCCCAGTAGAAGGAGTAGTCCCGCAGCCTGCTGGACAGCCCGCCGAGGAGTTTTGCCTTGCTATCGAACGAAATGATGTCGAACGGAACACCGGGCACCACCTTCGGGAGAATCGCCCGCAAGGCTGCCTCCTCTGAAACCCCCTCGACCAGGACCTCGAGCCGCAGGGGCGCGATCGCTGTCACGTCCGGTCCGCCAGTGGATCACCGAACCGGAGATATCCCTCCGTCCACAGATCACCGAGTGCGCCGCCGGAATCCACCATCCGTACGACTGGTTCCTCGGCGGAGGCGCGCTTTACTTCCGCCTTACCACCCGTGCCACGTGCGAATGCCCAGACTTCGTCCGGGCGGAGCGCATCCACGAACCGAGGTGCATGAGTCGCCACGAGCACCTGGTCACTTTCGGCGCCGCGCGCGTCTTCTGCCAGGAGGTAATGCAGCCTCGGATGCACCTGGTTTTCCGGTTCCTCGATGAGGGTCACCGCGAGCGGGCTCTGTAACGCGACCAGGTATCCCAGCAGCAAGAGCGTTCCATCAGAGATGTTCTCCGGCGGGATCGGCCGCTCGACGCCGTTCTCTACGAGTCGGACGATATAGCTTCCATCGCCGAGCCGCATCGTCACGATGTCGACGAGCCCTGGCACGTAGCGGCGAAGCGAGCGAACGATACCGGACCAGACGTCGGGTTGTTCGTCCTGGAGATAGTCGACCCGCATGGCGATGTTGTCGCCATGCGGATCCAGTCCCGCGGTCCGCTTCGGCCCCTTCGCGCCGGCCCGCATCCGCTCGACATCGAGATCGACCAGCTGGATCCGCCCGGCGAACCGGAGAAACGCTGCGATCTGCGCATTGGCTGCCAGCTGCCCGAAGGTTCCCACTCCAAGCACACCATGCTCAGTGAGCTCTTCGGCGACTTCACCGACACCAGGACGGCGGATCATTCCACGACGCCGGCTGAACTCGAGAATGACGAGTTCGTCGGCTTGGTCGGACTCTCGCCACGAGAGCTTCTCTTCGTCGATGATTGGAACGTCGGTCTCGTCCCCGATGACCAGGCGATACGTGAAGAATTCGCCATCAACCCGGCAGCCCAGCTCGATCTCGACCGGCCCAGCAGTTCCCCGGCTGCGGATTTCAGCTTGTCCCCCGCGGCGAGCCCATGCCGACGCGAGCCCTCCGCCGAGCGCCTCGTGGACGAGATCGATGGCGTCGAACACGGTGGACTTGCCGCTGCCGTTGGGCCCCAGCAGCGCCGTCACGGGCGTCAACCCGTCCAACTCGATGTCCCGCAACACCCGGTAGTTGCGGATCCGAATTCGTTCGATCCCCGTGGACAAAACCATTACTTGGCCTTCTCCATCAAGCTCACGAACTCATCGAACAGGGGGGCCGCGTCGTGCGGACCGGCGGCGGCCTCGGGGTGGTACTGCACCGAGAACGCGGGGACGTCGAACGCGCGGACACCTTCGACGGTGTCGTCGTTCGGGCAGTAGTGCGAGATCTGCGCGGCGCCGAACGGCGTCTCGAACCGCTGACCCGGCTCGCCTTCGAGGGCGAAACCGTGGTTCTGCGCGGTGATCGCGACCCGTTTGGTCGCCACGTCGATCACCGGGATGTTGATCCCGCGGTGGCCGTAGCGCATCTTGTAGGTGCCCAGTCCCAGCGCGCGGCCGAGGATCTGGTTGCCGAAGCAGATGCCGAACAGCGGGATTTCCCGCTGCAGCACCGCTTTCGTCAGCTCCGTCGCATGCGCGGTGGTCGCCGGGTCACCGGGGCCGTTGGAGAGGAAGACACCGTCCGCCTCGACCGCGAGCAGTTCGTCCACAGTGGACGACGAGGGCAGCACGTGCACCTCGATGCCGCGCGCGGCCATCATGCGCGGGGTGTTGGACTTGATGCCCAGGTCCAGCGCGGCGACGCGGAAGCGGGTCTCCCCCTGCGCCTTGACCACGTACGCCTGCTTCGTGGTGACCTCGCCGGCGAGGTCGGCGCCCTTCATCTGCGGGCTGGCCTTCACCTCGGCGAGCATCTCCTCGTCGGTGCCGAGCGCGTCACCCGAGAAGACGCCGGACCGCATGGCGCCCTGCTCGCGCAGGTGCCGGGTCAGCGTGCGGGTGTCCACTTCGGAAATCCCGACGACGCCCTGGCGTTCCAGTTCCTCGTCCAGCGTGCGCTTGGCGCGCCAGTTGGACGGCGTGCGCGCCGGGTCGCGGACGACGTACCCCGAGACCCAGATACGCGAGGACTCGTCGTCCTCGTCGTTCCAGCCGGTGTTGCCGATCTGCGGCGCGGTCTGGACCACGATCTGCCGGTGGTAGGAGGGGTCGGTCAGCGTCTCCTGGTACCCGGTCATGCCGGTGCAGAACACCGCCTCGCCCAAGCTGCGGCCACGGGCGCCGTACGCGGAGCCGCGGAAGATCCGGCCGTCTTCGAGTACCAGCGCGGCAGGCGCACGGGTGCCGTTCACGGTGCTCATCAGGCACCTCCCTTGATGTCGTTGCGGGTGTCTTGCAAAGCTTCGATCCACTGTGGATAGTCGTCGACGTCGTCGCCGCGGAATCCGGTGTCCAGTTCGACGTCCCCGGCGAGCCAGGTGATGACGAGCAGCGCGTCGATGCCCATCACCTTCCCGGCCATCCCCTTGTCCTTGCGGACGCCGGTGACCGAGGCGCGCGGGATCCAGAAGTCCGGGGCGCCGCCGCGTTCGATGGCGATACCGTCTTCGTGCAACCGCCACACCGCTCCGGTGCGCAGCCCCGCGCCGCGTGTGACGACGCGGTCCTGCCAGTGCCCGGCGGTGGTCGTGCTGACGTAGAGACCGGTCGATTCGAGCAACGCCGCACCGGGGTCGGCGGGGATCTCGGCGAACGGCGGGACCTGGACGCTCTGGGTCCGCGACTTGCGCCGCCAGCCGCGCCACATCAGGAAGACGCAGAGCAGGAAGAAGGCGAAGACCGCCAGGGTCAGCAGGATCCGGTCGCTCATGGTGCGATCTTCCCTTCCCGTGCGGTGATCCGCCCGCGCAGCAACGTCGCCGTCACCACGCCGGGGAGCCGCATTCCTTCGTACGGGGTGTTCGCCGCGATGCTCGCGAACTCGGCCCCGCGCACGGTCCACTCGGTGTCCGGGTCCACCAGCGTCAGGTTGGCCGGTTCGCCGACCTCGATCGGACGGCCGTGGTCGGACAGGTTCCCGATCTCGGCGGGCCGCTCGCTCATCACGCGTGCCACGCCCCGCCAGTCCAGCAGGCCGGTGCGGACCATGGTCTCGACCACGATCGACAGCGCGGTCTGGAGACCGAGCATGCCAGGCCGGGCGGAACTCCACTCGCAGTCCTTGTCCTGGACGGCGTGCGGCGCGTGGTCGGTGGCGACGCAGTCGATGACGCCCTCGGCCAGCGCGGCGCGCAGTTTCTCGGCGTCGGATTCGGTGCGCAGCGGGGGGTTGACCTTGTTGACCGGGTCGTAGGTCGACAGCCGCTCGTCGGTCAGCAGCAGATGGTGCGGGGTGACCTCGGCCGAGACCTGGGTGCCGCGCTCTTTGGCCCATTTCAGGATGTCGGCCGTACCCGAGGTCGAGACGTGGCAGACGTGCAGCCGCGCGTTCGCGTGCTCGGCGAGCAGGCAGTCACGGGCGACGATCGACTCCTCCGCCGACGCGGGCCAGCCGGTGTAGCCGAGGCGCGCGGCGCGTTCGCCTTCGTGCGCCTGGGCGCCGACGGTCAGCCTGGGCTCCTCGGCGTGCTGCGCGATGACGACGCCGAGCGAGGTCGAGTACTCCAGCGCGCGGCGCATCAGCAGCGGGTCCGCGACGCAGAGGCCGTCGTCTGAGAAGACCTTCACCTGGGCCTCGGATTTCGCCATGGTGCCCAGTTCGGCGAGTTTCTCGCCCTTGAGCCCCACGGTGACCGCGCCGACCGGGTGCACGTCGACGAGCCCGGCCTCCTGGCCGCGCCGCCACACGTGGTCGACGATCACCGCGTTGTCGGCCACCGGATCGGTGTTGGCCATGGCGAACACCGCGGTGTAGCCGCCGAGCGCGGCCGCGGCCGAACCGGTGGCGATCGTCTCGGTGTCCTCGCGGCCGGGTTCGCGCAGGTGGGTGTGCAGGTCGACGAAACCGGGCAGCAGCACCTGGCCGCCCGCCTCGATGACTTCGGCGTCGTCCGGGGTGTCGAGGGACCCGATGTCCGTGATGACGCCGTCCTCGACGAGCACGTCGACCGGATCGCCCTCGCCGTAGGGTCGGGCGCCCTTGATCAGGACGGTGGTCACGCGGCGGCTCCTTCGCTGGCGAGCAGGTGGTAAAGGACCGCCATGCGCACGTGGACGCCGTTGCGGACCTGTTCGGTGATGGCCGAGGCCGGGGAGTCGGCGACCGCCGAGGCGATCTCCATCCCGCGCAGCATCGGGCCGGGGTGCAGGACGACGGCGTGTTCGGGCAGCAGCTTCATCCGCCGTTCGTTGAGGCCGTACGCGATCGAGTACTCGCGTGCGCTCGGGAAAAAGCCCCCGTGCATCCGTTCGGCCTGGACCCGCAGCATCATGACCGCGTCGAGGGCGGGCAGTTCGGCGTCGAGTTCGTGCGACACGGTGACCGGCAGGCTCTCCACCCCGGCGGGGAGCAGCGTCGGCGGCGCGACGAGCACCACTTCCGCGCCCAGCGAGGACAGCAGGTGGATGTTCGACCGCGCGACCCGGCTGTGCAGGACGTCGCCGACGATCCCGATGCGGCGGCCCTCCAGCGAGCCCAGCCGCTCCCGCAGCGTCGCCGCGTCGAGCAGCGCCTGGGTCGGGTGTTCGTGGGTGCCGTCGCCGGCGTTGACCACCGCCGTCCCGGCCTCGGCGAGCCAGCCCGAAAGCCGCTGCGCCGCCCCGGAAGCGGGGTGCCGGATGATCACGCAGTCGGCGCCTGCCGCGGCCAGCGTCAGCGCGGTGTCCCGCAGTGATTCGCCTTTGTTGACCGAGGAACTGGACGCGGAGACGTTGATCACGTCGGCGCTCATCCACTTCCCGGCGATCTCGAACGAGACGCGGGTGCGGGTCGAGTTCTCGTAGAACAGCGTGATGACGGTGCGGCCCCGCAAGGTCGGGAGCTTGCGGACTTCGCGGCCGAGCAGCGTGTGCTTGAGCTCCTCCGCGGTGTCCAGCACGGCTGTCGCGAGCGCCGGGTCGAGCCCGTCGGTGGCGAGCAGGTGCTTCACGATCGGTCTCCTTCTGATTGCGCCCGCAGCAGAACCGTGTCCCGTCCGTCCACTTCGGACAGCAGGACCTCGATTCCCTCGGCACGCGAGGTGGGCACGTTCTTGCCCACGTAGTCGGCGCGGATCGGCAGTTCGCGGTGACCGCGGTCGACCAGCACGGCCAGCTGGACCGCGCGCGGGCGGCCGTGGTCGCGCAGGGCGTCGAGGGCGGCGCGGATGGTGCGGCCGGAGAACAGCACGTCGTCGACGAGGATGACCACCGCGTCGTCGATACCGGTCGGCGGCAGCTGCGAATGTTCGAGCGCGCGGGGCGGGCGGCGGCGGAGATCATCACGGTAGAGCGTGATGTCCAGCGCGCCGGTCGGCGGACGGATGCCGGAGAACTCGGCGATCTTGTCCGCGAGCCGCAGGGCGAGCGGGGTACCCCGGGTCGGGATGCCCAGCAACACGGGTGGAGTCGACCCACCGGCACCGAGAGCGGTCTTCTCGATGACCTGATGGGCCATTCGGGCTATCGTGCGCGCGACATCGCCGGACGAGAGGAGCTCACGCTCTCCCGCCGGTTCCGCCGCGCCACGTGGACGTGACGACAAGGCGGACCTCCTTCCCCGCCTCTCTGGACGGGTCCTTAAAGGACGTCGACTTCCTGCTTGGCGAGGAAATCGAATCGACACTAGCAGGAGCGGGGCCTCCTTCTTACGGGTGGCGCGCCCCAGGTGACGAAGGCCTCGCGAAAGCACCCGCTTGACCTGGTGACAACTATGCGTAACCATTACTCTGAGTATTCGACTCTAGGAGTCCCCTGGACCGGTCACTCCGACCGGCTGGGGGTGAGGAAACGGAGAACCACCAGATGGGCGATTACGCCAAGGCGCTCGGGGCCAAGCTCCGCGGGATCCGCCAGCAGCAGGGCCTGTCCCTGCACGGGGTCGAGCAGAAGTCCGGAGGCCGGTGGAAGGCCGTCGTCGTCGGTTCGTACGAGCGCGGCGACCGCGCCGTGACCGTGCAGAAGCTCGCCGAGCTGGCCGATTTCTACGGCGTGCCGGTGGTCGAGCTGCTGCCGGAGGGCCGGGTGCCCTCGGGCGCCGAACCCGCCACGAAGATCGTCATCAACCTGGAGCGTCTCCAGCAGCTCCCGGCGGAGAAGGTCGGGCCGCTCGCCCGCTACGCCGCCACCATCCAGAGCCAGCGCGGCGACTACAACGGCAAGGTGCTCTCCATCCGCACCGAAGACCTGCGTTCGCTGGCGATCATCTACGACATGACCCCCGGCGAGCTCACCGAGCAGCTGATCGACTGGGGTGTGCTGCCGCCAGAGGCTCGACCGTCCAAAGAGGACTAGAGATGGCGACGTTTTCGGTCCGGGGGGACCGGAAACGCCAGACGGCACCACCGAGCACGAGAACGGGCCGTGCCCTCGGCAGAGGACACGGCCCGTTGTAGTACGTCTTTCTAGAGAACGGCCCTGAGCCTGTCGGCGATGGTGCCGATCCGGCCGAGGACGCCGTTCACGAACCGCGGCGAGTCGTCGGTCGACAACTCCTTCGCCAGCCCGACGGCCTCGTCGATGGCGACCGGGTCCGGCACGTCCGGGGCCCACAACAGCTCGTAGACACCGACCCGGAGCACCGCGAGGTCCACCGGCGGCATCCGGTCCAGCGTCCAGCCCTGAGCGTGCTCCGAGAGCAGCTCGTCGATCTGCGCCTTGCGTCCGGTGACGCCCTCGACCAGTGAGATCGTGTAGTCCCCGATCGGGTCGACCTCGACCGAACCGACGCGGTCGGCCAGCAGCGTCACCGCGTCGGCACCGCGCTGGGCGGCCTCGTACATCATCTCGACGGCCCGCTTGCGGGCCTGGCGACGGCTGATCGGCCCGCCGCGGTTCGGGGACTTGCCGGATTTACCTGAGTCGGCCATCAGCTGGAGACGCGGCCCAGGTAGCGGCCGTCACGGGTGTCGACCTTGATCTTCTCGCCGGTGGTCAGGAACAGCGGCACCTGGATCTCGGCGCCGGTCTCCAGGGTGGCGGGCTTGGTGCCACCGGTGGAGCGGTCGCCCTGCAGGCCGGGGTCGGTGTGCTGGACGATCAGCTCGACCGAGGTCGGCAGCTCGATGTACAGCGGGACGCCCTCGTGCACCGCGACCTGGACCTCGGTGTTCTCGAGCAGGTAGTTCGCGTTGTCGCCGACGGTCTCGGCCAGCACGGTGATCTGGTCGTAGGTCTCCGAGTCCATGAACACGAAGTCCTGACCTTCCTTGTACAGGTAGGTCATGTTCCGGCGGTCGACGGTGGCCGTATCGACCTTCGTGCCCGCGTTGAAGGTCTTGTCGACGACCTTCCCGGTCAGCACGTGCTTGAGCGTGGTGCGGACGAACGCACCGCCCTTGCCCGGCTTGACGTGCTGGAACGCGGTGACGGTCCACAGCTGGCCGTCGAGATTGAGGACGAGCCCGTTCTTCAGGTCGTTGGTGGTGGCCACGAGTGTGCAGTCTCCTGTGTCGATCTTCCGGGCCGCCGTCAGACGACCACGAGTTCCTTGGTGCTCAGTGTGAGGAGTTCGGGCGTACCTTCCCGCACGACCAGCGTGTCCTCGATGCGCACGCCACCGCGGCCGGGCAGATACACACCAGGCTCGACGGTGACCGCCATACCGGCGGTCAGTGTACCGACGCCCGTGGTAGCGAGGCTGGGCGCCTCGTGCACCTGCAGTCCGACGCCGTGACCGAGGCCGTGACCGAACTCCTCGCCGCGCCCCGCGTCGACGATGACACCGCGCGCCGCTTTGTCCACTTCGGACACTTTGGCACCGGGGAAGACCGCGTCACAGCCCGCCGCCTGCGCGCGCTGGACCAGTTCGTAGACCTCCTCCTGCCACGCCGCGGGCTTGCCGAGCACGAACGTGCGGGTCATGTCGGAGTGGTAGCCGTCGACCGTGGCGCCGAAATCGATCTTGACGAAGTCCCCGGTAGCGAGCACGGCCGAGGTCGGCCGGTGGTGCGGGATCGCGGAGTTGGCGCCCGCCGCGACGATCGTGTCGAACGACGGCCCGGTCGACCCGTGGCCGAGCATCCGGTTCTCCAGGTCGCGGGCGACGTCCAGCTCGGTGCGGCCCGGCCGGAGCTCGCCGGAGGACACCAGATCCTCCAGCGCCCTGTCGGCCGCCGCGCACGCCTGGCGCAGCGCCTCGATCTCCTGCTCGTCCTTGACCAGCCGCAACTGCTCCACGAGACCCGGCGTGCGGACCAGTTCGACGCGGTCGAAGCGCACCTTGAGGTCCTCGTGCTGCTCGACACTGACATGCTGGCTCTCGAAGCCGGTCTTGCCGAGTTTCTTCTCTGCCGCGAGATCGGCCAGCTTCGCCGCGCTCGCGCGGTCCAGCACCCGTTCGAGGTCGGGGACCTCTGTCGCCGACTGGACCGTGTAGCGGCCGTCGGTGCAGAAGATCGTCTTGTCGTCGCCGCCCTCGTGGACGAGGAGAGCGGCGTTGGACCCGGTGAAGCCGGTCAGGTACCTGATGTTGAGCAGGTCCGTGACCAGCAGCGCGTCCACCCCGGAATCGGCCAGCAGGGAACGCAGCGCCGCGCGGCGGCGAGAGAAGTATTCACGCACGTAGTGGAGTTTAAGGGGTGGGCCGTGCACGACACGCGTTTCGCCGACTACTTGCTTCTCGGGTGCCGGGGCGGTCCGTGAGAGGGTCGCGAGCGCCACGCTTGAGACGCTGAGCGTCCCAGACGAGGCGCAGGAGACATCTACGCTCCTCATCACTCACGACCCACGCACGATGCGGCCCCTGGAACTCGAGTCCGGAGCAGTGGGTGAACAAATACGAGTCCCTCAAGGAGCCCTTCACGGACCTGATGATCGCCACGTTGGCCACAGGCGCACTAGCAGGCACAACAGCTGCGAGACCCTGCATCCAGAGGACTGAACGCGGCTGAGGCGAACGCATTCAGAGGACTAAACGCGTGCGAGCGGACCAGTCGCTACTGGCGAGTTAAACTCCCCCAATGGCACCGTGGCTGACTCGTGGACTCGTGATGGCGCTGCTGCACGGCGCGGCCGTCACCGTGCTGGCCAAGTACGAGGTCTACAACCCCACCGACAAGACCCTCGTCACCTCGCTCGCCCTCGCCGTCCTCGTCGGTGCGGCGGCGGGCTGGAGCGCCGTGGACGCCTGGCAGGGCAAACCCGAGCGCGGCAGGAACTGGTTCATCGCGGCGCTGATCGCGGGCCCGGTCTCCGGCGTGCTGTACGTGATCGGCCGGGCGGTGTTCGTCGACCAGACCGGCGCCTCCGAACTCGGCGGCGCGCTCACCGGTGGCGCCGCCTTCTCGGCGCTGCTGGTGCTCATCCCGGCCGGGCTCGGCCTGTTCGTCGGCGGCCGGATCGCCAAGGCGGCCCCGGAGGACGACGACGCTCAGCCCGAGAGTGAGAAACCGGCCGGGAAGCCGTCCCAGGCCTGATCGCTGATCTCTTCGACGGTCGAGTCGTTCAGCGCCGCCGCCCCGGCGTCGGGCACGCCGAACAGCTTGCCGTCGAGCACCACCGCGACCCCCCGGCCCGGCGCGCGCACCATCTTCGCGCCGGCGCTCAGGCGCGCGGCCTGCGGGAACTTCTCGAGCACCTTGAGCCGCTGGTCGACCACCTCGCCCGCGAGCGCCGCCGCCACCGAGCGCCGGTCGACCCGGACCAGCTTTCCGTCGGCCACCAGGTCGATGGTCCGCTGCGGCGACGGCATCGCGACCCCTTCGAACGCGGTCCGGATCCGGGCGTCGCCGTCGCAGGCCCGCGAACCGCGGACGTCGAGGCCGAAATGCTTGAGGTCGGTCGGCGCCCCCGCGCCGCCGACGATCGTGGCGCGGACGACGTCGAACGGCACCCGGTCGCAGACGTCGCCCGAGGAGAGCGGCGCGTGCCCGTCGGGCCGCCGGACCAGGCCGGGGCCCTCCTTCCAGGCGCCGGGGATGAGCACCGGCCGGTACGGCTGCGCGGTGAAGTCCCTGGTCCAGAAGGTGAGCGTGGTACCGGTGTCGGTCTCGTGCGCGATCACGAAGGCGTCGAGCGCGCCGACCCACATCAGATCGGTGCTGAAGCCGTCGACCAGCGAGCGGGTGCGCGGCGAGATCGTGCTGGGTTTGGCGACGAAGCCCTGGTCCCCCAGCGTCTCCACCCCTTGGGTGAAGGCCGCGTCCTTGGCGCGGAGCAGGAACTGCCCGGCGCCGTTCCAGCCGGCGGCCTTGGCCGTGGTGTCGGTGAAGAGCACGTAGAACCAGCCGTCGAGGTACACCGCCGAGGGCTGGCCCGCGCCGTAGACGTTGGCGCGGTGCACGTCGTGCGCCGGCCCGATGATCGGCTGCCCGCCCGCGGCACGCGTCCAGGTGAGCCCGTCGGTGCTGGTGGCGAGCCCGATCGAGTTGCCGAGCGCGTGATCGCCCGCCGCGCCGGTGTAATACATGTAGTAGGTCGAGCCGACCTTGATCACCGAGGGGTCGCAGGTGTGCATCCCGTCGAAACCGCCGGGCGCGCCGGAGAACACCGCCGCCGGGCCGCCACCGGACGGGCCGGTGAAGGGGCCGTCGAGCGACGGCGACTGCGCGTAGAGGATGTCGTCGCCGGCCGGCTGGGCGCTGCCGTACTGGCTGCACCACCACATCCGCAGCTTGTCTCCGTCCCGCATCACGGTCGGGCCGTAGTTGTAGACCGCGTCCTGATCGCCCGCGGCGACCACGCCACCGCTCTGCCGCGGATCGCCGGTGGCGAGTTCGACGTCCATCGGGCGCGGCTTCTCGCCGGGCGTCTGCTGGGCCCCGCCGATCCCGCCGCCCTTGCCGTCGGCCTGGGACTGGACGTTGCCGTCACTGCACGCCACCAAAAGCGCGCCGGCCGCGAGGACGGCCACCACGGCACGGGCGGGTCGCCGGCCACCACGAAAAAGGCGCATGATGGCCGAGTGTAGCGAGACTTAACCCGCCTGGGTGACGTCGCTCCCCTGTTGTGCGACCAACTCCACCTCGAAGCCATCGGCGTTTTCGAGGTACGCGGCGTAGTGGTGATCACCGCCCGCATACGGATACTTCTCCGCGAACATCGGCGACCAGCCGTGGTCGACGGCCTTCGCGGCGAGTTCGTCCACCCGATCGGGGGTCTCGACGTGCAGCGCGAGGTGGTTCAGTCCCGGTTTGGTTCGCTCATGCTTCTCGCCCCTGAGCACGGGAGAACGCTCGACGACCAGATACGTCGTGCCGTGCTTCCAGCTGACCCCGGCTGGCCAGCGCTGGAACTCCCGCCAGCCGAGTTCGCCGAGCAGCCAGCCCCAGCTCTCCTCGGCGCGCGCGAGATCCGGTACCCACAGTTCGATGTGATGCGGTTTGCCGTGCTCCGACGGCAGTGCGACGAGCACGCGATGCGGCCCGCTGCCGTAATGATCGCCGCCGCCGACATCGAGGAAACCCAAGCGCCGCACCAGGTTCAGACTGGCCACATTGGACTCACCGACCAGTGCCCATACCGACGACAAGCCCAGCCCGACGAGTCCGTGATCCAGAAGCGCCTGCGCGGCCTCGGTCGCCAGCCCCTGTCCACCGTGCGCCCGCGCGAGGTAGTAGCCGATCTCCGGAACCCGGCCGGGCAGTTCCTCCGACGGCCGTAGATGGGCGAGACCGATCACCTCGCCGTCCCGCTCGATCGCCCAATGCCCCATCCCGGACGGTCCGTCATAGGACAGGCGCCGATCCATCATGGCGCGGACTTGGGACGGCTCGGTGAGCGGTACCGCGAAATGCGCGCTCAGCGCCGGGTCGGCGAAGAGCGCGACGATCGCCTCGGTGTCGGCCTCGGTCAGCGCCCGCAGCCGAAGCCGCGCGGTGACCAGCTCCGGCGGGTTGTTCACGACGCGTTCGCGGCCATCCAGCGCAGGGCGAGCGGGTAGCCGTCGACGCCGAGCCCGGCGATGACCGCGGTGGCGATGTCCGACAGCACGCTGTGGTGCCGGAACTGCTCGCGTTTGTGCACGTTGGAGATGTGCAGTTCGATCAGCGGCGCCTTGAGCTGGGCGGCGGCGTCGCGGACCGCGATGGAGTAGTGCGTCCACGCGGCGGCGTTGAGCACCACCGGCCAGCCGGCGTCGGCGGCCTCGTGCAGCCAGCCGACCAGCTCGCCCTCGTGATCGGTCTGGCGGACCTCGACGTCGATCCCGAGTTCCTTGCCGGTGTCGACGCAGGCCGAGACCAGATCGGCATGCGTGGCCGAACCGTAGATACCCGGTTCGCGCAGCCCGAGCCTGCCGAGGTTGGGACCGTTGAGGACGAGCACCTTCACAGCAGCACGCTCCCGCCAGGCTTGGGAGCCTCACCCGCCACCACCGAGTACGCCGCCGCGAGCAGCGACGGGTCGGGGCCTTCCAGCCTGCCGGGCTTCGCGAGCCCGTCGAGGACGACGAAGCGCAGCACACCCGAGCGGGTCTTCTTGTCGCCCTTCATCGTTTCCAACAGATGCGGGAGCGCGTCCGGGTCGTACGTGGTCGGCAGGCCCAGCAGCTTGAGGACGGCGACGTGGCGATCGGCGGTGGCGTCGTCGAGACGGCCCGCCAGGCGCGCGAGCTCGGCGGCGAACACCAGTCCGACACTCACCGCGGCACCGTGCCGCCACCGGTACTTTTCGCGGCGTTCGATGGCGTGGCCGAGCGTGTGGCCGTAGTTGAGGATCTCGC
Organism: Amycolatopsis sp. NPDC033938; assembly: GCF_055575975.1. Classification (NCBI taxonomy): domain Bacteria; kingdom Bacillati; phylum Actinomycetota; class Actinomycetes; order Pseudonocardiales; family Pseudonocardiaceae; genus Amycolatopsis; species Amycolatopsis sp. NPDC033938. The sequence continues at coordinate 86,653 of NZ_JBVIRO010000007.1, forward strand.
GCAGGTTCGACTCACGCAGGTCCGCGGCGACGACGTCGGCCTTGACCTGGATCGAGCGGCGGACCAGCTCGCCGATGACCTCACCGGTGGAATCCAGCGCGGCGGCGGAGTCCTGCTCGATGAGTTCGAGGATGCGCGGATCCGCGATGAACCCGGTTTTGACGACTTCGGCCATCCCGGCGACGAGTTCGTTGGGCGGCAACGTTTCCAGCGTCGCGAGGTCCACCAGGACCGCGCTCGGCTCGTGGAAGACGCCGACCAGGTTCTTGCCCGCCTCGGTGTTGATGCCGGTCTTCCCGCCGACGGCGGCGTCGACCATGCCCAGCAGCGTGGTGGGCACGTTGACCAGGCGCACGCCGCGCATCCAGGTCGCGGCGACGAACCCGGCCAGGTCGGTCACGGCGCCGCCGCCGAGGCCGACGACCACGCCCTGGCGGTCGAGGCCGATGCGGCCGAGCACCTCCCAGCAGAAGCTGGCGACGGTGAGGGCCTTGCCGTCCTCGGCGTCGGGGATCTCGACCCGGTGCGCGTCGATCCCGGCCTCGGCCAGCTCGTCGCGGATGGCCTCCGCGGTGGTGGTGAGCGTCGGCGGGTGGATCAGCGCGACCTTGGACGCGTCGGCGAGCTGCTCGGTGAGCTCGCCCAGCAGCCCCCGGCCGATGACGACGTCGTACGGCTTGGCGGTGTTGACGGTGATGCGGACCGGCTCGGTCATCGTGTCCCTCACTTCGGCGGAAGCCGCTTGGCCCTGGCGACCTCGCAGGTGATCTTGCCCTTGACCGGGGTGTCGCCCGGGATCTCTTCGGTCACCGTCTGGCCCGGCGTCATGCGGTTCTTGGCGAACAGCGCTTCCCCGGAGGCCTTGCCTTCGGCGTCCTTGATCGCGATGGTGACGGCGTAGCGCGCGTCCTCGCTCGTGCTGTTGGTGACCTCGATGGTGATCTTCGGGGTGTAGCTGTTGCTGTCGCATTTGGTGACCTTGACGTCGGCGGCGACGTCCGCCTCCGGCGCGGCCGAGGCGGGAGCCGCGCTGGACGCCGCGCCGGTCTGGACGACGTCGGCACCGGCGGGCTGCTTCTCGTCTCCGCACGCGGTCAGGGTGAGGGCAACGACGGCGAGGAGGACGCCGGCGATGGTGCGCTTCATGCTCGTTCCTTGCTGTTCTCGGTCAACCCGGCGACGGCGGCCTCGACGACCTCGGCGGGCGTACGGTGGTCGGTCTCGATCTCGATCGTGGCCACTTCGCGGTACACCGGCAGGCGGGCGTCGAGAAGCGCCTTGTAGGTGGCGCGGGGGTTCACCCCGGCCAGCAGCGGACGCGCGGCCGAGAGCCCGGCGCGCTGGACGCCCGCGGCCATCCCGACGTTGAGGAAGACCACGGTGTGCCCGGCCAGCCGCTCCCGGGTGCCCGGCGTGATCGGCGCTCCCCCACCCAGGGAGAGGACGCCGTCGTGTTCGGCCAGCGCCTTGGCGACGACCTCCTCCTCCAGCGCGCGGAAGGCGGGCTCGCCCTCCTCGGCGAAGATGTCGGTGATGGGCTTGCCCGCACGGGCGACGATGTCGTCGTCGCTGTCGCGGAAAGCCAGGCCGAGCGCGGCGGCGAGCGCCGGCCCGACCGTGCTCTTACCCGAGCCCGGCGGCCCGATGATCACCGCGCGAGGAGTCACCAGCGCTCCTCGAGCGCCTTCAGGTAGGCCTCGGCGTTGCGCTTGCTTTCGGCGAGCGAGTCGCCGCCGAACTTCTCCAGCGCGGCGTCGGCGAGGATCAGCGCGACCACCGACTCCAGCACGACACCGGCGCGGGGTACCGCGCAGACGTCGGACCGCTGGTGGATGGCCACCGCGGGTTCGCCGGTGGTGACATCCACAGTGGACAGTGCTTTGGGGACGGTCGAAATCGGCTTCATGGCGACGCGCACGCGCAGCGGCTCGCCGTTGGTGATGCCGCCTTCGAGCCCGCCCGCGCGGTTGGACCGGCGGGTCACCCCGACCGGGCCGGTGCCGCGGTCGATCTCGTCGTGGGCCTGGCTGCCCCAGCGCGTGGCCGTGGTGAAGCCGTCGCCGACCTCCACCCCCTTCATCGCCTGCACGCCCATGAGCGCGCCGGCGAGGCGGGAGTCGAGCCTGCGGTCCCAGTGCACGTGCGAGCCGAGGCCCGGCGGCAGCCCGTAGGCGATCACCTCGATGACGCCGCCGACGGTGTCACCGGCCTTCCGCACGGCGTCGACCTCGGCGACCATCGCGTCGGTCCCCTCTTGGCCGAACGCCCGGACCGGGCTCTCGTCGATCGCGGGCAGGTCCGACGCCACGGGCAGCGGGCCCTCCGGCGCCGAGGCGCCGCCGATCGACACGACGTGGCTGAGGATCTCGACCCCGAGCAGCTGCTTGAGGTACGCACGGGCGACCGTGCCGAGCGCGGTCCGGGACGCGGTCTCGCGGGCGCTCGCGCGTTCCAGCACCGGACGGGCCTCGGGGAAGCCGTACTTCTGCATGCCGGGCAGGTCGGCGTGGCCGGGCCGGGGCCGGGTCAGCGGCTCGTTGCGCGCCAGACCCGCCAGCTCCTCGGCGGGCACGGGATCGGCCGACATGACCTTCTCCCACTTCGGCCACTCGGCGTTCTCGATCTGGACGGCGACGGGGCCACCCTGCGTGAGCCCGTGCCGGACCCCGCCGGTGAACACGACGTGGTCGGTCTCGAAGCCCATCCGGGGGCTGCGGCCGAAACCGAGCCTCCTTCGCGCGAGCTGCTCGCCCACCTCGGCGGTCGTGACCTCGACCCCGGCGGGCATCCCTTCCAGGATGGCGGCGAGGGCGGGTCCGTGCGATTCCCCTGCGGTTATCCAGCGCAACACCTGACAGATCCTGTCACAACGTCTCAACCTGCCGGGGAAGGGCCGGGCTATCCCGGACCGGGTCCGGCGAAGACGGCCAGCGCCCAAGCCGCGACCAGGAGACCGGGGCCGTGCGGCACCGTCGGATGCCTGGGTCCGCCCACCGCGAGTGCCACGCTCAGCAGCGCCGCGGCGACCGCGCCGAGCACGACCGACGGCCAGCCCGTCGCGGCGAGGACCGCGCCGAGGCTCCCGGCGAGCTTCACGTCACCGGCGCCGAGTGAGCGGGGCGACAGCGCGTGAACGAGCGCGTGCGCGCCGCCGAAGACCACCGCGCCCAGCACCGCCCGCGCCGCGATGGCCGCCCCTCCCCCGGCCGCGGCGACCGCGATGGCGGCGGCGAGGGCCGGGTACGCGGGCAGGGTCAGGACGTCGGGCAAACGGCGGTACTTGAGGTCGGCGAGCGCCAGCGGGACGGCGAAGACGGTCAGCACGGCGGGGACCGCGAGCCACCACGACGGCCAGGCCCCGTCCTGGTGACGGAGGCAGACCGCCAGGAGGAGGGCCGCCGTGAGAGCGGCCGCCCAGGCCGTCACCGGCGCTCCCGCGCGGCGCAGGCAGGCACGGGTGGCGAGCGCCGATCCGGCGCCCGCCACCGCGAAGGCGATCGGCATGAACACAAGATCAAGAGTCCGCCTCAATGGTGTGCTGAGGCAAGAACTTCTTTTCGTGACAGGGACTTTCATGCACTTACGGCAGGTGGAGCGCGGGTTCCGGCGGCCTGTGGAACGCATTCAGCCGACTGCTCGCTCCAGGCTTAAGGTCCCTTCGCCGCGCGCGGCCAGACCGTCCACAACGGACGCTTCCCGCGGTTGCCAAGGCGGGAGGTCCGTGAAGGCCTCCTTCCCTACGCTCAAGGTTCAGATTCTCGGCGTCGCTTCGCGAGGCTGACGGTGAAGGAATCGGGACGTGGAGTGTCCTGATTCCTTTTCCTTGTCGGGGGCCGCACGCACCGGTGGCGGAGCTTGATCACGACCTGGGGGCCGGCGGCCGAGCGGGGAAGATTCCGGCCGTTGGACGTCCGGAATCTTCCCCGCTCGGCCGCACCGGCAACCCGCACAAGCTCTGGGTGAACAAAGACGAGTCCCTCGAGGAGGCCTTCACGCACTGGGGGAAGGTGTGAAGGTCGAGTTTCCTCGGCTGAGCCGAGGGAAGGGGTCCTTCACGCGCAGCCGTTGTGGCTGGTGGTGAGCCCCAGCCGCAGGTACCCAAAACACCCTTCTGAAACTTTTCGCATCCGGCACCAATCCGCCTCAAGTCCGGCACCGAAGCCCTGTCATGACACCGGGATCAGGGGTTCATCCGCAGCAGCGGGAGACCCGAGGGCGTGCGGATCTCCAGCGCCTTGATGTCCCCGGTGCGCATCGCGGTGCCGACCACGATGTGCGCGGTGTCCTTGGGCATCGCGCGCCAGGACGCCAGTTCGCTGGTCCCGCCGTCGGCGTCGACGGCCACCAGGATGTAGTCCCCGGTGCGGTTGCCGCCGTAGCTGCAGGTCATGTCGACCTTGGTGCCGGTGTCCGTGGCGGACATGGCGACCTGGGCGGTCACCGGGTAGTCGCCGAGCGGCGTCATCGGATCACCGCCGGCCGCGACCGGTCCGGTCAGGACGACCGCGAGTGTGACGCCGGCCGCGACGGCGACCCCGGCCGCGGTGGCGGTGATCGCCCGTTGGATCCGCCGTCCCCGGCGGACCCGTTTGAGCACGGTCGGCAGCAGTTCCGGCGACGGCGACGGTTCCTCCTCCAGCAGTGCGGGGGCACCGGCCTGGGCGAGCAGGCCGGGGATTCCCGCCAGATCGCGCACGGACGCGGCGCACTGGTCACACCCGTGAAGGTGTTTCTCGTACGCGGACCGGTCTTCCGGGGACAGCGCCCCGAGCACGTAGGCCGCGTCGTAGGTGGCGAAGGGGTCGGTCATTGAGTCACCCCTCTTTCCTCCAATACCAGCCGCAACGCCCGCAAGGCGTAATGCGTCCGCGACTTGACGGTCCCTTCGGCCACACCCAGCCGCTTCGCCGCGTCCGCGACGGAGTAACCCTGGAAATAGCACAAAACGACCACTTCACGATGTCTCGGCGAGAGTTCGCCGAGGGCTTCGGCGACCAGCCAGCCCTGAACCGCCCGTTCGGTGCCGTCGGTGACCGCCGTTTCGGGCGGTTCGCCGGTCACCACCTCCGGATGCGCCGTGGAAGCACGCCAGTCGTCGATGGCTATCCGTCTCGCCACGGTGAACAGCCAGCCCCGCGCCGATCCCTCGGACTGGTCGAGCACCTTGGCGTTGCGCCAGGCCCGCAGCAGCGTCTCCTGGACGACGTCCTCGGCGCGGACCCGGTCACCGCTGGTCAGGTGCAATGCGTAGGACCACAGCGCCGCGGCGTGTTCGTCGTGCAGAGCCCGCATCAGCCGGTCCTCCGCGAATTCCTTCACCGATCCGTGCCTTCGCGGACGAAGAGCAAAGGGAGGGCGAAGACGACACACGCCACTTCGGTGATCAGACCCCACAGCTCGGCCTGGGTGGTGAAACGTTCAGAAACGCCGAAGAACCCTGTCGTCAGCGAAAGCACGTACGCACCCAGCGTGGCCAGGCCGAAGCCGATCGCCGCCAGCACGGGCAGCCAGTGGTGCCAGACCAGGACGGCGACCGCGATCACCACGCCCGCCACCACGTTCACCAGGAAGAGTGGTCCGACCACGTCCGTCTCGGCGGCCCAGTCCTGCCATACGACGTAATGCACCCACGCCGAACCGAGCAGGCTCGCCGCCACCACCGCCCGCAACAACCACCGGATCATGCCCGTATCTCTTTTCGCGTGTTCGGTTCCCCTATGCCCTTGAACACGGAAAAGAGGGCCTCTCGGTTCAATCCCGCACCCGATGGTCGGCGAAATTGAACCGGATGGGTGCTTGAACCGTGTGTATGGGCATGACTGCCGAACTGCATTCCCGCCGCACCGTCTTGAGCACCGGGGCCGCCGTCGCCGGCGTGGCCGTCGGTGCCGTCGCCCTCACGGCCTGCGGAAGCGAAGCCCCGTCGTCCGGCTCGGCCGCCGCTCCGCCCGCCGCGGCACCGGGCGAGACCTTGACCGCGCTCTCCGACCTCGAGGTCGGCCAGGCGAAGGCCGCCAAGACCGCCGACGGCAAGGACGTCATCGTCACCAGGACCGCCGAGGGCACCGCGGCCGCGTTCAGCGCGATCTGCACACACCAGGGCTGCGCGGTCGTCCCGGCGGGCGCGGAACTCAAATGTCCTTGCCACAACTCGATCTTCGACGCGGCGACCGGCGCCGTCAAAAAGGGACCGGCCGACCAGCCGTTGCCCTCGATCGCGGTCAAGGTCACCAACGGCCAGGTCGTCACGGCCTGAGAAACGTCATGAGGGGTCCCCACAGGACGAAAACCGTCCTATGGGGACCCCTCTGAAGTTCAGCTGTCCCAGGTGAAGATCGGGTCACCCGGCTCGACGTCGCCGCCGGTGAGCAGTCCCGAAAGGACTTCCGCCTTCGCGTCCAAGGCCACGACGGGCACGATCGGCGAGTAGCCCGCCGCCGCGACGGCCTCCGGGTCCCAGCCGACGACCGGCTGCCCGGCGCGGACGGACTCACCCTTGACGACGTGGAGGGTGAACCCCTCGCCCTTCTGCTTGACGGTGTCGATCCCGAGGTGGACCAGCACGCCGCGGCCGTCCTCGGTGGCCACCACGAAAGCGTGCGGGTGCAGGGTCACGACCGTCCCGTCGACCGGCGCGACCGCGTCCTGACGCCCGCCTGAGGGCATCACCGCGAGGCCGGGGCCGACCATCGCCTGCGCGAAGACCGGATCGGGCACTTCGGTCATGGCGGTTGTCTTGCCGCCGACCGGGCTCAGGACCTCCAGGCTCACAGCATGTCCTCGATGTCACTGGCGATCGTGTCGGCCTCCGGCCCCACGATGACCTGGACACCGGCTCCCATGCGCACGACACCCATCGCGCCTGCCGCCTTCAGCGCCGCCTCGTCGAGCAGGCTCATGTCTTCGAGCTCACAGCGCAGCCGGGTGATGCACCCCTCCACCTCGATGACGTTCTCGGCGCCGCCGAGCGCCGCGAGGATCTTTTCCGGCCTGTCATCCGCCATCGCGGTCTCCCTGTTCCCTGTCGGTTTCCCACATGCGAACCAGCTGTACTACGCCGTTCGCCGACTCGCACCCGATCCCTGGCCACGAACGCGTAACGGTGGTTGACACCCGCTCGTGCGACGGAGCATCCTGCCCCATCGGATCATTGGTCTAGACCGGAACGTACCAATCTTCCGGACCTGACGCGAGTACGGGTTACCCGAATCGACCGGCCCGAAAGGACGGTGACCGTCATGAGCGCTTCGGCGCAGCTGCCGCCGTCCGACCGTGTGATCAACGGACCGACGCCCAAGCACGCCCAGCTGCGGGAGATTCTGCGCCGCACGGTGGAGCGTGAGCTACCCCCCGGCTCACCGATTCCTTCGGAACGTGACCTCGCCGAGACCTACCAGGTGTCCAGGCTCACGGTCCGGTCGGCGATCGGCAAGCTGGTCGAAGAAGGGCTCCTGTCCCGCGTGCGCGGGAAAGGGACGTTCACCGCCGCGAGGCGGATGGAATTGCAGCTCTACCTGATGTCCTTCACCGAGGACATGCGCCGTCGCGGGATGACGCCGACCACGGAGGTCGTCAAGACCTCCACCGAGGTCCCGCCCGCCCCCTCGGCGCACGCGCTCGGCCTGGCCGCCGGAACTCCGGCACACCGCATCGTCCGGCTCCGCCGGGCCGACGGGGTGCCGCTGGCGGTCGAACGCGGGTGGTATCACGCCGGCCGGATGCCCGGTCTGCTCGACCTCGATCTCACCCGATCGTTGTACGTCCAACTCGCCCAGTCGTACGACCTGCGCCCGGACCACGCGTGGCAGACGGTCTGGGCCGAATCCGCGGACCGCGAAACGGCCCGCATGCTCGGCATGCGGGCAGGCAGTCCGCTCCTGGTCTTCCGCCGGGTCTCCAGCGTCAACGGGGAACCGATCGAAGACATGACTTCCTGGTACCGGGGCGATCACTACCAGGTCACCATGCAGCTTGACCGGAACACCCCGGATTCCGGTCACCATCCTCACTACGGAGGTACCCGATGAGCTCCACCACCGCGGAGGGGGCGAAGAGCAAGGGCAAGGGCAAGGGACTGGCCGGGCTTCAGCGCTTCGGCCGCAGCCTCATGCTCCCCATCGCCGCTCTTCCCGCCGCCGCACTCCTCAACAGGTTCGGCCAGCCCGACCTGCTCGGCGAGAAAGGGCTCGGCTGGACCAAAGTGGCCGAGGTTCTCGGTGCGGCGGGCAACTCGCTGTTCAACTGGCTGCCGCTCCTGTTCGCGGTGGGTATCGCCGTCGGCTTCGCCCGGAAGAGCGACGGCGCGACCGGGCTGGCCGCCGTGGTCGGCTTCTTCGTGTTCACCAGCGTCCTCCAGGTCTTCGCGCCGTTCTCCGAACTGCCGGGCTGGAACCCCGAGAAGCCCGCGGGCCTGATGCTCAACCCGCTCAAGTGGCCCTACAGCGTGCTGGCCGGTGTGATCGTCGGTCTGGTCACCGCGCTGCTGTGGCAGAAGTTCTACCGCATCAAGCTGCCGCCGTACCTGGCCTTCTTCGGCGGCCGCCGGTTCGTGCCGATCGTCACCGCCCTGACGCTGATGATCCTCGCGGTGCCGCTGGGCCTGGTCTTCCACTGGGTCAACGACGGCATCCAGGCGGTCGGCGAGGCGGTCACCGGTTCTCCGGAGGTCGGTGGCGGTATCTACGGTGTGCTCAACCGCTTGCTGATCCCGGTCGGTCTGCACCAGCTGCTGAACGTGCCGGTGTGGTTCATCTTCGACGGCGGTGACCTCACGAAGTTCTTCGAGGGCGACCCGACCCGCGGCACCTTCATGACCGGCTTCTTCCCGATCTTCATGTTCGCCATCCCCGCCGCGGCGCTGGCGATCTGGCAGACCGCGAAGCCCAGCCAGAAGAAGATCGTCGGCGGTGTGATGATCGCCGGTGCGCTGACCTCGTTCCTGACCGGTATCACCGAGCCGATCGAGTTCTCGTTCATGTACGTCGCGTGGCCGCTGTACCTGATCCACGCGCTCCTGACCGGTACGTCGCTGGCACTGGTGAACGCGCTCGACATCCACCTCGGCTTCGGCTTCTCCGCCGGCGCGATCGACTTCGGGCTCAACTTCAACCACCCCGCGGCGAGCGACAACGTCTGGCTGCTCATCCCGATCGGCCTGGCCTACGCGGTCGTCTACTACGTGATCTTCCGTTTCGTGATCAAGAAGTGGAACCTGCGGACCCCTGGCCGCGAGGAAGACGCGATCGAGGCCGATCTCGAAGCCACCGCGGCCAAGCCCATCAAGTAGTTTCAGCACAGCAGAAACAAAGGCACGAAAGGGAAAGAACATGCCGGAGAAACGCGTCACCGTGGCCAGCAAGGTGGGCCTGCACGCCAGGCCCGCGGCGACGGTCGCCAAGGCGGCCGCGGCGCAGCCCGTCGCGGTGAAGATCGCCAAGGCGGGCGGTGACCCGGTCGCGGCCGGCAGTGTGCTGAACCTGATGACGCTCGCCGCCGGTTACGGCGACGAGGTCATCATCAGTGCCGAGGGTGAGGGTGCCGAGGCGGCCGTCGACGCCATCGCCGAGCTGGTGGCGACCGACCTCGACGCCTGATCCCCTCCCCTGCGAAGCCCGGGCCGCCCCGACCGGCCCGGGCTTCGTAGGGTGTGGGGCATGGAGAGCGTGCGCGAGATCGAACAGTGGCCGGTGGACAACGCCGCCACGGCCGTGGTGACCGCCGCCGGTGACGTGCTGGGCACGCACGGCGACACGACGAAGGTGTACCGGCTGGCGTCGGTGACCAAGCCGTTGACGGCCTACGCCGCGCTGATCGCCATCGAAGAGGGCGTCGTCGAACTCGACACCCCCGCCGGGCCGGAGGGTTCGACGATCCGGCATCTGCTGGCGCACACCTCGGGCCTGGCCTTCAACGAGCACAAGTCGATGGCCGCGCCCGGCAACCGGCGCCTGTACTCCAACGCCGGGTTCGAACAGCTCGCCGACGCGCTCACCGAGCATTCCGGCATCCCCTTCGCCGACTACCAGGCGGAGGCGCTTTTCCAGCCGCTGGGCATGAAGGCGACCAAGCTGACCGGTTCACCCGCCTCGGGTGCGGAGTCCACTGTGGACGACCTGGTCGCGTTCGCCGCCGAACTGCAGGCACCGAAGCTGATCGCCGTCGAGACGGTGCGCGAGGCGACTTCCGTGGTCTTCCCCGGCCTTTCCGGTGTTCTGCCCGGCTTCGGCCACCAGAAGCCCAACGACTGGGGCCTCGGCTTCGAGATCCGCGACCACAAGAGTCCACATTGGACCGGGGCGTCGAGCTCGCCGCGGACCTTCGGCCACTTCGGACAGTCCGGTACGTTCCTGTGGGTCGATCCGGACGCCGGCGCCGCCTGCGTCGCGCTCACCGACCGCGCTTTCGGCCCGTGGGCGGCCGAGGTGTGGCCGCCCTACACCGACGCCGTCCTCGCCGAACTGGGCAAGCTCACTCCATGACGCGGACTGGCGAACCCGCCTGGAACGCCGCGATGTCCTCGACAGCGTCGCGGTAGAAGATCTCGTACGCCTCGCGGGTGACGTAGCCGATGTGTGGCGTGAGCACGACGTTGTCCAGTGTCCGCAGTGGATGGTCCGACGGCAGCGGCTCGACGTCGTAGACATCCAACGCGGCGACCGCGATCTCCTTGCGGCGCAAGGAATCCACCAGCGCGGCTTCGTCCACGATCGGACCACGCGAGGTGTTGACGAGCATCGCCGTCGGCTTCATCGCGGCGAGTTCGGGCGCCCCGACCAGCCCGCGGGTGCGGTCGCTGAGCACGAGGTGGACCGACAGGACGTCCGAACGGGCGAACAGTTCGTCCTTCGACACCGCCGTCACGCCGTGGGGATCGGCCTTGTCCTGGGTCAGGTTCTGGCTCCAGGCGATGGTCTCCATGCCGAACGCCTTGCCGATCCTGGCCGCGCCCGCGCCGAGCCTGCCGAGCCCGAGCAGCCCGAGGGTCTTGCCGTGCAGGATCGTGCCGACCGTGGTCTGCCAGCCGCCCTCGCGCATGTTCCGCGACTCCACCGGGACGTTCCGCGCGGCGGCGAGGATCAGTGCCCAGGTGTGCTCGGCGGCCGGGGCCGCGATGTACCCGGTGGAGGACACGACCACGCCGTTGCGCCGGGCGGCGGCCACGTCGATGGCGGCGTTGCGGTGCCCGGTGCTCACCAGGAGCTTCAGCGCGGGGAGCCGGTCGAGCACTTCGGCCGGGAAGCGGGTGCGCTCGCGCATCGCGACCACGACGTCGAAGTCCCGCAGGCGGGCCACCACGTCGGCGGGGTCCGCGAACGGCTCCGTGAACACCTCGATCTCGGCGCCGAGGGAGTCCCAGTCCCCGAAGCCGAGCGCCACTTCCTGGTAGTCGTCGAGAATCGCGATCTTCATGACGCCCAGGCTAGGGTCGCTTCCGTAACCGTGCGCAGGGAGGCCGCCGTGATCCTGGAATTCCGGACATACCGACTGAAGCCCGGGACGAGCGAGGATTTCCTCCGCGTCATGCGCGAGGAATCCATCCCCCTCCTGGAAAGCGCCGGCCTGCGCGTCATCGATTGCGGTCGTTCCCTGGTCGCCGAAGACGGCCATGAAGAGGCCTATCTCGTCCGGGCGTTCGCCTCACTGGAAGAGCACGAACGTCAGGAACGGGAGTTCTACGGCAGCGAGGCCTGGCTGAACGGCCCGCGCGAGGAGATCGTTTCGCGGATCGAGAGCTACCACACGATCGTCATCGAGACCTCCGAAGCGGCGATCGAAGCCCTCAGACGGCGGTGATCGGGCGGCTTCCTACCAGCGCGGCACGAACACGTCGACGCGCACCAGATGGTGGTCCGACGCGTCGTTGAGCCGTGCCAGCGGTGAATCGGGCAGCGGCCAGAAGACTTCGGCGTGCCAGGGGAACAGGCCTTTCGATGGCAGGACGTAGTCGATCCGCAGGTTCCCCGGCGCGTTGTCGTTGAAGTCACCGGTGTCGAGGAAGGGGTCGCCCTTCTGGCCGATGTTGGCGCCCGCCTGGTCCTGGGCGGCGCGCACCGCGCCTTCGCTGCCCGGGCGGGTCTCGATGACGCGAGGGGCGTTCAGCAGGCGGGAGATCGCGCCGGGGACGCTGTCGCCGTCGAGCGGGTCGGAGTTGTGGTCGCCGGCGATGACGAACTTCTCGTGCGCGCCCAGCCCGCCGCGGCGGCCGCGGTCGTCGCGGATGTAGCGGCCCTTGCCCGGGGTCACGTAGTCCGCCCAGAAGCGGATCTCGTCGTTGTTGCGCGTGCCGTTGCGGTCTTCGGGGCCGTCGAAGGTGGGCGGCGTCGGGTGCGCGGTGAGGAAGTGCACGGTGGAACGGCCGACGCGGATCGGAAGGTCCCAATGGGACTTCGACGAGAGGCGCAGGACGTCGAGCGCCTGCGGCGAGTACCAGTCGTGCGGCGCGGGGGTGGCCGGGTCGTCCGGGAGCAGCGCGCCCGGCATGTCCTTCCAGAGGAACTTCTGGAAGGTTCGCGCGTTCTCGGTGTCGATCGGGTACTTGGACAGCACGAGCATGCCGTACTGGCCCTCGAAGAGGCCGAAGCCGTGCGCGTCGTTACCGCCGCCGACCTGGCCGTTGCGGTCGAGGTCGAAGCCGGTCGCGACACCGGTGTTCGACGGCGCGGTGAAGGCGTACGGATAGTCGATCGGGGCGGCGCCGTTCTGGCCGCGCTTCAGGTAGTTCTCGCGAAACAGGTTCGCGGCGCGGTTTTCGGGCACGTAGTCGAACTCGTTGATCAGCAGCACGTCCGGGCGGTTGCGCTGGATCACCTCGGCGACCTCGTTCGCCTGCGCGTTGCCCGGCTGCGACAGGTCGGTCACGAGCTGTCCCGCGGCTCCCCGGTTCAGCGAAGCGTTGAACGTCGCGAAGCGGACGTTCTGGCCGACGGCGGCTTCCGCCGGGGTGGCGGCAGGCAACGTTCCGGCCAGCAGGGCGCCCGAGGTGAGCACGGCGGCGATGCGTTTCAAGGTCTTGTACTCCCCGCTTGGCTTTGACGACGCAGTTCTGGCCAGACCTTACGCAGCCACCGCGGTCCCGTGGGTGAGTTTCAGGTGAACAGCACCTCTTGAACGTGTTCAAAACTTCGGCTACCGTTCGTCTTGAACACGTTCAAAACGGAGGTCCCCATGCAACCTGTCGTAGTGGCCTATGCGCTCTACCTGGTCATCACCGTCCCACTGACCGTGCTGATCGCCCGCACGCTGAGCAAGCACGGCAAGACGTTCCTGGAAGACGTCTTCCAGGACAAACAAGCGCTGGCCCATTCGGTCAACCAGCTGCTGGTCGTCGGCTTCTATCTGGTCAGCCTCGGCTTCGTGGCCCTGTTCCTGACCAGCAACGACACCGTCCTCGACGCACGCGACGTCTTCGAGATGCTTTCGGTGAAGGTCGGTACCGTCGCGCTCGTCCTCGGCGTGATGCACGTCGGGAACGTGCTGGTGTTCAACGGGATCCGCCGTCGCCACCTCAACCAAGGCCCCACCCGGCCCGCACCGGTGCCGCCGCCCTACCCCGGTTACCCGGCGCCCGCTCCGCATCCGGCGCCCTGACCGGATAACGTGCACTGGTGGCGAAGAGTGAGGAAACCAGGTCACTGATCGTGGCGACCGCTTTGCGGCTGTTCGCCGAGAACGGCTACGACCGCACGACCATGCGCGCCATCGCCGCCGAAGCCGGTGTCTCGGTCGGGAACGCGTACTACTACTTCGCCTCGAAAGACCAGCTGATCCAGGGCTTCTACGACGAGATCGCCAAGGTGCACCTCACGACGTCGCGCCAGGCGATCGAAGGTGAGCAGGACTTCAGCGCGCGACTCAAGACGGTCCTGCTCACCTGGCTCGACGTCGCGGAGCCGTACCACCGCTTCGGCACCCAGTTCTTCGTCAACGCCGCCGACCCGGACTCGCCGCTGAGCCCGTTCAGCGAGGAGTCGACGCCCGCGCGGGACGCCTCCATCGGGCTGATGCGCGACGTCATCGACGGCTCCGACGCCAAACTCGACCCGGACCTGCGTGACGACCTTCCCGATCTGCTGTGGCTGTACCAGATGGGTGTCGTGCTGTTCTGGGTCCACGACCGGTCCGCGGGCCAGAAGCGCAGCCGCGTGCTGGTGGAGCGGACGGTGCCGCTGATCGCCCGGCTGGTGGGGCTGTCGCGGCTGCGGGTGCTGCGGCCGGTCAGCCGGGAGATCGTGTCGCTGATCCGGGACCTTTCGAAGCGCGACGCCGCCTGAGAACGCGTTCAGTCCACTGAATGCTGTCGTGAAGGCGTAAAGCGCGTGCTCAGACACGAGACTCGCGTGCCTGGATCCCGCACTCGGGTGTTCCGGCTCTGAGCACGCGAGATCCGGCCTCAAGCCAGGCAAGGCGAACCTGTGGTGGCGGACCCGGCGGGAGCGGGCTCACGCAGGTGTCCGATTGATGACGCTATGCGCGGTTCCGCGTGGGGGTCGTGAGTGGCGAATAGGGTTAGAACCCGAATCGCCACTCACGACGGACACTGAATCATCCGACGATGTCCCTTGTGGACACTGAAACCCCGTCGGCGTCCCCGATCCTCCGTTGATCAACCTCCGCCACCGGCGCATACGACCCCGCCCCAGCCAGGAACAGTCACCTGACCTGCAAGATCCCGAATGTCCGTGAAGGCCTCCTTCCCTACCTTGAGAGTAGGGAAGGAGGCCTTCACGGACACGCCATCTTTGGGGTGTCTCGCATTCAGCGGACTAAACGCGTTCAGGAGATCACTCGCGAACCGTCCGGAAGTACAGGAACCGCGGTTTGGTCCGCAGGTTCGCGTACCAGCGCGGGTCGGTCTCGGCGATCGACTCCTCCGGCATCGGTTCCACCAGCCTGTCGACGGCGAACCCGGCGTCCCGTACCGCGCCGAAGGTCCAGCTCAGTGGCCGCCGGTAGAACTGGACCTTCTGCCCCGGCGGGAACTCGTCGTCGAGCAGTTCGAGCTGAAAGTAGTTCTGCTTGCCGAACCAGCGCCAGTCCTCGCCGGGATGATGCACCGAGAACAACAGGAGCCCGCCCGGCTTGAGCACGCGACGGAACTCGGCCAGCGCCGGCGCCCACTCCTTCAGGTAGTGCAGCACCAAGGACGCCGTGATGACGTCGATGGAGCCGTCCTCGACGAACGCCATCGGCCGGGACACGTCCGCCGTTTCGAACCTCGCGACGTCCCCGAACTTCTCCCGGGCGACGGCGACCATGCCCTCGCTGGCGTCGACACCGAGGACGTCGGCACCCTTGGCTGCGAGCAGCGCGCTGAGGTGGCCCGCCGCGCAGCCGACGTCGAGCACCCGCTTGCCCGCCACGTCACCGGCCAGCTCGACGATGGCGGGCCGGTCGTAGCGGGCGTTGGTGCTGCTGGTTTCGGCGTGCGCGGCGTAGAGCCGGGCGAAGCCGTCGTATTGGGCGGCACGCGCCCGTTCGATGATCTCGTCGATCACCTCGGTCTTGGCGTCGGCGTAGTGCTGGATGTACTTCCAGGTGCGCGCGGCCAGTTCGCGTTTCTTGGCCTCGTAGAGCTTCAGCTCGTCCTCGTGGGCGATCAACCGGTCGCGGAAGAGCCGGTACCGTTCGGTCTGGCCGTTGTCCGGCGAGTAGACGTGCAGGTTGATGTTCGTGTCCGGGCCCTTGAAGCAGCGATGCTTCTCCCAGTCCGGCTCGCGGATGACGAGTTTGTAGCCCTCCGCCTCCAGCTGCGGCACGTAGGCGTCCTCATCGTCCGAATCGGGGACGATGAGCATGATGTCGATGATCGGTTTCGCGCAGAGCCCGGGTATCGACGTGGAGCCGACGTGCTCCAGCACCAGCGCGCGCTCCCCCAGGATCCCCCTGATGCGCTTCGCTTCCCGGTCGAACAGGTTGGGCCACTCCGGGTCGTATTCGGCCAGGGTGACGGTGGAATTCAGTACCGGAGCCTGACCGACCCACGAGTTGTCGATGTCTTCTTCGGTGTAGTCGTCACGATCGGGTTTAGGCATTGACCCCTTGTTCCTTCCTCAAGGCAGTCGGCCAGATTATCGAACCGGGGCGATCTTGTCAGGCGTTCACCGAAAGCCCCTTCAGTCTGGGGCCGGTCCAGGCTCAGTGACACCACCAGTCACAGCGGTAGCGCGTGAAGGCCCCCTTCCCTCGGCTCAGCCGAGGAAACTCGACCTTCACACCTTGCCCAGTACATGATGGCCCCCTTCCTTGCGCCAGGCGCAAGGAAGGGGACCATCATGTACTTCACCGCGAGCAAAGCCGCAGGCGACGAGTACCGGTGGACCGGTGATCGAGCGGGGAAGATTCCGGACGTTGAGCGTCCGGAATCTTCCCCACCCGGACCGCGTCGGCAACCCGCACAAGCTCCACACCAGTAGGTAGACAAATACGAGTTCCCAACGCCACAGTGGAGACATCGGACCGCGGCGCGAGCCGATGGCGCACGCAACACGCCAAGTTCGCCTTACTCGCCAATAGAACCGTCATTACCACTCACGAGGCCGTGGTGGCTTCTGGCTGGTCGGGAGGTCAGCCGAGCGGCAGGGGAAGGATCCCGCCGGTCGCCTCGCGCAGCGCGTCCCGCATCGCCTCGCGGGGCGCGGGCTGCCCGGTGAAGTACTCGGATTGCCCGAAAGCCTGATGCAGCAACATGTCCAGCCCGGTCGCCAGCCTGCCGCCCCGGTCGGCGACCGCCTCGGCGAGCGCTGTCGGCCAGGGGTGGTAGATGACGTCGAGGACGCAGCCGATCCCGGCCAGCTCCGCCAGATGCGGCCGCACGGCGTCCGGGGGCACGGTGTTCACCAGCACCGCCGAGGTGTGCGCGAGTTTCCCGAAGTCGGCGTCGGCCCAGCGAAGGACCTCGACGTCCAGACCGGCCCGAGAAGCCGCCTCGACCGTTTCCGTCGCCCGCGCGGGCTCCCGGACGACGAGCCGCACCGTCCGCACGCCGAGGGCCGCCAGGCCGACGACGGCCGCCGCGGCCGTGCCGCCCGCGCCGAGGACGACGGCCTCGTCGTCCGGACCGGGCGTGTAGCCACCGGCCGTCCGCAGCGCCTCGGTGACCCCGTCGACGTCGGTGCAGTCGGCCAGCCAGCCGGTTTCCCGGCGCACCAGGGTGTTCGCCGCGCCGACCGCCGCCGCGCGCGGCGTCACCTCGTCGGCGAACTCCAGCGCGGCTCGTTTCCCCGGCATGGTCACCGAGAGCCCGGTCCACTCCGGACCGAGCTCCCGGACGAACCCCGGCAGGCCGTCGCCGTCCATTTCGACGCGTTCGTAGGTCCAGCCCTCGAGCCCCAGCGCCCGGAAGGCGGCGCCGTGCAGCACCGGAGAGAGCGAATGCCCGACCGGCTTCCCCAGGACTGCGGCTTTGCGGTTAGTAGACACCACGCCTCTGCGCGTCCAGCTTGTTCTTGTTGTGCTCGTCGTTCGTCACCGCGAAGCAGGAGAGCCCGTTCTTCTCGCACTTCACGAAGAACAGCCATTCGCCCGCGGCCGGCTTGAGCGCGGCCTGGATCGCTTCCGCGCTGGGCACCGCGATCGGCGTCGGGGGCAGGCCCGCGGACTTGTAGGTGTTGTACGCGCCCGCCTTTTCCCGCTCCTCGGGTTTCGTGAGCAGGGTCGGCCGGTCGAGGACGTAGTTGACCGTCGAGTCCATCTCGAGCCGCATCTTCTCGTCGAGCCGGTTGTAGATGACCCGGGAGATCTTCCCGAAGTCGGCCTTCACCGCCTCGCGTTCGATGATCGACGCGATGATGAGCGTCTCGTACGGCGTCTTGCCCTCGCCCTTGGACTGCTCGCTCAGCCCGGCGTTGAGGATGCGCTCCGCCGAGGTCTTCACGACGTCGGTGAGCAGTTCCTCGGCCGTCCACCCGGGTTTGACGTTGAAGATGCCCGGGGCGATCAGCCCTTCGAGCCGCCGGTCCTTGTGCTCGGCCTGCGTGGCGGCCTCGACGGCCCAGGGCGGGACGCCCAGCCGCGCCAGATCCGCGGTCTCGATCGTCTTGCGCAGTTCTTCGACCGGGATACAGGTGCTCTTGCCGTTCAGATCGGCGCAAGAAGCCTTGGACAGCAACGAATAGACACCCGGCGTCACCTTGCCGTCCGGCTGGGTGATGTCGTGGAACTGGGTGTAGGGCCGGATTTCGACCTGGCCGACCTTCGTACCGGGGGCGACCATCTTCTCGACCGCGCTGGCGCCGGACATCTTCGTCTTCATGACGTAGTAGCCCTGCTGCAGCCGCGAGACGGCGGTGTTGTCCTCCCCCGCCTTCACGAACGCCTTGCCGCTGGCGACCACTCCGGCCGCTTGGAGCCGGTTACCGATCGCCGACGTCGAGTCGCCCTTCTCCACCTGGACGAGGACATCGCTCTCGCCGGTGCCTTCGTAGTCGTCGTAGCCGAAGATCTCGGTGAAGCCGTAATAGGCGCCGCCGGCGAGCAGGACGAGCACGGTCAGCGCGGCGATCCAGCCCAGTGCGCGCTTCTTCTTGCGCTTCTTGGGCGGCGGTCCCTGGCGTTCCGGGCGCTCGTCCTCGATCCGTTCGGGTTCGGCGCGATCCTCGTCCTCGAAGTCCTGGTCGTCTTCGTAGTCGTCGTACTCGTCGTAGTCCTCGTACTCGTCGTACGCGTCTTCGCCGAAGATCTCGTCGTACTCCTCCTCGCTGCCCTGGGGCGGAGGAGGCGCCGCTCCGGGACGCCGGGCCAGCGGCGTCTCCTGCACGGCGGGAAGGATGTCGGTCGGCCGCTCGTCCGGGTACGGGCCGTCGTCCTCGCGGCGCCTGCGGCGGCCGGGACGCGGCTCCTCCTGGGCATGGGCGGGCATGCCGAGACCGCGGTCACCCGGCTGGGGGGACCGCCGGGGCGGTGCGGGAGGAGGCGGCGGGGGTACCGCCTGTTCCGGGGCCCGCCGCGGCGGGACCGGACGCGGTGCGCGGGGCGGAGGTGGCTCCTCGGCGGCGGCGCGGCGGACCCGCGGCGGCGGCTCCTCGGCGGCCCGGCGGCCACGTGGCGGCGCGGGCGGGGCCTCAGGGGCATCGTGGCGCAGGTGCCTGGTCCTGGCGGGTGGCTGCGGTTCGGGCCTCCGACGGGGCGGGGCCGGCGGCTGAATGGCCTCCTCAGGCTCCCGCAACCTTCGTCTACCGCCCTGACGGCGTTCGGGCCGGCCGTGGGGCTCGGTCATGTGTCGCCCTTCCGTGCGCGATGTGCCGCTACCGCGTCGATCCACGCCTGCAGGATCTCGACCGCGGCCGCCTGATCGACGACGGCACGCTGCTTACGTCCCTTCACCCCACGCTGCGACAGCATCCTGGATGCCGTCACCGTGGTCAACCGCTCGTCGGCCAGCCGCACCGGCACCGGAGCGATCCGGGCGGCGACCTTGTCGGCGTACTCGAGCGCCGCTTCGGCTGCCGGGCCGTGCCGGTCCTTGAGCGTCCTCGGCAGGCCGACGACGACTTCGACCACGTCGTGTTCCGTGACGAGTTCGACGAGCTGGTCGACGTCCTTGTCGCCAGTCGCGTCGCGAGTGAGGGTAACGAGCGGACTCGCGAGGATGGGGTCGGGATCGCTGAGGGCGACCCCGACCCGGACGGATCCGACATCCACGCCAAGCCGCCTACCGCGCCCCGGATCGGATTCCCCTGGCCGATCCGGGCGCCGCTGGGGGGCGTCGTCAGCCAACTTGGGCGACCGCCGCGCGGAGGGAGGCGATGGCCTGCTCGGCACCGGCGGGGTTGGTGCCGCCACCCTGGGCCATGTCCGGCTTGCCACCGCCGCGGCCGCCGATCGCCTCGGCGAACGACGGGACGAGCTTGCCTGCCGCGATGCCCTTTTCCTGCGCCGCCTTGGTGGTCGCGACGACGAAGGCGATCTTCTCACCCTGCGGCGCGAAGAGCGCGACGATGCCCGGACGGGCGCCGAGCCTGCCGCGGATGTCGGAGGCCAGCGCGCGCAGGCCGTTCGAGTCGACGCCCTCGCCGAGCTTCTCCGCGACGACCGCGATCCCGCCGATGTCCTCGGCCTTGTCCGCGAGCGATCCGGCCGAGCCGAGCACCTGCTGGGTGCGCAGCTGCTCGATCTCCTTCTCCGCGTTCTTGAGCCGGGTGAGGACGTCGTCGATCCGCGAAGGCAGCTGGTCCGACGGCACCTTGAAGGTGCTCGCGAGCTGCGAGACCAGCAGCTGCTCCTTGCGGACGTACTTGAGCGCGTCCGAGCCGACCAGCGCCTCGACGCGGTGCACGCCGGAGCCGATGGACGAGTCGCCCACCAGCTTCACCAGGCCGAGCTGGCCGATGCGGTCGACGTGGGTGCCACCGCAGAGTTCGCGGGAGTACTCGCCCATGTCGACGACGCGGACGTCGTTGCCGTACTTCTCGCCGAACAGCGCGACCGCGCCCAGTTCGAGGGCCTTGTCCTTCGTGGTGACGAAGGTGTTCACCTCGACGTTGGTCTGGAGGTAGTCGTTGACCTCCTCCTCGACCTCGGTCAGCACGTCGGCCGAGACCGAGCCGGAGGTGGTGAAGTCGAACCGCATCCGGCCCGGCGAGTTGAGCGAACCGGCCTGCGCCGCGCGCTTGCCGTACGCGCCGCGCACGGCCGCGTGGACCAGGTGCGTCGCGGAGTGGGAGCGCTCGATCGAGAGACGGCGGTGCTGGTCGACCGAACCGGTCAGCGCGCTGCCGATGCCGACCTCGCCGTCGAGCACCTCGACGCGGTGCACGAACAGGCCGGGCACGATCTTCTGCACGTCGTGGACCTTGAGTTCGACGCCGTCGCCGAGCAGGACGCCGGTGTCGGCGACCTGGCCGCCGCTCTCGGCGTAGAACGGGGTGCGGTCGAGGATCAGCTCGGCCTTCTTGCCCGCGCCGACGCTGCGGACCGGAACGCCGTTTTCGAGCAGCGCGACGACCTTCGCGTCGGCCTGCAGGTCGCTGTAGCCGAGGAATTCGGTCTCGCCGTGCTGTTCGAGCACCTTGCGGTACTCGGACAGGTCACCGTGGCCGGTCTTGCGCGACGCCGCGTCGGCCTTCGCGCGCTGCCGCTGCTCGTTCATGAGCGTGCGGAAGCCCTCTTCGTCGACGGACAGGCCCTGCTCGGACGCCATCTCCAGGGTCAGGTCGATCGGGAAGCCGTAGGTGTCGTGCAGCTGGAACGCCTTGTCGCCCGCCAGCAGCGAACCACCGGAACGCTTCGTCTCCTCGGCCGCCATGTCGAAGATGCGCGAACCGCTGGTGAGCGTGGAGAGGAAGGCCTCCTCCTCGACGCGGACGACGTCCTCGATGCGGTCGAAACCGGAGACCAGCTCGGGGTAGGTCGGGCCCATGGTGTCGCGGACGACCGCGGCGAACGCGGGCAGCACCGGCTCGTGCACGCCGAGCAGGCGCGCGGAGCGGATGATGCGGCGCAGCAGACGCCGGAGCACGTAACCGCGGCCGTCGTTGCCCGGGGTGACGCCGTCGCCGATGAGCAGGACACCGGTGCGGGCGTGGTCGGCGATGACGCGGAAGCGGACGTCGTCGGTGTGGTCGGCGCCGTAGCGGCGGCCGGAGAACTCCTCGGCGCGGCCGATCACCGGGCGGACGAGGTCGGTCTCGTAGACGTTCTCGACACCCTGCAGGATCGTCGCGACCCGCTCGACGCCCATCCCGGTGTCGATGTTCTTCTTCGGCAGCTCGCCGATCGGCTTGTGGCCGTGCTTCGGGCTCTTGTCACCCCGCACGTCCTGCATGAAGACGAGGTTCCAGATCTCGATGTAGCGGTCCTCGTCGGCGACCGGGCCGCCCTCGCGGCCGTACGCGGGGCCGCGGTCGTAGTAGATCTCCGAGCACGGGCCACCGGGACCGGGTACGCCCATGTCCCAGTAGTTGTCCTTGCCATCACGGGCCTGGATGCGCTCGCCCGGCAGGCCGGTGAGCTTCTTCCACAGGCCCGCCGCCTCGGAGTCGTCCTCGTAGACGGTCGCCCAGATGCGGTTCGGGTCGAGGCCGTAGCCGCCTTCGCTCTGCGGCTTGGTGATCAGCTCCCAGGCCGCCTCGATGGCGCCTTCCTTGAAGTAGTCGCCGAAGGAGAAGTTCCCGGCCATCTGGAAGAACGTGTTGTGCCGGGTGGTCTTGCCGACCTCGTCGATGTCCGGGGTGCGGACGCACTTCTGGACGCTGGTGGCGCGCGGGTACGGCGGCGGGACCTCGCCGAGGAAGTACGGCTTGAACTGGACCATGCCGGCGTTGACGAACAGCAGGTTCGGATCGTCGAGGATCAACGGGGCGCTCGGGACGCGGGTATGTCCCTTGCTCTCGAAATGGCTCAGAAAACGCTGGGTGATTTCGTGTGTTTCCACGGGTTCGTCCTTGGATGCGGGCTCGCGCGAAAGGCGCGGGGATCGAGGGCAGGCGGGAACGGCGGAGGGCTGGGGTTCTCCCGGTCGCGGACGCGACCGATCAGCCCTCCGCCCGGCGAGCTCGCCGGGCCGGGCGCCGCGGCGACGCCGCGTGCCTGCCCGCAGGGCCGTCGGCGGCCGTGCTCAAACCGGTGCGTTCGGACACCATGTCGTGCAGCTCCTGTTCCCGTTCGCTCATCCCGGCGCGGACCTCCGCGCCGAACGAACCGACGGCGCCCGCGAGTTCCCGCACGGCGTCGCCCAGGTTCGAGGCTAACCCCGCGGGCGTGGCCTGGCGAGCGGTTTCGGTCGCTTTGCGTGACAGGGCGACGCCGGCGACCACGCCGACGCCGAGCCAGAACAGGCGCTTCATTTCCGGCCCCGCTTCCGTGCCGGGCGTGCCGCCTTCGCCTCCGCCTTCTTGCGGCGGGCCTTGATGGCCTTGCTGAGGCCGTACGACAGCGCGGCGGTCTTGACCAGCGGCCCGCCGAGGGTCGCGGTGAACACCGACGACAGCGCGGACACGTTTCCGGTGACGGCCTGCGCGTTCGCGGTGATGCCGTCGACCCGCTCCAGCTGCGCGTTGACGTGCGTGATCGTCTCGTTCGCGCCGATCAGCAGCGGGTCGGTGTTCTCATGCGCCTTGCGGATGGCGATCGTGGCCTCGTCCAGGGTCCGGCCGAGCTTGAACAGCACGATCGCCAGCAGCACGACGAGTACGACGAATGCTCCTGCGGCGATCAGCGCGGCGATCTGCCCTGCCGACACGGGCCCTCCTCAAGGGTCTGCGGTCTTTGGTGTCCGTGAGGTTACCGCGCAGGCGGCCGTTCAGCGGGGTCACCCCGCCCAACGGTCACTCAGCGTCCACAAGTGACCCCGGCGGCGCGCTCTGGCCGAGGCGATCCAGTTTGTGCCACGGCAGGCGGGCCCCGGCCAGTGCCGTCATCACCGACTGGATGACGACGAGGTACATCAGCTGCCGGTAGACGAACTGTTGCAGGGGAAGGAAAAGCAGCGGGCGAAGCGATTCGCGGTCGAGCCGGAAGGCGATGATGCCCGGCACGATCTGCAGGAGCAGGAACACCGACCAATACAGCAACGCGGTCTTCGCGTCCCCGGTGAACAGGCCGAAGATCGCGGCCACGTCGACGAACGGCGCGAGGACGGGCAGCGCCACCTGGAACATCAGCAGATACGGGATACCGCGGCGGCCGAGCCTGCCTGCGGCCCCCTTGGCGACGACGGCGCCCCGGTGCTTCCACACCGCCTGAAGCGTGCCGTAGCACCAGCGATAGCGCTGTTTCCACAGCTGCCCCAGTGTCGCGGGCGCCTCGGTCCAGGCACGGGCCTCCTGTTCGTAGACCACCCGCCAGCCGTCCCGTTCCAGCGCCATCGTGAGGTCGGTGTCCTCGGCGAGGGTGTCCTCGGGGACTCCTCCGAGCGCGAGCACCGCCGAACGCCGGAAGGCCCCGACCGCCCCCGGCACCGTCGGCATGCACTCGCCGACGTCGTACATCCGGCGATCGAGGTTGAACCCGATGACGTATTCGATGTGCTGCCAGCCGCCGAGCAGCCCGCCGCGGTTGGCGACCTTGGCGTTGCCCGAAACCGCGCCGATCGACGGGTCGGCGAACGGCTGGATCACCGTGCGGACGGTGCCGGGCTCCAGCACGGTGTCGCCGTCGACCATGACCACCAGCTCGGTCCGCGCGGCGGCGAGGCCGGTGTTGAGCGCGGCCGGTTTGCCCGCGTTCCGCTGGCGGATCAGCCTGACCCGGCGCAGGCCGAGCCGCTCGACGACGTCGGCGGTGCCGTCGGTGGACCCGTCGTCGACGACGATCACCCAGGTCGGATGGTGGTCGGAGGCGAGGATCGAGCGGATGGTCGCCTCGATCCCGGCCTCCTCGTTGTAGGCGGGGACGATCACCGTCACCGGTTCCCGCACCGGAGGCCGGGTCCGGTCGGTTCTGCCCCGTCTGACGTGGATCGCCGTGGTGACGAGGACCAGGGCGGTGCGCAGTACGGCGAGGACGCTCGCGGCGATCAGCAACCAGCCCAGCGCGGCCGCAAGCGCGTCGCCGGTCTGGACCGCGGCGATCAGGAGCCAGCCGCCGAACCGGGTCAGCCCGTCCACCGCGGCCGTGCTCCCGCTGAGCCCGGCGGCGCCACTGACCGTGTCGAACCGCCAGCCCTTGGCCTGGAGGCCGGGGATGACACGGTCCAGCGCGGCGAGGGTCTCCGACCGGTCCCCGCCCGCGTCGTGCATGAGCACCACGGCGCCGTCGTCCGTCCGGGGCGTCGCGGCGGCGGCGATGGCGTCCACCCCCGCCCTCCGCCAGTCCTGGGAGTCCAGTTCGGACAGGACGACGACCCTGCCCTCGCCGCCGAGACGGCGCGCCGCCCGCCAGCCCGCGTCGTCCACCGCGTCGGTGGTCGAAGAATAGGGAGGACGGACCAGGGAGGTCCCCGTCCCGGCGGCACCGGCGATGGCGAGGTCGGTGGCGCGCAGCTCGATCTTGGCGCGGACGTCCCCGGCCGCGCCGAGGTCGGTGTGCGTCGCGGTGTGGTTGCCGAGTTCGTGGCCACGTTCGGCGATCTCCGCCGCCAGGCCGGGATGCCGTGCCACCTGCGCGCCGGTCACGAAGAAGGTGGCGTGCACGCCGTGCCGTTCGAGCGCGGCGAGGATCCGCGGTGTCCATTCCGGATCGGGGCCGTCGTCGAAGGTGAGCGCCAGCGTCTTCGGCCGGAGCCGCGACGTGACGGGCTCGTCGCCGCGTGGGTCGATGATCGGGCCGCCGTCGCGTACCGCGGCCGGTACTTCCCCGGCCGCGCCCGCCGAGACCGCGCCGTCGGCGGCGAATCCCCCTTCGACCAGGGTGTGCAGTCCGAGCAGGACGGTGACGGCGAACAACAGGGTCGCCAGGAGCGCCCAATGCGCCTTGGGCGGCGGCAACCGGCGGTGGGCAGGCACAGGGGAATCCTTCGGTCGTGCGCGAACCGCGCGTCAGTGCCCGGAACCGGGCGGCGTCGTCCTCGTCTGTCCCGGCGGGAGGTCGGGCGCCCGGCTGTTACGACGTTCGGCGCCCGGCGGCGAGGAGGTGGCGACGGAGCCCGGGGGTGTCGTCCCCGGCGAAACCGTGGTCCCGGCCGGGACTGGCCTGGCGCTCGTGCGCGACGTCTCGTTGTCGGTCGCGGGCGCTTCGGAGGATTCCGGTCGGGAAGCCGTCGGCCGGGGGCCGGACGAGGTGGTCGCGGGCGGCTCGGGCGTAACCCGCGGCGCGGGCACCGGCAGCGGCACGAGCGCGGCGGGCAGCGTCGGCGCGCCGAAAAGCGCGGCGACGAGGAGGATCCCATAGCAGGCGACGGCGGCGCAGACGCCGATCGCGATCCGGCGGACGAGGGTGCGGCGTCGACCGCTCGGGTCGACGAACACCGGTCTCGCCGGGTCTCCGCCGCTGTCGTTTTCGTTGTGATGATCAGGAAACACGGCCATCCAAGGGTAGTGCGGGCGGCATACTGTAAGCACGGGAACGGCCGGAGACCAACTGGATCGACGCGGTGTCACCGCCCGGCTACCGACGCCAGGACGACCTGTTCGGTTCTTGTGACGTTCATGTTCCTGGGTCAAGGTTCGGGCATGCCTGAACTGTCACGCCGTACGTTGCTGGGCGCCACCGGCGCCGCGGCCGCCACCACGCTCCTGCCCCCGTCCGTGCACGCCGCCATGGCCGAACCCATGCGGCGCGGCGGACTCGACGCCGTCGAGCACGTCATCGTGCTCATGCAGGAGAACCGGTCGTTCGACCACTACTACGGCAGCCTGCGCGGCGTCCGGGGCTTCTCCGACAGCCATCCGCTGGAACTGCCGTCGGGAAGATCGGTGTTCGAGCAGCCGAACCCCGCCGGCGGCACCGTGCTGCCCTTCTCGGTGCGGGAGGCGGCCGAACTCGCCGGCCGGAATCCGGACGACATCCAGTACCTCGGCGACCTCGACCACAGCTGGAACGGCAGCGGCAAGGCGTGGGCGCGCGGCTGGAACAACGGCTGGATCGCGGCGAAGACCCCGGCCACCATGACGTACTACGAACGCCGCGACATCGCGCTGCAGTACGAACTCGCGGACACCTTCACCATCTGCGACGCCTACCACTGCTCGATCTTCGGCTCCACCAACCCGAACCGGAACTTCCTCTGGACCGGCACCACGGGTTTCGAGCCGGGCAGCACCACCAATCGCGCGGTCACCAACGCGGCGTACTCCTACGACCACAAGGGCTACGACTGGACGACCTACCCCGAGCGCCTCGAAGCGGCCGGGGTGTCGTGGCGGATCTACCAGGAATGGGACAACTTCACCGACAACGCGGTGGAGTACTTCCTCCCGTTCAAGAAGATCGGTACGAAAATCCTCACCAAGGTCGACGGAAAGTTCCGTACCACCGAGGAGTTCTACGACACCCTGCCCAAGAAGACGCCTGAGGAGCGGAAGAAGCTGCAGGCGCAGTTCGACGCCGGGGTCGCCGCGCTGAGCCCCGCCGAGCGGAACCTGTTCCAGAAGGCGATGTACCGCAGCGAACCGGAGACGCTGGTGACCAGGCTGAAGGCCGACATCCAGGCGCGCCGCCTGCCCGCGGTGAGCTGGCTGGTGCCGTCGGCGGTGGATTCCGAGCACCCCGGCGCGTCCACCCCGGTCGGCAGCGCGAACCTGATCTACCGCGTGCTCGACGCCATCGCCTCCGACCGCGAAACCTGGTCGAAAACGGTGCTGCTGATCAACTTCGACGAGAACGACGGCTACTTCGACCACGTCCCGCCGCCCGTTCCGCCCGGCAATGCCGCCAACGACGCGGACCACTTCAACGGTCAGCCGCTCGGTTTCGGCCCGCGGGTGCCGATGACGGTCGTCTCGCCGTGGTCCATCGGCGGCCACGTCGATTCGACCGTGTACGACCACACCTCGGTGCTGCGGTTCCTGGAGCGCTGGACCGGCGTCGCCGAGCCGAACATCAGCAAATGGCGCCGGACCGTGGCCGGTGACCTCACCGGTGCCTTCGACTTCTCGCGCGCGGGACGTCAGCCGCGCGTGACCCGCCCCGGTCCGGTACCCGCGCCGATCAGCCGCTGGCGCCCGTCCGCGCCGTCGGAGCAGGCCCTGCCCGTGGCCGAACCCGGTGACCGTCCGGCACGTCCGCTGCCGTACCAGGTTTCGGTGTCCGGTGTCGTGAAGTCCGGCGCCCTCGCGCTGTCGCTGGCGAACAGCGGTTCGTCGTCGGCGCATTTCACGCTGTACCCGTACAAGGGCGAATTCGCCGAACCCGCGCACCGCGACGTCCTTGGCGAAGCCGGTGAAACCGTGGCGCTGCCGGGCGACGAATACCGCGTCGTCGTCCAGGGGCCGAACCGGTCGTGGTGGGAACTGCGCGGGAACCGTCAGGGCGCGGCCGCGGGTGTCGACGTGCGGACGCGGTTCCTGACCTGGCGTTCGGGTGTCGAGTTCAAAGTGTCCAACTCGGGCTCCTCGGCGTTGACGCTGCGGCTGACGTCGTCGCGGTTGACGCGCGTGGTGCGGGTCGGGGCCGGACGGTCGGTCACGGTGGACTGGCCGGTCACGAACGGCTGGTAC
The DNA here is from genome assembly GCF_055575975.1 of Amycolatopsis sp. NPDC033938. NCBI lineage: Bacteria > Bacillati > Actinomycetota > Actinomycetes > Pseudonocardiales > Pseudonocardiaceae > Amycolatopsis > Amycolatopsis sp. NPDC033938. The sequence continues at coordinate 114,684 of NZ_JBVIRO010000007.1, forward strand.
GACGTGAAGGTCACGGCCGACGGGGACCCGGCGTTCCTGCGCGCGTTGACGGGGAAGGTGGAAAACCGGAGGCGCTGAAGACTCGTGAGTGGTAGTGATGGCGCTGACCGTCACTACCACTCACGAGGTGGCTTCACTGATGACCCTCACCCTGCACGCCGTCTGTTTCGACGCGAACGACCCGCTCCGTCTCGCGAAATTCTGGGCGGGCGTCCTCGGCTGGACGCCGGACGGCGAAACACTCCTGCCTGCCGACGACACCGGGTTCCGGATCCGCTTCGTCCACACGGGAGAAAAGAAGTCCGTCAAGAACCACGCGCATTTCGACCTGACGAGCACCTCTCTCGAAAACCAGCGGGAAACGGTCGCGAAGGCCCTCGAATCCGGTGGCAGGCATATCGACATCGGTCAGGGCCCGGAAGAGGAGCACGTGGTGCTCGCCGATCCCGAAGGCAACGAGTTCTGCGTCATCGAACCGGGCAACGATTTCCTGGCCGACTGCGGTTTCGTCGGAGCGCTCGCCTGTGACGGCTCTCAGGAGGTCGGGTACTTCTGGAGCAAGGCGCTGGGCTGGCCGCTGGTCTGGGATCAGGACCAGGAGACCGCGATCCGTTCCCCGCACGGGGGTCCGAAGATCACCTGGGGTGGCCCTCCTTTCGATGCCAAGACCGAAAAGAGGCGGGTGCGATTCGCTTTGAGCGGCCTTCTTCCGGATGTCGATCGGCTCGTCTCGCTTGGCGCGACCCGGCTCGGCACCGGGGAAAACGGGCAGGTGGAACTGGCGGACCCCGACGGCAACGAGTTTTCTGTCGTGGTGTCCGGCTAACCTTCGCGCCATGGACATGAGAGCCGCGGCCGAAGCCCTCGTCGCCGGGGAACGCTTCAGCGTCTGGGACCTGGACAAGGCAGGGCCGGACGATCTTCCCGAACTCCGCGAAATCCGGCGAACCGGGAATCCGGCGCTGCGCAACGCGGCGCGCGCGCTGCTTTTCGCCTTGGGCGGCCCGGAAGCACTCGGCGAGTACGATCTCGCGCTCGTCCGGCGCCTGATCCGGAGCAAGATCGGCGGCGAAGTCCCGGTCGCGATGCGGGGTTGCGAGTTCTGGTACGCCATCCCGACCACGGACCAAGCGGCCGTACTCGACGCGTTCGGCCTGTCCGATCCGGAACCGGTGACCATGTCGCTGGGCACCGAGATCTGGAACCAGCACCACCTCGGCCCCGGGCACCAACGATGCGCCCGGCTCTACGTCACCCCCGCCCTCGACGGATGGACGCTCGTTTTCGGCAGGCCGTCGGAAGATCAGCACCCCGCGGACATCACCGAAGAAAGTTCTTGGAGCACCGAGCCGCGCGCGCACTATCAAGCCATGCTCGCGAACGAAAAGGCCTGGCGCGGAGTAGATCGTGAGCGCTGCGCCGGGTTGAGCCGCCGGTTCGGCGCGGCGCACCTGTACTTCCGCAGCCATGGCGACTCGATGACATCGTGGTGCATCGCCGAAAAAGGCGAGCTGGTCCGGTTCTACGACGTCTCCGCGCCGGAGGAGTCCGTCGGCGAACTCGCGGCGGAGAACGGTTACCTGCTCCCCCATGAAGACACGCCGTTGCCCGAAGGCTGGGCCGACGACATCCCGCACACCGAAAATCCCTTGGACTGGCAACGCGAATGGGTCCGGCGTTACCGGCGGCTCAAGGCGGAACTCGAGATCCCGGACCACTGCGACGCGGACACGATCGCCGAAGCGCTTTCGGTGCATCCCGGCAAGATCGGCCCGCACACCCGCGTCGAAGGGCACGGGGTCATAGCACTCACGGGATGTGGCCGAGAGTATGGCCACCCGCTAACGTTGTTGAAGGGCCTGACTTACACCCCGGCACCCGAAACACCCTCACTTCTCGACGAAGACCAGACCTGACGAAGCGCAGGTACGTCCGGCAGTGCGGCACAGGATGGAAATTGGTCTACACCTATTGACGCGCGGCAGGTCAGCGGCTCAAGCTGCTGAGACCGAGGGCCATCTTCCACTGTCGGAGGTTCGGCGTGCCAAGGAGAACCAGGAAACTACTCCCCCTGCTGGCGTCGCTCATCGCGCTGGCCGGACTCATGATCGTCGTCATCACCCCGTCCACGTCGAGCGCGGCAGGCCATGAGGACTGCCGCCCCGACGGCCTCTACCGGACGCCCGGTGCCGACACCCCCTACTGCACCGTCTACGACACGACCGGCCGGGAAACGCTGGGAGACGGGCATTCCCGTCGCGTGATCGGCTACTTCACCAGCTGGCGCACCGGAAAGAACGGCACGCCGTCCTATCTGGTCAACAACATCCCGTGGTCGAAAGTCACCCATCTCAACTACGCGTTCGCCCACATCGACGCGCAGAACAAGGTTTCGGTCGGTGCCCCTGGCCCGGCCAACGAGTCCATCGGTATGGAATGGCCGGGCGTCCCCGGCGCGGAGATGGATCCGTCGTTGCCGTACAAGGGACATTTCAATCTGCTGACCAAGTACAAGAAGCAGAACCCGAACGTGAAGACACTGATCTCGATCGGCGGCTGGGCCGAGACCGGCGGCTTCCTGAACCCGGATGGCACGCGCAACGCCTCAGGCGGGTTCTACAAGATGACGCAGACCCAGGCGGGCATCGACGTCTTCGCGGATTCCGTCGTGCAGTTCCTGCGCACCTACGGATTCAACGGCGCCGACATCGACTACGAATACGCGACATCGGCCAGTTACGCCGGAAACCCCGACGACTACTGGATCGCGCAGTCCAACCGCGGGACCCTGTGGGCCGGATACGAAAACCTGATGCGCACGCTGCGCGAGAAGCTCGACAGGGCCGGTGCCGCCGACGGCAGGCACTACCTGCTGACCGCGGCCGTGCCCGCGTCCGGCTGGCTGCTGCGTGGCCAGGAGGTCTACGGCGTCACGCGCTATCTCGACTACGCCAACATGATGAGCTACGACCTGCACGGCGCGTGGAACCAGTTCGCCGGGCCGAACGCCGCGCTCTACGACGCGGGAAACGACGCGGAGCTCGCGCACTGGCAGGTGTACACGACACCGCAGTACGACGGACAGGGGTATCTCAACACCGACTGGGCTTATCACTACTTCCGCGGCGCCATGCAGGCAGGCCGGATCAACATCGGGGTCGGGTTCTACACCCGTGGCTGGCAAGGCGTGTCCGGCGGGACGAACGGCTTGTGGGGCAAGGCGCCGCTGCCCGATCAGAAACAATGTCCACCGGGCACCGGATCCCAGGTCGGCTCGACCGTGCCGTGCGGTAACGGCGCGATCGGCATCGACAACCTGTGGCACGACCTCGGCCTGGCGGGCGACGAGGTACCGGCGGGCGCGAACCCCATGTGGCACGCCAAGAACCTCGAGAACGAGATCACCCCGGACTACCTGGAGGCGTACGGGCTCAGCCCCAAGACCGACCCGGCGGACCGGATCTCGGGCACCTACAACAGGTTCTACGACAACACGATGGTGACGCCGTGGCTGTGGAACAACGACAAGAAGGTGTTCCTGTCCACTGAGGACGAAACCTCGATCGCCACGAAGGCCAAGTACGTGGCCGACAAGGGCATCGGCGGCATCATGATCTGGGAACTGGCGGGCGACTACGCCTTCGACAACGCCAAGGGCCAGTACTTCATGGGCGACACGCTGATCACGAAGATCAACGACGGCCTGCGCGGTGCGGCCCCCTACGGCAACACCAAGTCATCGCGTCCGGCTCCCTCGTCGGTGCTCGACGTGAACGTCAACCTGACCGGATTCGCGCTGGGCGACGCGAACTACCCGATCACCCCGCGGATGCGCGTGACGAACAACTCGGCCACCACCATCCCCGGTGGCACGAAGATCGAGTTCGACTACGGCACGAGCGCGCCCGGCAGCATGTCCGACCAATCCGGCTTCGGCCTCGCCGTCACGAGCAAGGGCCACAGCGGGCCCAACGTCGGCGGGCTGAAAGGAGACTTCCAGCATGTCGCGGTGACCGTGCCGACCTGGCAGACCATCGCACCGGGCGCCACGATCGAGATCCGGCTGAACTACTACATGCCGATCGCGTCGCCGTCGAACTTCACCTTCACCTTCGGCGGCACGACGTACGCGATCACGTCGGACCACCCGCGTGGTGGTGGCGCTCCGCCGACGACGACCACGACACCCACCACCGGCACCACGACCACGACACCTACGACCACGACCAGTCCGACGACCACCCGGACGACCACCACGACCCCGACGACGACCACCTCGGCCCCGTCGGGCGCTTGGGCACCGAACGTCGACTACGCCACCGGTGCCCGGGTGACCTACAACGGCGCTTCCTACGTCTGCCGTCAGGGGCACCGGTCCCTGCCGGGCTGGGAGCCGCCGAACGTGCCCGCCCTCTGGGCACCCGCCTGACCCCGACAGCGCGCTCGTGAGTGGTCATGACGGTCTGACCGTCATGACCACTCACGAGGCTTGACCGGCTCCGGGTTGGCGTGAAGGACTCCTTCCCTACCTTGAGAGTCGGGGCCCCGGCAAAGGCGCATAGCTGCTGGTCGGCTCCACCGCCAGAGCGAGACAAGGCGAACGTGTCGTGTCGGACCGGCGGGAGTGAACTCACGCAAAGGAGCCTCACCCCGCTCTTGACTGTCCATGTCGTGAGTGTCAATGAGCGTTCTAACCCGAATCGCCACTCACGACCCCACGCGAAACCTTACATGGGGACATCAATCGGACACTCAATCGCCCAATGGTGTCCCTTGTGGACACTGAAGCCCCGCTGACGTCCAGACTCAGGCCTTCTCACCTCGACTTTGCCAGGACCCTGACCCTGAAGGCAGTGAAGGCCTTCCGCGGAGGGGTATAGGTCGTTATACGTCAGGCATCGCCCGGATCGGCACCGAGCACCGAGGCGGCGGCGTACCGCGAACGGTGGAGACCGGCGGTGCGACGGAGGGTGAACCGGTCGATCTCCGCGCCGTCGTTGCGCAGGGTCCGCACGGTCAGCGTCGTCCGCCTGCCGAACCAGGCGGGCTCGACGTCGATCGCGAGGAACGAGTAGCCGGTGTAGCGCACGCGGGACCAGGGCACCGTTTCGGCCACCTTTTCGCCGCCCTTGACCCAGTGGTACGACTGAAACTCCCCGGCGAAGGTGTCGGGTACCGGGAAGCTGTAGAGGCTCTTCCCGCCCCCGCCGCAGGTCGCGTACACCGTGCCGTCGCGGTCCGGCTCGACGGTGTCGCCGATCTTGACCTCGCGGGTCACCTTGCCGCCGCGTAGCGCGTCGGTGCGTTCGTAGATGTGGTTGTGCCCGTTGATGACGAGGTCGACCTGGTACTCGTCGAACAGCGGGACCCACTGCTCGCGGACACCGCCCTCCGACGCGTGCTGATTCGTCGTCGAGTAGGCACAATGGTGGAAGAACACCACGACGAAGTCGACGTCCGGCTGCGAGCGCAGATACCGCAGGCGCCGCTTGAGCCACGCGGTCTGGGATCCGTGCGAGTAGCCGAGGTTGGCGGGGATCTCGTAGGAGACGTCGTTGGCGTCGAGGGAGATCACGCCGACGTTGCCGTAGATGAACGAGTACACGCTCGGGCAGTCGTGCGGGCCGCCGCCGGGGAAATCCCAGCGCTTGAGCTGGCCGCCGTAACCGTCGGGCGAGTAGAGGGCCTCCATGTCGTGGTTGCCGGTGGTGACCATCCACGGCACCGACGCCGCGACGCCCTCGATCTGGCGGTAGTAGGCGTCCCAGACCTTCGGATCGAACAAATCGTGATCGGCGTCCGGTTTGGACCCGGGCGGTTTGCCCGCGCCACTCGGGTCGGCGTAGGCGATGTCGCCCGCCAGCAGGTGGAACCGCGGGTTCTGGCGCGCGACGGCCCCGTCCTGCGCGAGCGCCGTCGTCGACACGCCCTGGTCACCGAACGCGGTGAAGGTGAACTTGTCCGCCGGGACACCCCTGGCCGGCGCGGTGGTGAAGGTCGAGATCGCGGCGGGCCCGCCGTCCCCCGAAGCCGGGTCGAAACCCTCGTGCCCGACGGCGTACCGGTAGGTGCGGCCGGGCCACAGGTGATCGGCCTCGGCGTGCAGGTAGTACTGGTCGTAGGGCGCGATGACCCCGGCGACCTCGGAATGCAGCACCCGGACCTCGGCCGGGATCCGGTGACTCCAGCCGCCGTGCCGGTCGGCGATGCGCAGGAACGGCTTGCGCACCGGTGCCGGCACCTGCCACGCGATCCGCATCGACGTCCGCGGGTTCCGGCCGAACGCGAGATGCCGCCCCACCGGGACGACCTTGTCGCCGTCGGCGTACGCGGTGCCCTGCAGCAGAAGCGGGCCCGCCGCGAGGAGCGCGCCACCGGCGGCGGCGCCCTTGAGCATCGAGCGGCGGCTCAGGTATTCGTGTTGTTCGGCCATCGACAGACGCGAGGCCAGCGCGTCGGGGACACCGACCCTGGGGGTTTCCATGCGCGCGATACTCGCTCACGGACGTGCCCGGCTCGCGACGGTGAAGCGAACGGCGGCCGTCGAGTTGCCCAGGGCGGACTCAAGGGCCGCTCAAGACGCCTTTACCGACGGCTCCGGCATACCGACGGTCGGCGTGCAAGGAAAGGTCCTTTCCTGGCAAATTTTGCAAGGAAAGGACCTTTCATTGCACTTGGCACGCCGAACCTCAGCGCTCACCCCGGATGGTGCGCCGCAGCTTCGGCACCCGCTCGTACAGGGTCCGTTCGGCCCCTCGCTGTGTCGGTTCGTAGTAGTCCCGCCCGACCAGCTCGTCCGGCGGATACTGTTGCGGCAGAACACCTTCCGGCACATTGTGCGGGTACCGGTAGCCCTTCGCGTTCCCGAGTTTCTCCGCGCCCGCGTAATGCCCGTCGCGCAGATGCGGCGGCACCGTCCCGATCCGCCCGGACCGGACGTCGCTGAGCGCGGCGTCGATCCCGGTGATGACCGCGTTCGACTTCGGCGCCGTCGCCAGGTGCACGGTCGCCTGCGCCAGCGCGAGACGGCCTTCCGGCATCCCGATGAACTGCACCGCGTGCGCCGCGGCGACGGCCGACTGCAACGCCGTCGGATCGGCCATCCCGATGTCCTCACTCGCGTGCACGACCAGCCGCCGGGCCAGGAACCGCGGGTCCTCCCCCGCTTCGATCATCCGCGCCAGGTAGTGCAACGCGGCGTCCACATCGGACCCGCGGATCGATTTGATGAACGCGCTGATGACGTCGTAGTGCTGATCGCCGTCTCGGTCGTAGCGCACCGCCGCCTTGTCCACTGTGGACTCGACGATGGCGAGATCGATCGTCTTGGCCTCCGTCGCGCTCGCCGCGTCCGCGGCGGCCTCCAGCGCGGTCAGCGCGCGCCGCGCGTCACCGGAGGCGAGCCGCACCAGATGCGCCCGCGCGTCCTCGGTCAGCGTGAGTTCACCGCCGAGGCCACGTTCGTCGGTCAAGGCGCGGTCGATCAGCGCGACGATGTCGTCGTCGGTCAGCGGCCGCAGCTGCAGCACCAGCGACCGTGAGAGCAGCGGGGAGACCACCGAGAACGACGGGTTCTCCGTGGTGGCCGCCACCAGCAGCACCGTCCGGTCTTCGACGGCGCCGAGCAGGGCGTCCTGCTGGGTTTTGGAGAACCGGTGGACCTCGTCGATGAACAGGACGGTGTTCTCGGCGTTGTAGTTGCGGCGGCGCCGGGCCTCTTCGATGACCCCGCGCACCTCCTTCACCCCCGCCGACAGCGCGGACATCGCCACGAACCGGCGTCCGGTCGCGGCCGACACGAGGTTCGCCAGCGTGGTCTTGCCCGTCCCCGGCGGGCCGTAGAGCAGCACGGAAGCGGGCGCCGCGCCCTCGACGAGCCGCCGCAGCGGCGCGCCCTCACGCAGCAGGTGCTGCTGGCCGACGACCTCGCCGAGCGACCGCGGCCGCATCCGCACCGCCAGCGGCGAGCCCGCAGGGACAGCGGTCTCCCTCGGCTCGGCCTGCTCCGGGGGCGGCCCGAGATCGGGGTTCACGGTGAAGAGTTCGTCCTGTGCCACGGTGTCGACGGTAGCCGTTGCCACCGACATTGTCCGGCACAGGTCAGCGCAGCCGCTCCCGGAACGCGTGCCACATGATGACGGCCGCGTACGGCACGAACTCGCGTCCCCGCCGCCACACCCACGGCACCCCCTTCAGCAGCAGCCAGCCGACATGGCCGGCGGTGCTCGGCTCCACGCCTCCCGAGCAGGTCAGGCTGACCGGACGCGGCACCGCGAACCCGGCCTCGGCGAGCCGTTCGGTGAATCCGGTCGCCAGCATCCGGTGCCCGAGTTCCGACGGGTGCAGCCGGTCCACGCTCCACGCGGCGAGATCGTAGGCGCCGGGCAGCAGTTCGAGGTCGAGACACGGCACCCCCTCGCGCTCGACGACACCGGCGATGGCGGCGTTCAGCTCGGCCACCCGCTCGCTCAGCGCCCGCCGCAGCGACCTCGGGAGCCGGAACACCTTGCCGTGGTCGTGGTAGCGCACCGGCACCACGGTGGTGCCGACGGCGGCCAGCGAGCGGATCACCTCGGTGAGGTCCGCGGCGATCTTCGCGGCGCTGAAATCGGGCCGCAGCGTGTCGTTCATCCCCGCCACCACCAGCGCGACGTCCGGGCGATGCGCCACAGCCGCGGGAAGCTGCTTCGTCAGCACGCACCCCATGCGAGCCCCGGTGAAGGAGGGGTTCAGGTAGCCGTCCGGTTCGACGCCCAGCGCCTCGGCGACGAGCGGGCCCACACCGCGCCAGCCACCTCGGTTCGGCAGCGGGTCACCCAGGCCCACCGCGGTGGAATCGCCGAGCACGACCAGTCTGCGAGCGGACCTCGGGACGGCCGATGCGGGAGGAAGGAGAGGTTCGGGACTCGGAGTGACTTCGACACTGATCACGGTCACGGTAGCCACCATCGGCCACGCAGACTCACCAGCGGTGATGCCTGGGTAACGCGACGAGGACGGTCGAGCGAAAAGTCCGTGCGGGCGGGGGCTGAAGGGGACTTTCCCCGCGTCCCACGAGAGGAAAGCGTCCTTCACCGCGTGTCATGCGGGGAAAGTCCCCTTCAGCTCACCGGAACGCCGGATAGAAGGCGAGGTCCGCGTGCGGCCCCAGCCGGGCCCCGAGTGCCGCGGCGACCCGGGTGGCGTGTTCGGAGATGTCGGTCAGGCGGGCACGCAGCGAATGCTTGGCCAGCTCCCGCCACCAGGTCACCAGCGCGGCCTCCCGGCTGATCGGCGTGGCGTGCCTGGTCAGGTCGAGCTCCGGGAGGATCTCCCAGGTGACGAACCACAACAGCAGCAGCTGACCGTCCATCAGGTGCTCGGCCAGCGCGTCCTCGTCCGAGAGGGCGGGCCAGACCGAGACGACCTCGGACCGCCAGGCGGCGATCATCGCCTCGCTCATCCCCGGCGGCAGCGCCAGCGCGTCGGGGCAGGACGCGAACGGCAGCCGCAGGTACGCCGCGTCGATCAGTGTGCTGCGCACGCGGCCGCGTTCGAAATCGAGGAAACGCACTCCGTCGCTGGTCACGAGGTTGTTGTCCGGGCTGAGGTCGACCGGGCTGAACGCGCGGTAGGACGGCGAACCGGCCCGCTCGGCGACCTCCATGACCCGCCGCTGCACCGGCTCCGGCGTCTCGACGTCGAGCAGTTCCTCCAGCAGGTCCGGCAGTTGCGCGCAGACCGCGGGCAGCGGCACGTCCTCGTTCTTCGCCGGACCGCCGAGACGGCGCAGCAGCGCGTTGAAATCGGCCTCACGGCTCGCGGTGCTCGCGTGCAGCCTGCCCAGCGACCGGGCCCAGGACAGCAGCGCGCGTTCGGCGGCGCGAGCGTCACGGGCGTGGAGCTTGTCGTGCAGCGTCGGGAGGCCGCCGAGATCCTCGAGCACCAGCACGCGGTCACGGCCGTCGTGCGCGAGCAGTTCCGGGCACATCCGGTCCTCCGGCGCGAGCGCGGTGAACAGCTGATAGCTGACCGCTTCCTGCGCGAACGGATCGGGACGGCCGGGTTCGGGTGGATCGGGGTAGTGCTTGATGACCAGGGTTCGCGGCAGGGCGAACGGTGACGTCGCCACCCGCGCCCGCACCACCGTCGCCGGACCGCTGCCGGCGAGGTCCTCCGGGGCGACGAGCGTGATCGCGCTGCCGAATCGGCGTGAAAGAACCGACTCGCCGGCGGCGACCGCCGCTGCGACGGCAAGCGTTTCGGCTCCGACTGTCGAATCATCGGCAGAGGAGGTATCGACTGTCATTGCCACCGACCCTACTCGTGACTGAGCAACCATGACCACTGAGATCCGGGCAATCGCGCGCATTGACGCGATCTGGGACTCATCCGCGTGAAAGCGGACGTTCCGTTACCCTCGATCGTTGCCCACGACGGCGCAATGTCAGCACAATGGCCGCAGCTGCAACGATTCCGATGAGATTGACCAGCAGTTGACCGGCCGAATAAAGACACCGTTCCCACTGACCGGCAACCGCGGCGACGACCGCGTACCCGGCGGCCGGGACGGTGGTCACCGAGATGAAGACGCCGACCAACGCGGCGGATTTGGCCGACGTCATGGAAAGCATCCCCGCCGCGCCGGCCAGCAGCGCGACGACCAGTGAAGCGATCCCCACCTTGTAAACGAAATCGACTTCGTGGTTGTCCGCGAGCGTGCTCACCTCGAGCACTCCGGCCGCGTTGCCCACCAGCACCACGCCGAGCGTGATCACCATCGCGATCGGGAACCCGCCGAGCAGCGCGACCCCGCCCTGCTTCACCAGATCTCCCCGGCGCAGCACCAGCCCGACCGCGATCGCGGCCAGCGGGCCGAATTCCGGGCCCACCACCATCGCGCCGACGATGGTGACCGCCGAGTTCGTGATCACCCCCACCGACGCCAGCAGGCACGCGATGGTCAGGAACGCCTGGAAGGTCCAGGTGAGCCGGGACTCCTCGCCGCTGCGGCCGACGAGTTCCTGCCACACCACCGCGTCCGCGCCCTCACCCGGCGCGGCCTCCTCGGCCTTGTCGGCGGCGTCGGACACCGCGGTGTCCAGCGCTTCCAGCGTGATCCCGCCGGTGTGGTCGAGGTCGAGCCCGCACAGCGACTCGATGATCTCATCGGTCGCCTCACGGGCGATGTCCGCCTCGATCAGGTCACCTTCGGGCGCGATCGCCACCCCAGGATGCACCACGAGGTGTGCGGTCCCGGAGTGTGCCCGCAGGATCCGGACCGCTTCTTCGGTCCGGTCCGGCGGGCACACGGCTCTGAGATGGAGCATCAGTTCTTCGCGGGCGGCGCGGGCTTGGCGTCGATGCCCGCCTCCTTGCGCTGCTCCGGCGTGATGGGGGCCGGTGCGGCGGTCAGCGGGTCGAACCCGCCGCCGGTCTTCGGGAACGCGATCACGTCACGCAGCGATTCGGCCTTGGCCAGCAGCATGACGATCCGGTCCCAGCCGAACGCGATACCGCCGTGCGGCGGCGGGCCGAAGGCGAAGGCGTCGAGCAGGAAGCCGAACTTCTCCTGCGCCTCCTCCTCGGTCAGGCCCATCAGCTCGAAGACCTGCTTCTGCAGTTCCTGCTGGTGGATACGGATCGAGCCGCCACCGATCTCGTTGCCGTTGCAGACGATGTCGTAGGCGTAGGCCAGCGCGCCGCCGGGGTCGTCGGCGAGCTTGCCGATCCACTCCGGGGTCGGCGAGGTGAAGGCGTGGTGCAGGGCCTTCCACTTGCCGCTGCCGACGGCGACGTCGTCGGATTCCTCGGCGGAGATGAACATCGGGAAGTCGACGACCCACACGAACGACCAGGCGTTCTCGTCGATCAGGCCGAGGCGGTTGCCGATCTCCAGCCGCGTGGCGCCGAGCAGCGAACGCGCGTCGGCGGGCTTGCCGGCGGCGAAGAAGACGCAGTCGCCGGGTTTGGCACCGGCGGCCTCGGCGACGGTCTCGCGCTCCTTCTCCGACAGGTTCTTCGCGACCGGCCCGCCGAGCGTGCCGTCCTCGTTCACCAGGATGTAGGCGAGGCCGCGGTGACCGCGCTGCTTGGCGAAGTCCTGCCAGGCGTCGAGGGTGCGGCGCGGCTGGTCGGCCCCGCCCGCCATCACGACGGCGCCGACGTACGGCGCCTGGAACACGCGGAACGGGGTGTCGGCGAAGAACGCCGTCATGTCGGTGAGCTGGAGGTCGAAGCGCAGGTCCGGCTTGTCCGAGCCGTACTTCTCCATCGCCTCGGCGTAGGTGATGCGCTGGAACGGCCGCGGGATCTCGGCGCCGACCAGCTTCCACAGCGCCGTCACGATGTCCTCGCCGAGCGCGATGACGTCGTCCTGCTCGACGAAGCTCATCTCGATGTCGAGCTGGGTGAACTCCGGCTGCCGGTCGGCGCGGAAGTCCTCGTCCCGGTAGCAGCGCGCGATCTGGTAGTACCGCTCGAGCCCGCCGACCATGAGCAGCTGCTTGAACAGCTGCGGCGACTGCGGGAGCGCGTACCAGGAGCCGGGCTTGAGGCGGGCCGGAACCAGGAAGTCGCGGGCGCCTTCGGGGGTGGAACGGGTCATGGTCGGGGTCTCGACCTCGACGAAGTCCTGCGCGTGCAGGACCTCACGGGCGGCCCGGTTGACCTCGCTGCGCAGGCGCATCGCGGCGGCGGGGCCGCTGCGGCGCAGGTCGAGGTAGCGGTGCTTGAGGCGCACCTCCTCACCGACGTCGACCCTGTCGTCGATCGGGAACGGCAGCACGGCGGCCTCGGACAGCACCTCGAGTTCGGTGGCCAGCACCTCGATCTCGCCGGTGGGGATCTCGGTGTTGGTGTTGCCCTCGGGGCGCTTCGACACCTCACCGGTGATGCGGACGCAGTACTCGGAGCGCAGCTGGTGCGCGCGCTCGGCCATCTCGCCCTCGCGGAAGACGACCTGGCTCACGCCGCTGGCGTCACGAAGATCGATGAAGATGACGCCGCCGTGATCGCGCCGCCGAGCCACCCATCCGGTGAGGGTGACCGTCTGACCGGCGTGCTCGGCACGCAAGGTGCCGGCTTTGTGGGTGCGAAGCACTGCGGGTGCTCTCCTTCGGCATCACGTTTCTGCGATTCGACGGCTTTTCGCCGACGTCAAAGGCTAACGAATCGCCCCCGATGCCTCGCGACCAGGTACAAGCGTCCCCGCTAGATCGTCGGCCAGGCCTCCAGCGCGGCGACCATCCGCCGCGTATGCGCCAGATAGTCGGGCACGGACAGCACCCGGCCGTCGATGTTCTCCAGCAACCAGCCCGCGGCGGCCTCCTTCGAGGCGAAGAACTGCGTGCAGACCAGCGCCTCGACGTAGTCCGGGCCGAGGGTGAGGTCGATTCCGGGCAGCCTCGACGCGGCGACGACGGCGTGCGGTGGATCGACGCTCAGCACCCTGTCCCGGGTGAAGTGGACGCGCACACGCGCGCCCGTCGCCGGGCAGGTGGCGTCCGCGTGCACGGGTTCGCCCGTCGCGATGGCCAGCAGGAACAGATCGACCCGGTAGCGATCCGGACCCCCGCGATCCGCCGTACCGGGACGCGCGCCGCGGTCCATGATGACCAGGCCGTCGCGGATGTCGAACCCCATCAACTCCATCAGCCGGTGTGCCTCACCGGGATCGAAGCCGACGGTCGCGGCCAGTCTGCCGATGGCGATGGGGTGCCTTCCCGCCCTGGTCAGCTTGGTCGCCGCCCAGGCGATGCGAACAGCGGCGGTGCGATCCGTCCTGGTGGTCAACAGGCACCTCCTCGCCTTCCTCTCTCTGAGATTAGGCACGAAAAGGTTTTCCGCCAAGCCGCTGCGCCGAACGGCCGAATCCGTTGGTGCGTAAGAATTTTCACATTGCGGGTCGGGGGTCGGTCGAGTTGGTCGTGAGTGGCGATTCGGGTTAGAACCCGAATCGCCACTCACGACCCTGCGGGCGCGGACTTGCCGCCTCACAGCAGTTTCAGTTGCTCCACCTCCGGGACGGCGGCCTCCTCGACGCGCTGCACGGGAACCGTCACCGGACCGCGTTCGTCGTCGTCCGCGCGGGAACCGAAGCCGTGGCGGCGCAGCAACGGGCCGACCCGCGTTCCCAGCCGCTCCCGATAGGACTTCGGGAGATAAGCACCACGCGCGTACAGCTCGCGGTATTTCGGCACGAGCTCCGGATGTTCCCGGCCCAGCCAGCGCGCGAACCATTCCCGCGCGCCCGGCCGCAGATGCAACGGGATGACGGTGACCCGGGTGGCGCCGGCGTCGGCCAGCCGCGCGAACAAGGCGTCGAGCGCTTCCACCGAGTCGGTCAGGTAGGGCAGGACGGGAGCGACGAGCACCGAACACGGGAGCCCGGCCCCCCGCGCCTTGCGGATCAGATCGAGTCGCGCCCGCGGGCTCGGCGTCCCCGGTTCGAGACGGTGTTGCAGCTCCTCGTCCAGCAGCGCGAGCGAGATCGCCAACCCGGTGGGCACGTCCTTCGACACCGATTCCAGCAACGGCAGATCCCTGGCCAGCACGGTCCCCTTGGTCAAGATGGACAGTGGCGTACCCGAATCCGCGAGTGCGGTGATGATGCGCGGCATCAGCTTGTACCGGCCTTCGGCGCGCTGATACGGATCGGTGTTCGTGCCCATGGCGACGTGCTCGCGTGTCCAGCTCGGCCGCCGCAGCTGCGCGGCCAGCACTTCCGGCGCGTTGACCTTCACGATCACCTGGGTGTCGAAATCACGTCCGGCGTCGAGATCCAGGTATGTGTGGGTGTTCCGGGCGAAGCAGTTGTGCGTGACCATGCCGTCGGCGATGAAGTCACCGGTGCCGGTGGTGATGTCGAACAGCGGCAGCTCGATGCCCAGCTCCTCGATGGCCGACACCTTCCGTCTGGTCCGGCCGATCGCGAGGCCGTCGAGCGACCGTTTCCATCCGACGGCGGGATCGGTGAGGTGGAAGAAGCGCATCTCCTCCGACGGCCCGCCGAGCAGCTGAACCGTCCACAACGGACGGAACTTGACGTTTTCGGTCTTCACGTAACGGAAACCGAAGTTGTCGAGGGCGGCGCAGAAGGTCGAGACGATGTCGCGTTCGTCATGGGTGACCCGCAGCGCACCGTGCCGGTATCCGCCGGCGAGGTCGAACAGCCCGGCCAGGAATCCGCGCTGCCAATGGGAATCCGGCGACGGCGGCACCTGGACGAACCCGACCGACGCCCCGAAGTCGGGCAGGTACCTGAGCGCGCGGTCGGCGGCGTCCTTTTCGGCCGAGAAGCCGCCGGACCGCAGCATCCCGCAGAGGTACCCGGCGCGGTATCCGATGGTGTCGTCGGGGGTGCGGGCCAGCTTCCCGACCCCGACGAGTTCGGTACCCCCGATCAGATGCGGCCGCTGCGCCGCGCCCCACCGGGTGCCCGTGACATGCTTCCACCCGCGTCCGGTGAGGAACCGGTGGTCGCCGCTGGCCACGATGGACGTGCCGTCGTCGAGGGTCAGGCGATAGGCCGCTTTGAGCGTCGACCAGTGCGCGAGGACGGTCGTCGGCACCAGGCGCCGGCCCGCGCCGCGTCCGCGGGTCCCGTAGATCTCGTCACCGGGCGCCAGCTCCGCCAGCGGCTTCGTCCGGCCGTCGGCCATCAGGACCGGCGTCCCGCCTTCGAGGCAGTACGTACACGCGTGGGAGCAGCCGCGGTACGGGTTCACCGTCCAGCCGAACGGGACACCAGAACCCTCCGGCACCTTGTTCAGCACGGATTTGGCGTGCACCTCGTGAAAGGTGACGCCGTCGAATTCGGGTGAGCGCACCGGCCGCCCCAGCCCGCTCATTCCGGGCAGGACCGGCTCGCCGCCGTCCGCCCGCTGTCGATCCCATCGCACCCGGCCAGTCGAACACATGTTCTAGACAGGTGTCAAACAGGTGTTCGAACGAGGGTGATCTTTCGGGTGTTGCGCGTGCAAGCACCGCCCCCAGCAGCGAACTAGCCGCGGGGTCGGCGACGCGGACGCGCATCAGCAGCACCACCGGTCACATCGACGGCGCGTGAAGGCCCCCTTCCCCCGGTTGAGCCGCAATGCCAGGGACTTAAGGGGTGACACCCGCCGTTCCCGATCGTCCACAAGGGACACAAGTCAAGTAGAAAGGTCCGTTTAGTTACTGTTTGACCGTATTATTAAGTCCGTACCTCGTCGGCGGCCGACTGTCGCTCGCATCGGGCCGTTACGACCGGGGAAGCTTTCCATTCGAGGGAAAGGGGCCTTCACGTACTTCACAGCAGGACTGAACGCGAGATCAGAGCTGCGCGATGTTCTCCGTGACATACCCCGCGGGCTGGATGAGCCCGGCGCACCGGCTCTCGCCGCGCGGCGTCGCCGACCGGCGGCGCACCGTCACCGAGTAGAAGTCCTCGCCACCGCGCACGGTGACCACTCGCGCGTCGGATTCGAGCAGTGGCTCCTCCTGGACGGCGATCACATCGTCCAAACCGGACAGATTCGTCTGCCGCCGGATGGCGATCTCCGCGAACTGCGACCACGCCGTGGGTGCGGAGGTCCGGCCGCGCAGCTGCTCCGGTTCGACCTGCCCGCGCAGCGCGGACTTGGCGACCAGTGCCGCCTCGGCCGGATTGAGCTGGCCGTGCAGGAAACCGTCGGGGACCACGAGGAGGTTGCCCGCCCAGCGGTCGCCGCCGACGTGGCTGACCTCCCAGGACCGGCCGGGGTGGTTGGTGTTGAGTGCCGAGGCCAGCGGGCGGCCGAGCACCGCGCAGCACATGTCCTTGGTGCCGTGCGTGCAGACCAGGAACAGCGGCCCGTGCACCCGCGTGCCGAGGCCGCCGGTGCCGTTCGCGACCGCTTCGAGGTCCAGTCCGGCCAGTTCGCTCAGGTCGCGGATCTCCAGGCGCTCCAGCCAGCGGTTGCCCGGTTCGCCACCGCCGACGTACACCAGACGAGGGCGATCCGGGTCGCGCCGATGCTTGCCGGGACGGCGGATCAGCAGCGGACGGAGGCCGTGCGAGCCCCTCAAGTTCTCGAGCAGCTCACGCCGCTCGGCGGGGAACGCCTCGTCGAGGAGGTTCTCCAGCGCGTCCGCCGTCCACGGGCCCGGCTGCTCGATCAGCAGCCAGCAGCGCATGTCGGCCGCGGTGCCGGCGGGGTTCGCGCCCAGCATGCGCGCGACGGTCGCGCAGCCCGGCAACGCGGCGGGCGGCGCTGGAGTGTCCGAGAGCTGAGCGGTCATAGGCTGACCACTCCGGACTTGACCTTAGGCATGCCTTAGCTTACCCCGTCCACTCTCCCTTCACACTTCTCCTCCCTTGTGACTTTCAACCGACTGAGAGGAGTCCCTGCGCCGTGAGCTCGCCGAGGAAGGCCCGCACGGTCCCCCGATCGAGTTCCGACAGTTCGGCGAGTCGTTTGACCGCCTGGGGAGTGCCGTCGAGCAGCGCCTTCAGCACCGGGGCGGCGGCGCCGGAGAAGACGAACCGCTTTCCGTCCGCCAGCAGCGTCACCCGGCCGTCGCCTTCTTCGAGCACCGCCCTCGGGACGAGGAACCGGACCTCGGTCTCGTCGCCGTCCGGCAGCAGGCCGGTGGTCGCCGCCCAGGGCAGGCCGATCCGCGGATGCGCCGGGGCCGACGCGTCGCGATCGGCGAGGAACCGGTCGACGACGCCCTCGGTGAGCGCGGCTTCCAGCTCTTCGCGCAGCGCGGTGGCGCGGGCCGCCCGGTCCTCCGCCGTGCCGAACCTCGGGAGGTCCTGGCGGAACACGGTGCTCGCCCGCAGCTTGTCGGCGAGCCAGGTCACCAGATCGATCCCCGTGGCCGGGCTGAAACCGAGCGTGAGATGCAGCGACATCTCCCCCACCGCGGTGACGTCGTGCCAATGCCCGCGCGGGACATAAAGGACGTCGCCGTCTTCGAGGATGAAGTCGTCGATCGGTTCGCCGGGCCGCTCGGGCTGTTCGACGTCGCGGTGCAGCGGGGCGGTCCTGGTCGGCCCGTGCATCCGCCAGCGTTTACGCCCGGCGACCTGGATGATGAAGGCGTCGTGGTCGTCCCAATGCACGTCGAAGCCGTGGGTCACGCCCCAGCCCGCGTACAGGTTGACCTGGACGCTCTCGCGGAGGTCGTGTTCGAGACTCCTGGCGAGGTCACCGATCGGGTCGCTGAGTTCCTGGATGGCGTCGAGCACCATCGTCGCGCCGCCGCGGAGGTGCTCGGTGAACGGAGCGGCCTGCAGCCGGGGGACGGTGCCACTGCGGCGGGTGGGGACGAGATCGGTGTAGCTCTCCATCGGGACGGGCGTCCCGTCGAGCGCCAGGCGCAGCCGCGGGAACTCCAGGCGGTGCTGCCGGAGGATCGCGTTCAGCGCCGGCCACGGCAGCAGCTCGGCGAACCGGCCCGCGGGGCCTTCGAAACGGCGGTAGGTCTCGCCCTGGACTTCTTGGAAGAACTGGCTGACCCCGAGCGGAGCCACGAGGTCAGCCAGCGTCGGCGTTTCGGGCACTCAGCCGTCGTTACCGTCGTTGTCCGCGGCGGCGCCGTTGGCCTTCCCGCGATCCACCGCTGTCGGGATCTTCTCCACCTCGATCAGCAAACCGCTGTCGGGAGCCTGCGTACCTGACTGTTCCTGTGCCATCCTGCCACCTTCACTTAGACGAGCGGACGGACCGAAAATCGGCCTGGAGCGCCGCCAAGCCTACGACACGTCCGGCGAAAATTCACCGCTCAGCAGGGAAGAACGGCCTTGTGAGCGATCTTCGCCACCGTGGCCCCGGTTCACCCGGACAGCGGTTCTAAGCTGCCATCCATGGCTGATCCGGCATTCGTCCCGCGCCCGCGATGGGACGTGCTCGCGGCCATCGGCGCGGGCGGCGCGCTGGGCAGTCTGACCCGCTACGGCCTGTCGGTCGCACTCCCCCATTCCCGGGGGCAATTCGCGCTTTCGACCTTCGCCATCAACGTTTCCGGCTGCCTGCTGATCGGCGTCCTGATGGCACTGCTGACCGCGGCGGCCGACCCGCACCGGCTGCTCCGCCCGTTCCTCGGCGTCGGGATCCTGGGCGGTTACACCACGTTTTCGACCTATGCGACAGAAACACTCGATCTTGTGACGGCGGGGCGTCCGTTCACCGGATTGGCCTACGCGCTCGGCACCGTGGCCGCCGCACTGATCGCGGTCTATGCCGGGCACGAGATCACCCGCGCGGTGGTGAAATGACCGTTCTTTTCGTCGCGCTCGGTGGCGGCACCGGCGCGATCCTGCGCTATCTGACCGATCTGCGGATGCGCGCGCGGCTGGGCGGCGCGTTCCCGTGGGGCACGCTGGCGGTCAACATCGCAGGCTCGGCGATCCTCGGTTTCCTCACCGGCTGGGCGCTGCACGGCGGCCAGCCGGACGCGGTCCGGTCGCTACTGGCCGTCGGGTTCTGCGGCGGGCTCACGACGTTCTCGACCTTCGGGTACGAAACGCTGCGCCTGTTCACCGGGAAAGCGCGGCTGCGGGCCGTGCTGAACGTCGGGGTCACCGTGGCCGCCGGGATCGGTGCCGCGACGGCCGGGCTGGGGCTGGCCGCCGCGCTCTGGCCCTGATTCAGTCTTCGGGCGCCATCCGCCACACGGCCGCCGCGACCGCCTCGCGCTGTTCGACCGGGAGATCGGAAGCCATCTCCTCCAGCTTCTCGACAACGCCTTCGTGAGCGGCGTTCGCGAGCCGGAGGCCCTCCTCGGTCAGCGTGATCTTCAGCGCGCGACGGTCGCCGGCGTCCGCGACCCGCTCGACGAGGGCGCGCCGCTGCACCCGGTCCACCAGGCCGGTGACGCTGGACTTCTCCAGGTTCAGCATCCGGCCGAGCTCGGTCATCCCGACCCCCGTCTCCCCCTGCGCCAGCACACAGAGCAGCTGCGCCTGCTGCGGCGTGAGGTCGTGCGAGCGGCCGACGTCGATGAACGCCCGCTGCACCAGATGCGAGAGCCGGACCAGCGCTGTCGCGAATCCGAGGTCTTCGGCCGTGGTCATGACCGAAGTCTACTTGACGATCGTTCGGAGTACGAACTACTGTAGTTCGCAGTACCAACATTCCGTACTACGAACTAGGGGATCTCATGACCACGACCGTGGCCGTCATCGGCGGGGGATACGGCGGGACCACCGTCGCCAAGGAACTGGACTCGTTCACCGACGTCGTCCTCGTCGAGCCGCGCGAGGATTTCGTCCACCACGTCGCCGCGTTGCGCGGGCTCGTCGATCCCGAGTGGACGGACCGGCTCTTCTACCCGTACGCCCGTCTCCTCGAACGCGGACGGGTCCTCCGCGATCACGCGGCGAGCGTCGATCAGGGCGGCATCACGCTCGCTTCGGGGGAACGGCTCACGCCGGACTACATCGTGCTGGCGACCGGTTCGGCGTACCCGTTCCCGGCGAAGATCGATTTCCGGGACAGCGCTTCGGCGAAGGCGAAGATCCATGCCACGCGGGAAGAACTCGCGGGCGCGGAGAAGGTCCTGCTGCTCGGCGCGGGCCCGGTGGGACTGGAACTGGCGGGTGAGATCAAGTCGGTGTGGCCGGAGAAGGCCGTGACCATCGTCGACCCGGCGGAGGGGATCCTGCCGGGCTTCCCGGACGAGTTCCGCGCCGAAATCCGCCGTCAGCTCGACGAACTGGGCGTCGAACTCCTGCTCGGCACTTCGCTGACCGAGTCACCGGTCTCGGAACCGGGACAGGCCAAGACGTTCACCGCCGCGCTGACCTCCGGCGGCGAGGTGACCGCCGACCTGTGGTTCCAGTGCTTCGGAGGCGCGCCGCACACGGCGTACCTCGACGGCGACCTGGCCGCCGCCCGGCAGGCGAACGGACAGGTGGCCGTGACCGCCGACCTGCGGCTTCCCGGACAGGAGCGGGTGTTCGCGCTCGGCGACATCACCGCGCTGCCGGAGGGGAAACTGGCGAAGGTGGCCGGTGACCACGCGGAGGTCGTCGTCGCCAACATCCGGGCCCTGATCGAGGGCGGTGAGCTGCGGACCCACACGCCCGGCGGGCCGATGATCTCGCTGCCGCTCGGTCCTTCCGGCGGTGCGACCTACGCGGAGGAGGTGGGCGTCCTGGACGCGGCGACGACGTCGGAGATCAAGGGCTCGCACATGATGGCTTCCCGGTACGAGGAGCTTTTCAACGTCGCCTGAGTGCGCTCGCGCGTGTTAGGAGCCTTTCCCTCTTGGTTCGCGATGCAAAGGTGTGGGTGTCGTGAGTGTGTCGTTCTGACCAAGGGTGTTTCAGGTGCCTACCGCAACGGCTGCGCGTGAAGGCCCCCTTCCCTCGGCTGAGCCGAGGGAAGGGGGCCTTCACGCGCTTCACTTGCCCCTCACGACCAACAGCTTCCGGGCCCGGTGACGTGAGCCGGTGGCTCCGACCAGCGGCGTGTTATCGGCGAGCGTGTGTCGCGGGCCCTGAGCGGCCCGACCAGGCCTGACCTCGCAGGCAATCGACCACTTGCGACTGTCTGCACCGTGAACCCCAGGCCGAAAAAGGCTCTAGGAAAGGACCTTTCCTCGCGAATCTTGCAATGAAAGGACCTTTCCTGGCAAATTTTGCAAGGAAAGGTCCTTTCATAGCGTTCGGTGACCCAAGCAGCCGGCGACCCAAGTCAGGACCGAGGCGCCAACCCCCGCACCTGAGCGAACGGATCCTCACCCGTCGGCAGCAGCGCGATGATCGGCGTCGTCAGCCCGTTGTCCACATAGGACTGCACCTGCTCGCGGCAGGAATCGAGGCTGCCGTGGACGATCAGCTCGTCGACGACCTCGTCCGGGATGACCTGGTTGGCCTTCTGCCGGTCGCCCGCGGCCCACGCCTCGTGCATCGGCGCGAGCGCCTCACCCCGGCCGAGCCAGTCGTGGAACGCCGCGTACACCGGCACGGTCAGGTAGCTCGAGATGAGCATCCGCCCGAGCCCGCGCGCGGCGGCCTTGTCCTCGGTGGGGCAGACGAAGATCCGCGCGGCCAGTTCGGTGTCCGGTCCGATCTCCTTGCGCACCTTGGGCACGTCGGAGGCCGCGAGCCAGTTGGTGATGGCACCGTCGGCCTCCCGCGCGGCCAGCCGCAGCATGCCCGGCCGCAGCGCGGCGAGCATGATCGACGGCGGCGGGTCGGCGGGGCGCTCCAGCCGGAACTTGCTGACGGAGAAGGACTCGTACTCCTCGGTGACCTTCTCCCCGGCCAGCGCCGAGCGCAGGAAGCGCAACGTGTCCCGTGATCGCGCGAACGGGGCCTCGAACTCGGCGGCGTTCCAGTTCTTCACGATTACCGGCGACGACGCCCCGATGCCGAGGACGAACCGGCCGGGCGCCAGTTCCGCGACGGTGGCCGCGCTCATCGCGAGCAGACCGGGCCCTCGGGTGTACACCGGCACGATCGCGGTGCCGAGCCGGAGCTCCGGCGCCCACTGCGAAGCCAGCGCCAGCGGGGTGAAGGCGTCGTTGCCCGCCGTCTCGGCCGACCACGCGTCGGTGTAGCCCAGGTCCGGCAGCTGCTCGACCAGCTCCTTGTGCGCCGCGAGCGGCACCCCGGTCAGCGGAATGGTGATGCCCCACCGTTTCATGCGTTCTCCTCGCTCTTCGCCGCCTCGCCGGACAGCTCGCGCACGATCCAGTCCACCTGCGTGCGCATCAGGTTCTCCGCCACCTCTTCGGCTTGCGGCGTCATATGCGTCGCGCCGGCCAGCGGCAGGAACACGTGCGGGCGTCCCTTGGCCAGCAGCGCCGACGACAGGCGCAACGAGTGGGCGACGAAAACGTTGTCGTCGGCGAGGCCGTGCACGATCAGCAACGCCCTGGACAGCTCACCGGCGTCGGCGATCAGGGAGTTGTGCTCGTACGAAGCCGTTTCCTCCTGCGGCAGCCCGAGGTAGCGCTCGGTGTAGTGCGTGTCGTACAGCGACCAGTCGGTCACCGGAGCGCCCGCGACACCGGCGTGGAAGACGTCGGGGCGGCGCAGGACGGCCAGCGCGGACAGGTAGCCGCCATAGGACCAGCCGCGGATCGCGACCCGCTCGGTGTCCAGTTCCGGATGGAGCGCGGCCGCCGCCTGCAGGGCGTCGACCTGGTCGGCGAGGGTGACGTCGGCGAGTTTGCCCGCGATCTCCTTCTCCCATGCCGCGCCCCGGCCGGGCGTGCCCCGTCCGTCGGCGACCAGCACCGCGAAGCCCTGGTTCGCCAGCCATTGCGGGGTCAGGAAGGCGTTGCGGGTCTGCAGGACACGCTGGGCGTGCGGGCCGCCGTACGGGTCGAGCAGGACCGGGAGCTTGCCTTCGCTCTCCTCGTATCCGGTCGGCAGCAGCAGCGCGGCGCGCAGGCCCCGCTCCCCCAGCGTCAGCCAGGTCAGATTCGGCACGACGTCGGGATCCACGGTGCAGGAGCCGATCCGCGCCACGGTCTTCTCACCGGAGACGACGGTCACCACCGGCCCGCTGCGCTCCAGGCTCCACGACGAGAGCACGGTCAGCGAGGCGGTCCCGGCGCCGACGTGCACACCGTCCTCAGTGGACAGACGACGGAGCTCGCCGCCTTCGGTGCGGAAGACGTGGATCTGCGTCGGGTCGGCCTCCGAGGCGCTGAACAGCACCTCGGCGCCGACGTGCAGGATCTGGCGCACCTGCAGTCCCGGCGGGGTGACCGCTACCCCGTCGACGATCAGCCGGTGGTCGCCGTCGGCGGCGCTCTCGCGCACCAGGCGGCCGTCGGCCGTCCACGCCGGAACGCCCGCGACGAGCTCGACCCAGTGCTCGTCGGTCTCGGTGTGCAGTACCTCGACCGAACCGTCCGCCGGGTCGACGGCCTGGATCTCGAGCCGGCGCTGGTCTCGCGACTGGACCGACAGCAGCGGCTTGCCCGCCGCCGACCAGTGCACCGCGGCCAGGTACTCCCAGTCGGTCTTCGCGACGTCGACCCGCGAGCCGTCGAGCCCGATGATCGCCAGCGTCACGTCGGCGTTCTCGGTCCCCGCCGCCGGATACGCGACGACGTTGGCCGCCGACTGCGGGTTGGCCGGGTCGGCGATCGTCCAGCGCGGCACGGCCGCCCGGTCGGACCGCTCGACCAGCAGGCTCTTCCCGTCCGGGGACCACCAATAGCCCCGGGTGCGGCCCATCTCCTCGGCCGCGATGAACTCCGCGAGCCCCCAGGCGATGTCTTCGCCCTCTTCCTCGACGACCAGACGGTCCTCGCCGGTGGCCCGGTCGATCACCCGCAGGCGCCGGTCACGGACGTAGGCGACCCGGCTGCCGTCCGGACTCGGCCGCGGATCGACGACCGACCCCTCCACCAGCACGGACACCGCGCCGGTCGTCAGGTCGAGGGTGTGGAGCTTGCCCGACAGCGAGAACGCGGCGACGGTGAAGGCGTCGTCGACCGCGTAGCCGACCACACCCCCGCCGGTCTCCCGGCTGCGCTCGCGACGGGCGCGTTCCTCGGCGGGCAGGTCCTCTTCACCAGGCAGCAGTTCGGCCGCGTCGACCAGCTTCGTCTCGTCGCCCGAAGCGACGTCGAACGACCACAGGCTGTGCCGCGGGTCGGTGCCGGACTCGGTCCGCAGGAACAGGATGCGGGAAGCGTCCGGGGCGACCTTGAACTCTTTCGGCGCGCCGAGGGTGAAGCGCTGGGTGCGGGCCTGACGGCGGAGGAACGGGAGATCTTCGAGGCTGGTGTCGGTCACGTCCGCACTCTCTCAGACACTCATCCCGATACGCCAACGCCTTCCAGCTTCTTCAATTCCGCGTCGGGATCGAAGTCCGCCGGGGGGAACTTCGGGTCCATCTCCTCGATCGTCTCGATCAGCAGCCGCGCGACCAGCCAGTTGCGGTACCACTTGTGGTCCGCGGGGACCGCGTACCAGGGCGCCGCCGGGGTGGAGGTCTTGGCGAAGATGTCGGCGTAGGCCTTTTGGTAGTCGTTCCACTGTGCCCGCGCGTCGAGGTCGGCGGGGTTGTACTTCCACCACTTCGCCGGGGTCTCCAGCCTCGCCTTGAGCCGCTTCAGCTGTTCTTTCGGCGAGATGTCGAGGAACACCTTCACGATCGTCGTGCCCGCGCCGGTCAGTTCCCGCTCGAACTCGTTGATCTCGGCGTAGCGCTTGCGCCACTCCGCGGCCGGGACCAGCTTCTGCACCCGCGGGACCAGGATGTCCTCGTAGTGGGAGCGGTCGAAGACGCCGACCTGCCCCGGCACGGGCAGCTGCTTGCGGATCCGCCACAGGTAGTGGTGGCGCGCCTCGGCGGCGGTCGGCTTCTTGAACCCCGCGTACCGCACGCCCATCGGGTTGACCAGGCCGAGGACGTGCCCGACCGTGCCGCCCTTGCCGGAGGTGTCCATCCCCTGCAGGACCAGCAGGACACTGCGGTTCCCTCCGCCGACGCCCTCCGCGTACAGGGCCTCCTGCAGCTCGGCGAGCCTGCCGCCGAAGCCGGCGAGGTCTTTGAGCCCCTTCGGCTTCTTGTGCGGCCCGATCGGGAACGAGCCCGGATCGTGCCGCTCGGGCCCCTTGCCGATCCTCAGCGTGTCCCGGACGGAGACGTGGTCCTTTTTCGCCATCCGGCGACGATAACCGCGCTCGGGCCGTCCCGCCTGCGGTGATCAAGTCCTCCCATGCACGATTTCGCCACTCGAAGGAGTCGATACGCAACGAACAACGGGTCAAAGCAACGTTTCCCGGATGAAAGCGGACGGATGGCCATCTAACCTGAACGCATGACGACCGCCGACTTCATCGCGCTCGACGAGCAGTGGAGCACGCACAACTACCACCCCCTGCCCGTGGTGATCGCCACCGCCGAGGGCGCTTCGGTCACCGACGTCGAGGGCAAGACCTACCTCGACTTCCTCTCCGGCTACTCCGCGCTGAACTTCGGGCACCGCCACCCCGGGCTCATCGCCGCCGCGATCGAGCAGTTCGGCCGGGTCACGCTGACCTCGCGCGCCTTCCACCACGACCAGCTCGGGCTCTTCTGCCGGGAACTCGCGGAGCTGACCGGCACCGAGATGACGCTGCCGATGAACTCCGGCGCGGAGGCCGTCGAGTCCGCGGTGAAGATCGCCCGGAAATGGGCCTACCGGGTCAAGGGGGTCCCCGACGGGACCGCCGAGATCGTCGTCGCCGGGTCGAACTTCCACGGCCGCACGACGACCATCGTGTCCTTCTCCACCGACGAGACGGCACGTGCCGACTTCGGCCCGTTCACGCCGGGCTTCGTCACGGTCAAGTACGGCGACGCGAACGCGCTGCGGGACGCCATCACCGAGCGGACCGCCGCGATCCTGCTGGAGCCGGTGCAGGGCGAGGCCGGCGTGATCGTGCCGCCCGCCGGCTACTTCGCCGAAGCACGGCGGCTCTGCGACGAGCACAACGTCCTGCTGATCGCCGACGAGATCCAGTCCGGTCTCGCGCGCACCGGCACCGTCCTCGCGCTCGACCACGAAGGTGTGCGCGCCGACGTCTACACCCTGGGCAAGGCGCTCGGCGGCGGGATCATGCCGGTGTCGGCGGTGGTCGGCGGCAAGGACGTGCTGGGCGTGCTGCGGCCGGGCGAGCACGGTTCCACCTTCGGCGGGAACCCGGTGGCCTGCGCCATCGGGCGGGCCGTGGTCGGGCTGCTGAAGACCGGCGAGTTCCAGGAGCGGTCCCGCGAACTGGGCGCGCACCTGCACTCCCGGCTCGGCGAACTGGTCGGCGACGGACTGGCCGAGGTCCGCGGCCGCGGGCTCTGGGCGGGTATCGACATCGCGCCCGGCGGGCCGACCGGCCGGGAGGCGTCCACGGCGCTGGCCGAACGCGGCGTGCTGTGCAAAGAGACGCACGACCACACACTGCGGATCGCGCCGCCACTGGTGATCACCCGCGAGGAACTCGACCGCGGTATCGACGCGATCACGGAGGTCGTCGGGACCCGGTGAACCTTTCGGGCGGCCGGTACGTTGGCTGTCCATGGGAGACGAGCGGGAGTGGGTGGAGCGGCCGCTGGTCGGCACCGAGACGGTGTCGCCGGAGGACTGGTCCGCGAGGGGTAAGGCGCTGCGGGACAAGGCGCCGACGTCCGCGCACGATCACGCGGCGGCGAGCGCCGACCGGCCCGGCGTGGCGGAGTTCTTCGCGCGGAGCAACGAAGGCCGTCTGCCGGAACTGGTGGAACTGCGGCGCGAGCGCATGCTCGCGTCGCCGTTCACCTTCTACCGGGGCGCGGCTGGGCTGATGGCCGCGGATCTGGCGGGAACGCCCGCGTCCGGGCTGACGGCGCAGCTCTGCGGAGACGCGCACGCGGCGAACTTCGGGCTCTACGGCACGCCCGAAGGCCAGATCGTGATGGACATCAACGATTTCGACGAGTCCGTGCCCGGACCGTGGGAGTGGGACCTCAAGCGGCTCGCCGCGAGTCTCGTACTGGCCGGGCGTGAGGGCGGGATCGGCGAGTCGGGCTGCCGCGAAGCCGCCGAGGACGCGGTGAAGTCCTACCGGCGCACCATCCGGGGGCTCGCGGAACTGCCGTTCCTGCGCTCGTGGAACGCGCTGCCGGACGCGTCGGTGCTCAGCAAGGTCAAGGCGCACGACCTGGTCGACGACTTCGAGGAAGCGGCCGAGAAGGCGCGGAAGAACACCAGCGCGAAGGTCACCGCGAAGTGGACCCGGCGCATCGACGACCACCGTACCGGCCTCGAACGGCACCGGTTCGTCGAAGACCCGCCGGTCCTCACGCACGTCGACGACGCGACGGCCGAAGCCGTGATCACCGGACTGGTGTCCTATGTGGACACGCTGCGCGAGTCGCGGCGGACCCTGATCTCGCGGTACCGGGTGTCCGATGTGGCCTTCCGGGTGGTCGGCACCGGCAGTGTCGGGCTACGCAGCTACGTCGCGCTGCTGCACGGGAACAGCGGTGAAGACCTTGTCCTGCAAGTGAAACAGGCCAATCCGTCGGCGCTGTCGCCCTATCTCGGGCTGGCTTCGCCGGAACACGAGGGCCGCCGGATCGTCGAGGGCGCGCGGCTCGTGCAGGCCGAAACCGACATCCTGCTCGGCTGGACGACCATCGACGGCATTCCGTACATCGTGCGGCAGTTCCGGAACCTCAAGGGCGACATCGATCCCGCGGAACTGAAGAAGGACCACCTCGACGACTACGGCCGCCTGGCAGGCGCGCTGCTGGCGCGGGCGCACGCGCGGTCGCTGCATCCGCGGATGCTGGCGGGATACTTCGAAGACGACGAAGACCTCGACGAGGCGATCGGTGCTTACGCGGTGCGGTACGCGGACCAGACCGAAGCGGACTTCGCCGCCTTCGCCGCCCTCTGACTCCCCGCATTTAGTCCTCTAACTGCGGGGGGCGGGCTGAAAGCGTCCTTCACCGCATGCGACGCACTGAAAGGGCCCTTCACCGCGTCACATGCGGCGAAGGGCCCTTTCAGCTCACCACCAGGGCCAGGACTTCGTCGGCGCAGCCCCACGCCAGCGTGATCCCGGCGCCTCCGTGCCCGTAGCAGTGGATGACGTCGCCCTCGCGGTCCAGCCGGACCTCGGGCCGGAACGGCCGCAACCCCACCTTCGCGCCCAGCACCGGCGCCTCCGCCAGCTCGGGCACGAGTTCCCGGCACCGCCGCACGATGTCCGCGGTGACCCCGGGATCCGGCGTGACGTCGGCACGTCCGGGTTCCTGCGTTCCGCCGCAGACGACGTGCCGTCCGTGCGGGATCACGTGCCGCAGCACCGGCGAGGAGCCGTCGACGATCCATTCGGTCAGCCCCGGATCGGCGAGATGGACGACGTGGCCGCCGACCGGCACCACGGTGCTGTCCCCCGCCAGCCGCCCGCCGCCGAGCCCGGCCGCGTTCACCACCAGATCCGCGTCGAGGTCGTCGAGCCGCGAGACGGTGCGGTATTCGGTGCGCGCGCCCAGCGCGGCGACCTGTCCGGCGAGCCAGGCGAGGTACACCGGGGTGTCGACCACCGCGGTCGTGAAGGTGAGCCGTCCGGGTTCGTGGTCGAGGTCCGGCATGCTGAACGCCCACGACGGTGTCAGCGCCTCCCGCGGGATGAAGTACGCCCCTCGCAGCATGCGGATGCCAGGCGCGCCGAGCGAGCGGTATTCCTTCACACTCGCCGCGGTCCAGCGATCGACCCTGCCGGAGTTCGCCGCCAGCGGCGGGAAGAGCACGCCACCGGCGACCGCCGACGTCGTCTCCCCCGGGCCGGCGCCGGTGATCACCGTGACCTCGTGCCCGGCCCCGGCCAGCCGGTGCGCGCAGCTCAGCCCGATCACGCCGCCGCCGACCACACTGATCCGCATCGAAAGCCCCCTTCGTCCTCGCGAGCCGTCCCTGCATGGTGACTGATCACCCGTCACGTAATCTCGCCGGATGAGCGGAAGAGCGCCGTACGGGCTCGTCGCGGTGACCTGTGCCGCGATCATGGCCGTACTCGGCTTCCTGGTCTCCGGCGAAGGTCTCTCCGGCCCCGACGAGCTCGCCGCCAAGTGGGTGGAGCGCACCTTCGGCGCCGACACCGGCCTTCTGCGGCTACTCGTACTGCCGACCGAGGCCTACGTCCTGGTCCCCGTCGCACTCCTCGCCGCCGTCCTGTGCCTGTTCGGACGGCGGAAGCCCGAAGCGGCGCTGACCGTCGTGGGCCCGCTCGTCGCCATCGCCGCCAACATGTGGGTGCTCAAACCGCTTTTCGACCGCTGGAAGAACACTTATCTCGCCTATCCCAGCGGGCATACCGTCGCGCTGGTCGCGGTGCTGACCGCGCTCGTCCTGCTCGCCCGGCCCGGGGTCGCGACCGCCGTCATCTCGATGGTGGGCGCGGTGGTGCTCGCCGGGGTCACGATCGGCATGATCGGCCTCGGCTACCACTACCTGACCGACGTCGTGGGCGGCGCGCTGTTCGCCGTCGCGACCGTCTGCGCGACCTGGGGGCCGCTCACCTGGGCTGCACGGCGTCGCGCGCCAGTGCCGTCAGACGGCTGACGGCGCGCAGGTACTTCTTGCGGTAGCCGCCGTTCACCATCTCCTCGGTGAACAGCAGCGGCACCGGCTCGCCGGAGACCACCAGCGGGATCGCGCGGTCGTAGAGCCGGTCGGCGAAGGCGACCAGCCGCAGTCCGACGTTCTGGTCGGGAACCGGGTGGATGTCGCGCAGGTGCACGCGGGTCACGCCGTCGAGAAGCCTGCCGTACCGCGAGGGGTGCAACCCGGCGAGGTGCTCGCACAGCGCGTCGAAATCGTCCACAGTGGACTCGGGATGGGTGGCGGCGGAGGACTCCAGTTCCTCGGGAGCCGCGGGCGGCGGCGCGTCCGGGAGGCCGCGATGGCGGTAGTCCGGCCCGTCGACCCGGCAGACGCCGAACCGGGCGGACAGCGACTGGATCTCGCGCAGGAAGTCCGCCGCGGCGAACCGGCCCTCACCGAGTTTGTCCGGCAGCGTGTTGGAGGTCGCCGCCACGAAGACCCCGGCCGAGATCAGTTCCTGCAGCAGCCGTGTGACGAGCATGGTGTCGCCGGGGTCGTCGAGTTCGAACTCGTCGATCGCCAGGAACCGGTGTTCGGACAGCCGCCGCACCGCCTCGGCGAACCCCAGGGCGCCGACGAGGTGGGTCAGCTCCACGAAAGTCCCGTACGCCTTGGGCGACGGGGTCTCGTGCCACGTCGAGGCGAGCAGGTGCGTCTTGCCGACGCCGAAGCCGCCGTCGAGATAAAGCCCCATCGGTCCGGACGGCGCCTCGTCCCCGCCGCCGAACAACGCGCGCAGCTTCGACTTCGGCTTCCGGTTCGACGCCTCCGCCACGCGCTTCGCGAACACGCCGCAGGTGACGACGGCCTCGGCCTGGCTCGGCTCGTCCGGATTGGGCACGTAGGTGGAGAACCGGACCGCGTCGAACCGCGGCGGCGGGACGAGCGCGGTGATCAGCTCGTCGGCGGACAGCTCCGGACGGCGATCGATCAGGCGGGCTGGCATTCGCCGAGAGTAACGGCACCGGCGGTGGCCGTTCACCCTCCCTGAACGGGCGTATCCCCCGCTCAGCGGTGCCGTCGGGCGCGTGTTGGGATAGCCGTGTGCAGCTTTTGTGGCCAACGACACCGGCGGAACCCGTCTCCGACGCCGACCTGGAGCGGCTCTACGGGTATCCCGAGGGCCTGACCCGTCCCTGGGTCCAGGTCAACTTCGTCAGCTCGGCCGACGGCGCGGCCGCGGTCGACGAGCTGTCCGAGGGGCTTTCGCATCCCGCCGACAAGCGCGTCTTCCTGCTGGGGAGGCTGCTTTCCGACGTGATCCTGGTCGGCGCGGGCACGGTGCGTGCCGAGGGTTACCGCGGCGCGCGGATCGACGCCGAACGGGCCGCCCGCCGGGTTTCGCGCGGTTTGTCGGAGGTCCCGCCGATCGCGGTGGTGACCCGGTCGGGTGATCTCGACCCCGAGGGCCCGCTGTTCACCGACACGAAGGTGCCGCCGATCGTCCTCACCACCGAGCGGGCGCCCGCGTCCCGCCGCGCCGCCCTGGAACGCGCGGGCGCCGACGTGCTCGTGGCCGGGACCGGCGACGTCGATCTGCGGTACGCCCTCGAACTCCTCGGGAAACGCGGGCTGTACCGCATCGACTGCGAGGGCGGGCCGAAGCTGTTCGGTGACCTGATCGCCGCCGATCTCGTCGACCAGTTGTGTCTCACGGTCGCTCCGCTGCTGGCGGGCGCGGGCGCGCGCCGGATCTCCGATGGCGCGCCCACCCCGGAACCACGCCGGATGGACCTCGCGTCGGTGCTGTTCGAGGACGGTTTCACCATGCTGCGTTACCGCCGCCGGGAGGGCGGGTGAGCGAGCCCGCGCCGGTTCCGGACAAGGAACTGGCGGCCAGGGCCGCCGCCGGGGACCACGGTGCCTTCGACACCTTGGTGCGGCGGCACACGGCCAGGATGTACCGGGTGGCGCTGCGGATCACCGGCAGCTCTTCGGAGGCGGAAGACGTCGTCCAGGAGGCCTGGCTTTCCGCGTGGCGCGCGCTGCCCGGCTTCCGGCACGAATCCGCGGTGTCCACCTGGCTGTACCGGGTGACCACCAACGGCGCGCTCGGCCAGGTCCGGCGCCGGAAACCGACCGTGCCGCTCGACGAGGGCGACGCGGGTGTCGTACCCGGTCCCGAGGGTCATGTGGTGAGCGCCGAACAGGTCGGCGCGGTGCTGCGCGCGATCGCCGAACTCGACGTCGGCCAGCGGATCCCGCTGATTCTGCGAGAATTCGAGGGGATGACCTACGACGAGGTGGCCGAGGTTCTGGAAGTCAGCGTACCCGCTTTGCGCGCCCGCCTGCACCGCGCCAGGGTGGCGCTGCTGGCGAAACTCGGCGACAACTTCCGACCCGGGGAACGGTGATGAGCGAGGATCCGCGCGACGACCCCCGGTGGGAGCAGGTGCGCGCCGCCGCGAGCCGTCCGGTGCCGACGCCGCCAGGACTCGTCGAACGGGTGCTCCGCTCGGTCGGCGGCGTCCGCGGCGGGCGGACCACGCCGCCACTCGAGCTGCCGTCCGCCGGCGGGAAGACCCAGGTGTCGGAGCGGGCGCTGGTGCTGATGACCAGGAGACTCGCCGCGGAGATCGGGCGAGACCTCGGCGGGGTCCACGTCTCGGCCGTCGCGCTGGAAGACGAAGTGCTCCAGGTACTGGTGACGGTCCGGTTCGGCGTCGAAGCGGCGGCCGCGGACCTGTTGCGCCACCGGGTCACCGAGGCGTTGACCGGCCAGCTCGGCTCGGCTCCGCCCGCGATCAACATCCACGTCGTCGACGTCCATCCCGACTGACCACCAGAACTGATTACCCCATCCGGGTGACATCGCGGGACGACTCGGCATGCGCGTGTGTCCTGGTCGGTGAGAGCGTAGGGATCGCCGCGCGCGCAGGTCGTGCGGCGCAGGTGCGAGAAGGAGCGAACTTCATGGCACAGCCGAGCGCGAGCAGGCCCGAGGCCCCCTTGGCGGGCGCCGGGACCGGGTCGACCCTCAACGAGGAAGGAGCCGCCGGCAAGACCACGATCTCGTCGGTGGTGGTCCAGAAGGTGGCCGGGCTCGCCACCCGTGAGGTGACCGGGATCCACGCGCTGGGCGGCGGGGTCTCGCGGGCCTTCGGCGCGATCCGCGAGCGGATCCCCGGCTCCGGCACGGTCACCACGTCCGGGGTCTCGGTCGAGGTCGGCGAGAAGCAGGCGGCGATCGACCTCGACGTCGTCGTCGAGTACGGCGCACGCATCGTCGACGTGGCGCGGGCGGTGCGCCGCAACGTGATCGGCCAGGTCGAGCAGATCACCGGCCTCGAGGTGATCGAGGTCAACATCGCGGTCAACGACATCCACCTGCCCGACGAGAACGGTGGCGAGACCGAGACCTCGCGGGTCGAATGATGAACGGCACCCAGACCGGCCTGCTCGCCGGGCTCATCCTCGGCCTCGCCGCGACACAGGGCTTCACCGCGTTCCTGGTGACGCTGGCCGTCGGCGTCATCGGCCTCGTCCTCGGCCGCGTCCTCGACGGCGAACTCGACCTCGGCGATCTGTTCGGCCGGGGCCGCGACAAATGACCGTCCCGCCCGAACCCGAGGATCGCGGCACCCTCACCATCGCGCCCGCCGTGGTCCGCAAGATCGCGCAGCACGCCGCGGACCAGGTCGACGGGACCACGCCGGCGGAGCGGCGGATCGCCGGGCTCGGGCTGGGAACGC
The DNA here is from genome assembly GCF_055575975.1 of Amycolatopsis sp. NPDC033938. NCBI lineage: Bacteria > Bacillati > Actinomycetota > Actinomycetes > Pseudonocardiales > Pseudonocardiaceae > Amycolatopsis > Amycolatopsis sp. NPDC033938. The sequence continues at coordinate 148,424 of NZ_JBVIRO010000007.1, forward strand.
ACGGCGCGAGCGCGAAGGTCGGCGGTGAGGGCAACGACGTCGACCTCGTCCTCGACGTGGCGCTGCACTATCCGGCGCCGGTGCGGCGGATCGTCGGCGATCTGCGCGCCAGGGTCTCCGAGGAGGTCGAGCGGATCACCTCGTACCGGGTCCGCGACATCTCCGTGACGGTCTCCGCGCTCCTGCCCGACATCGCGCCCCGCGTCCGCTAGAAGGAGCCAAAGGCATGCGTTTGTTCGTCCGGCTGCTGTCCGCCCTGATCGGGCTGGCGCTGGCCGCCGCCGGGGTCCTGCTGGCACTGGAGGTCGGCTGGGGCTGGTGGCGGCCGGGGCGGGGACCGCTGTTCATCCCGTGGGACGACTGGCGTGACCGGCTCGGTGAACTGTCCTGGGACAGTTCCCAGGTGCGGCTCATCGCGATCGCCGTCGCGGTGGCAGGACTCCTGCTGATCATCGCGGCGGCCTCGGCCGGGCGGCGGGCCATCCGGCTGACCGATCCGGCGAACGAGGTCAGCGTGACCACCTCGCCGCGTTCGCTGGCGAGGCTGGTGGGGGTGACCGTGCGCGCGCAGGAAAACGTCTCCGGCGCCAAGGTCACCGCCACCGCCAAGAAGATCCGTGTCCGCGCGACCAGCAGGCTGGAGACCGAAGGCGAGCTGCGGCCGCGGCTGCTGGGAACGGTTTCCGGCCTGCTCGACGAGATCCCGCTGGTGCGGCGGCCGAAGGTGTCCGTCGTCGTCGACTCCCCGAAGGACCGCCGATGAGCCGTTCGGTCTCCGCCAAGGCACTCGGCCGGTCCACCGGCACGGAACGCACCCTCACCGTCCTCATCGGACTCCTCGCGCTGCTCGGCGGCACCGCGGTGCTCGTGCTCGGCGCCGGCTGGCTCGGCATCTACCGCGGCCGTCGCCCGCTCGCCGACCCCATGGCGCTCGACTGGCTCGCGCGGAACGCCCTTCCCTCCCGCGTCGGCGCGCTGGTGCTCGGGATTCTCCTGCTGTGGCTGGGATTGTGGTGGTTCTTCCGGTCACTGCGCCCGGAAGGCCGTCCGGACCTCGAACTCGACGACGACCTCGTGGTGACCTCCTCCGCCATCTCCGAAGCCGTCCGCGCCGACGCCGAGACGGTCGACGGCGTCGCGCGGGCCCGGGTCCGCGCGGTCGGCGACAGCGAGAACCCGGCACTGCGGATCACGCTCTGGCTGAACGAGGGCACCGACCTGAAACGGGTCTGGGAGGAGCTCGACCGCACCGTACTGGCCCGTGCGCGGGAATCACTCGGGGTCGAGGTCCTGCCCACCGCGGTCCGGCTCGAACTCGACACGGGTGCGCCGCAACGGGTGCGCTGAACGCGTCGATACGGCAAGAATGGCCGTCATGTCGCTGCCCTTGACGCCGCCGCTCAAACCGATGCTCGCCAAACCGGCGAAGGCCATCCCCGATTCCGGCGGCCTGCTGTTCGAGCCGAAGTGGGACGGCTACCGCTGCCTGGTGTTCCGCGACGGCGACGAGCTGACTTTGCAGTCACGGTCGGAGAAGCCGCTCAACCGGTACTTCCCCGAGGTCGTCGAGCGGCTGAAGGCGACGCTGCCGGAACGGATCGTGCTCGACGGCGAGCTGGTCGTCGGCCGGGACGGGAAGCTGGACTTCGACGCGCTCACCGACCGGGTCCACCCCGCCGAAAGCCGGATCAAACTGCTGGCGGAGCAGACCCCGGCGGAGTTCGTCGCGTTCGACCTGCTGGCACTCGGTGACGAGTCCTATCTGGACGAACCGACGTCGAAGCGGCGGGAACGGCTGGAGAAACTGGCCTCGGACGGCATCCACCTGACGCCCGCCACGTCCGATCCGGCGATCGCGCGGCACTGGTTCGAGCTGTTCGAGGGCGCCGGCCTCGACGGCGTCATCGGCAAACCGCTCGACGAGCCGTACAGCCCCGGCAAACGCGTGCTGCTGAAGTACAAGCACTCGCGCACCGCCGACTGCGTGCTGGCGGGACTGCGCTGGCACGTCGACGGCGAACCGGGCGAGCTGGTCGGCTCGTTCCTGCTCGGGCTCTACGACGAGGACGGCGTGCTGCACCACCCCGGTGTCGTCGGGTCGTTCCCGGTCACCCGTCGGCGTGAATTGGCCGAGGAACTGGCGCCGCTGATCACCGACGGGACCGATCACCCTTGGCTGGGCGACAACGTCCGGGAGAAGCAGCGGATCCCCGGCGGGATCACCCGGTGGAAGGCGAAGGAAGCCCCGTGGGTGCCGCTGAAGCTGGAAAAGGTGGTCGAGGTCGGCTACGAGCACACGGAAGGCGGATATCCGTCGCGGTTCCGCCACACCGCGCAATTCAAACGCTGGCGTCCCGACCGCGAGCCGGAGTCCTGCACCTACGCCCAGCTCGACGAGGTCGCCAGGTACGACCTGGACGCGGTGTTCCGCGGCGAGGTCAAACGCACCCGTTAACCGGCGCCTGAGGCAGGAGCTGAAGGACGCTTTACCCGCATCGGACGCGGGGAAAGCGTCCTTCACCGCATGCGATGCGACGAAAGGCCCCTTCAGCTCCGCGCACCCGTTAACCGGCGCCTGACACACCACCTGCGAAGCTCACCTACGAGCTTTTGTCATGCCCGGAAAGTGAGGACCCGCCCGTGCGCCCCGCCAGCACCGTCCGCCGCAGGCCACGGCTGATCCTCATGACGGCCGTCGCGGCCGTGCTCGCGGGCTGCACGGCGGGCCCGTCGGTGCGCCCCGCGGTGATCGACAACGACGGCAAGACCACTCCCGGCTCCTCGGCGGCGCCGCAGCAGGTGCCGCTGCCGCCGCTGACCGAACCGCGGTCGCCGTCGATCAAATGGGAGGACTGCGACGAGGCGACCCGGCAGCGGCTGGGCCAGCCGTCCGTGCCGGACACGCTGAAGTTCTCCTGCGCCAGGGTGCCCACCACACTCGACGCGCCGGACCTGCCGGGGCGCGGGCTCTCGCGGCTGGCGGTGGTCAAGACCGGGGACGGGCCCATCCCGCTGGTCGTGGTCAACGACGTCGACGGAGAGCCGGGGTCGCTCTACGCCGCACGGCTGGCCGCGACGCTGCCGCCCGAGTACCTGCAGAAGTTCTCCCTGATCGGCGTCGACCGGCGCGGGACGGGCGCGTCCATGCCGGTGCAGTGCATCCCCGCGGAGATCCGCACCGACCTCCTCAGCGCCGATCCGGCCGCCGCTGACCTCGAACCCGTGGTCGACGCGGCGCGCAAGGCAGGCCAGCAGTGCGCGATCGAACTGGACGACTCGCAGGTCGCGATGGACAGCTGGCGGGCGGCCGGTGACCTCGAAGAACTACGGGAACAGCTGGGTCTGGACAAACTGCACGCGCTGGGACGCGGAGACGGGTCGAAGGTCCTCGCCGAGTACGCCGTGCGCTTCCCGGCGCAGGTCGGCAGGGTCATGCTCGACGGGCTGCCCGACCCGGCCGCCGACGCGGCCGCCGTCCAGGAGTCCGTCGCCGCGAGCGCGCAGGCCACCCTCGACGCTTTCGGCGCCGACTGCATCGCCAGGGGCTGCCCGATCGGCGACGCCCGCTCGGCCGTGACCGCCGTCGCGGACCGGCTCCGCGGCGCTCCCGCGACGACCACCGACGGCGTGGAGATCACGCCCGGGATCGCGCTGTACGCCATCTACGCCGGCCTCACGCAACGCTCGCGCTGGGTGGAACTCGCCGAAGCGCTCAAGACCGCCCAGACCGGCGACATCACGCCGCTGGCCGCGTTCGCCGAACCGGTACTGAAGGACACGCGGGCCCGGCCGTCCCGGCTGGACGGCTCGCTCGCGACCAAATGCAACGACAGCGCGACACGGCTCTCTGCCGAAGAACTCACGCGCGTGACCACGACCTTGCGCGACAAATACCCGCAGTTCGGGGTCTTCGCCGCGCAGCAACTGGCGTGGTGCAGCCCGTGGCCCGTCCGCCGCGAACCGCTCCCGCCCGCCGGCGCGCCAGGCGCTCCGCCGATCCTCGTCGCGGGCACCGCGACCGACCCGGTCACCCCGGAGCAGGGCACCGGCCGGGCCGCGGACCAGATGCCGAGCGCGGTGACCATCACCTGGCAGGGCGCCGGACACGGGGCGCTGCCGCTGTCGCCTTGCGTCACCGACGCGACGCGGGCTTTCCTGATCGACGGGAAGATCCCGGTCGACGGAACGCTCTGCCCGGCCTGATCCACTCCCCACGGAGCGTGACCCCGGTCCCACTCCTCACGCGCGCTATGAAAGGTCCTTTCCTTGCAAATTTTGCAAGGAAAGGACCTTTCATAGCGCGCGTGAGGTGTCCAACGGCGCTTACCCGCTACTGCCGGTAAGACTCCACCTCGCTGATCGGCCGCGCCGCGGCCTGGTCCGGATCCTCGTCGAACTCGACCCGCGCCCGCCGCTGCCGCAGCAGGTCCCAGCACTGGTCCAGCTGCTGCTCGACGGCCGCCAGCCGGGCACGGCCGTCCGAGCTCAGCCCGGTCCCGATCGCTTGCGCGCGGAGTTCGTGCTCCTCGCTGACCAGCTCGTCGATGCGGTTGAGGATGTCACCGTCGGCCATTTGCGCCTCCTGCGAAACCTGGTTGCTCCATCCGAGACGCTACGCGCAATCTCGGGAATGTGCGCCACGCCTGTTTCGTTACGCCCGGCATGAGCACAGTGGAGCTGACCGCCGCCAACTTCGATCAGGTCGTGTCCGAGAACGACTTCGTGATCATCGACTTCTGGGCGGGCTGGTGCGTGCCGTGCCGCCAGTTCGCGCCGACCTACGAGAAGGTGTCGGGCAACCACGACGACATCGTTTTCGCCAGCGTCGACACCGAAGCCGAGCAGCAGCTGGCCGCCGCCTTCGACGTGCGCTCGATCCCCACCCTCGCGGTGATCCGCGACAAGACGGTCATCTACGCCCAGCCCGGCGCGCTCCCGGAGAAGACGCTCGAAGACCTGATCCAGCAGGCACGCGACATCGACATGGACAAGCTCAAGGAAGAGGCCCAAGAAGCCTGACGAGCATGGAGAAGGGGCCCTTCCCGGCGGGTTGCGCCGGGAAGGGCCCCTTTGTCTTTCAGCGGAACAGTGCCACCGGGGGCCGGGTCAGCCCCGGGTGGCGAGTCCGCGCAGGAAGAACGCCAGGTTCGCCGGGCGTTCCGCCAGCCTGCGCATGAAATAGCCGTACCATTCGTCGCCGTAGGGGACGTAGACGCGCATCGTCTTGCCGTCGCCGGCGATCCGCCGCTGCTCGTCGGGACGGATCCCGTACAGCATCTGGAACTCGTGGTCGTCCGCCGTGCGGCCCGCGTCCATGGCGAGTTTCCCGGCGATCGCGATCATCCGCGGGTCGTGCGAGGCGACCATCGGATAACCCTTGCCCCGCATGAGGATCTTCAGGCAGCGCACGTAGGACTTGTCCACTTCGGACTTGTCCTGGAACGCGACCTCCTCGGGTTCGGCGTAGGCGCCCTTGCACAGCCGGACGCGCGAGCCTTCACCGGCGAGGTCGCGGCAGTCCTGTTCGGTCCGCCGCAGGTAGGCCTGCAGCACCGCGCCCACCCACGGGTATTCGGTGCGCAGTTCCCGCAGGATGCCCAGCGTCGAGTCGGTGGTGGTGTGGTCCTCCATGTCGAGGGTGACCGTGGCACCGACCGCTTCGGCCGCCGCGCAGATCTTGCGGGCGTTCTCCAGCGCGACCTTCTCGCCGTCGGACGGCAGGAACTGGCCGACCGCGGACAGCTTCACCGAAACGTCCGCGCCGAACGCCAGGCCGTCGGCCGCCAGCGCGGACAGCAGCTCTTCGTAGGCGCGGACGGTCGTCGCGGCCTGTTCGGCATCGGTGGTGTCCTCACCGAGGTGGTCGAGGGTCACCCGAAGGCCGTCATCGGCCAGTTCGCGAACCACCCGGGCGGCGTCGGACGTCCCGGAACCGGCGACGAACCGGCCCACCACCGATCGGGTGGCGGGGACGACCTCGACCAGCTTCCGCATCCGCCTGGATCGGGCGGCGGCGAGCAGCGGGGCACGCAACATCACGGACTCCTGGAGATCTCAGCCCTGGTGGGGGTAACGGACGCCGGTCGGCGGAACGAACGTCTCCTTGATCGAGCGCGGGCTCGTCCAGCGGAGCAGGTTGAACACCGAACCGGCCTTGTCGTTGGTGCCGGAAGCGCGACCGCCGCCGAACGGCTGCTGGCCGACGACCGCGCCGGTCGGCTTGTCGTTGACGTAGAAGTTGCCGGCGGCGAAGCGCAGCGCCTCGGACGCCTTCGCGACAGCCGTGCGGTCGTTGGCGATGACAGCGCCGGTGAGCGCGTAGTCGGCGGTCTCGTCGACCAGCTTCAGCACGGCGTCGAAGTCGTCGTCTTCGTAGACATGGATCGCGAGTATCGGGCCGAAGTACTCGGTGCGGAAGATCTCGTGCTTCGGGTTGTCCGAGACGAGGATCGTCGGGCGCACGAAGTAGCCGACGCTGTCGTCCGCGGTGCCACCGGCGATGACGTCGACCTCGGCGTCTTCCGCGGCGCTGGCCAGCACGGCGGCGTGCTTGTCGAAGGCGCGGCGGTCGATCACGGCGCCGCCGAAGTTGCTCAGGTCGGTGACGTCGCCGTAGGTGATGGCCTCGGTCTCGGAGACCAGGTCGTCCTTCAGGCGCGTCCAGACCGAACGCGGGACGTAGGCGCGGGACGCGGCCGAGCACTTCTGGCCCTGGTACTCGAAGGCGCCGCGGATCAGCGCGGTGCGCAGGATGTCGACGTCGGCCGAGGCGTGCGCGAGCACGAAGTCCTTGCCGCCGGTCTCGCCGACCAGGCGCGGGTACGTCCGGTAGCCGCCGATGTTGGCGCCGACGGTGCCCCACAGGTGCTGGAACGTCGCGGTGGACCCGGTGAAGTGGATCCCGGCCAGGTCGCGGTGGGTCAGGGCGACCTCGGAGACGGCCTTGCCGTCACCCGGGAGGAGGTTGATGACGCCCGGCGGCATCCCCGCTTCTTCGAGCAGCCGCATGAGCATGTGCGCGGCGTAGCTCTGCGTCGGCGACGGCTTCCACAGCACGACGTTGCCCATCAGCGCGGGCGCGGTCGGCAGGTTGCCGGAGATCGCGGTGAAGTTGAACGGCGTGATGGCGTACACGAAGCCCTCGAGCGGGCGGTGCTCCATCCGGTTCCAGATCCCGGGCGAGCTGGTCGGCTGCTCGGCGAGGATCTGGCGGCCGAAGGCGACGTTGAAGCGCCAGAAGTCGATCAGCTCGCAAGCGGAGTCGATCTCGGCCTGGAAAGCGGTCTTCGACTGGCCGAGCATGGTGGCGGCGTTCAGCTTGGCGCGCCACGGGCCCGCCAGCAGATCGGCGGCACGCAGGATGATCGCGGCGCGGTCGTCGAAGGACAGCGCGCGCCAGCCGGGGGCGGCGGCCTTGGCGGCGGCGATCGCGTCGTGGGTGTCCTGCGCGGTCGCGCTGTGGATGACGCCCAGCACCGAGCGGTGGTTGTGCGGCTGGACGACCTCGATCTTCTCGCCGCCGCCCTTGCGCTGCTCACCGCCGATCGTCGCGGTGATGTCGATGGGGTCGGCGCCGCCCAGCAACTTGAGCGCGCCCTCGAGTTCAGCGCGCTCGGCGCTGCCCGGTGCGTAGTTCAGCACCGGCTCGTTCTTCGGGGCGGGGGTCTGGGTCACGGCGTCCACTGACTGCTCCTGACTTCACTTCGCCGGTTAGAGGTCTCTTGTCGAACGGTAGACCGGACGACTCCCGAACGGCTTGTTCGACTGGCTAGAATCAGGGTGACCATCTTGTCCGATCGGCTTAACCGGTGATGACAGCGACTACCCCACCGACCACCGTCGCCTCGCTGCGGCATGTCCTGGCCACGCTTGGAGAACCGCTGGTCAGGGTGCTCGCGGCGCCAGGCGGCCTCGGCGTCGCGGTGGAGGACGTCGTCATCCACGATCCGGAAGACCCGCCGGACGCCCATCCGGGTGACCTCGTGCTGGTGATCGGGGCGCGGGGGCGGTCGGCGGCGGGGGCGATCCGGGCGGCGGGACGCTCCGGCGCGGCCGCCGTGGCGGTCAAGAACGGCTCGGCGGTGGTGAACGTCGCGGCCGACGCCGGGATCGCGCTGATCGAGGTCGGCCACGAGGCACGCTGGGAGCAGGTCGAGGCGCTGGCCAGAGGCGTCGTCGACGCGGCCCGCGCGGGGGGCGAGGCCGACAGCGGCGAGGTGCTGGGTGATCTGTTCGCGCTCGCGCAGACGATCGCGACGCTGACCGGCGGCCTGGTCAGCATCGAGGACACCGCGAGCCGGGTACTGGCCTACTCGCGGGCGGGCGACGAGGTGGACGAGCTGCGCAGGCTCTCGATCCTCGGCCGCGAGGGTCCGGAGCGCTACCTCGCGATGCTGCGCGAATGGGGTGTCTACCAGCGGCTTCGCGCCGGGGAAGGCATCGTCCGCATCGAGGAGCGGCCCGATCTCGGCATCCGGCGGCGGATCGCGGCGGGCATCCACGCCGGGTCACAGGCCTTGGGCACGATCTGGGTACAGGAGGGCGCGCATCCGCTCACCGAGAGCGCGGAGGTCGCGCTGCTCGGCGCGAGCCGCGCGCTCGCGCCCCAGCTGATCCGGCATCGCACGCTGCCCAGCCCGGAACTCCGGCTCCGCGAGGACCTGCTGGCCGGGCTGCTCGACGGCCGCCTCGACGCCGAATCCGTGGCCGACGACATCGGCGCGGACCCCGGGAAACCGGCCATGGTGCTGGCGTTCTCGCTGCCCCGCGAGCGGGCGGCGAGCGACCGGCAGCTGCGGCGCGCCGAACTGGTGCACCTGATCACCGTGCACACCGCCGCGTACCGGCGGAGCGCGCTGGTGAGCGTGATCGGCGGCCGCGTCTACGCCCTCCTCCCCGATCTCCCCGAGCACGCCGAGACGCGGATCCTGGCGCTGGCCAAGGAAATCGTCGGCACCGCGCAACGGCATCTCGACGTCCGGGTGCGCGCCGCGCTGGGCGGTGTCGTGCCCCGGCTCTCCGACGCGGCGGCCTCGCGGGGCGACGCGGACCGCGTGCTGGCGACGATGGCCCGCGGCCACGGGACCGCGGACGTCGCCTCACTCGCCGACGTCCGCGCCGAGGTCCTGCTGTCGGAGGTGCTCGCCTTCCTCGGCGAGCAACCGAGAATCCGCGATCCGCGGCTGACGGAACTGGTCGCGCACGACGCCGAACACGGCGGCATCCTGGTCCCCGCGGTACTCGCCTACCTCGACGCCTTCGGCGACGTCCGGCGCGCGGCGCGTGAGCTGAACATCCATCCGAACACCGTCCGGTACCGGGTGCGGCGCGCGTCCGAGGTGTCCGGGATCGACCTGACCGACCCCTCGCAGCGCATCCTGGCCCAGCTTCTGCTGCGCCTCTAGAACGCGGTAGTTCGCGACCTGAACCACCGCGTCCAGAGGACGAAACGCGAGGGGCGTCAGGCCAGGGTCAGGCTGAACCGCCGGTTCTGGACGTCCAGCTTGTCGAGCCGCACCGCGACGGCCGCACCGGCGGTGAGCGGGCCGGTTCCGCCGACGGTCGGCAGCAGCCCTTCCATCCCGTTGGCCACTTCGACGAACGCGCAGAACGGCAGCACCCGCGTGACGACGCCGTCCAGCACGCCGCCATCAGCGTGCGCGGCGACGAACTCGCGCCAGTTTTCGTGGGGAGACATGCGATTCACCTCCTCTCCGCGCATGGTCCACCCGAGGGGACACCTACGCGGAGGCGGGCTGCGAGCCCGCTGGGAGATCAAGCGGCGGCCGGGGAACCCGTCCGCTCACGGCACGAGGCCGACCCGGCAGTCATGGCCGTGACCTTAGCAAAAGTCACGAAACCGCGGTGAGCCTTCGCAGTCCGGCGACCTCGGCGAGCCCGCGATAGGACTCCAGCCGCTCCGCCTGGTCGAAGGTGCTCGTGGTCACCAGGATCTCGTCGGCCCCGGTCTTGGCGACGAGGTCGGCCAGCCGGTCGCCCACCTCGTCCGGGGTACCGGCGATCTGGCCGTCGAGCGCGCGGTCCAGCCGCTCGCGGTCGCGTTCGGACAGCGGCGCCGCGAGGATCTCCTCCACCGGCGACAGGGGCGGGAAGACGCCGTGCGTCCGCGAGTAGACCGTCGACCACGCTTCGGGGATCAGCAACCGCCGTGCCCGCTCGGCCGTCTCGGCGACCGCGATCGCCGTGGACACCACGACGTACGGCCGAGAGGCCTGCACGGAGGGACGGAACCCGGACCGATAACCGTCGATCGCTTCGAGCAGCGGCCCCTCACCGCGGACCGGCGCGATCACCAGCGGCAACCCCAGTCCCGCGGCCAGCTTCGCGCCCGCGCCGGTGGCCAGCAGGAACGCGGGCACGCGCAGACCCTCCGCCGGGATGGCGTGCACGCCAGGGAACGCCGTCTGGTCGCCCGTGAGGAAGCCCAGCAGTTCCCGGACCTGGTCATCGAAGCGGTCGGCGTCGTCCTTCTCGTGCCCGAGCGCCTGACGGACCCCGCCGGTGAACCCGACCGACCGGCCCAGCCCCATGTCGATGCGGCCGGGGAACAGCGATTCGAGCACGCCGAACTGCTCCGCGACCACCAGCGGGCGGTGGTTCGGCAGCATCACACCGCCGGTGCCGACCCGGATCCGCTCGGTCGCCGAGGCGACCGCGGCCGCCAGCACCGTGGGCGCCGAACCGGCGACGCCGGGCACGCTGTGATGTTCGGACACCCAGAACCGGTGATACCCGAGCGCTTCGATCTCCCGCGCGAAGGCGACGGTGTCCCGAAGAGCGCGGGGCGCGTCGCCGCCGCGACGGGTCGGGGACCGGTCCAGTACCGAAAGCGTGATCACCCTCGGTCCAACGCGCCGGGGACCGGCGGACATTCCCCGCTCAGGGGCACCCTTCGGGCAGGATGGCCGTGTGCGCGTGAAGGCCCCCTTCCCTAGGCTGAGCCGAGGAACTTAAGGCCGGTGGGGCGGTCGCGTGTCGGACATGTTCGCGCAGGTCGGGGGCCTGGCTCCAGGAAGTACCGTCCGTTCGGGCAGTGACCGTTCGCCGACGAAGGTCGATGGTGTCGATGGTCCGTGAAGGCCTCCTTGGGGAACTCGTATTTGTCTACCTACTGGTGTGGAGCTTGTGCGGGTTGCCGGTGCGGTCCGGGTGGGGAAGATTCCGGCCGTTGAGCGTCCGGAATCTTCCCCGCTCGATCGCCGGTCCACCGGTCGTGAGCGAGCGCGAGCTTGATCAACGGAAGATCCGGGACGTTGAGTGTCCCGAATCCTCCGTTGATCAAGAGGTGAGACCGGGCGACGATGCCCGCGGAACCACCCTCGTCCAGGTCAGGCGTAGGTACACAAATGCGGGTTCCCCTTGAGGGACTCAGAGTCCCTCAAGGAGGCCTTCACGGACTTGATAACACGGGCAAAGGGCGATCAATCGGACGAATCACCCCTCGGCGAATCCTTTATGGACAGTTGGAGAGCCTCGGGAACAGCCGCTTATTGGGGGGTAAGGCGAATATGGCGCGGTCGGCGCCCGCTGCCTCAGCGTCGCAGCGTGATGTCCTGAAGGACCCCGTTGAGACCTTCAACGTCTCAACGGGGGCCTTCAGGACACCCCACATTTGAGCTACCCCTCAAATAAGTTCCTGGCATGTCGGCTGAGCCGAGGGAAGGGGGCCTTCACGCGCAGTCGCTACCGGGCTCGCGCCCGCCATAGGTGACTGAACGCTCACGAACCTCGGGACGTCAGGGGCGCCAGCGCTCACTGTAGTCCGGGTGGTCGGCGTGTGGCAGGGCCAGCAGCCGCAGGGTCAGGCACCAGTTCGTCCCGGCCTCGTCCGCGGGCACGTGGCACGTCTCGCACCAGTACTCGTTGCCGTACAGGGGGAAGCCGGGCACCTTCTCCGAGACCGTGGTGCGGTGCGCCTGCAGGAGCCGCCGGGTCGCCTCGATCTCGTTGATCATCTGATTGACCACGTCGAGTTCGATGTCGTTCAGCGAGCGGATCTTCTTTTCGATGACGACCTTGGTCTCACCCCGATTGAGCGATTCGCTGATCTCGGTTTTCTTGACCGCCTGCATGATCAACGCCTGGCGTTGTCCGACACGCGCGGCGAGAAAGGCGATCAGGTCGTCCACGGATACTCCTTCGTCTCCCCCAGCCTAGGTGTTCGGAGGGAAAGGTCGCTGGCAGGAAGCCTGCCGTTACGGCCGAGTCCCACGCGTCACACAGTCTCGTATCGATCACTCTCCCACCGGGAAGAGGTTTCGAGATCGACACGAGTTCGCAATCACTCCGCGAGGAAACCGAAGAAGAGACGGGCGCCGAGTACGAATTGGTCACCGAAACAGCACGCGCCGTCACGAAACGTCGAAACCGACGGTTAGGGCTAGTCCTCGCGCGCCTTGCTCGGCTGGACCCGCTTCGGCTCACCCGGCATCTTGGGGTAGTCCGGCGGGTACGGCATCTCGCCGAGACCGTGGTCGCGCTCGTCCCTGGCGTACCACTCCAGCAGCGTCTCGATGCCGAACGCCTGATCGTCCATCCGCGCGTGCAGGTCGCCGCGCTCGGCGTAGAAGGCGCCGGCGGTGAGGACGTCGAAGTCGTCCGGGTCGACCTCGGTGAGCAGATCCCAGGTCAGCGGCGTCGACACCGTCGCTCGCGGAGTGCCGCGGACCGACCAGGCCGAGGCCACCGTGCGGTCGCGGGCCGCCTGGTTGTAGTCAATGAAGACCCGGCCGCCGCGTTCTTCCTTCCACCAGGCGATGGTCGCCTTGTCCGGAATCCGGCGTTCGACCTCGCGGCCCAGCGCGATCACCGCGTGGCGGACGTCGATGAAGTCCCACTCCGGCCGGATCCGCACCAGGACGTGCACGCCGCGGCCGCCCGAGGTCTTCGGGTAGCCGGCCAGCCCGGCCGAGTCCAGTACCTCGCGCACCACACCGGCGACCTCGACCGCGTCGGAGAATCCGGCCTCGTCCGGCGGGTCGACGTCGATGCGCAGTTCGTCGGGGTGGTCGACGTCGGGCCGCCGCACCGGCCACGGGTGGAAGTCGAAGGTGCCCAGGTTCGCCGCCCAGGCGAAGACGGCGGGCTCGGTCGGGCAGACCTCCTCGGCCGTCCGGCCGGACGGGAAGGTGATCTTCGCGGTTTCCACCCACTCTGGGGCGCCCTTCGGCACGCGCTTGGCGTAGAACCATTCGCCCTCGACGCCGTCGACGTAGCGCTTCAGCGTCGTGGGCCGCTCCCCGATCGCGCGCAACAGCGGCTCGCCGACCGCGACGTAGTGCTCCACGACCTGGCGCTTCGTGATGCCGCGGGCGGGGAAGTACACCTTGTCCGGGCTGGACACCCGTACCTTGCGCTCGCCTGCCTCGACCTCGATCGGCTCACCGTTCTTGGGCATGCGCCCACCGTATCGCCGATCAGGGCCGGGGATCCGTCGCCAGAACGGCCATCGCGACGACGTCATGCCACTCGCCGTCCCACCACAGCGCTTCCCGCTGGAGCCCTTCGCGGACGAACCCGCATTTCTCGTACACGCGCTGGGCCCGCGGGTTGTGAGCGAAGACCTCCAGCGAGACCCTGTGCAGGCCGACGACGTCGAACGCGTAGCCCAGGAGGAGCTTGGTCGCCTCGGTGCCGTAGCCCTTGCCGAAGACGTCCGGGCCGGTCAAGGCGATGCGGAAGGCCCCGGAGCGGTTGTGCTCGTCGATGTCGGAAAGCACCACGTCACCGAGGTAGGCGCGGTCTTCCTTGCGGAGGATCGCGTAGTCCGCCCGATCGTCGAGGCCCGGCCTGGAGGCGAGCCACTTGCGGATCTGCTCCTCGGTGAACTTCGTGTGCGTGCCGGTCAGCCGGATCGTCTCCGGCTCCTGCACCGCTCGCCACGCGGGTTCGAGATAAGACTCGTCCAGCTGCGCCAGCACGACCTGCTCACCGGTGAGTTCCGGCTGCCGTCGCAGCGCGTCGGTATCGATCATGGCGGATACCGTACGGTTGATGTGGTGTCCGGCCGTACCAAATTAATGCTCGCGCTCACCGTGCTCGCCCTCTTCGTGGCCGCCGCGGTACTGCTGCCGATCCCGAGCCCGGCCGGGCTGCGGGCCTGGGCGGCCGAGACCGGCCCGGCCACCCCGCTGGTCTTCTTCCTCCTCTACGCGGTGCTCACCGTCGCGCCGATCCCGCGGACGGTGTTCAACCTGGCGGGCGGGCTCCTGCTCGGCGCCACGACGGGCATCGTCGTCGGCATCTTGGCGACCACGGTCGCCTCCGGGCTCTCGTTCGCCCTCGCGAGGGCGCTCGGCCGCGACCTCGTCACCCGGCATCTGCACCGGGCCAAGGTCCGCGCGGTCAACGACCGGCTTTCCGACGGCGGCGTCCTGGCGATCACCTCCTTACGGCTGATCCCGATGGTGCCGTTCGCTCCGTTCAGTTACCTGTGCGGAGTGTCATCGGTCCGCTTCGCTCCGTATCTTCTCGGGACCGCGCTCGGCAGCCTGCCGGGTACGGTCGCGGTCGTCGTCCTCGGCGACGCGCTGACCGGGGAAACACCCCCCGCCCTGCTGATCTGTTACGCCGTGTTCGCCGCGGCGGGGGCCATCGGCCTGGTCAAGGTCTTCCGGCGGAAAGCCCGTCCGGTGCCCGAACCGAGCGTCGAGGAAGAATCGCCCGTCTCCGCACCGGCGAGCTGACGGGGAGCCGAAACCGCCGCCCGCTACACTCGAACGGGTGCGCGGGACCTGTCAGGCCGCGTAGCGCCACCATCACCCGGGATGTGTTCGTCAAAGAATGTGTCAGGAGCAGTCGCCATCGACACCGGTCAGCTGATCGCTGGGCACTACCGCCTGGTCGAGCAAATTGGTAGCGGTGCCATGGGGGTGGTCTGGCGCGCCATCGACGTCCGCCTCGAACGCTCGGTGGCGGTCAAGCAGATCCTCCCCCAGCCCGGTGTCTCGGAAGCCGAACGCGACAACATGCGCCAGCGCGCCATGCGCGAGGCGAAGAACGCGGCCCGCTTCCAGCATCCGAACGCGATCGTGGTGTTCGACATCGCCGAGCACGGCGGCGATCCCTGCCTGGTTATGGAGTACCTGAACGGCCCGAGCCTCTCGGCGATCATCTCCGAGGAGGGCACGCTGCCGCTGGGCCGCGTCGCGAAGATCGGCGAGCAGGTCGCGTCGGCGCTGGTCGCCGCGCACCGCGCCGGGATCGTGCACCGCGACGTCAAACCGGGCAACATCCTGATCGACGAGGCGGGCACCGCGAAGATCACCGACTTCGGCATCTCCCGCGCGGCCGGTGACATGACACTCACCCAGACCGGCCTCATCGGCGGCACCCCGGCCTATCTCGCACCCGAGCTGGCGCGCGGCTCCGACCCGGTGCCCAGCTCCGACGTCTTCGCACTCGGCGCGACGCTCTACCAGGCGATCGAGGGCCAGACGCCGTACGGGAACAGCTCCAACCAGCTCGCGCTGTTGTACGCGGCCGCGAACGGGCAGATCAACCCGCCGCAGCAGGCCGGTCCCGCGACGGCGCTGCTGATGAGCCTCCTGCGCACCGAACCCACCGAGCGGCCGACCATGGCCGAGGCCAGGGAGCGGCTCGCCGCGCTGGCGGCGAGCGAATCCGCCGCGGGAACGGCGTCGTCGCCGCGGCTCTTCGGAGCCGGTGGCGGTAGACAGCCCGCCGCGCCCGAGACCCCGGGACGCGGCATTCCCGGCGGGGACCGGCCGCCATGGCAGCGGGTCGATCCCTCGGCCCAGCCCGCCACGACGCCGGCACCACCCTCTCCTGCCAAACAGCACACGCCGACCGCCGCGTTCATCCCGATGCGTTCACCGGCGGCACCGCCCAACACGCCGCCGCGCCCGGTCGCCGCGGCGTCCCCGCCGCCGTCCGCGGCCGCCCCGATGCGGCCGTCCCCGGCGAAACCCGCCGACGGCAAGCGCAAGGCCGCCCTGTTCGCGGGCGCCGGTGCCGCGGTGGTGGTGATCGCCGTGATCGTGTTCCTGGTGCTCAATTCGAGCAGCGGCCCCACCACCGGCAACAACCCGGGCGGCGACAACGCCGGAGCGCACCCGCAGACTTCTGCCTCGGCGAAGCCGTCCCAGGGCCCGAAGAGCACCGCACCCACCTCGTCGGCGGCTTCGAGCGGCGGCAAAATCGGGTACCAGCAGGCCGGACAACGCGTCGTGGACTTCTACAGCAGCGCGGGCTCGCCCGAAGGCTGGGCGATGCTCGCTCCCGACGCGCAAGCCGTCTACGGCGACCAGGCGGCGTACCAGGCGTACTGGGCGACGAACGCGCTGAGCAGCTACAAGGGCGCCAACGCCTTGAAGGGCAACAACGCCGACGGGTCGGTCGACATCACGATCAACCTCACGTACAAATCCGGCGGCACCGAGGCGAAGACCGTCCGCGTCATCGACAGCGGCGGCCAACTGTTGCTCTCCGGTGACACCCGCGGCGCGCAGGGTAACCAGTGAGGCGTTTCCCGGGTTCCGCTCACGACGACAGCCATGCCTCCGGGCCCTCGATGGTGGAGCATCCGGCCTGAGCGATCGGCCTGGCAGCCGCCGAAGCCCCGGCAAGATCAACTTAAGCTATGGGTAGCGAAGGAGCCCTTCACTACCCCGCCGAGGTAATCGCTGGTGACGCTGGGACAACCTCGAACCCGTGGTCCGCGAAGGATCTGACCCCCGATACGACAGTCTTGACTTTCGGCTCAATAACCCGGATCGCCACTCATGAGGGATGTCAGTCCCGCAAGATCACCCGAGCAGAGCAAAGTCCGACTATGCCCATTGGTGATCATCGCAATTAAAGCCACCGAGAGCCTGGATCCCAGAGGCGGCACCATCTCGAAGCAACTCCGAGCCAGTACGCGCGACGCAGGAGTACACGTACGACTACGGCACCGTGGTCAACATTCGTTCCTCTCCTCATATTCGTTCCGATAACATTATCGGCCAAGGCCGACCAGGCGATGGCCTCTGGCATTACGGAACCTATATCGGGGATCCGATTCCAGGCACGAATACGTCATCGTGGGCCTTCCACGAAAACAAAAGGACTCACGTCAGAGGGTATTTTGCCGAGATTTACGTGGTGGTAAATCCCTGACTCGTGCCGGCTTCGCATGGCGACCTCGGAGAGTCATCACTCTCCGAGGTCGCCATGTCACAAGACCGCGACGTCAGGTCATGCCGCAATGACCCACCGTGGCGGGCGTGAGACCCGCCTCGCTGGTGGTAGGACAAACGCCGCTCGTGGCTTACTGTTGCTCGTATGGCCGATAGCGGACCTTTCGGACCTGGCCCGAATCCTCGTTTCCGCGAGGACCTGGTAGGTCTCGACCCGTACGACCCCGAAGCCCGTGCCTTCGCCGAGCATCTGGACCGCATCGAACGCTGCGGCCCGAACTTCACCGTGGAGGCCTGCCTCGACGGTGTCTCCGACTTCGCCGACTCCAGCAACCGCCTCGGCGGTCTGCGCTGGTGGATTTCGGCGCTCGTCGTGATCCTCATCGTGCTCGGCGTGATGGTCACCGCATGGGACATCATCGGCCGGGCCATCGCCTGGCTCGCGGGGTAACGTGGAACCGGTGAAAGGCATGAAACCCGTTGTCGGAGCCACGCCTCGCGTGGTCAAGTCCGAGCAGGAATGGCGGGAACAGCTCAGCCCCGAAGAGTACGCGGTGCTCCGCCAGGCGGGCACCGAGCGCCCCTTCACCGGGGAGTACACCGACGAGAAGACCACCGGTGTCTACCAGTGCCGTGCCTGTGGTGCCGAACTGTTCCGCAGCGACACGAAGTTCGAGAGCCATTGCGGCTGGCCGTCGTTCTACGACCCGGCCGATTCCGACGCCGTCCTCCTCCGCGAGGACACCACGATGGGGATGCGCCGGATCGAGGTGCTGTGCAAGTCGTGCCACAGCCACCTCGGGCACGTCTTCGAAGGCGAGGGATACGCCACACCGACGGATCAGCGGTACTGCATCAACTCGATCTCGCTGAAGCTCGTTCCCGAGTCGTAACCAACCGAAGCGAACCACCGCCCTCCCCGACGCGTTCCCTGGGCACAGAGCAGCGTCGGGGAGGGCGGTGTTTTCATGAACGAACCCTGGGGAATCTCCGGACCGGCTTTCGCCTGGCTTTACGGTGTCCTCGTCGTCCTGCCCTACCTCTTCGCGGGGCTGTGGGCACGGTCGCTCCGGCACCGTACCGCCGGCGAGTGGACGCCGCCGGGCCCGTATTACCTCGCCGCGCTGGCCGGTGGCACGGCCATGACCGGGCTGGGCGTCGTCGGCGCGGCGCGGCGGAACCCGCTGCCGGTTCCCGGGGTCGCGGGAGCGGTGGCGCTCCGCGGACTGGCCGCCTACCCCGATCCGGTGCTGGCGGACGTGGTGGTTGCGGTGGCTGAGCCCTGGGCAGCCCGGCTTTTGAGGGTCCAACTGCCGTCGTGAGAACCCACCCCGGCTGCTCGACTGACGGAACCACGACCGGACGGAAAGACGTCCGACTACGGTAACTGCACCTGCTCGTGAAAGGCCCGTGCGATGAAGGACACCTGGGGTATCCCCGGACCGACTTTCCTGGCGATCTACGCCGCCCTGCTGGTGTTCCCGCTGGTCGTCGGTCTGCTGTGGACGGCCGTGGTCAAGCTGGGCCGCACGGCACCGCGCGCCGCCGTGCACGGACCGCAGCCGACGGTGTACGAGCTCGCCTTCCTGGCAGGCGGGCCGGACCGCGTGGTCGACACGGCCATCGCGGCGCTGGTCGACCGCGGGACGTTGCGGGTCAGCAGCTTGAAGCAGCTCCAGCTGACGGGCCCCGAACCCGCCGACCCGATCGAGAAGGCCGTCGCCAAGGGCGCGCGGCCGGGCTACAACGCCACGACCCGCGGCATCCGCGACCGGCTGCGGATGTCGGGGCCGATGCAGGCGCTCGCCAAGGATCTCCAGGCCCGGGGGCTCGTGGTCGCGGACCGGGCGCCCCGGATCCGCCAGGTCGTGTTCTTCCTGTACCTCGCCGTGCTCGTCCTCGGTGTGGTGCGCCTGATCGCCGGGATCTCCGGTGACCACCCCGTCGGCTTCCTCATCCCGCTGCTGATCGTGGCCGGCTTCGCGACGCTGGTCGCCCGCGCCGTCAAGAACAAGAGGTCGGGCCCGCGCCCGACCGGGGAGGGCGACCGGGTGCTTCACCGGGCCAGGTCCGCCCACGGACGGGAGCGCAAACGCGGCATCCCGAACGGACCGGGGTACGTCGGCATGGCCGGTGGCGCGGTGCTGGGCGGTGCCGCCGCGGCGGTCGCGTTCGGCGGGCTCGCCTCCTTCCCGGACGAGGAACTGAGCGCGGCTCTGATCCCGCCTCCGGTCTCCAGCGGTTTCGGCGGCGGTTCGTCCGGCGGCTCCTCGTGCAGCAGCGGCTCCTCGTGCAGTAGCTCCAGCAGTAGCTCCTGTGGCGGAGGCAGCTCCTGCGGTGGCGGGGGTTGCGGTGGCTGACGGGCCCGGCAGGCTCGGGATCGGGATCGGCTGGCGGCACGAGCTGGACCTGTCGATCGCGCGGCTGCCCGGCGTCGACTGGGTCGAGGTCGTCGCCGAGAACCTGCACGCCGGACACCTTCCGGAAACCCTGGTCGCTTTGCGCGACAAGGGAATCCCGGTCCTGCCGCACGCCGTCTCGCTGTCGCTGGGCGGAGCCGAACCATTGGACACCGCGCGCGTCGAGCAGCTCGCGGAGGTCACCCGCGAACTCGGCGCGCCGATGGCCAGCGACCACGTGTGCTTCGTCCGCGCGGGCGGCCTCGATTCAGGACATCTGATGCCGCTGCCCCGCACCCGGGAGGCGCTCGACGTCCTGGTGGACAACGTCAAACTCACCCAGTCCATTGTGGACGTACCGTTCGCGCTTGAGAACATCGCCGCGGTACTGGAATGGCCGGACGCGGAGTTCTCCGAGTCGGAGTTCCTGCGGGAGCTGACCGACCGGACCGGCTGCCTGCTGATCATCGACGTCGCCAACCTGTACGCCAACGCCCGCAACCTCGGCACCGACCCCGAACGGTTCCTCGACGAGATCCCGTGGGAGCGGCTGGCGTACACGCATATGGCGGGCGGCGTCGAACGCGACGGCGTCTACCACGACACGCATGCCCATCCGGTGGTCCCGGAAGTGCTGGACCTGCTGCGCGAACTGCGGAGGCGCACCGAGCCGCCGGGTGTGCTCCTGGAACGCGACGACGACTACCCGCCCGACAGTGAACTGGCGGCCGAACTGGCCGCGCTGCGGGAAGCGGTCTCGCCGTGACTTCGCCCCGGGAGCGGCTCGCCGGGCAGCAGGCCGAGCTGCTCAGGGCGCTGCTCGCCGGGGGTGACGCCCCGGCGGGCTTCGACGCGGACAGGCTCCGTATTGAGGCGAACGTCCTGCGGAACAAGCAAAGCAGGCTGGCCGCCTATCTCCGGCCCGACCTCGCGGAAGCCCTCGGCGACCGGTTCGGCGCGTTGTTCCGCGAGTACGCGGCGGGCCACCCCAAGACCGACGCCATCCGCGCACGCGCCTACGCCGACGCTTTCGGCAGGTGGCTCGTGGAGCGCGGCGAAGTGCCGAAGCCACCGGGGCGCTTGACGAGGTGGCTACGACGCGGCTCGTGACGGGTGTGGGAAGTGGTTTCGGCAAAGTCGCATAACCGCTGGTCGGCTCCACCGCTAGAGCGGGACAAAGCGAACCTGTCGTGGCGGACCCGGCGGGAGTGGGCTCACGCAAAGGAGCCTCACCCGGCTCTCGACTGTCCATAAGGGACACTTTTCGAGACGAATGCGCCCGATTTGGGCAAGTTGCACGGTTTCGCGAGGGGGTCGTGAGTGTCAATGAGGGTTCTAACCCGAATCGCCACTCACGACCCCACGCGGAACCGTCCATAGCGGCATTAATCAGACACCTAATCGCCCGGCGATGTCCCTTGTGGACACTGAAGCCCCGCTGACGTCCAGACTCAGGCCTGCCCACCTCGCCTTTGCCGGGACCGTGACTCTCCAGGTAGGGAAGGAGGCCTTCACGGACTTTCCTGACCAGAGGCTTCCGATGAGTGCGCCCGCAGGTGTGTCGTCACCGCTGCCCCAGCGGTCAGTCAGACACCGGTGTTGTTCCACGACGCGGGGTCGCTGCCCGGCACATGCGTCGCTTCCGTCCACTGTGGATTCGCTCCGGGCAGCACGCCGGGCATCCTGACCCTGGTCAGGCGTCCGAGCTGGCTGTCGACGTCCTCCAGCCACTCGGTCCCGTCAAAGCCTGAAGGACCGGGGTCCTTGCGCCCCAACGAGTCCAGCCAGTGCGCCGTGCCGGCGAGCGAGGTGCGGACGTGCCAGCTGCCGCCCTCGGTCATCGCCCGGCGCAGGGCGGTCATGATCGCCGCCGCGGTGAGCCAGCCGGTGGCGTGGTCGAGTGCCTGCACCGGAAGCGGCCCCGGGCCGTCGAGCCCGGCGGCCTTCCCGCCTTCGTCGGCGATCCCCGACGCCATCTGCACCAGGCTGTCGAACCCGCGCCTGCGCGCCCACGGCCCTTCCCAGCCGTAGGCCGACAGGTCCGCGACCACGATCCCCGGATGGAGTTCGGCGAGTGCCTCCGGCGAGAACCCCTTGGCCACCAGCGATCCCGGCCGGAAACCCTGCAGGACGACGTCGGCGCGGGCGACCAGCTTCCGCAGCCGTGCCCGGCCGGCCTCGGACTCCAGGTCGACGTACGCCGACCGCTTGCCCATCCCGGTGTCGACCGCCAGCGGCGGCACGGTCGGCAGATTCGCCGAACCGACGTGCAGCACGGTCGCGCCGTGCGCGGCGAGTACCCGGCCCGCGACCGGTCCGGCGATGACATGTGTCAGTTCCAGGACCCGCACGCCGCCCATCGGCCGGTCGGATTCGAAGAGCCGCCGGGGTTCCGAAGGGCCGAGCGGCCGGATCTCGGCGACCGGCAGCGCGGAGGCGGCCTGCCCTTGCTTGTGCGCCAGCCATTCCTCACGCGTGCGCATGACGGCGGCGGCCCCACCGGCACCGACCACCGCGGACTCGACCTCGTACTTCGATTTGGCCGCGACGACCTTCTCGAACGCCGCGCGGGTCGCGGGCACGCCGAGGCCCCAGCACACGGCGGAGACGTGCCGCGGATAGTTGCAGTGCAGCCGCACCCAGCCGTCGTTCGCACGGTAGTCGCCGGACAGCGGCGCGCTGAACGGCACCGGCTCCCCGTCGACCCGGATGTACTGCTCGCTGTGGAACGACGCCGCGGCGTGCCGGGTGTCGACCGAGACCTTGCCCGGCTCGATTCCCCGCACCCGCAACAGTTCCCCGGCCGCCAGCGTCGCCGCGGCGATACTCGACGTCGCCGCCTCCTCGACCCGGAAGATCCCGGGCAGCACCGACTCGGGGCCGGTGACCTCGACGGCGTCTTCGGCGAGGGTGTCGCCGGTGAGCGTGGTCCAGACGCTGGCGTTCACTAGGGCAGCAGGGCGATCAGTTCGGCGGGGGCCACCTTGGTCCCGGTGTAGAACGGGATCTCCTCGCGCACGTGGAGGCGGGCCTCGGTGCCGCGCAGATGGCGCATCAGGTCGACGATGCGGTGCAGTTCGTCGGCCTCGAAGGCCAGGATCCACTCGTAGTCGCCCAGTGCGAACGACGCGACCGTGTTGGCGCGGACGTCCGGGTAGTCGCGGGCCTCCTTGCCGTGATCGGCGAGCATCTTGCGGCGCTCGTCGTCGGGCAGCAGGTACCACTCGTAGGACCGCACGAACGGGTAGACGCAGATGAACTTGCGGGCCTCTTCACCGGCGAGGAACGCCGGGATGTGGCTCTTGTTGAACTCCGCCGGGCGGTGCAGCGCGACCTGGCTCCACACCGGCGCCGACGCGCGGCCGAGCGGTGTGTGCCGGAAACCGCTGTAGGCCGCCTGGACCTGCTCGATCTCCTCGGCGTGCCACCAGATCATGTAGTCGGCGTCGGCCCGCAGCCCCGAGAGGTCGTAGACACCGCGGACGACGACGCCCTTGGCCTCCAGCGCGTCGAGGTACTCGGTGGTCTCCGCGGTCGCCCGCGCGCGGTCTTCGCCGAGCTTGCCCTGCTCGGCCCGGAAGACCGACCAGGCGGTGTAGCGGATGGTGTCATTGAGCTCGTTGTAGTTCAGCCGCGCCATACCGCCATCTTGGCACTGCCGGTGCTCAGGAGCCCTCGTGGGTCGGTGTGATCCCGGCGATGCGCCGGGCGGCCGCGTCCGCGGTGGCGATACACGCCGGGAGCCCGACGCCGTGCAGTGTCGCGCCCGCCACCGCGAGCCCCGGGACGGCCGCGACGGCACGTTCGATCCGCTCGACGAGTTCGAGGTGACCGGTGCCGTACTGCGGGAGCCCGCCGCCCCAGCGGGTCACCAGGGTGTCGATCGGTTCGGCGGTGACACCGGTCAGCCGGGCCAGATCGTCGCGGACCACGCGCACCAGTTCGTCGTCGTCGGCGTGCAGGGCCCCCGGTTCGCCGAAGCGGCCGACCGAGCCTCGTACCAGCACCGGGCCTTCGCCGTACTGCGCCCACTTGCGTGAGGAGAAGGTGAACGCCTTGGCCGCGAACGGTTTCCCGGCCGCGTCACGCTCACCCGCGCCGATCAGTACCCCGGAGGACTCCGGCAATGCGGTACCCGGCGGCAATGCGAGCGCGATCACCGCCATCGACGCCAGTTCGACGTCCGCGAACGCCGACGAAGCCACGGCCACGACGCCGTCGAGCAGCCGTCGCGCCGCGGGCGCCGGGACGGCGAGGAGGACGGAGTCGGCTTCGAGGTCGTCGACCTGCCAGCCGGTGGCGGTGCGCTGAAGTGCCGTCACGGTGGCCCCGGTCCGGACCTCGGCGCGCGACAGCTCCGCGAGCCGGTGGATCAGGGTGCCGAGCCCGCCCAGCAGGGTGCCGAAGACCGGGGCGGTACTCGGTGAGGCGGGCATGAGCGACGCGGCGCCTTCGGTGAGCGAACGCGCGCCGCGATCGATCGCGGACGCGAGACCGGGCATCGTGGCACGCAGCCCCAGCCCGTCCGCTCCCCCGGCGTAGACGCCGCCCAGCAGCGGGTCGACGAGCCGGTCGACCAGTTCGTCGCCGAACCGCTCGCGCAGCAGCGGGCCGAGTGGCACGTCACCGGCGGGCAGTTCCACCGGAGACAACGAGGCCTCGGCCTCGACCAGGGCGCGGCCCTTCTCCGACAGCACCCCGGCGACGGCGTCGGCCGAGGCGGGAACCCCCATGACCGTGCCCGGCGGCAGGCCGAGCACGGAACCACCGGCGTGGATCTTGGCCCTGGCCTTGGTGGGGTGGACCAGGCTTTCGCCCAGCCCGACCTCGCGGACCAGCGCGAGCGCCTCGGGGCGGCGGGCGAGGAAGGCCTCCGCGCCGACGTCGTAGCGTTCCCCGGCGAGCTCGACCGTGCGGAGTTTCCCGCCGAGGGTCCCCGTCGCTTCGAAGACGACGATCCTGGCGTCTTCGCCGAGCAGCGTCCGCAGGCGGTAGGCCGCGGTCAGTCCCGAGACACCGCCACCGACGACGGCGATCGTGCTCACGGCTGGAGCTCGTGCACCAGCCCGACCACGCGCGTCAGGACATCGGGGTCGACGCCGGGCAGCACGCCGTGGCCGAGGTTGAAGATGTGGCCGTCGGCCGCGCGGCCCTCGGCGTGCACGCGCCGGACCTCCGCTTCGAGCACCGGCCAGGACGCGTGCAGCAGCGCCGGGTCGAGGTTGCCCTGCACGACCCCGCCGCCGAGCCGCCGGACCGCTTCGTCGAGCGGGATGCGCCAGTCGACGCCGACCACGTCGGCACCCGCGTCGCGCATGGCCACCAGCAGCTCGCCGGTGCCGACGCCGAAGTGGATCCGCGGCACGCCGTAGCGCGTGACCGAGGCCAGCACCTTCGCCGAATGCGGCAGGACGAACTCGCGGTAGTCCCGCTCCGAGAGCGCGCCCGCCCACGAGTCGAACAGCTGGATCGCGTCGGCGCCGGCGTCCAGTTGCGCGGACAGGAAGGTGATCGCCATGTCCGCCAGGCGCCCGGCCAGCTCGTGCCACAGCTGGGGCTCGGAGTGCATGAGCGCCTTGGTGTGCTCGTGGTTGCGGCTCGGCCCGCCCTCGATGAGATAGGAGGCCAGGGTGAACGGCGCGCCCGCGAAACCGATCAGCGGCGTCTCGCCCAGCGACCCGACCAGCAGCCGGACACCCTCGGCGACCCGCTCCACCTGCTCCGGGTCGAGGACCGGCAGCGCGCGCACGCCCGCGGCGTCGCGGATCGGCGAGGCCACGACCGGGCCGGTACCGGCGACGATGTCGATGTCGAGACCCGCCGCCTTGAGCGGGACGACGATGTCACTGAAGAGGATGGCCGCGTCGACGCCGTGACGGCGGATCGGCTGAAGGGTGATCTCCGCGAGCATCTCGGGGTCGAAGCAGGCTTCGAACATCGAGGTGCCTTCGCGCAGCGCCCGGTACTCGGGCAGCGACCGGCCGGCCTGGCGCATGAACCACACGGGGGTGCGGACCGGGCGTTCGCCGCGCGCGGCGGCCAGGAACGGCGCGCCGGGCAGGGCGCGACGGGCCGCCGGGACGGTCTGCGCGGGAGAAGCAGCTGAAGGAGACATCACGGTTCATGGTGCCATGGGCGCTCAGCGGCCTTACTCTCGGCGCGTCTGCGCCCCGAACCGGACTATCGCGTCCTACAGTCGGTTGGTGACCGCGATGACGTCAGTACCCGACCTCTTCCGTGAAGCCGTCGCGGCGTTGCAATCGGTCCGGCCCCGTCCCGAAGTGCAGCTGGAGACGATGCGCCCGCCGCAGCGCCTCGCGCCGTGGTCGTACGCGGTGAGCTGCGAGGTGGAGGGGCCCGCGGACGTGCTGGCGTCGGGACGGCTGGTGCTGCTGCACGATCCGGATGGCCAGGAAGGCTGGGACGGCGTCCTGCGGCTGGTCATGTACGTCCGCGCGGAACTCGACCGGGAACTGGCGACCGATCCCTTCCTGCCCGCCGTGGGCTGGTCGTGGCTGACCGACGCGCTGGAAAGCTCCGGCGCGGAGTGGACGGCGCTGGGTGGCACCGTCACCGAGACGTCGTCGGCCCGCTTCGGCGACATCTCCGGTCCCGCGCGCACCGACGATCTGGAGCTGCGGGCGTCCTGGACGCCGACGGACGCCGCGCTGCGGCCGCATGGGCAGGCGTTCTGTCAGGTGATGGCGAGTGTCGTCGGGCTGCCTCCGGTGGGCGTGACCCTCTTCGGGCAGCGCCAGTCCTCCTGACCCGCGCGTGAAGGCCCCCTTCCCTCGGCTGAGCCGAGGGAAGGGGGCCTTCACGCGCATCAGCACCGGAGCGGGCTCGCCGAGGTCCCGACACGCCGGAATCCCACTAATCGAGACATAGCATTCGGGTTATTTTGCGATTCCCAGCCAGCTAGCGCCGCTAGGAAAGCTAGCGATACTAAAGGTCCCTTGCTCCCCCGCGCGAACCGCGGCCGGAAGTACATGAAGGACCCCTTCATTGCGCCTAGCGCAAGCAAGGGGTCCTTCATGTACTCGCGAGCGGCCGCGAAGCGTCCGTAGACGCCTTCGCTTACGCCGTACGCGAGGCCCTGAGAGCGTCCGTACGCCGTCGAGACCCTCCACAGGGCCATCTGGACTAGACCAGCTCCCACCAGCGGAGAGCCAGCCGACCAGAGGTCTGGACCACCCCGTTCGTGCTACGCACAGTGTCACGGACCGCAACAAGATCAAGTCGGCCGGAACCGGCTCTCCCGACACCCTTGAACGCCTCCGGAGCGTTACCATGACGGTCACCGAGCGAAGCGATCATGACGCTCCGCGAAGTTGATCAAGCCCCATGCCGGAGGGACATTCCGGCCTCTGCCGCACCGCCGTACAGCGGTACCGGGAAGAGGCACCGGCAGGTGCACGACCCATCTGCACAGTCGGTTGAGCCCCGGTAACTGAAGTCCATCGCGTTCATTTGGCGATGTGTTAGCCACCGGCTGTGTACTAGCCCGATCGTGTTACTACGAACTCCCTGAGTAACCACTGGTTTGAGATAGATACCCGTTCGATCCCCCCGCGAAGGCCTCAGGGCGGCTACAGTGCCATCGACGACACCACTTTCGGTCTAAAGCTGGCGCGGCTGAACGGCCGAAAGTCCCGGTGCCGGTCGGGGGGCACGACCGACTCCAGGGAGGTAGTGACGTGGCTACCGTCGGCATTTCTCAGGCCGTCCGATCCACGCCAGCCGGTTCATTGCCGGCGAGCATGGTTCCGCACCCGCGGGAAGAGCTTTTTTCCGTGTTGGTGGTCGATGACCACCCGCTGTTGAGGGAGGCAATCTCAGCAAGACTCGCACAGATGGGTGCGGGCACCGTCCACGAGGCCGCCACGGTGGCCGAGGCGAGGGCGCGAGCACAGGCCACTGGGCCTTGTGATCTGGCGATCCTCGATCTCGGACTGCCGGATGGCAGCGGCATCGAGCTGGTTACGGAACTCCGTAGCCATGGCTGGCCTCGAGTAGTGGTGCTCGCTTCATCAGACGACCCGTACGCGGTCAGGTCGGCGTTCCAGGCCGGCGCCCAGGCATACCTGCTCAAGTCGGCATCGCCGGTCGTAGTGACCGACGGCGTCCGCAGGGTGCTCGAGGGCGGCGTCTACGCGGACCCGAGCGTCGCACCGGTCTTGGCCACCGGCACCCGAGTCGCCGGCACCGACAACACCCCGCGCGAGCTTTCGGCGCGCGAGGTCGAGGTGCTGCAGCTCGTCGCCGACGGCCAGTCCAACAAGGAGATCGGCGAGGAACTCAGCCTCTCCGCTCTCACCGTGAAGTCTCACCTCTCCCGCATCGGGCGCAAGCTCGGCACGGGTGACCGGGCTCAGATGGTGGCGCTGGCCATGCGTGCCGGCGTGATCCGCTGACAAAGGCGAACTGCCCTGCGGGGCGGGCGGACCAGGCGCGGTCCGCCCGTCCCGTAGGGTCTTCACCTATGGAAGGCGACCGACCAGGAGCACCAGAGGCGGACTCGACGACCGGCACCGAAGACCCCGGTGCACCGGTTCTGCTACGCGAGCCCTCCGAGGGCACTCCACCGGTGATCGCCGACGCGACCGCCCTCGCCGAAGCCTGCGCGAAGATCGCGGGCGGCAGCGGGGCCATCGCGGTGGACACCGAACGCGCGTCCGGCTACCGGTACTGGCCCAAGGCCTATCTGGTGCAGCTGCGCCGTGAAGGTGCCGGCTCCTTCCTCATCGACCCCATTCCGCTCGAGGGGCAGCTCGCACCCCTCGCGGAAGTGCTCAACAACGCCGAATGGGTGCTGCACGCGGCCTCACAGGACCTGCCGTGCCTCGCCGAACTCGACCTGCGTCCGAAGAGCCTGTTCGACACCGAACTCGCCGGACGTCTCGCCGGGTACGAACGGGTCGCCCTCGGCACCCTCGTCGAACTCCTCCTCGGCTACCAGCTGGAGAAGGGGCACAGCGCCGCCGACTGGTCGAAGCGACCGCTCCCGGTCGATTGGCTCAACTACGCCGCCCTCGACGTCGAGCTGCTCCTCGAACTGCGCGAGAAGCTCGAAGCCGACCTGGCCGCCCAGGGCAAGCTCGAATGGGCCCAGCAGGAGTTCGAGGCCGTCCGCACCGCGCCGCCGCCCGCCCCTCGGGCCGAGCCGTGGCGCCGGACGTCCGGGGTGCACAAGATCCGCAGTGCCCGTGGCCTCGCCGCGGTGCGCGAGCTGTGGCAGGCACGGGACGAACTCGCCCGCAAACGCGACCGGGCGCCGAGCCGGATCCTGCCCGACAGCGCGATCATCAACGCCGTCACCGCGGATCCGAAGACCGTCGACCAGCTGCAGGCGCTCCCGGTGTTCAGCGGCCGGGTCCAGCGCAAGTACACCGCGAGCTGGCTGCGGCATCTGCAGAACGCCCGCTCGCTCCCGGCCGACGAGCTGCCGACCCCCGCCCAGCAGACCGACGGCCCGCCGCCGGTGAACCGCTGGTCCGACAAGGACCCCGACGCCGCCGCCCGGCTTTCGGCCGCCCGCGCCGCGCTGGCCGCGATCGCCGAGGAGCGCAGGCTGCCGGTGGAGAACCTGCTGCTGCCGGAACTCGTGCGCCGCACCTGCTGGCGTCCGCCCGCCGACCTGAGCGAGGACTCGGTCGCCAAGGTCCTCGGCGACGCCGGCGCCCGGCCGTGGCAGATCGAGCTGACCGTGGCGGCGCTGAGCAAGGCCCTGCAAGCCACCGCCGCCTGACGGGAGCTGAAGGACGCCTTCGCCGCATCTCACGCGGCGAAGGACGCTTTCGTCTCATCGCATGAGGGGAAAGTCCCCTTCAGCTCTCCAGCAGGGCCCGTGCGGAAGTCCGCAGACCGGCGTCCGGTTCCCCGAGGCCGGCGAGCCTCAGGACGCTGTCGGCACCTTCGACGGCGTGCGCCTCGACGTCCAGGTCCGGCCGGTCGCGCCGGACGATCGCGATGCTCTCGACGAGGCCGAACACGAGGTCGGTCCGGATGCCCGCGAGGTCACCGGGGACCCCGGCCGCCTCGACGAGGGCGCCGTAGACGCGTTTGAGTTCCGCCCGTTCGGCCCGGAACCGCGCCAGCCTCGGCGAGGAGATCTCCGGTAGCAGGTACAGGGCGCCGAGGTTGTGCCGCGCGCTGCCGAGCAGGTGGATGTCCGCGTAGGCGAGCGCCCACAGCCGGACGCCGACCGGGGCGTGCACGGCCGAGAGCTCGCCCGCGACGTCGAGCGACGGCCGGACGGTGTCCTCCAGCAGCGCCGCCAGAATGTCCTCTTTGGACGGAAAGTGGTAGTAGAGCGACGCCTGGCGCAGGCCGGCGCGTTCGGCGATGGCCCGCGTGGTCGTCGCCGCGTACCCGGCGCCGGTGAACAGCTCCCCCGCCGCGTCCAAAACCGCGAGCCGCGCCTCCCGCTTGCTCGCCGCCGCGCCGCTGGCCCTCGGTCTGCCCACCCCGGTCGTTTTCGTCATCTATCCGATCCTGCCATTTCTTCGCGGCGATCTTTGTTACGTCCGGTGGTCGGCCCAGGTTACCGAATCCGGTATCTGTTAACACCGCACTTACCAGGCGGAGATGAGCAGGACCCCGCATGCCCTTAATTTCGGTCAGTCGATCGAAATTCGGCCCTCCAGACAGGAGCCCTCGCAAATGCCCTCCGAAGACCTTGCCGCCTTCGGGTATCGCCAAGAACTCCGCCGGACGCTCGGCGGTTTCTCGGCCTTCGCCGCCGGTTTCTCCTTCGTTTCGATCCTGACCACGGTGTTCCAGCTGTTCGCCTTCGGCTATTCCTTCGGGGACACGCTGTTCTTCTGGACCTGGCCGCTGGTGCTCGCCGGGCAAATGCTCGTCGCGCTCAACTTCGCCGAACTCGCCGCCCGTTTCCCGCTGGCCGGATCCGTTTACCAGTGGGCGAAACACCTCTCACCGGGATTCGCGGGCTGGCTCGCGGGCTGGATGATGCTGGTGGGCTGTGTCGTCGCGCTCGCCGCGGCCGCGATCGCGCTGCAGGTGGTGCTCCCCTCGGTCTGGAGCGGCTTCCAGCTCGTCGGCGGCGACCCGGCGGTCACGTCGCCGACCGGGGCCACCAACGCGGTCCTGCTCGGCGCCCTGCTGATCGTCTTCACCACGGCGGTCAACGCCGGCGGCGTGCGGCTCATGGCACGGATCAACGACGTCGGGGTCGCGGCCGAACTCGTCGGCGTCCTGGTGCTGATCGCCGGTCTCGCGTTGTTCGCCGTCCGCGGTCCGCAGGTC
The DNA here is from genome assembly GCF_055575975.1 of Amycolatopsis sp. NPDC033938. Classification (NCBI taxonomy): domain Bacteria; kingdom Bacillati; phylum Actinomycetota; class Actinomycetes; order Pseudonocardiales; family Pseudonocardiaceae; genus Amycolatopsis; species Amycolatopsis sp. NPDC033938. The sequence goes on from NZ_JBVIRO010000007.1 coordinate 179,250, forward strand.
GTGCTCCAGCCCGCCGGCGAAAACCCGGGCGTAAGCGGAGTCCTCGCTTCGGCGCTCATGGCGGCGTACGTTCTCTACGGTTTCGACACCGCCGCCTCGGTCGCCGAGGAGACCAAGGACGCCCGCCGCACCGCACCGCGCGCCGTGCTCCGCGCGCTCCTGATCTCCGGGCTCGGCGGGCTCGCGGTCGTCCTCACCGCGCTGATGGCGGCACCGAGCCTGACCGACGGAGAGCTGGCCGGGAAGGGCCTGCCGTACGTGATCACGGCCGTCTTCGGCGACACCCTCGGCCGGATCTTCCTCGCCGACGTCGCGATCGCGGTCGTCGTCTGCACCCTGACCATCCAGACCGGCACCGTCCGGCTGATCTACGCGATGGCCCGCGACGGCGCGCTTCCCGGCGCCGAACGGCTTTCCGCGGTCAACTCCCGTACCGGCACCCCGATCGCGCCCGCACTCCTGTCCGGCGCGCTCGCCATCGGCCTCCTGCTGGTGAACCTCGGGAATCCGACCATCTTCAGCACCATCACCGGGACTTCGGTGGTCGTGGTCTACCTCGCCTATCTCCTGGTGACCGGACCGCTGCTCCGGCGGCGCCGCCAGGGCCGTTTCACCGCCGAACCAGGCCATTTCTCCCTCGGGCGATGGGCTATTCCGGTCAACGCAGCGGCAGTAGGGTACGGCGCGATGATGATCGTCAACATCGCTTGGCCACGAGCCGAGATCTACGACCTGGCGGGCACCGGCTCCGTCTGGGTCCGGTTGTTCCCGATCGAATTCGTCGGCGCCGCGCTGCTCACCGGCTACCTCTGCTGGCGCCGCCGCTCCGCGCTCACCACGGTTCCCGTCCCCACGATCTGAAGGAAGGTTCCATGAGCACGACATCGACCACGTACGGCGCTCGCGACCATGCCCGCGCCCAGGCGGGATCGGTCGCCGACGCGATGCCGTCCATCCCGGCGTCCACCTGGCCGGACCCACCGCCCGGAGTCGACCCGGCGAAGCTGGTCTGGGCCGAGACCGTCGCCGGTGGCGGCTACACGCACAAAGTGCTCGCTCGCGGCACCGAGCTGCGGCTGAGCGACGTCGAGGGCGACGCCTGCGCGCATCTGCTGCTGTTCAACGCCGATCAGCCGTGGGAGCGGCTGAACGTGGCGGACACGGTGAAGGTCCAGTGGAACGCCTACCTCGGCGAAGCGATGGCGCTGCTGTCCGATCAGGCCCGCGTGCTCGCGACGGTCGTCACCGACGAGAGCGGCAAGCACGACGCCCTGTGCGGCACGTCCACTGTGGACGGAAATGTCGAGCGGTACGGCGACGGCAGCCCGCAAGGCGGTTCGCCGTCGGGCAACGCGCTGTTCACGCTCGCCGCGGCGAAACACGGGCTCACGCCGCGCGATCTGCCGCCGAGCCTTTCCTTCTTCCAGGGCGTCCACGTGGAAGCCGACGGCGGGCTGACGTTCACCGGTTCGGCCGGACCTGGCAAATCCGTGGTCCTGCGTACCGAACTCCCGGTCGTCGTCCTGATCGCCAATGTGGCGCATCCGCTCGACCCGCGCCCGGACTACACGGTCACCCCGCTGCGTGTCCTCGCGCAGCGTTGCGCGCCGTCCACACCGGACAGTCCTGAGTGGACAGCGTCGCCGGAAGCCCAGCGTGCCTTCGAGAACACCGCCGACTACCTCACCGCCAGGGGGATCGCATGACCACGACGATCGTCTCCGACACCGAGGTCGCCGCGCGGGCACCGTATTCCACCGTGCTCCGGCGCGGTGAGATCCTCGCGATCATCGACCTCGGCGGCAACCAGGCCGTCGACTTCCTCTGCTACGACGCCGCCGACACGGCGAAGAGGTACTCCGCGGCCGCTACGATCGCCGCGCAGCGCAACATCTTCCTCACCACCGGCAGCGTGCTGCGCACCGGCGAGGGCGCGCCGCTGCTGACCGTCGTCGAGGACACCTGCGGACGGCACGACACCATCGGCGGCGCGTGCAGCAAGGAGTCGAACAGCCTCCGGTACGGCCAGCACACGCGCTACCAGCACGCCTGTGTGGAGAACTTCCTCACCGAGGGCGCGAAATGGGGTCTCGGCAAACGGGACCTGGTCAGCAACGTCAACTGGTACATGAACGTCCCGGTCGAACAGGACGGCACACTCGGCATCGTCGACGGCATCTCCGCGCCCGGTCTCGAAGTCAAGCTCCGCGCCGAAACCGACGTCCTGGTCCTGGTGTCGAACTGCCCGCAGATCAACAACCCCTGCAACGGTTTCGACCCGACGCCGGTCAGGATGATCGTCACCGGCGGTGGCGAGTGAAACTGCTCGTCGCCAACCGGGGGGAAATCGCGGTCCGGATCCTGCGGACCGCCAAGGAGATGGGCATTCCGACGGTGGCGGTCCACTCCGACGCGGACCGCACCGCCGCACACGTGAGGCTCGCCGACGAGGCCGTCCGGCTGGGCCCGGCGCCGGCCAGGGAGAGTTACCTCCTCGGCGACGCCATCATCGAGGCCGCGCTGAAGACCGGAGCGGACACGATCCACCCCGGCTACGGTTTCCTGTCCGAGGACGCCGCTTTCGCCAGGGCGGTGGAAGCGGCCGGGATCCGGTTCGCCGGACCCACCGCCGAACAGCTGGAGGTGTTCGGCAGCAAGCACACCGCTCGTGACAAGGCAGTCGGCGCCGGTGTCCCGCTGCTGCCGGGTACCGGGCTGCTGGACACGCTCGCCGACGCCGAAGCCGCGGCCGCCGAGATCGGCTACCCGGTGATGCTCAAGGCCACCGGTGGTGGCGGCGGGATCGGCATGCGCGCCTGCGCTTCGGCCGGAGAACTACGGGACGCCTGGGACGCCGTGCAGAGCATCGCGGCGAAGAGCTTCTCGACCTCGGGTGTCTTCCTCGAACGGCTGGTGACCCGCGCCCGGCACGTCGAGGTGCAGGTGTTCGGCGACGGTACGGGTGAAGTGCTGGCGCTGGGCACGCGGGACTGCACCCTGCAGCGGCGCAACCAGAAGGTGCTCGAAGAATGTCCTGCCCCGGGCCTTTCCGAAGGGGTGCGGGAGAAACTGGTCTCGGCGGCCGTCGATCTCTGCGCGTCGGTGCGCTACCGGTCGGCGGGCACGGTCGAGTTCGTCTACGACCCGGACCGGGAAGAGGCCGCCTTCCTCGAAGTGAACACGCGGCTCCAGGTGGAGCATCCGGTCACCGAGGCGGTTTACGGGATCGATCTGGTCTCGTGGATGCTCCGGCTCGCCGACGGCGACACCGGGATGTTCGCCACCGCGCCGGAACCACGCGGGCACGCGGTCGAAGCCCGGGTCTACGCCGAGGACCCGGCGGCCGGACACCGGCCGAGCGCCGGTCTGCTGACCCGCGCCGACTTCCCCGCCGGGGTCCGCGTCGACACCTGGGTCGAAGCCGGGACGACGGTGACCACGCACTACGACCCCTTGCTGGCCAAGGTGATCACCGTCGGACCGGACCGGGCCGGGGCGCTGGCCGCGCTGGGCACCGCGCTCGCGGAAAGCCGGGTGGACGGCGTCCGCACGAACCTCGGGCAGCTGCGCGCGGTCACCGCCGACCATCGGCTGCGTGAGGTCACGCACGACACCGCGACGCTGGACGCGATCACCGATCCCGAACCGCGGATCGAGGTGCTGCGGGGCGGCACGATGACCACCGTGCAGGAATGGCCGGGACGGCTGGGCTTCTGGCACGTGGGCGTGCCGCCGAGCGGACCGATGGACGACCTCTCGCTCCGGCTGGGCAATCGCGCGCTGGGCAATCCCGAAGGCGCGCCGGGCCTCGAGTGCACTGTGGACGGTGTGTCGCTGCGGTTCACCGACGCCGCAATCGTTTGCGTCACGGGTTCCCCGTCACCGGTCACGGTGAACGGCGAGACCGTTCCGCAGTGGACTCCGGTCGAGGTGCCCGCGGGCGGCGTCCTCGACGTCGGCACCGGCACCGCCGGGCTCCGCGCGTACGTCCTCGTCCGCGGCGGGATCGACGTGCCGTCCTTCCTGGGCAGCGCGGCGACGTTCACCCTGGGCGGTTTCGGCGGGCACGGCGGGCGCGCGCTCGCGACCGGCGACGTCCTCTCCCCCGGGCCACTGCCGGAGAACGCCCTCACCGGCCCGGTTCCCGAGGCCGAACGCCCCGTTTTCGGGACGCGCTGGGAGATCGGCGCGGCCGAGGGGCCGCACGCGGCTCCGGAGTTCTTCACCGCGGACGACGTCGAAACGTTCTACGCCACCGACTGGGAAGTGCATTTCAACTCCGCGCGCACCGGTGTCCGGCTCGTCGGGCCGCGTCCGCGCTGGGCAAGGGAGGACGGCGGCGAGGCCGGGCTGCATCCGTCGAACATCCATGACACGCCGTACGCGATCGGCGCCGTCGACTACACCGGCGACCTGCCGATCCTGCTGGGCCCGGACGGGCCGAGCCTCGGCGGTTTCGTCTGCCCGGCGACGGTGGTGACCGGGCAGCGCTGGAAGCTCGGCCAGTTGCGGCCGGGCGACACCGTGCGGTTCGTGCCGATCACCATCGAGCACGCGGGCGCGTTGCGGACGGACCCCGCCACCGCGGTCAAGGCGAGCCGGAAGCCGATCGACGACGGCGGCATCTTCGGCCGTCTGTCCACATCGGACGAGAATCCCGAGGTCACCTACCGGCGCAGCGGCGACGACAACCTGCTGATCGAGTACGGCCCGATGAAGCTCGATCTGGCCTTGCGGATGCGGGTCCACGCCCTCGCCGACAGGCTGGCCGAGGAAGGGCTCGGTGGCGTCGTCGACCTGACGCCCGGTATCCGGTCGCTGCAGGTGCATGTCGACCCGGACGTGCTGCCGGTGTCGAAGCTGCTCGGTCTCGTCCAGGAGGTGGAGCACGATCTGCCGCGCACCGCCGATCTGGTGGTGCCGAGCCGGACCGTGCGGCTGCCGTTGTCCTGGGACGACCCGGCGACCCGCGAAGCGATCGAGCGGTACATGGCGGGTGTGCGCGACGACGCGCCGTGGTGCCCGTGGAACATCGAGTTCATCCGGCGGGTCAACGGTCTGTCCAGTGTGGACGACGTCTATCGCACGGTGTTCGACACGGAGTACCTCGTGCTGGGCCTCGGCGACGTCTATCTCGGCGCCCCGGTGGCCACTCCCCTGGACCCGCGGCACCGGCTGGTCACCACGAAGTACAACCCCGCGCGCACGTGGACCGCGGAGAACTCGGTCGGCATCGGCGGCTCGTACCTGTGCATCTACGGGATGGAAGGCCCCGGCGGCTACCAGTTCGTCGGGCGGACCGTGCAGGTGTGGAGCGGCTGGCGGCAACGCGGGTCGTTCGAGCCGGGATCGCCGTGGCTGCTGCGGTTCTTCGACCGGATCTCGTGGTATCCCGTCTCCGCCGAGGAACTGCTGGACCTGCGGGCGCAAAGCTCGGCGGGAGAACTGGAACTCGACATCACCGACGGCGAGTTCGCGCTGGCCGACCACGAACGGTTCCTCGCCGACAACGCCGCCGACATCGCCGCGTTCCGGGCGAAGCAGTCCGCCGCGTTCGAGGCGGAACGGCGGGCCTGGGCGGCCGCGGGCGAATTCGACCCTCGTCCCGAGCCCGCCGGCGCGAAGGCCCCGGCCACGAAGGTCGAAGCACCTCCCGGCGGCCACGTCGTCGAGGCGCCGTTCGCCGCGACGGTGTGGCGGGTGGACGTCGAGCCGGGCAAGCGGGTGGACGCGGCGGAGACGCTGGTGATCCTCGAAGCGATGAAGACCGAGGCGCGGATTCCCGCGCCCACCGCCGGGGAGGTCGTCGAAGTACTCGTCTCCCCCGGCGATCAGGTCGCCCCCGGCACCCCGCTGGTGGTACTGGGAAGGAGCGCGGGATGAGTGTGCTGGAGCGGGTACGCGCCGCGTACCACCGGATCGCCCGGGTCGACCGGCCCGAGATCTGGATCGATCTGCGCCCCGAGGCCGACGTGCTCGCCGACGCCGAAAAGCTGGAAGCCCGTCGCGCGGCCGGGGAACCCTTGCCGCTGTACGGGAAACTCGCCGCCGTCAAGGGGAACATCGACGTCGCCGGGCTGCCGACGACGGCGGGATGTCCCGAGTACGCCTACCGTCCGGACGAGGACGCGCCCGTGGTGGCGCGGCTGCGCGCGGCCGGGGCGCTGATCCTCGGCACGACCAACCTCGACCAGTTCGCGACCGGCCTGGTCGGCACGCGCAGTCCGTACGGCGCGGTCCGGAACGCGATCGACCCGGCCTACGTTTCGGGCGGGTCGAGTTCGGGCTCGGCGGTCGCGGTGGCACTCGGGATCGCGGATCTCGCGCTGGGCACCGACACCGCCGGATCCGGCCGGGTTCCGGCGGCGTTCAACGGGATCGTCGGCCTGAAGCCGACGCGGGGCCTCCTGCCGACGGCCGGTGTGGTGCCCGCGTGCGCGAGCATCGACTGCGTGACGGTGTTCGCGCGGACGGTCGACGAGGCGACGGCGGCGTTCGCCTGCCTGAGCGAGCCTCGGGAGCTTCCCGCGGTCGACCGCCCCGTCCGGATCGGCGTGCCGGAGGCTCTCGGTCCGGTGCAGGACGGGTGGGCCGAGGCGTTCTCCGCGGCGGCTCACGAATTCCGCGACGCGGGGGCCGAACTGGTCCCTGTCGACATATCGGCGTTCCTGGCCGCGGCGAGCCTGCTGTACGAGGGTGCCTTCGTGGCCGAGCGGTACTCGGCGGTCGGCGAGTTCATCGACGCGCATCCGGAGGTGGTCGATCCTTCGGTACGGCAGATCATCGGCGCGGCCAAGGACATCCCGGCGCATCGGCTGTGCACCGACCTGGCGACGCTCGACGGCCTCAAGCGGGAGGCGGCGGCCGTTCTGTCTACTGTGGACTGCCTGCTGACGCCGACGACGACCGGGCATCCGACGATCGCCGAAGTCGAGGCCGACCCGCTCGGCGTGAACGCGCGGCTGGGCCGGTTCACGAACTCGACCAACCTGCTGGGCCTGTCGTCGCTGGCGGTTCCCGCCGGAACCGTCGCCGGCCTGCCGTTCGGGGTGATGCTCGTCGGAGCCGCCCACGCCGACCGGATCCTCGCCGACGTCGCCCGGCTGGTGCCGCGCCGGACGCGGATCGCCGTCGTAGGTGCCCATCTGCGCGGGCAGCCGCTGAACCACGAACTGACCTCGCGGGGCGGCCGGTTCGTTTCGGCGGGACCGACGGCGGCCGAGTACCGGCTCTACGCGCTGGACACCGTGCCGCCCAAACCCGGCCTCGTCCGGGTCGCCTCGGGCGGCGAACCGATCGAGGCCGAGGTGTGGGACCTGCCGCTCGCCGGGTTCGGCGAGTTCGTGGCGGGTGTCCCCGCGCCACTGGCGATCGGGAAGGTACGGCTGGCCGACGGGAGCGAGGTGTCCGGGTTCGTCTGTGAGCCTTCAGCGATCGAGGGTGCCGAGGACATCACGCGGTTCGGCGGCTGGCTCGGTCACCTGGCGCGGTGATTCCCTGGTGCGGCGCGGGCCCGGCTCACGCCGCACCAGGGAACAGGCCACCGCGCCGAGCGCCACCACCGCGATCGGCAACGCCAGTGTCGGGCGCAGCGCGTCAGTGAACGTCGAGTGGTGGGCGAGGCGGTTCTGCAGCAGGGCACCGACAGCGGCGCTACCGAGCACGGTGCCGACCTGGCGGATCGTGTTCAGCACGCCGGACGCGGCCCCGGTGAGTTCCGGTGCCACCCCCGCCATCGCGAGCGAGACCATCGGGCCGAACACGCAGCCGATCCCGAATCCGGCGACGATCAAGGCGGGCTGGAACTCCCACCCCTCGCGGCCGTCGTCGGCGATCACCGCGAACCAGGCGAGCCCGGCCGCGAACAGGACCAGCCCGCTCATCAGGACGTACTTGCCGCCGAACCGGTCCGCGACCCGGCCCGCGATCGGCGAGAGGACCGCCGACACCACCATCGCGGGCGCCATCACCAGCCCGGCTACGAGCGCGCTGAAGTGCAGCACCGTCTGCAGGTACAGCATCACCGGGAGGAAGAGCCCGATCATGCCGACCTGGACGGTCGCGGCCACGAACGCCATGACCGCGTAATCCCGGCCGCGGAAGAGCGCGAACGGCAACAGTGGTTCGCCGCCCTGCCTGTCGCGCTGGTGAAGGAGGAACACCACCAGCAGCACCACGGCACCGCCCAGCGACGCCCAGATCCCGCCGTTCCAGCCGTAGCGCTGACCTTCGGTGAGCGCGAACGTCAGCGCGGCGAGGGCCGCCGTGACGATCACGGCGCCGAGGACGTCCAGTCTGTGGCGCGTGCCGCGGCGGACGTCCGGGATCAGGGTGAACGCCAGAACGAGCACGAGCGCGCCGATCGGGACGTTCACGAAGAAGATCCAGCGCCAGCCGACGGTGCTGACCAGCAGGCCACCGAGCGTCGGCCCGGCGATCGTCGCCACCCCCGCGACCGCTCCCCAGACGCCGAGCGCCGTACCCCGGCGCTCAGGCGGGAAGGTGGCGATGATGAGCGTCATCGACTGCGGGATCAACGCCGCCGCGCCGAGCCCCTGCAGCACGCGGGCGGCGATCAGCTGGGCCGGATCACGCGAGAGTCCACAAAGGATGGACGCCGCGGTGAACAGCGCGACACCCCAGAGGAACAGCGTGCGCGGGCCGCGCAGATCACCCAGCCTGCCCGCGGTGATCAGCAGCGCGGCGAGCATCAGGACATAGACGTTGATGACCCACAGCAGCTCGTCCAGCGGCGCGCGGAACTCGTCGAGCATGCCAGGGAGCGCGACGTTGACCGCCGTCAGATCCAGCAGGGTCATGAAGAACCCCAGGCTGAGGATCAGCAGGACCGCCCAGGGATCGCCGCGCCTCATGCCGTCTTGGCGGCCTGGAGGCTCCAGATCCGGCCGTCGGGGTCGCGGACGGTCATCTCCCTCGTGCCGTAGTGCGTGTCCTCGAACGGCGTGACCACTTCGACCACCGGGTCGGGACGGAAACCGTCCTCATCGGACACTTTCAGCGCGATCCGCAGTCCGGGGTCACGGTTCTCCGGCACCTCGACGACGACGAAGTACGCGCCCTCGCCGTTGCGGAAGACCCCGGAACCGTCGCCGCTGGTGAGTTCCAGCTCGAAACCGAGTTCCTGGAAGAACTTCGCGGTCTTGCCCCAGTTCCTGGTCTCCAGGAAGACGGCTTCGATTCCTTCGGTCGCCATTTCACTTCTCCTTGTCTTCGTCGGCTTCATCGAGGTAGGCGCGCAGGGCGTCGGCGACCAGCGCAGACAGGGACGAACCCGACTCGATGGCACGGAACTTGACCTGCTTGATCAGCCCGACCGGCAGGTACACGTTGAACTGCTTGACCTCCTCGTCACCCATGAGCTGATGCTAGCACTCTAGATTGCTAGCAAGCTAGGTGACGGTATTGATGCCTGTTATCGAGGAGCGAGGCAGAGCGAAGGAATAACTCGCGTGCTCAGCCGCGTAAACCGTCATTACCACTCACGTGACCCAGGCTCACCAGGCGTTTTCCGATTTGGTTGGCCTTCCGGGGTGTTCTGGGAAGAAGGTCACAAACCCTGGCGGCCCGCCGGTCGCGCGGTAGCTTCGGAGTGGTGTCCACCACATTCACCGCCAGCCGCAGGACCGCGATCAGCGTGCTCGTGGCGCTGGGACTCGTCGGGATCGCGATGGTGTCACTGGGGGCCACCGGCGGTCTGCCGTTCGCCGTCAAACCGGTGACCGGTCAGCCGCTCGCGATCCTCGAAGAGGTCCCGGGACCCGAAACCGGCCCGACGTGCGCCGTCGACAAACGCTATGTCGACGAGGAGACCTTCGGTATGCGCCCGGACGTGGTCGGCGCGTGGAAAGCCCTGCGCGCCAAGGCCAAAGCCCAGAACATCACGCTCTGCGTGAACGACGGCAAGCGCAGCCGGGCACAGCAGCAACGCGAGTTCGACAAGGCCGTCCAGCGGTTCGGTTCGGTGGAACAGGCCAAGAAGTGGGCGTTGCAGCCGGAGACGTCCATGCACGTCAAGGGGATCGCCGTCGACATCCAGCCGCTGAATTCGGCGTCCTGGGTGGACAAGAACGGCGGCGCGCTGGGTTGGTGCCGCCGCTACGACAACGAGAAGTGGCACTTCGAGTACGACCCGGCCTACCTCACCGGCGGCTGCCCCGCCCTGCTCCCCAGCGCCACCGGCAATTGAGCACTCGTCGCCGTGAAGGCCTCCTTGAGGGACTTGTCTTTGTTTACCCACCTGGTGTGGAGCTTGTGCGGGTTTGCCGAGGTGGTCCGAATGGGGAAGATCAGGGAATGTTCCCACCACTCACGAAACAGCGAGCGCCTCGACCACGTACTTCGTCGCCTCGGCGAGCAGCGCCTCGTCGTACGGAGCGTCCTTGGCCGCCTTGCTCGACATGATCGCCACGACCATCGGCGCCTTGCCCGGGGGCCACACGATCGCGAAGTCGTTCATCGTGCCGTAGTCACCGGTCCCGGTCTTGTCGGCCACGGTCCAGCCGGACGGCAGGCCCGCCCGGATCCGCTGGGCGCCGGTGACGTTGCGCTGGAGCAGATCGCGGAGGAAGTCGCGTTTGTCGGCCGTCAGCGCGTCGCCAAGGACGATCTTCTGATAGTCGGTACCGAACGCCCGGGGTGTCGTGGTGTCGCGCGGATCGCCAGGGGTGGCCTCGGTGATCGCCGGTTCGAGCCGGTCCATCCGTGTGACGGTGTCGCCGAGGCCGCGGGCGAAGGCCGTCAGCTCAGCGGGTCCGCCGAGATCACGCAGCAGCAGGTTGCCCGCCGTCCCGTCGCTGAACCGGACGGCGGCGTCGCACAGCTGACGGATCGTCATCCCGGTGGCCACGTGCTGCCCGGTGACCGGCGCGTGCTTCATCAGGTCGCTCCGGGCATAGGTGACCCGGGTTTCCAAGTGTGACAACGGATTGCGCTGCAGGACGGCGGCGGCCGCGACCCCTTTGAACGTCGAACAGAACGCGAACCGCTCGTCGGCCCGGTGTTCGACCGTGCCGCCGCCCTCGGTGTCGAGCGCGTACACGCCGAGCCTGGCGTCGAACTTCTTCTCCAGCTCCAGCAACCGGTCATGGAACTGCCGGGCGGTCGAAGGCGGCGGAGGCGGCGGTGTGGGAACGGACGGCTTCGCAGGCGGGGCCCCTCGAGTGCACGCGGCCAGCGGTACGAAGACCGCCATCCCCAGCAGCCCACGACGGGTGACGGCCGGACCCGGCGATGTCATCGTGATCCCTCCCCCTGATCACCTCGAACATAGCAACTTCTTGACCGTCGCCGGATCGGCCAAGCGGCCGACACCGGCCCCTGGAATGCCCCCGGGAGTGTGCCTTCCCCCACTCGACCGGGCCACCATCCTGGTTACCGACGGGTAACCGGGGCTAGGGTGCGGTCAGGACTACCTCTACTTCAGGAGCATTCGTGGCCGCAGGAGCAACACCGCTCGCGCCGAACGCGCGGTCGGTACGCAATGTCGCCTTCGTCGAAGGGGTGCGAACGCCCTTCGGCAAGGCAGGCGAAAAGGGCATGTACGCCGGCACCCGTGCCGACGACCTCGTCGTCAACGCCATCCGTGAACTGCTGCGGCGGCATCCCGAGCTGCCGCCCGAGCGCGTCGACGAGGTGGCGATCGCCGCCACCACCCAGATCGGTGACCAGGGCCTGACCATCGGCCGCACCGCCGCGCTGCTGGCGGGCCTGCCGAAGTCGGTGCCCGGTTTCGCGCTGGACCGCATGTGCGCGGGCGCGATGACGGCGGTCACCACGACCGCGAGCGGGATTGGTTTCGGCGCCTACGACATCGCCATCGCCGGTGGCGTCGAGCATATGGGCCGCCACCCGATGGGCGAGGGCGTCGACCCGAACCCGCGCATCATCGCCGACAAGCTCGTCGACCCGACGGCACTGGTGATGGGCCAGACCGCGGAGAACCTGCACGACCGGTTCCCCGAGATCACCAAGCAGCGCACCGACGCCTACGCCGCGCGCAGCCAGGAGAAGTACGCCGAGGCCGTGAAGACCGGCAAGATCGGCCCCGAGCTGGTCCCGGTCGCCACGCGTTCGAAGGAACTGGGCTGGGGGCTGGCGACCGAAGACGAGCCGCCTCGCCCCGGCACCACGGTCGAGCAGCTCGCCGGGCTGAAGACGCCGTTCCGGCCGCACGGCCGGATCACCGCGGGTAACGCGGCGGGCCTCAACGACGGCGCCACCGCCGCGCTGCTGGCCGACGAGGACACCGCCCGTGAACTCGGCCTGCCGATCGGCATGCGGCTCGTCGGCTACTCCTTCGCCGGCGTCGAGCCGGAGGTCATGGGTATCGGCCCGGTGCCCGCCACCGAGAAGCTGTTCAAGCGCACCGGCCTGTCGATCGACGACATCGGCCTGTTCGAGATCAACGAGGCGTTCGCCGTCCAGGTGCTCGCGTTCCTCGATCACTTCGGCATCGCCGACGACGACCCGCGCGTCAACCAGTGGGGTGGCGCGATCGCCTGCGGGCACCCGCTCGCGTCCTCCGGGGTCCGGCTGATGACGCAGCTTTCGCGTCAGTTCGCCGAGCGCCCCGACGTGCGCTACGGCTTGACCACCATGTGCATCGGTATCGGCATGGGCGGCACTGTGATCTGGGAGAACCCGGCCTACAACGGCTCCGAGGGGGCGAAGTAATGACTTTCACCGCCGAGCAGGCGAAAGCCGCTTTCCCCGACGAGGTCGTCACGAACGCGGTCACGCGTCTGGTGAAGGTGCCCGGCCTTGAGAAGCCGGTCGCGCTGATCACCTTGGACAACGGCCACGACCACACCCGGCCGAACACCTTCGGCCCGCAGGGCCTGGTGAGCCTCAACGCCGCGATCGACGCCGCCTTCGCGGCCGAGCCCGCCGCGATCGCGGTCACCGGGAAGCCGTTCATCTTCGCCGTGGGCGCCGACCTTTCCGGTGTCGAAGCGGTCGCGGATCCCGCGCTGGCGCGGGAGATCGCGCAGACGGGGCACGACGTGTTCCGTCGTCTCACCGAGACCGAGATCCCGACGTTCGGGTTCATCAACGGCGCGGTGATGGGCGGCGGGCTCGAACTCGCGCTCTCCTGCCACTACCGCACGCTGTCGGAGAACACCGCCGCGATCGCGTTCCCCGAGGTCTTCCTCGGCCTGTTCCCGGGCTGGGGCGGCACGCAGCTGCTGCCGAACCTCATCGGACCGGACGCCGCGGTCACCGTGATCATCGAGAACGCGCTGGCGCAGAACAAGATGCTCAAGGTCGCGCAGGCGGCGGAGCTCGGCATCGTCGACGAGGTCTTCGGTTCGGCCGACTACCTCGAGCAGTCGCTGCTGTGGCTGGCGAAGGTCGTCAACGGCGAGATCACCCCCGCCCGCCGCGAGATCGACCGCGGCGCGGGCTGGGACGCCGCGATCGCCCGCGCGAAGTCCATTGTGGACGGCCGGACGAAGGGCGCGTCCCCCGGCGCGACCAAGGCCGTCGAGCTGCTGGAGCTGGCGCGCGAGAACGATCTGGACCGCGGCTACGCGGCCGAGACCGACGGGCTCGCCGAGTTGCTGATGGACGACACGCTGCGCGCCGGGCTGTACTCGTTCAACCTGGTCAACAAGCGGGCGAAGCGGCCGGCCGGCGCGCCGGACAAGTCCTTGGCGCGCAAGGTGAACAAGGTCGGCATCGTCGGCGCGGGCCTGATGGCCAGCCAGATGGCGCTGCTGTTCGTCCGCCGTCTCAAGGTGCCGGTGGTGCTCACCGACGTCGACCAGGAGCGGGTCGACAAGGGTGTGTCCTATGTGCACGGTGAGATCGACAAGCTGCTGGCCAAGAAGCGGGTCTCGCCGGACGGCGCGAACCGGCTGAAGGCGCTCGTCACCGGCTCGCTCGACAAGTCCGCCTTCGCCGACGCCGACTTCGTGATCGAAGCGGTGTTCGAGGAACTGGGCGTCAAGCAGAAGGTCTTCGCCGATCTGGAGCAGTACGTCTCCCCCGAGGCGATCCTGGCGACGAACACCTCGTCGCTGTCGATCACCGCGATGGCCTCGCAGCTCGAACACCCGGAGCGCGTGGTCGGGTTCCACTTCTTCAACCCGGTCGCGGTGATGCCGCTGCTGGAGATCGTCCGCGCGGAGAAGACCGACGACGCCACCCTGGCCACGGCGTTCGCGCTGGGCAAGCAGCTCAAGAAGTCGAGCGTGCTGGTCAAGGACGCGGCCGCGTTCGTGGTCAACCGGCTGCTGCTGCGGTTCCTCGGCGAGGTGCTGGTGACCGTCGACGAGGGCACGCCGTTCGAGGTCGCGGACAAGGCACTCGAACCGCTCGGCCTGCCGATGACCCCGCTGACGCTGATGCAGCTGGTCGGCCCGGCGATCGCCCTGCACGTCGGGGAAACCCTGCACGAGGCGTTCCCGGACCGGTTCACCGTCAGCGAGAACCTCGACCGCTTCGTCAAGGCGGGCAAGAAGGGCGTCTGGCAGTGGGACGCGCAGGGCAACGCCACCGTCGATCCCGAGGTCGCGGAACTCTGGCAGCGCGGCGACTCGCCGTCGACGTCCGAGCAGGTGCGTGACCGCGCGCTGGCCGCGATCGCCGAGGAGATCCGGATCATGCTCGACGAGGGCGTGGTCGCCGAGGCGCAGGACATCGACCTGTGCCTGATCCTCGGTGCGGGCTGGCCGTTCTGGCTCGGCGGCATCACGCCGTATCTGGACCGGGCCGGAGTGTCCGAGAAGGTCAACGGCAAGCGGTTCCTCGCCGCCGGCGTGGCGAGCGTTCCGCTCTCCTGACCTCAGCCGGAAAGCCACCGTCGGCGATATTCCGCCGACGGTGGCTTTTCGCGTATTTCGCCGATTTTGTGGCGGGTGCCCGATGAAGAACATCGTCGTGCGGGTGAGCCCGGCCCCGCCCATCCCGGGCTTTCACCGTTCCCCGGACGGCGGGCAGGGCGGGGGCGTGATGTTCATCCGGGCGGCGAGCCGGGCGGGGTCGAGGACGTCGACCTTGTGCGCCTTGGGGAATCGCTGCCGCAGCTCGTTCGCCCATGCTTCGGGGTCGGTTCCGGCGACGGGTAAGAGGTGTACGACCGCGGGAAGGGCCTCCGGGGTCGTCTGCTTCACCAGCTCCGGCTGGCTCGCGAAGATCTCCTTGAACCGTTCGTAGGCCTGCTGCTTGGTCTCGGTCAGCACGCGACGCGCTTTCGGGTCGTCCCGGAGCCCTGCCGCGGCGGAGGTCATCTCCTGGTCTGTTCCGACGTACATGACCAGCTGGACCCCGCAGAGTTCCCGCCTGCCGAGCGCGGCGGGCGCGGTGTCCCGGGCCTGGGCCACCAGGGAGGCAGGCGTGGCGCCGATCCCGCCGAGCACCACGAGGGCCGTCGTGACGGCCGCGACGACCAGCACGGCACCGACGCCGAGCACCCAGAGCGACCGGTGCGACGCTCTGGGTCTGCTTCTCTCTTCTTCCACAGGGACGATCATCACACGGCGCCGTCCGTTGGCCGTTCGGCCACCACCTGTTCAGCGAAGCTCTTTAGCGTGCCGCCGGTGAACAACGAAAATCCCGGCGTGGACCGGCGCGGTTTCCTCAAGCGGGCGGGGCTCGTGTCCGCGGCGGCCGTGGGCGCGCCGCTCGCCGCCTCGGCCCCGGCCGAAGCCCTCGATCTCGAGCTGGACCTCGACATCGACGTCAGACGGCTCTTCGGCCGGGACCGCTACCGGTGGCTGGTGGGCGATCACCACATCCACACCCAGTATTCCTACGACGCGATGTACACAGTGGACGGAATCGCCGACGCCGCCCGCCGTCACGGCGCGGACTGGGCGGTGATCACCGATCACGGCCACGCCGCGCACGAGAAGTCGTCGGTGGAGCGGACGAACGCCGCGGTCAGGGCGGCGCAACGCGAGCACCCCGACCTCCTGCTGTGGCAGGGCATGGAGTGGAACGTGCCGGGCGCCGAGCACGCGACGCTGTTCTTCCAGGCCGGCGCGGACCAGGCGGCGAAACTGCGTGAGTTCGAGCGCGCCTTCGACTGGCGCCTGACCGGCACCGAACCCGGCACGCCGTCGAACGAGGCACTGGCCGTCGCGGCGATCCGCTGGCTCGCGGCCGAAGAACGCGCGCGGCGGATCCACGCGCCGGTGGTGGTGATCAACCATCCGCTGCGCAACGGCCGGATCGCACCGCACGAGATCCGCGCGCTGCGCGACGCCGCGCCCGGCATCGTCATCGGGATGGAAGGCGCGCCGGGCGCACAGGCCGACGGTTTCCCGAAACCGCTCGGGAGCGGCGGCGGCGCGCGCGGCGGGTACGGCAACTCCCCCGGCTCGAACTCGTGGCCGGGCTTCCCGGAGTCGGCCTACCGCACCTACGGCGGCTTCGACTGGAGCACCGCGACCGTCGGCGGGCTCTGGGATTCCCTGCTCGCCGAGGGGAAGCCGTGGTGGATCACCAGCAACTCCGACTCCCACTACAACCGCGGCGACACGTTCGTGCGGCCCGGCGTCCCCGACGGGTACTACGACGAGCACGGGAACTATCCGGACCCGATCGACACCGGTGTCCCGCAGACTCTGCCCCCGTACGCGGACTTCGCCCCAGCCGAGTTCAGCCGGACCGTCGTCGGCGTGACCCGCAAGAGCCACGAAGGGGTGCTGGAGGGGCTGCGCGCCGGCCGCGTCTGGGTGGTCCACGGCGGTCTGGCACAGGAACTGGAGTTCGGCGCGTACAGCGGCTGGAGCTCGGCCACGATGGGCGGAAGGCTCCGCGTCCGGCGCGGCGACGACGTCACGGTCGTGGTCTCGGCGCGGCTCGCGGCCCGGCCGAACGGCGGCGGCACGATCCCCCGGCTCGCGCGGCTCGACCTCATCACGGGACCGGTCACCGGCCCCGCAGCCGACCCTGACACCCAGACGGCTCCCGGCACGCGGGTGGTGAAGTCCTTCGAACCGCGGTGGGCGCCCGGACGGCAGGTCGCCTTCCGGCACACCTTCCGCAACGTGCGGGAGTCGTTCTTCGTGCGGGCCCGCGGCACGGACGGCAGGGAGCATGTGCCCGGCGGCATCGAGCCGAGTGCCGACGTCATCGGGCGATCCAACCCGTTCGAGGACCTGTGGCTCTACGGCAATCCGGTCTTCGTGGACGTCCGTCAGGCGTAGGGTTCGCCCATGCTTTCACTGAGCAGGAGACTGCTCGTGCGTTCGCTCATGGCCGCCCTCCGGTTCCTGCTCGGTCTTCCGGAGCCGCTGCTGCGTCTGGTCGCCGGCCGCCCCGTCCGCCTGGACGGGCAGCGGCTGGCGACCAGTTCGCAGGTATTGATCAAAATGTCCAGATTGGCGCCGTTCGACTATCCGCACCGCAACGGGAGCGTCGCGCGGGCGCGGGCCGAACTGAACCAGGCGGGGGAATTGGCAGGCGCCGGCATCGGCGGGGACGTCCGGCAGTCCGATCACGTCTTCACCGGTCCCGCCGGGCCGGTGCGGATCCGGCTCTACGAACCGGCGGGCGCCGCATCGCCGGGTCCGGCGCTGGTGTTCTTCCACGGCGGCGGTTTCGTGCTCGGCGGGATCGAAACGCATGAGGGAGCGTGCCGCTACCTCGCCGAAGAGGCCGGGACGCGGGTGGTCTCGGTCGATTACCGGCTCGCTCCGGAACACCCGTTCCCCGCCGCCGTCGAGGACGGTATCGCCGCCTTCGCCCACGTCCACGCGAACGCCGGCCGCTACGGCATCGACCCGGCACGGCTCGCTGTCGGCGGGGACAGCTCCGGCGGCAACCTCGCCGCCGTCGTCGCGCACGCGGGCGCTCGCGGCGAGGTCGCGCGGCCGGTGTTCAGCCTCCTGTTGAACCCGGCGACCGACGCGTTCGGCACGCATCCGTCGCATGAACTGTTCGGCCTCGGGTTCCGGCTCGACACCGAGGAACGCGCTTGGTACCGCGACCGCTACCTCTCCGACGAGACGCTTTACCGCGACCCGCGCGCGTCGGTGCTGTACGACGAACACGTCGCGGGCCTGCCGCCCACCTACATCGCCACGTCCGGTTTCGATCCCTTGCGTGACGAAGGGGAGGCCTACGCCCGGAAACTGGCCGACGCCGGTGTCCCGGTGATCCACCGGCGGCATCCCGGGCAGCTGCACGGATTCGCGAGCCGGGCGGGGGTCGATCCGTCGGCTCGGCAAGCCCTGCTGCACGCGGCCGGGGTCCTCCGGGCGGGGCTGGCGCTCGCTCACCGCTGAACGCGGTGAGCGAGCGCTCAAGAAAGCGTGTCCGGGTCCGGTCCCAGCCGCTTCCCCTGCTCCAGGGTCGCGATCGCGGCACCGTCGTGCGCGTCGAGCGCGAAGTCGAAGACGTCCATGTTCTCCGCGATCCGTTGCGGCGTCACGGACTTCGGGATCACCAGGTGGTTCATCTCGATATGCCAGCGCAGGACCACCTGCGCCGGTGTCTTGCCGTGCTTTTCCGCGATCGTGGTGATCTTCTCGTCGGTGAGCAGGTCCCCGCCGCGCGCCAGCGGCCCCCACGCCTCGGTGACGATCTCGTGCTTCTCGTGGAAGTTCCGGAGCAGCGGCTGCTGCAGCCACGGGTGGCACTCGATCTGGTTCACCGCCGGCACCGTCCCGGTCTCCTCGATCAGCCGCTCCAGATGCGGGATCTGGAAGTTCGAGACGCCGATCGCCTTCGCCCGGCCGTCGGAGGCGATCTTTTCCAGCGCCCGCCACGTTTCCACGTACTTGTCCCGCGACGGCAGCGGCCAGTGGATCAGGTACAGATCGACATACTCGAGACCGAGTTCACGAAGGCTGGTGTCGAAGGCGCGCAACGCCGAGTCGTAGCCGTGCTCGGTGTTCCAGAGTTTCGTGGTGACGAACAGTTCCTCACGCGGCAGCCCGCTGGTGCGGACGGCCTCGCCCACACCCCGCTCGTTGGCGTACAGGGTCGCCGTGTCGATGGCGCGGTATCCGGCCTCGATGGCGATGCGGACCGCACCGACGACCTCGTCGTCGCCGATCTTGTACACCCCGAATCCGAGCTGGGGCAGGGACGTTCCGTTGTTCAGCCTGATGCTGGGGACCATCCTTGAACCGTAACCCCGCCGACGGGTCAAGGCAGAGCGGGCAGGTGGACGGTCACCGAGAGGCCGCCGCCCACCACGGGTTCCGCGGACACCGTGCCACCGTGGGCGTCGACGGCGGCCCGCACGATCGAGAGCCCCAGCCCGGCGCCGGTCCGGGCGGTCCGCGCGACGCCCGCGCGACGGAACGGTTCGAACAGCTCGGGTACCGCTGCCGGATCGAGGAGACCACCGGACGAACGCACCCGCAGCACCGACCACTGTGGACCGGCCTGGGTGACGACGTCCAGCCAGCCGCCGTCGACGTTGTGCCGCACGGCGTTCTCCAGCAGGTTCCCCGCGATCCGTTCCAGGAGCGCGGGATCACCGAACGTGGGCGCGCCCGGGGTCGCGAATTCGGTGCGGATACCGCGTTTCTCCGCTTCGGCCCGCACCGCCCGCCACGCACTCGCGACGATCACCGCGAGATCGACCGGTTCCCTGGCCGCCAGTCCCGCACCGTCCGTGCGCGCGAGCAGCAACAGCGAGCCGACCAGCCGCTCGGCCCGTTCGGTCGCGTCGCGGACCACCTCGGCCATCCGCCGCAGTTCGGCTTCGTCGGCGTTTTCGTCGGACAGGGTGACGTCGAGTTCGGTGCGGATGACCGCGAGCGGTGTCCGCAGTTCGTGGCTGGCGTTCGCGACGAAGTGCCGTTGCGCGTCGAAGGCGGCCTGCAACCGGTCGAGCATGTCGTCGAAGGTCTCGGCCAGTTCGGCGAGTTCGTCCTTGGTGCGGACCTCCCCGATCCGCTCCCCCATCGACTCGATCGAGAGACGCCTCGCCGTGCCGGTGATCTCCCGCAGCGGCCGCAGGACCCGCGCGGTGAACGTCCACGCGAGGATCCCCGCCGCCAGCACGACGAAACAGAACGCGACACCGCCGAACAGCAGCACCCGGTTCCGCGAGTACACCCGCAGATGCTCGGTGACGGCGGAGGCGTCGACGTCGATACCGTCGACCCGCACCGTGGTACCCGGCGGCAGTCGCGGAACGGCGGAAACCGCGTCGCCGACCAGGTTCCAGGTCAACCAGAGCAACAGGAGGCTGACCAGAGCCACCAGCCCGGTCGCGAGCAGCGTGACCCGCGCGCGCAGGCTGCGGGCGCCGGACAGGTTCACCCGCGTGCGGTCCCCTGCTCCGGCACCCGGTACCCGGAGCCGACGACGGTTTCGATGATCCCCGGCTCACCGAGTTTCTTCCGCAACGTCATCACGGTGACCCGGACGGTGGTGGTGAACGGATCGGCGTTCTCGTCCCACACGCGTTCGAGGAGTTCCTCGCTGCTGACCACCGAACCGGCGGCCGACAGCAGCACCTCCAGCACGCCGAACTCCTTGCGGGTCAGCTCGACCGGCCCGCTCGCGCGGCGGACGGTCCGCCTCGCCGGGTCCAGTTCGACGTCGCCCGAGGTCAGCAGCGGCGGCGCGGCCGGGGTCGCCCGGCGGCCCAGCGCCCGCACCCGCGCGACGAGTTCGGGGAACGCGAACGGTTTGGCGAGATAGTCGTCGGCGCCGAGGGAAAGCCCGTCGACCCGGTCCGACACGGAACTGCTCGCGGTGAGCATCAGCACGCGGGTCAGCTCGCCGGACGCGACGATCTCGCGGCACAGGTCGTCACCGGACATGCCGGGCAGGTCGCGGTCGAGCAGCACGACGTCGTACCGGGTGACGGTGGCCTTCTCGTGCCCGTCGTCCCCGGTGAGCGCGATGTCCACCGCCATCCCCTCGCGCCGCAGGCCGCGTGCGATCGCGTCGGCGAGGGGTTCTTCGTCTTCGACTACCAGAATTCGCACGACCCCACGTTGCCACATTTACCTGAGAGTGACCTGATTGGACTCACCACCCGCCGCACCGACGCGCCCAGACCGGCGAAGACGCGGTTCGCTGCCCGCCGGCGTGCGAGGAAAGGTCCTTTCCTCGCAAATTTTGCCAGGAAAGGACCTTTCATTGCGCTTCTTCGTGGACGCGGGGGGGGTGTGAGGGTGCTCTGACCTCGTTACCACTCAGGAGCCACTGGACCAGCGTAACGCGAACCACAACCGCATCCTGATCTCCGGATCCGCCAGATCCACGCCCAGCGCCCGTTCGATCTGCCCGATGCGGTGCCGGACGCTGTTGCGGTGCACCCCGAGTTCGGCGGCCGTCCGGTCCCAGCCGCCATGGTGCGCGAGCCAGGTCCGCAGCGTGTCGACCAGTTCGCGGTCACCTTTCCGGTCGAGTTCCCGCAGCGGCGCCAGCGTTTGAGCGGCGAATCCGGCCGCCGCGCCGGGGGCGATCAGCGCGTCCAGCCCGAGCCCGGCCGCCTCCGCCACCACCGGCCGCTCCAGCGCGGCGGCCCGCCGCAGCAGCAACTCCACTTCGGCGCCCGCTTCCGGGAGCCGCTCGGGTGGAACGGGCGAACTCACCACCGCCAGCCAGCCGTCGGCACGGAGCCGGTCGAGGTCCTCGGTCTCGGGCGCCTCACCGACGATCGCGGTGAAGCGCGGCCCGGGCAGCAGCCGCACGAGCGGGGTGTCGAGCCGGGCGCGCAGCCAGTCGTAGCGCGCGGCGGCCTCGTTCGGCCCCCGGCGGTAAGCGATCCCGGCGACCAGGCGGCGTCGGTCCCCGCCGAGCACGCCGGTTTCGCCGAGCAGCAACGCGGTCGCGGTGGCGCCCAGTCCGGCCGCGTCCGAACCCGCGCGGCCGGCCAGTCCGAGCAGCGCCGCCCCGACCGACAGGATCGAGCGGTCCGCGCCGTCGAACCGGGTGGCGCGGCCGACCACGACCAGATGCGACGCCGTCGCCTGCGGGTACACCGGTTGCGCGACGACGTGCGTGCCGTCGGCCAGTTCCGTCGTCGCGCTGCGGATGCCCCGGCCCGACCGCAGCGTGGCGAGCAGCTCGCCGACCTCCGGCGGCAACGGTGTCGGCGCCCCGTGATCCGCGGCGAGGACGTCGCCGACGCCGACCAGCGCCACCCACGCCCGCAGCCGTCCGGCCAGCGCGCTCGCCAGTTCGCCGAGTCCGTCACCGGCCGCCCTGGTCAGCGCTTCGCGTGCGGCCGCGATCCGCCGCTGTTCCCGCTGGCCCGCCTCCGCCAGCGCGACCGACACCGCCCGGCTGATCGCCAGGAACGGCGTCCGCGGCGGAACGATCAGCAGCGGCAGGCCGTGCCGCGCGCACGCCGACCGCAACGACGGCGGCAGCGTCTCGTGGGTGCCGGGGGTGAGCCCGAATCCCAGCGCGGAGATCCCGCTGTCGGCCAGCCGCCGGACGTAGCGGCCGACCTCGGCGGGTTCCAGCGGCAGGTTCACCCCGGCGGTGAGCAGCAGCTCCGCGCCGAGGAGGTACGGCGCGGGGTCGCGTAACTCGCTGACGTGGGCCCAGCGCACCGGGGCGTCGAGCGCGCCCGGCCGCAGCGTCTCCACGACCGGGTCGAGTGCCAGTTCCGGGTTGCCGACCACCGCCCGTAACGGGACATTCACCTCGGAGCC
Source organism: Amycolatopsis sp. NPDC033938 (assembly GCF_055575975.1). Taxonomy (NCBI): domain Bacteria; kingdom Bacillati; phylum Actinomycetota; class Actinomycetes; order Pseudonocardiales; family Pseudonocardiaceae; genus Amycolatopsis; species Amycolatopsis sp. NPDC033938. The sequence goes on from NZ_JBVIRO010000007.1 coordinate 201,851, forward strand.
GAGTGGATCGGGGGTTTGGGTCATTTCGTCCTCAACTTTGCGCAACCTTGGCTGGATCATCCCATGTCGTTCACCGGGCGAACGAACCTACGGTGACCCGAACGAAGCGAACAGCCCCAAGGCAAGGAGGACACCGTGGCCGGTGACTACGCGGTGATCGCGCTCTACATAGCGGGCATGATCGGGGTCGGCTGGTTCGGGCTGCGGCTCGCCAAGACCAAATCCGACTACCTCGTCGCGGGCCGCCGTCTCGGCTGGTTCATGTACTCCGGCACGATGTCCGCGGTCGTCCTCGGCGGCGCTTCGACCGTCGGCGGAGTGAAGCTCGGCTACACCTACGGCATCTCCGGCGCCTGGCTCGTGATCGCGATCGGCGTCGGCATCCTGGTCCTCCACTTGCTGTTCGCGCGGCGGCTGGTGAAGCTGCGCGTCTACACCGTCGGCGAGATGCTCGACCTGCGCTACGGCGGCTCCACCAGCACCATTTCCGGCGTGGTCATGTGGGGCTACACGCTCATGCTGACCGTCACCTCGACGCTGGCGTTCGCCACCATCTTCAAGGTCCTGTTCGACGTGCCGAGCTGGGCGGGCATCGCCATCGGCGGTTCGATCGTGGTGCTCTACTCGGTGCTGGGCGGCATGTGGTCGATCACGCTGACCGACATCGTCCAGTTCGTCATCAAGACCATCGGCATCCTGCTGATCCTGCTGCCGGTCTCGATCGTCTCGGCGGGCGGTTTCGACGGCATGGCCGCGCGGCTGGACGAGAGCTACTTCGAACTGACCGCCATCGGCGGCGACACCATCTTCACCTACTTCCTCGTCTACAGCTTCGGCCTGCTGATCGGACAGGACATCTGGCAGCGCGTGTTCACCGCGCGGACGCCGGGCATCGCGACCGGTGGCGGTGTCATCTCCGGCGTCTACTGCCTGGTCTACGGTCTCGCCGGCGCGCTGATCGGCACCGCGGCCAAGACGCTGTACCCGAACCTGGCCAGCGCGCAGGACGCGTTCGCGACCATCGTCGAGGATCAGCTGCCCGCCGGAGTCCGCGGCCTGGTGCTCGCCGCGGCGCTCTCGGCGATGATGTCGACCGCGAGCGGCGCCCTGATCGCGTGCTCGACGGTCAGCACCTCGGACCTGCTTTCCAAGCTGGGCCTCAAAAAGGCGGCCGACGAGGTCGCGAGGAACCGGGTCACCACGCTCGTCCTCGGCATCGTCGCGATCGGGATCGCGATGGTCGTGGACGACGTCGTCAACGCGCTGACCATCGCCTACGACATCCTCGTCGGCGGCCTGCTGGTGGCGATCATCGGCGGACTGGCCTGGAAGCGCGGTACCCGCCAGGGCGCGCTCGCGTCGATGGTCGTCGGCACGGTCGTGGTCATCGCGTTCATGTTCGTCGACGGCGTCGAAGCGAACAGCCCGATCTACTGGGGGCTCGGCTCCAGCCTCGCGGTCTACCTGGTGGTCAGCTTCCTCACCCCGCGTACCTCGGACGAGATCCTCACCGTGTGGACGCGCCGCCTGAACGGCAGCGCAGCCGCCGAAGAAGAAGAGGCGAAACTCGCCGCTTCCCAGTCCTGAAAACCATTCGAAGGAGACACAGTGCCTGAGCAGACCCCGATCGGACCCGTCGACTCTTCGAGGGTGCCCCGGTTCGCCGGTTTCGCGACCTTCGCGAGGCTGCCACGGATCGATCAGGTCGAGCGTGCCGACGTCGCCGTCGTCGGGGTGCCGTTCGACGCTGGGGTGTCCTATCGCCCCGGCGCGCGGTTCGGCCCCGCCGCGCTGCGTGAGGCCAGCAGGCTCCTTCGCCCGTATCACCCGGAACTCGACGTCTCGCCGTTCGCCGAAACGCAGGTGGTCGACGCCGGCGACATCGCGCTCAACCCGTTCAACATCGGCGAAGCGATCGAGACCCTGCAGGACGAGGCCGAGGCGCTGACCGCGAACGGGACGCGCCTGGTGACCGTCGGCGGCGACCACACGATCGCGTTGCCGCTGCTGCGCGCGGCGGCGAAGAAGCACGGACCGGTGGCGCTGCTGCACTTCGACGCGCACCTCGACACCTGGGACACCTACTTCGGTGAGCCGTACACCCACGGCACCCCGTTCCGGCGGGCGTCCGAGGAAGGGATCCTCGACACCGAAGCGCTGTCCCACGTCGGCACGCGTGGCCCGCTGTACGGCAAGCGGGATCTGGAAGAGGACCGCCGCCTCGGCTTCGGCATCGTCACCTCCGGCGACGTCATGCGCCGCGGGGTCGCCGAGACCGTCGACGCGCTGCGCCAGCGCATCGGCGGCCGCCCGCTCTACATCTCGGTCGACATCGACGTGCTCGATCCCGCGCACGCGCCGGGTACCGGCACCCCCGAAGCGGGTGGCATGACCAGCCGCGAACTGCTGGAAATCCTGCGCGGACTGCGGGACTGCAACCTCATCGGAGCGGATGTGGTGGAACTGGCCCCGGCTTACGATCACGCCGAGATCACCGCCATCGCGGCCTCCCACGTCGCCTACGACCTGGTGAGCCTGCTCAGCCTGGGAAAGAGCGAATGACACAACGGATAGGCGGCGACGTCGTCGTCGAAACCCTTCGCGCGCTCGGCGCGGACACCGTGTTCGGCCTGCCGGGCCAGCACGCGCTCGGCCTGTTCGAAGCGCTTCGGCGCGCGGACGACCTGCGGGTGATCAGCTCACGGGTGGAGAACAACCTGGCGTTCGCGGCCGACGGGCACGCCCGCGCCCGGCTCGCGGCGGATCCCGACGGCCCGGTCCCGGTGACCCCGATGATCGTGTCGACCGGCCCCGGTGCGCTGCTGACTTTGGCCTCATTGCAGGAATCCCGGGCGGCGTCGGTGCCGGTGCTGGGGATCTCCAGCCAGATCCCGGTCGCCGGGCTCGGTGGTGGACGGCACGGCTATCTGCACGAACTGCCCGATCAGCAGGCCAGTTTCCGTGACGTCGTGAAGTCGGTGCACGTCGTGCGGACCGTGAGCCAGCTCCCGACGGCGCTGCGCGAGGCGTGGGAGTCGGCGTCGAGGGCGCCGTACGGACCGGTGTGGGTCGAGATCCCGCAGGACATCCTGCTGGCCCCGGCGGAGCTGCCCCGGATCACCTCGGTGACGGCACGGCCGGCGCCGCTCGCACCGCTGCCCGAACTGCTCACCGAGGCCGCGAATCTCCTGGGAGCGGCGAAGAATCCGGTGATCCTGGCCGGTGGCGGCGCGCTGCGCTCGGGTTCCCACGCCGAGTTGAAGGCACTCGCCGAGGCGTTGCGCGCGCCGGTGCTGTCGACCTTCGGCGGCAAGGGCGTCTTCGGCTGGGACCACGAACTCTCCGGGCAGTCCTGGCTCGAAGACTGGCACAGCACGGAATTCCTCGCGAACGCGGATGTCCTGCTCGTCCTGGGTTCCGGGCTGGGCGAGCTGTCCAGCAACTACCGCGAGTTCGCCCCGCGCGGCCGGATGATCCAGGTCGAGGCCGATCTCGGGAAACTGGAGTCGAACTACCCGGCGCTGGGTATCCACGCCGACGTCCGCCTTGTCCTGCAAGGACTTCTGGAGCAGGTCCCGTTCCGCCAGTCCGACGGTGCCGCCGAAGCGGCGGTGGCGGCTCTGCTGGCCAAGGTGCGCGAACGCCTCGACGCCCAGCCTCTCGATGTCGAGCGCAAGCTGATCGACGACATCCGGGCGGCGGTGCCCGAGGGCACGCAGACGTTCTGGGACATGACGATCGCGGCCTACTGGGCCTGGTCGGCGTGGAACCCCGATGGCGCGCCGATCCACACCGCGCAGGGGGCGGGAGGGCTCGGCTACGGTCTGCCCGGCGCGCTCGGTGGCGCGGCCGCCACCGGCGGTCCGGTGCTGGCGGTGTCCGGCGACGGTGGCGCGATGTACGGCGTCGCCGAACTCGCCACCGCGGTCCAGCACGGACTGGACGTCACGTTGCTCGTCATCGACGACGGCGGTTACGGCATCCTGCGCGAATACCTGACCGGCGCCTTCGGCCAGTCCACCGCCACCGAACTGGCGCGACCCGATTTCGCCGCGCTGGCACGGTCTTTCGGCGTCTCCGCCACGGTGTCCTCTTTGGACACGATCGGCAAGGACCTCGCCGGCGCGCTGGCCACGCCCGGTCCGTCCGTGGTCGTCCTCCCCGCTTTGCTGAAGATGTTCGAGCCGACCCACCTGGAGAAGAAATGACTCAGGTCCTGAACTTCGTCGACGGCACCGAGGTACCGGCGGCGGGCTCGCGGACGCTCGACCTGGTGAACCCCGCGACCGGCGAGGTCTTCGGCACCAGTGTGCTGTCCGAGCAGTCCGATGTGGACGCCGCGCTGGCGGCCGCGGACCGCGCGTTCAAGCTGTGGCGCAAGAGCACACCCGCCCAGCGTCAACTGGCGTTGCTGAAGATCGCCGACGCGGTGGAGGCTCGCGCGGAGGAGTTCGCCGACCTCGAAATCCGGGAGACGGGCAAGATCCGGTCCGTCGTGCTGGACGAGGAGATCCCGGAGTGCGTCAGCGCGCTGCGCTTCTTCGCCGGCGCCGCCCGGCAGCTCGAAGGCACCGCGTCCGGGGAGTATCTGCCGGGGCACACCTCGGCGATCCGCCGGGAGCCGGTCGGTGTCTGCGCGCAGATCGCGCCGTGGAACTACCCGTTGATGATGGGTGTCTGGAAGATCGCCCCGGCGCTGGCCGCCGGGAACACCGTCGTGCTGAAGCCCGCCGAGACCACGCCGTCGACGGCCGTGCTGCTGGCGAAGGTCGCGGCGGAGTTCCTGCCGCGGGGCGCCTTCAACGTGCTGTGCGGCGACCGCGACACCGGACGCGCGCTGGTCAGGCATCCGATCACCGAACTGGTGTCGATCACCGGGTCGACGCGGGCGGGCATCGACGTCGCCACCGTCGCGGCGGCCGACCTCAAGCGCACGCATCTGGAGCTGGGCGGGAACGCGCCGCTGCTGGTCTTCGGTGACGTGGACCTGGCCGAGACGGCGGAAGGCATCGTCGGCGCGGCGTTCTACAACGCCGGGCAGGACTGCACCGCGGGCAGCCGGGTGCTGGTGGACGCGGCGATCCACGACGAGTTCGTCGCGGAACTGACCAAGGCCGCCGCCGCGCAGGCACCCGGCCGGGATTTCGGCCCGCTCAACAGCGAGGCGCAGTTCGGCCGGGTCCGCGGGCTCGTCGAGCGGCTGCCGTCGCACGCGCGCGTGGAGACCGGCGGCAAACCCGCCGGTGAGCGCGGTTTCTTCTTCTCCCCCACCGTGATCTCGGGTCTGCGGCAGGACGACGAGATCGTCAAGGAGGAGATCTTCGGCCCGGTGATCACCGTCCAGTCCTTTGTGGACGAGGAAGAAGCGGTGAACCTGGCCAACGGCGTCCCCTACGGGCTGGCGTCGTCGATCTGGACCAACGACCTGGCACGCGCGACCCGCGTCTCGGGCGAACTCGACTTCGGCTGCGTCTGGGTCAACACCCACGGGCCGCTGGTCGCCGAAATGCCCCATGGCGGCTTCGGGCACTCAGGCCACGGAAAGGACCTCTCGTCCTACTCCTTCGCCGAGTACACCCGCGTGAAGCACGTCATGACCCGCTTCGCCTGACGCAGTAGCCGGAGGTCCCCATGGGTGAGAAGATCACCGAAGTCGAGCAGCACGGAATCGCGCCGATCCCGCCGGAGGAGCAGACGTCGCGGCCCCGCGACCTGTTCCGCATGGCGTTCGGCGGCGCGAACACCTTCGCCACCATCATCCTCGGGACGCTCCCGATCGCGTTCGGGCTGAGCTTCTGGGCAGCGGTGGCGGCCACCGTCGCGGGGGTGGTGGTCGGCGCGCTGGTGCTCTCGCCGATGTCGTTGTTCGGCCCGCTCACCCGGACCAACAACGCCGTCTCCTCCGGCGCGCATTTCGGCGTCGTCGGCCGTTGTGTCGGTTCCTTCCTCTCCCTGCTGACGGCGATCACCTTCTTCGCCATCTCGGTCTGGGTCAGCGGCGACGCCGTCGCCGGTGCCGCGCAACGGCTTTTCGGCTTCGACGGCGGCGAGGTGCTCCGCGGGGTGGCGTACGGCGTCATCGCGATCGCGACGCTGGTGGTGTGCATCTACGGCTACCGGTTCATGCTGCTGGTGAACCGGGTCGCCGTGGTACTGGGCACGGCGATCATGCTGCTCGGGATCGTGGCCTACGGCGGCACCTTCGACCCCGGTTTCGCCGGCACCGGCGTCTACGCCCTCGGCGAGTTCTGGCCGACGTGGATCCTGGCCGCGCTCACCACGATGGCGAACCCGATCTCGTTCGGCGCCTTCCTCGGCGACTGGACGCGCTACATCCCCGCACGCCACAGCCGCCGTTCCCTGCTGGCCGCGCCGTTCCTGGCGCAGGTGGCGACGTTGCTGCCGTTCGGCTTCGGCATCGCCACCGCGACCCTGGTCGCGGATCCGGCCGACTACATCACCGGACTGACCGCGATCTCCCCGCTCTGGTACGCGATCCCGCTGATCGTGGTCGCGCTGATCGGCGGGCTGTCCACCGGCACGACGTCGCTCTACGGGACCGGGCTGGACTTCAGTTCGATCTTCGTGAAGCTGAGCCGGGTCCAGGCGACGCTGCTGATCGGCTCGCTCAGCGTGGTGTTCATCTTCGTCGGCAATTTCGTGCTGGACATGGTCTCCAGCATCAACGCCTTCGCCACGCTGATCGTGCTGTGCACCTCGCCGTGGATGGTGATCATGATGATCGGTTTCCTGCTGCGGCGCGGGTTCTACGACCCGGACGACCTCCAGGTGTTCAACCAGGGCCGCAAGGGCGGCCGCTACTGGTTCACCCGCGGCGTGAACTGGCGCGCGATGGCCGCGTGGATCCCGGCGACGACGCTCGGCCTGCTGACCGCCAACACGCCGATGATCGCCGGACCGTTCAAGGACATCGCGGGCGGTGTCGACATCAGCATGGTGGTGACGCTGTGCACGGCGGCCGTCGCGTATCCCTTGCTGGTGAAGCTCTTCCCCGAACCGCGTGAGGTCTACTCGTACGCGGAGCCCGTCGCGGAACCGGCCGTCGCGGTCTAGGCGAACCGGCGCAGCGCGCCGAGGAACAGCGCGTCGAAGGCGCGGTCCGGGAGCACCCGGCGCACGAACAGGATCGGCTTGGCCCCGAAACCCGCCGCGTAGCGGGTCTTCGGGCGCCGAGTCCGGACCGCCTTCACGATGACGTCGGCGATCACCTGGGGCTTGGAGCCCCGGGCGGCCTGGTCGAAGAACTTCGCCAAGGCCTTCGCCTGCGGCGCGTAGGCGGTGTCGCCCGAGGTCTTCAGCAGGTTGTCGATGGCGATGCCGCCCCATTCGGTCTTGATGGCGCCGGGTTCGATCACCACGACGTCGATACCGAACGGCTTGAGTTCCAGCCGCAGCGAATCACTCAGGCCTTCGACGGCGAACTTCGTCGAGTGGTACCAGCCGCCGAGCGGTTCGTAGATCTTGCCGCCGATCGACGAGATGTTCACGATCTTGCCGGAGCCCTGTGCGCGCATATGCGGCGTCGTGAGCTGGACCAGCCGCGCGAGCCCGAAGAGGTTGACCTCGAACTGGTACTTCCCCTCCGAGAGCGGCACGTCTTCGAAGGCACCATACGAGCCGTAGCCCGCGTTGTTGACCAGGACGTCGATGCGGCCGGTCTCCTCGATGATCCGCTCGATCCCCGCCACCATCGACGCGTCGTCGGTGACATCCATCTTGAGAACCTTGACGCCGCGCTCGGCGAGCCCGCTCATCCGCTCGACCCGCCGCGCGGCGCCGTAGACCGTGTAACCCGCGTCCTTCAAGGCGAGTGCCGTGGCTTCGCCGATTCCCGCCGAAGCGCCCGTGACCAGTGCGACCTTCATCGTCCATCTCCTAACTAACCAGTTGGTTGCCAACTCAGGTTGCCACGTGGCCGGGCTAGCTGTCAACCAACCAGTTAGTTAGACTGCGTGACATGGTCAGGGACAAGGAAGCGACCAAGCGGAAACTGCTGGACGCGGCGACGGACGAGTTCGCGACGTACGGCATCGCGGGCGCCAGGGTGGACCGGATCGCGAAGAACGCCGGCGCCAACAAGGCCCTGATCTACGCCTATTTCTGCAGCAAGGAAGAGCTTTTCGAGAGAGTCGTGCAGGAGCAGGTCGACCTCGCCATCAGGTCCGTCCCTATCACTCCCGACGACCTGCCCGGCTATGCGGGACGGCTGTTCGACCGGTACCTCGAACACCCCGAGGTCCTGCGGCTCATGGGCTGGCTCCGGCTGGAGCAGGGTTTCGACGCGGCTCCGGAAGCCGAACGACGGGCGTACGCGGACAAGGTCGCCGCGATCCAGGAAGCACAGCGCACCGGATCCGTGCCGGACCACTTCGACGCCGAGGAGTTGCTGAGCCTCGTCGTGCACCTGTCGATCCTGGGGTTCTCCTCCCCCGCCGCCACCCGTGATCTCGTGGTCCGCGCGGTCGGCCGGATCGTGGGAACCTGAGACACTTTTCGCGCGACCACTGGGTAAATCACCTGGGAGGTCGTCTTGCAGCGCCGAACTTTTCTGCGTGCTTCAGCCTTGTCCGCCGGTCTCGTGGGCGTCACCGCGCCCGCCGCTTCCGCCGCCGCCCCGTTACGGGTGCAGATCCTGATGTTCGACGGCGTGGAGGAACAGGACTTCATCGCACCCGTCGAAGTACTGGGGCTGGCGGGGAAACTCACCGGCGGCGCCGTGGTCACCTCGCTCGTGGCCGCGGGCCGGCCCGGACCCGTGAAATGCACTTATGGCACGGTCGTCGAGGTCCCGCGCGGCTGGTCGCCCGGCGAGGCCGACGTCCTCGTGGTGCCCGGCGGCGGTTACACCGACCGGAACGGGCCCGGGGTGCACCGGCTCAACGCCGATCAGGGTTTTCTGCGGCGTCTCGCCGCGTCGCGGGCGCTGCCCGTCGGGATCTGCACCGGCACGATGGTGCTGTCCGCCGCCGGTCTGACGAAGGGCCGCAACGCGACGACACACAACGGCGCGAAGGCGGATCTGGCCGCACAGGGCACGAAGGTGATCGACGCGCGTGTCGTCGACGACGGGGACCTGATCACCGGCGGCGGGATCACCGCGGGACTTGAGGTTTCGCTCTGGCTCGTGGAGCGGTTCCTGGACGCGAAGGCCGCGCAGCGGGCCGAGGTGGTGCTGGAGTACGAGCGGCGAGGCACCGTCTGGCGGGCCTAGCGCGTGCCATGAAAGGTCCTTTCCTTGCAAAATTTGCAAGGAAAGGACCTTTCATGGCGCTTGTCAGCTCATAACGCCTCAGCGGTGCGTGTCCTCCGGCGCCGGAGTCCGGCTGGCCAGCTTGGCCGACCACTCGGTGACCCGCCGCGCGACGTCCTGCGCGGTGAGCCCGACGCGGGCCAGCACCTCTTCGCGCGAGCCGTGCTCGTGGAACACCTGCGGCACCGCGAGATCGCGCAGCGGCACGTCGCATTCGGCGTCGCGGAACAGTGCGGACAGCGCGGAGCCGAAACCGCCGTGGCGGCCGCTGTCCTCGACGGTCACGACGAGCTTGTGCTGCTCGGCCAGCGCCACGAGTTCCGCGGGCGCCGGGACGACCCAGCGCGGGTCCACCACGGTCACGCCGATGCCCTGATCGGCCAGGCGGTCCGCGGCGGCGAGCCCGAGCATGGCGAACGCGCCCACCGCGACGAGCAGCACGTCGGCGTCTCCGGACGGCTTGCGCAGCACGTCCACCGTGCCGACGCGTTCGACGGCGGGCACGGAGTCGATCACGCCGCCCTTGGAGAACCGCAGCGCCGTCGGGCCATCCTCGACGGCGACGGCCTCCCGCAGCTCCTCGCGCAGCGTGCCGGCGTCTCGCGGCGCGGCGACGCGCATGCCCGGCACCATGCCCAGCAGCGAGAGGTCCCACATGCCGTGGTGACTCGGCCCGTCCGGCCCGGTGATACCGGCGCGGTCCAGCACCAGCGTCACCGGCTGGCGGTGCAGCGCGACGTCCATCAGCACCTGGTCGAAGGCCCGGTTCAGGAAGGTCGAATAGACGGCGACGACGGGATGCTTGCCACCCATCGCGAGACCGGCGGCCGAGGTCACCGCGTGCTGCTCGGCGATCCCGACGTCGTACCAGCGGTCCGGGTACGCCTCGGCGAACTTGTGCAGGCCGGTCGAGCGGAGCATGGCCGCGGTGATCGCGACGACGTCCTCGCGGTCGGCGCCGATCTTGACCAGCTCGTCGGCGAAGACGCCGGTCCAGCTCGGGCCCTTGACCGGCGGGAGACCGGTTTCCGGGTCGATCGGGTCGGTCTGGTGCATCTGGTCGGCCTGGTTGGTCACGGCGGGCTCGTAGCCGTGGCCCTTCTCGGTGACCACGTGCACGATGACCGCGCCGCCGAAGTCGCGGGCGCTCTGGAACGCCTTCTCCAGCGCCGCGAGGTCGTGACCGTCGACCGGGCCGAGGTACTTCAGGCCGAGGTCGGAGAACATCATCTGCGGGCTCAGCGCGTCCTTGAGCCCCGCCTTCGCCGCGTGCAGCGCCGCGTAGATCGGCTTGCCGACGATGGGGGTGTGCCGCAGCAGTTCCTTGCCGCGGTCCAGAACGCGTTCGTAGCCCGGCTTCAGCCGCAGCGACGCCAGGTGGTCCGCGACGCCGCCGATGGTCGGCGAGTACGAGCGGCCGTTGTCGTTGATGACGATGACGACCGGTCGGCGCGGGTTCGCGGCGATGTTGTTGAGCGCCTCCCAGCACATACCGCCGGTCAGCGCGCCGTCGCCGACGACGGCGATCGCGTGCCTGCCGCCACCGCCGAGTTCGAACGCCTTCGCCAGACCGTCCACATAGGACAACGCGGTCGAGGCGTGGCTGTTCTCGACGAGGTCGTGCTCGCTCTCGCAGCGCGCGGGATAGCCGGTGAGGCCGCCCAGCTGGCGCAGCTTGCCGAAGCCGTCGTGACGGCCGGTGACGATCTTGTGCACGTACGCCTGGTGACCGACGTCCCACACGATGGCGTCGTGCGGCGAGTCGAAGACCCGGTGCAGCGCCATCGTCAGCTCGACCACACCCAGGTTCGGGCCGAGGTGACCACCGGCGAGCCGCACCTTTTCGACGAGGAAGTCCCGGATCTCCGCGGCCAGCTCGCCGAGCTGCTCCTGGTCCATCCGCTTCAAGTCAGCCGGTCCGTGTACGGACTCGAGCAACGTCACTCTCCCACCTCGCCTGGTTCCTCTTCCGCCGTTCCAGCCAGTCTACGGAGGGCCGCTGAGAACCTTCCCGCGCCCGCGTCACGAGTCACATGTCAGAAAATCACCACACGGCACCCAACAGTGTGAACATGGTCTCTTTTGCCAAGTAGCGGTCACGTCGGGTGGCCGACATAATCGCTCTTCGACGGTTAAGAAGAAGCCCGTTTGGAGTGGCTTGATGGCGGATTTTTTCATCGGTGGCGAGTGGGTCGACGCGGTCGGCCGCGGTCGCAGGGAAATCCGCTGCCCGGCGGACGGATCACTGGTCGCGGAGGTCGCCGAGGGCACCCGCGAGGACACCGAGGCGGCCATCGCCGCCGCCAGGAAGGCGTTCGACACCGGCCCGTGGCCTCAGACACCCGCTCCGCAACGCGGTGACCTGCTGCTGAAGGCCGCCGACCTGCTCGACCGCGACGTCGCGGCCTTCGCCCGCGCCGAATCGCTCGACACCGGCAAACGGCTGGTCGAGAGCGAGTACGACATGGCGGATATCGCCGCCTGCCTGCGCTACTTCGGCAAACTCGCCGCCAACGACGCGGGCCGCGTGGTCGACACCGGCAACCCGGACGCCTTCAGCCGGATCGTGCACGAACCGGTCGGCGTCTGCGGGCTGATCACGCCCTGGAACTACCCGCTCCTGCAGACCATCTGGAAGGTCGCCCCCGCGCTCGCGGCGGGCAACACGTTCGTCCTCAAGCCCAGCGAGCTGACGCCGCACACCTCCATCATGCTGATGAAGCTGCTGACCGAGGCCGGGCTCCCCGGCGGCGTCGCGAACCTGGTGCTCGGCGCCGGAGCGCAGGCCGGAGCGCCGCTGTCGGAGCATCCGGACGTCGACCTGGTGTCGTTCACCGGCGGCCTCGCGACCGGCAAGATCATCGCCGCGTCCGCCGCCGCCACCGTCAAGAAGGTCGCGCTGGAGCTGGGCGGCAAGAACCCGAACGTCGTTTTCGCCGATTCCGACTTCGACATCGCCGTCGACTACGCGCTGACCGCGGTGTTCCTGCACTCCGGTCAGGTCTGCTCGGCCGGGGCGCGGCTGATCGTCCAGGAGGAGTGGCACGAGAAGTTCGTCGACGAACTCGTCCGCCGCGCCGAACTGATCCGACTGGGTGGACCTTTCGACCCGAAGGCTGAAACCGGTCCGCTGATCTCGGCCGCCCATTTGGAAAAGATCGAACGCTACGTCGCGGCCGCGCTGGAAGAGGGCGCCGTCCTGCGCACCGGCGGCAAACGCCCCGACGATCGCGAGCTGGCGAAGGGCCACTACTACCTGCCGACCATCCTCGACAACGTGAAGCAGGGCAGCAGCGCCGTCGTCGACGAATCGTTCGGCCCGGTGCTCACCGTCGAGACCTTCACCGACGAGGACGACGCCGTCCGTATCGCCAACGACACGCACTACGGCCTCGCGGGCGCGGTGTTCACCTCGGACGCCTCCCGCGCGCAGCGGGTCGCGAACCGGCTGCGGCACGGCACGATCTGGATCAACGACTTCCATCCGTACCTGCCCCAGGCGGAATGGGGCGGCTACAAGCAATCCGGCTTCGGGCGCGAACTGGGCCCGACGGGTTTGGCCGAGTACACGGAGGCGAAGCACATCTATCAGAACCTCCGGCCCGCACCACAGCGCTGGTTCTCCGGGGAGCCTGCCGCATCCAACTGAAGACGGGAAACCGCCGATGAGCACTCCTTCCGACGACGGCCTTGCCGGTTTCGGCTACAAACAGGAACTCGAAAGAACCCTCGGCAACTTCCACACCTTCGCCGCCGGGATCAGCTACATCTCGATCCTGACCGGCACCTTCCAGCTGTTCTACTTCGGTTTCAGCTTCGGCGGGCCCGCCTACTGGTGGTCGTGGCCGATGGTGTTCGTCGGCCAGCTGATGGTGGCGCTGTCGTTCGCCGAACTGGCCGCGCACTATCCCGTCGCCGGATCGATCTACAACTGGTCGAAACGGCTCGGCAGCCCGCACGTCGCCTGGCTGGCGGGCTGGATGATGCTGACCGCCTCGATCGTCAGCATCGCCGCGGTCGCGCTGGCCTACCAGATCACGCTCCCCCAGATCTCGTCGTTCTTCTCGTTCTCCGGCGACAGCGCGGTCAACGCGGTCATCCTCGGCACCGCCCTGATCCTGTTCACCACGCTGGTGAACGCCTGGGGCGTCAAACTGATGGCGCGGATCAACAGCGCCGGGGTGTTCATCGAACTGATCGCCGCGGTCCTGCTGATCATCGCGCTCGCGGTGAACATCACCCGGGGTCCCGAGGTCGTCATGCAGACCAACAACACCGGTGCCGACCAGCCGTGGGGCTACTTCGGCGCGTTCCTGGTCGCCTCGCTCGCGTCGACGTACGTCATGTACGGCTTCGACACCGCCAGCTCGCTCGGTGAAGAGTCCCATGACCCGCGCAAGAACGCGCCCAAGGCGATCCTGCGCGCGCTGATCGCGTCGTTCGTCATCGGCGGGCTGATCCTGCTGCTGGCGCTGATGGCCGTCGGCGACATCAACGACCCCCAGATCGCGACGGGCGGCCTGCAGTTCATCGTGCTCGACGTCCTGGGCAGCACCGTCGGCACGATCTTCCTGCTGGCGGTCGTCATCGCCATCACGGTGTGCAACCTGGCCGTGCAGTCGGCGTCGATCCGGATGATGTTCGCGATGGGCCGCGACAACAACCTGCCCGCCGGGAAGCATCTGGCGAGGGTGTCGCCGAAGACCAAGACCCCCGTGGTCCCCGCGATCGTCTCCGGCGTCATCGCGGTGCTGATCCTGGTGGTCAACGTCGGCCAGCCGCAGATCTTCACGGTGATCACCAGCATCGGCATCATCATGATCTACCTGGCGTACCTGCTGGTCACCATCCCGATGCTGGTCAAGCGGCTGCGCGGGCAGTGGCCGCCGCCGAAGGTCGAAGGGACCAAGTACTTCTCCCTCAGCAAGCTCGGGCTGCCGGTCAACATCCTCGGCGTGCTGTGGGGCGGCGCGATCGTGGTGAACCTGGCCTGGCCGCGGCGTGAGGTCTACAACGCGACCGAGCCGTATCACTGGTACCTCGAATGGGGGGCCGTGCTGTTCGTCGGCGCGGTGGCGATCGTCGGTTTCGCGTATTACTGGTTCGTTCTGCGGCACAAGAGCGGCGTCCTGGCCGATCACGCCGCGGCGGCACATCCCGAGGAGGCAGCACAGTGACCGGAGAGTTCGACTACATCGTCGTCGGCGGCGGGACGGCGGGTTCGGTGGTCGCGGCGAGACTCTCGGAGGACCCGGACGTCACCGTGGCGTTGCTGGAAGCGGGACCGTCCGATGTGGACGATCCGGCGGTGCTGGAACTGACGAAGTGGATGGCCCTGCTGGAATCCGGGTACGACTGGGACTACCTGGTCGAACCCCAGGAGTCCGGGAACTCGTTCCTGCGCCACGCCCGCGCGCGAGTGCTCGGCGGTTGCTCGTCGCACAACTCGTGCATCGCGTTCTGGGCCCCGGCGGAAGACCTCGACGAATGGTCGTCACTGGGCTTGCCCGGCTGGTCTTCCCAGGATATTTTCCCGCTGTACAAACGTCTTGAGACCAACGACGGTCCCGGCGATCACCACGGCCGCTCGGGCCCGGTGACCATCCGCTCGGTGCCACCCAAAGATCCGACCGGCGTCGCGCTGCTCCAGGCGTGCGAGCAGGCCGGGATCCCCCGGGTGGAATTCAACTCCGGCAAGACCGTGACGCACGGCGCGAACTGGTTCCAGATCAACGCGCGCGAAGACGGCACGCGCTCGTCGGCGTCGGTGTCCTACCTGCATCCGATCATCGGGAAGCGGCCGAACCTGGAGATCATCACCGGCGCCCGGGTCCGGCGGCTGCTGTTCGACGGCAAACGCTGCACCGGCGCCGAATATCTCGCCGACGACCTGATCCACGGCGTTTCTTTGCGTGCCCGGCGCGAGGTCATCTTGTCCTCCGGCGCCATCGACACCCCGAAACTCCTGATGCTGTCAGGAATCGGCCCGGCCGAGCATCTGCGCGAAGTCGGTGTGGAGGTCTTGGTGGACTCCCCCGGCGTCGGCGAGAACCTGCAGGATCACCCCGAGGGCGTCATCCAGTGGGACGCGCTGCAACCGATGACCACCGAATCCACGCAATGGTGGGAGATCGGCATCTTCACCACCACGGAGGACGGCCTCGACCGGCCGGACCTGATGTTCCACTACGGCTCCGTGCCGTTCGACATGAACACGCTCCGGCAGGGCTACCCGACCACGGAGAACGGCTTCTGCCTGACCCCGAACGTCACCCGATCGCGGTCGACCGGCACCGTTCGGTTGCGCAGCCGCGACTACCGGGACAAGCCGAAGGTGGACCCGCGGTACTTCAGCGATCCGCACGACATGCGCGTGATGACCTACGGCATCAAACTGGCGCGCAAGATCGCCGAGCAGCCCGCACTGGACGAATGGGCCGGAACGGAACTGGCGCCGGGCAAGGACGTCAAGACCGACGACGAGATCGCCGACTACCTGCGCAAGACGCACAACACGGTCTATCACCCTTCGTGCACCGCGAAAATGGGCGGTGACGACGACCCGTCGGCCGTGCTGGACGCCCGGCTGCGGGTGCGCGGTGTCGAGGGCCTGCGGGTCGCCGACGGTTCGGCGATGCCGTTCCTGGTCGCGGTGAATCCGTGCATCACGACGATGGCGATCGGCGAGAAATGCGCGGACATGCTGAAGGAGGACGCGCGCTCCTGAGTTGCGCACGGCTGTGGTTTCGCCGACGCGGTAGGTCGCTGTTGGTTTGAGCCGCGGTGGGTGGGGTGGACCCTCCGGGATTCGCCCCACCTTTTCGTCACGGCGGTGTTGAGCGCCTTCCCCAACACGGCGCTGCTCGACCCCACCATCGAGGACCGTCACGACGCCCACCCCACCACCCTGCGGCGCGCCATGGCGTTCATGGACGACCACGCACATCTGGACATCAGCGTCGCCGATGTCGCCGCTGCCGCGCACGTCACCATCCGCGGCCTGCAATACGCCTTCCGCCGCCACCGCGGCACCACCCCCATGGCCCCCCTCCCCCAATCCCTTGTATCGAGCCCGGAGCCAGCTCCCCGGGGCGGAGGCTGGAGCGACCCAGCGAAGCCGGGCAGCCAGTGTCCAGTTTTGTTCCCTGAACGGATCAACGCAGCACACCTGGCGAACCAGGCCAGCGCCGCTCGATGGCCGAACCAGCCGGAAAACGAACAAACCCGCGCCATGGGCAATCAGGCACAGAGACCGCGGCCTTGCGATCGGTGATCCGGGTTCGGCAGCGAAGGACAGTGGCTATCGAGTTCGAGTCGAGAAGATGCGCGCGGCGCCTTCGCGAACGGCTGTCCAGTCCGTCGCGGGTACCTGCCGCATGGCGGCGGCGAGGGATCCTGAACGCCGCTGATGTTCGTCGCGCAGCTGAGCGATGTCGAGCCGGACGCCTGGATCCAGCCCGCCGGCCTCGATCTCCGTGATACGCCGGTCCATCGCGTCGATCAGTTCCCGGTCGAACTCCTCGACTGCTTGCAGGAACAACTCGGTGGGAACGCTGGCCCGTCCTTGCCTCGGCACGGTGCAGTCGACCCCGCTCTCGGTGGGGTGCCGCCAGTCGACGGTGATCGTGTCCCGGTCGGCGATCGATCGCCACCACAGGATGCGGGGCGAGGCGGCGAGGTAACCGGTGTACATGACGTGGTCGCTGTACCAGTCGAAAGCCGTCTCCGTGTCCTCGGCACCCGCCCTGTACCACGCGTCGTGATCGCTGGTCATGCGGTCGACGAGATCCGCGGGCACCGGTTCCAGCAGAGACGGCAGCACTTCCTGAATGTCCTCCCACAATCGGACGACGTAGTAGTCGACTGGCGAAGGCTGCCCTGTATCGGCGTTCGACGGGTGGTGGAACAACTTGTGCCCGTCCACTTCGATCCAGTACCAGCCGTCCGTCAAAGCGAACCAGTGCAGGTTGCGATCGCCCCAGGGCTCCACATCGGCCGGCGGCCTGAGACGGAAGTGGAAACGGATCACCCCGGCAGTGTGCTCACCACCTTGGACAGCTGTCGAGCAATTTGCCTTTGACGTTCCCTCATGCCGAAAGGCGGGCTTCGTCTTGGGGTTCTCTGCCGTGGACGAGTGGACGTCCGTCGAAATCAGCTCAGCGCGCGGCTCCGGAGACCGGGGTTGACATTGCTAGTTGTTTCAGTCGAGACTGAAACAACTAGCAATAAGACTGACCGAGAGGTGTTGAAGATGGTCCTGCGACCCGAGCCGGTGATGTTCACCGGCCTCGGTACCCGGTGTGCCGGCGACCTGTACCTGCCGGAGGTGGACACGGCACGGATCGGGTTGTGGGGTGTCAGCGTCGGTGGCTCGGTCGCGGTGCTCGACCGGCGCGTGAAGTGTGTCGTGGTGCAGAGCTCCAGCGTGTGGAACGGGTGGCGGTACCTGGAGCGCCTGCCCGGCCGCCGTCACCCCGCCGCCCACCCGCGAGTCGGTGGCCGCCATGACACAGTGACGGGCCGACAAGCAGCCGAGGAGGACGCGCCATGCCCGGTCAGGACAACCAGGACGAGGTAGTGAAGTGGGTGGAGCAAGTAGCCACCTTCTGCGTGGAAGAGTGGGGGCTCCCGCCGATCACGGGGCGCATCCTCGGCCTGCTGATGATCTGCGACCCGCCCCAGCGCTCCGCCGGCGAGATCGCCGAGACGATCCAGGCCAGCCGCGCGTCGCTGACTTCGAACATGCGTTTCCTCACCGCCATCGGGCTCATCCGCAAGGTCCGCGTCCCCGGTGACCGCACCGCGTACTACCGCATCGAAGACGACGCCTGGCACAAGGTGATCCAACGCAAACTCGACAGCCTCGCCGCGTTTGGCGACATCGCCGAACAAGGCCTCGCCCTCGCCGGCGGCGAAGGGCCCCGCGTCGAACGCATCCGCACCGCCCAGCAGTCCCTGACCTGGCTGCGCGACATCGCCGCCCGCAATCCCCTCAAAACCTGAAGGACTCATCCGTCATGCAACGTCGGCGCCTCACCCTGGACCCGATCCAGGAGACCCTCCTGCTGACCCTTTATGCGAGGGCCCTGGACAGCGAACTGCCCCATCCGATCCTCGGCGACACCCGCTCCTCCGAGCTCACCGAGAAAATCGACTACGACTTCGCCAAACTCAAAGTCAAACCCAGCCTCATCTGCGGCACCGCGCTCCGTGCGAAGAAACTGGACCAGGCGGTCGTCAACTTCCTCGCCGAGCATCCCGACGCCATCGTGCTCGACCTGGGCTGCGGGCTCGACACACGGGTGTTCCGCTGCGACCCACCCACGGGCGTCGACTGGTACGACATCGACTTCCCCGAGGTCGTCAGCCTGCGCCCCCAGTTCCTCCCGGAACGGTCCCGGCTCCTCGGCGCCGACCTCACCACACCCGGCTGGCTCGATGCGCTGCCCAGGGACCGGCCCGCCATGATCGTCGCCGAAGGCCTGCTGCCCTTCATGCCCGGCGACAGCTTCCAGCAGATGACGCGCGCATTGACCACACACTTCCCCGCCGGCGAACTCGCCTTCAACGGCTACACGCGCTTCGCCGCATGGGCAATGAAATACCACCCGACCATCAAAACCCTCGGCATCACCGCCGCCCAAGGCTTCGACGACCCACACGAACCCGAAACCTGGGACGCCGCCCTCACCCTGACCGACGAGCAACTCCTCACCCGCGCCCCGGAAGTCGCCGACTTCCCCCAACCTCTCCGCGCACTCACCCACCTCATGAGCCTGAACACAGGCCTGTCCCGTCAAGGAACCCGCACACTCCGCTACCGATTCTGACCAATCAACGACACCCGGCCAACACCATCAGCACACCCCGCCCGCCCTCTCCTGCCGCCGAGCGGTCGTTCAGGAACGCGGCGGCGGCCACTCCAGCCGACGGGCGGGCAGCTCTCCACAAGCACACTGGCATTGCCGGGAAAGCGCCCTCAGGTATTCATCCCAGCACAAGACTCGCGACCAGGCAGAAGTCATCGCCATTTTTCGGCAATAGGGGTCTACCACCCAGCATCGCCGGAGTGGAGCCGTAGGTCAGAAGGGCGCCGCCCTCCAGCCACCGAAAACCCGCTTGGGCCATCGCCGTTTCCCGGCGACGGCGCTCAGAACGGTGGTGGTTCGTCGTCCAGCGGGCTTTCGGTCCGGGGTTCGTGGAGTGGTGGCGGTGTGCTGTCGTAGCTGTGTCCGGTCGGGGTGGTGACGGTCAGTGTCCCGTCCGCCGCGAGGCGATAACTCCAGCCGGGTTCGTCTTTGAGGCGATGGTCGCGGCGGCAGAGGTCGACCAACTCATCAGCGTTGGTATGACCGCCGAACTGCCACGGCACCACATGATCCAGATCGCAGGCCTGCGCCGGACGCCCGCACCCCGGTCTTCGGCACTCACGATCCCGCACCCGCACAAACTCACCCAACCCCGCCGACGGCCGATACCGATCCCGCCCCAAATCCAGCACCTGCCCGGACAGCGGATCCGTGATGATCCGGCGCAACACCGTGTCCGGCCCCGTCGCGATCCGCCGCGCCAACCCCGCCGGAATATGCCCATGCCCCGCCAGCTCCGCCGGATCATTATTCACCCCGAGATAAGTGAACAAATCCATGTACAGAAACACCTCGGTACGCTCACTCGTGCCGCCCTGCCCACCCAGCAGCAGATCAAGCGCGACATCCGCACGCAACTGATCCAGCGTCCGGGTCTCCCCATCCTTCCGCAAGGCCCGAGCCTCCCGGTCGATCCGCCGGTACGCGGCCGTGACCTTCTCCACCGGCCCGTCCTCAACCTCGATCGAGGCGACCCCGAGCTCACCCTGCCGCAACCGCAGACGACGCCCCTCCCGATTCCGCCGAGCACGCCTATCCGCACCATCACGATCAACCGTGCCCGCCGCATGATTCGCCGCCTTCCGGATCTGCTCCGAGTTCCTGCCCGGCAACCGATCCTCCAACAACGCATCCACGGCACGCGCGTTCTCATCCGACAACCACGCGGTAGCCGCGGCGACCTTCATCGCACCGAAACCACCCAGCTTTCCTTGGTCCATCAACGCCAGCGTGCGGGGCAGACGCGTGGTCAACGCCTCAGCCGTGGAGACCATCGAGCCCGCGTGATTGTCCACCAGAGACAACTCGACCGCGACCTCCTGCACCACACTCCGCGCACCCCCACGATGCCGGCTCAGCTGGGCCAACGCGCGGAACCGGACCGCCTCCAACCGCGCGATCCCCGCCGACGCCGCCCGCGCCACAGCCACGGAATCCTTGTCGCCCAACGAAACTACCGAAGCATTGACCAACTCCAAAAGATCAGGATCAACAATTTCCTCGAGAAGCGCCACCGGCGCCGCCTGGTAAGTATCCACGCCGAAAACCGTACAACCGGCCACCGACAGTTTCCGACCATGCAGCCACCACGAGACATCGCCGATTTCCGGCAACGGAGTATTTCTTCAATGGCAAGCAAACCTGAGGCAGCCGCCCCTTCCCAGCAACAGACTCCCCACCAACCCCAACTAAGACAGACACCCTTCACAAAGACACCACACGACCGAACCCGCCACCATTACCGCTTTCCGGCAATGAGATCCCGGCTTCTCTACCAGAGAGAGGTAACCCGCCTTCAGGGAAGCGGATCCTTGACGACGGCCAGGGCACCCCTGCGGCCGGTCATCTGCTCCACCGCCCACGCCTGCCCGAACTCGGCCAACGCGCGCCCCGACCAAAGAGCGGAGATGCTGACCCCTTTCCACAGCAGCATCTTCGGCCCGTTGAGGGTGCCGTGACTGACCTGTACCTGGACCGCGCCCTCGGCCCAGGCGAAGACGAAGTGGGCGTACATGAACATCCACGCCTGCCTGCCCAGCAGATCCCGGACGAGCACCGGCCCTTCGGAGACATAGGGCGCCGTGTAGATGATCTGCTTCCGGCCATTCCGGTAAGTGATTTCCTGCGCCGTTACTCCAGGCGGCAACATCGAAGGAAGACTGTCCATGGTCCGAAGCTTCGCGAGCACCCGGCACCCGGGCAAGGCAAACGAAGCCCAACCATTCCGACGGTCGACAATCGCGCCGTTATTGCAGCAACGCAACGCATTCGACGTGCTGAGTCATCGGGAACGCGTCGAAAGCACGGAGATCACTGAGGCCATACCCGTGCTCCGCGAACAGTGCGATGTCGCGGGCCAGCGCCGCCGGGTCACAGGCCACATAGACGATCCGGTCCGGCGAACCCTCCACAATGGACTCGACAACGGCTTTGCCAGCGCCCTTGCGCGGCGGGTCGAGGACGACGACGTCGACGGGTTTCGGGGCGTCGGCCAGCAGATGCTCGACCCGGCCGGAGCGCCAGCGGATCTGCGGGAGATCGGCCAGGTTCTCCTCACCGTCGGCGACGGCGCGGCGGCCGGATTCCACGGCCAGCACGCGTCCCCCGGGGCCGACCTGCTCGGCCAGCACCGAGGCGAACAGGCCAACGCCGGCGTACAGGTCCCATGCCACGCCATCGCGCGGCGCCTCGGCCCATTCGGCGACGACGGCGGCGAGCGTGTCCGCGGCGGCCGGGTGGACCTGCCAGAAGCCGTGGGCGTCCAGCCGCCAGTCGCGGCCGGCGGCGTGCTGGACGGCGAGCCCGCCCGTCAGCTGCCGGGACCGGGTCTTGCCGTGAACCGTCGACAGGTCGCGAAGGTGGACCGTGCCTTCGCCGTCCTTGGTGACCTCGATTTCGGAGCCGGGCCGCCACTTCCGCGAGACCACGTCGTCGAGCGCGCCGGGGACGGTGATCGGGCAGTCGTCGATGGGGATCACGCGGTGGCTGTGGTTCGCCCGGAAACCCGCGCGGCCATCCTTGCCCGCCACGAGGCGGACGCGGCTGCGCCAGTCCAGCGGGCCGCCTTCGAGCGCTTCGACGACGACCTCGCGTTCGATTCCGGCCAGTCTCTTCAGCTGCTCCGCGACCACTGTGGCCTTGAGTTCACGCTGGTAGCCGGGCGCGGCGTGCTGCCAGTCGCAGCCGCCGCACGCCCCGGGCGCCGCGAGCGGGCACGGCGGCTCCACGCGTTCCGGCGACGCCTCCAGCACTTCGATCGCGTCGGCGCGGCAGAACGAGCCGCCCTTGTCGTCGGTGATCGTGGCCAGTACCCGTTCGCCGGGCAGCGCGTGCCGCACGAACACGACCCGCCCTTCCGCCCGCGCGACGCAGTGCCCGCCGTGCGCTACCGCGCCGACCTCCAGCTCGATCGTCCGTCCGAGCCACGTACCGGTCGACGCGTCAACAGTCATTCTGCTTTGTCCTTAGTCTTTTCAGTCTTTTCGGTCGGCTTGACCACGGGTGAGAATCCGCGCCGCACGTCGCCAGCCGCGGGACGCGCCTTCCGGTCGCGTTTGATCGCCTTTTCCGACGATTCGAGCTGCCACGGCACGCTGGTCACCATGACACCGGGCTGGAACAGGAGCCGCCCCTTGAGCCGCAGCGCGCTCTGGTTGTGCAGGACCTGCTCCCACCAGTGCCCGACCACGTATTCGGGGATGAACACGGTCACCACGTTGCGCGGATTGTCGCCGCGGACGCGCTTCACGTAATCGAGCACCGGTTTCGTGATCTCCCGGTATGGCGACTCGATCACCTTCAGCGGCACTTTGAAATTGTGGTCGTCCCATTCTTGGACGAGTTTGCGCGTTTCGAGGTCGTCGACGTTGACCGTGACGGCTTCGAGGACGTCGGGGCGCACGGCCTTGGCGTAGGAAAGCGCGCGCAAGGTCGGCAGGTGCAGTTTCGAGATCAGCACGATCGCGTGGTTGCGGGAAGGCAGCACGGCCGGCTTGCGGTCCATCTCCCGCAGTTCCTCGGCGACCCGATCGTAGTGCTTCCGGATCGCGGTCATCAGGATGTAGATCGCCACCATCGCCGCGATCGCGATCCAGGCGCCGAGCAGGAACTTCGTGATCAGCACGATGACCAGCACGGTGCCGGTCATGGTGAGGCCGATGGCGTTGACCGTCTGCGATCGCCGCATCCGCCGCCGCGCCGTGGGGTCGGTCTCCCTGGCCAGCAGGCGGTTCCAGTGCCGGATCATGCCGGCCTGGCTGACCGTGAAGGAGACGAACACCCCCACGATGTAGAGCTGGATGAGCTTCGTGACCTCGGCGTCGAACGCGATGATCAGCACCAGGGCGAAGGCGGAGAGGAACAGGATCCCGTTGGAGAACGCCAGCCTGTCACCCCGGGTGTGCAGCTGGCGCGGCAGGTAGCGGTCCTGCGCGAGGATCGAGCCGAGCACCGGGAAACCGTTGAACGCGGTGTTCGCGGCCAGCAGCAGGATGATGCCGGTGGAAAAGGAGATGTAGTAGAACGCCGGCGGGAAGTCGGGGAACACCGCCTGCGCGATCTGGGCGACGATGGTCTTCTGCTCGTACCCCGCCGGGGTGCCGGACAGCTGGGTCTCCGGATGCTCGGCGAACTTGACGTCGGTGATGATCGCCAGCGTGATGATGCCGACCAGCATCGTCACCGCGAGCACACCCATCAGCAGCAGCGTGGTCGCCGCGTTCTTGGATTTCGGCTTCTGGAACGCCGGGACGCCGTTGCTGATCGCCTCGACCCCGGTGAGCGCCGCGGCACCGGAGGAGAACGTCCTCAACAACAGGAAGAAGAAGGCGAAACCGGTCAAAGAGGCTTCTTCATGCAAATCGAACCCGGCGCTCTCGGCCCGCATGTCGGCGCCGGAGGCCGCCTCGATCAGGCCCCAGACCACCATGCCGAGAATGCCGATGATGAACCCGTAGGTCGGGATGGCGAACGCTTTGCCCGATTCACGAACTCCGCGAAGGTTCAGCGCCGTCAGCACCGTCACGATGATGATCGCGGCGGGCACCTTGTGCTGCGCGACCCACGGCACGGCCGAACCGATGTTCGCCACGCCGGACGAGGTGGACACGGCCACCGTGAGCACGTAATCGACCAGCAGCGCGCTGGCCACGGTGAGCCCGAATTTGCCACCGAGATTGGTGTTGGCGACTTCGTAGTCGCCGCCGCCGCTGGGATAGGCGTGCACGTTCTGCCGGTAGGAGGCGACCACGACCAGCATGACGACCGCGACGGCGACCCCGATCCAGGGCGCGAAGGCGTACGCGGACAGACCGGCGACACTGAGGGTCAGAAAGATTTCCTCAGGCGCGTAGGCGACGCTCGACAACGCGTCGGACGCGAAAATCGGCAGCGCGATGCGCTTCGGCAGGAGCGTATGCGAGAGGCGGTCACTCCGGAATGGACGTCCGAGGACGAGCCGCTTCAATACGGTCGGGAACTTCGACACCTCAAGAGAGTAACGGCGGCGCGCAGCGTCTCCATTGAGGGTGGCGGTGGGGAGGACGGTTGGAAGTAACGGCGGCGCGCCGCGTCTCCCCTGAGGCTGGCGGAGGGGAGGACGGTGGAGCTGACGAGCGCTGCTCACGGTAGGTTCGGCGCTGGTGTGACCGGGTACCTGCGGACGGGTGAAACGTTCGCTGATTAAGGAGGCAGTGCGTGCACGTGGTGATCATGGGATGCGGCCGGGTCGGCGCATCTCTGGCCGCGGCGCTGGAGCGGCTGGGGCACGAAGTCGCCATCATCGACAAGACCCAGCAGGCGTTCCGGCGGCTCGGCAGTGATTTCCACGGTCAGCAGGTGGTCGGCGTCGGATTCGACCGGCAGGTGCTGATCGAGGCCGGGATCGAACGCGCGGGTGCCTTCGCGGCGGTGTCCAGCGGCGACAACTCCAACATCATCTCGGCGCGGGTGGCCAGGGAGAACTTCGGCATCGACAAGGTCGTCGCCAGGATCTACGACCACAAGCGCGCGGCCGTCTACGAGCGGCTGGGCATCCCGACCGTGGCGACCGTCCCGTGGACGACCGACCGGTTCCTCCGCAATCTGCTGCCCGACGGCGTCGCCTCGGCGTGGCGGGACCCCTCCGGCAGCGTGGCGCTCCTGCAGCTGCCGCTGCACGAGGGCTGGGTCGGGCGCAGCGTGCGCGAACTGCAGGACACGACCGGTGCGCGGGTCGCGTTCATCATGCGGTTCGGCACCGGTGTGCTGCCCGACACCAAGGCCGTGATCCAGGCAGACGACGTCGTGTACGTCGCCGCGAAGTCGGGCACCGTCAGCGACGTGACCAGCGTCGCCGCTCGCGAACCGGAAGAGGAGAACTGATGCGGGTCGCGATTGCCGGGGCAGGCGCGGTCGGCCGGTCGATCGCCGCGGAGCTGATCGACGGACGCCACCAGGTGATGCTCATCGAGCGCGAGGCCGACCAGTTCGAGCCGCACACCGTCGAGCAGGCGGACTGGGTGCTCGGCGACGCTTGTGAGGTGTCGATCCTCGAGGAGTCCGGCATCGAGCAGTGCGACGTCGTGATCGCCGCGACCGGTGACGACAAGGCGAACCTGGTGGTCTCGCTGCTGGCGAAGACCGAGTTCGCGGTGCGCCGGGTGGTGGCGCGGGTGAACAACCCGGCCAACGAATGGCTGTTCAACGACGCCTGGGGGGTCGACGTCGCCGTTTCGACACCGCGGATGCTCGCGGCGATGGTCGAGGAGGCGGTGAGCGTCGGCGATCTGGTGCGGCTGATGACGTTCCGCCAGAGCCAGGCGAACCTGGTCGAACTCACCCTCCCGGAGGAGACGCCGCTGGCGGGCAAGGCGGTCAGCGAGATCAGCCTGCCGCGCGACGCGGCGCTGGTGACCATCCTGCGCGGGGACCGGGTGATCGTGCCGCAGCCGGAGGACCCGCTGGAGCCGGGTGACGAGCTGCTGTTCGTGGCGACCTCGGACGTGGAACCGGAGATCCGGACCGCGCTGGGTTACTGAACGTCCCTGTCACGGCCACGTGTGTGTTATGAAAGTCCCGTTCATTGCGAATTTTGCAATGAACGGGACTTTCATAACACGGGGGTCTTGACAGACGTGGCTAGTTCTCCACGCCGGGCGCCTGGGCGTACTTCTCCCGCAGCCGCGCCTCGATCTCGGCGTCGGTCTCCTCGGGGGGCGTCTCCTCGCCCAGCGCCTTGAGGTGCTTCTCCGACCGCCGCACCGCCCAGACGACGGTGAGCAGGCCGAGCGCGTACAGCGGGTATCCCATCGCGATCTTCGCGAAGGCCAGCCAGCCGGTGTAGTCCTCGTCGTAGAGCCAGCGTTGCACGACGAAGCGGGCGCCGAAGATCAGCGCCATGGCGGCGGTCGCGATCGAATAGGAGATCAGCGACTTCTTGTCCTTGCGCCAGGCGTGGCCGTTGCCGTTGAGCGCGTTCCACACCACGCCCGCGAGCGGCCAGCGGACGACGATCGAGAGTACGAAGACGCCGCAGTAGACCAGGCTGGTCCAGATCCCGAACAGGAAGAAGCCCTTGGCCGAACCGGTCCGGTAGGCGATGAACGCCGCGATCGCCACGCCGAAGAAGCCGGAGATGGCGGGCTGCAGCGGCTCCTTCCGCACGATCCGGAGCACCGTGATGGCCACCGCGCTGCCGACGGCCGCCCAGATGCCGACGGTCAGGCCGAAGATCGCGTTCGCGATCACGAACACGATGACCGGCAGCGAGGAGTAGAACAGCCCCGACAGCCCGCCCATCTGTTCCAGCAGGGTGGGCTGGGGCTTCTTGTCCTCGTCCGGTTCCCCGGTCTTCTTCTGCTCGCCGCCGGCGGGTTCAGTCACGATACGGGATCAACTCACAGGGCTCTGAAGTTCGTAATAGGGGTTGTACAGCACCTTTTGACCATCACGTTCGGCCATCCGGCCGCGCACCTTGATGGTTCGCCCGGGTTCGATTCCGGCGATCCGGCGGCGTCCGAGCCAGATTAGCGTCACACCCTGTGTGCCGTCGAACAGCTCGGCCTGCAGTGTCGCGGCCTCGTTGGTCGGGCAGAGCTCCACGCTGCGGAGTCTGCCGAGCACCGTCACCTCTTCGCCCGAACGGCAGTCACAGGCGCGCTGTGCCCCGCCCGCCTCGGATTTTTCGGACAGGTCGTCGGCGTCGAGATCCTCGACGTCGCTGGTCAGCTTGCGAACCAACCGGCTGAAGTAGCCGCCGTCTTTGGCGGACATAACGGTGCTCCTGTGCTCCGGGGCCCCCGACTTGAACGGCCCGTGCGTAATCCAGCGTAACTGTGTTCAGCCAGGGAAACCGGTTTGGGAGAGGATCGCAACGTGACCTCCGCTATTCCGCCTACGACGGCAGTAGTGCTCCCCGGCACCGGGTCCGACGAAGTGTTCGTCCGCGACGTGTTTTCCGGCCCCCTGCGGGCACTCGGCATCCGGCTGCTCGCCCCGCCGCCACCACCGGGAGACCGGCTCGCGGAAGGCTATCTCGAGGAGCTGGACCGGCTGGCCGACGAGCACGGTTCGCTGCTGGTCGGCGGCATTTCGTTCGGCGCCCACCTGGCCGCGGAGTGGGCGGCCCGCGATTCCGGCCGCTGCACCGGCCTGCTGGCCGCTCTCCCGGCCTGGAACGGTCCGGCCGGGCAAGCACCCGCGTCGCTCGCCGCGCGGCTGTCAGCGGGTCTGGTGGCCGAAAACGGGGTCGACGGCGCGCTGGCGAAATCGTCCGACGGCGTCCCGGAGTGGCTTTCGGCGGAACTGGGCCGGGCGTGGCGGCGGCACGGCGACGGGCTCGCGGCGAGCCTGCGGACGGCGGCCTCCCGGGCTGCCCCGGAACTCGAAGACCTGAAAGGCCTCGACGTGCCCGCCGGGATCGGCGCTTGCGTGGACGATCCGATCCATCCGGTGGCGGTCGCGCGGGCCTGGGCGGACGCCCTGCCGCGCGCCGAGGTCGGCGAGTCGACGCTCACCGCCCTCGGCGCGGACCGGGAATCCCTTGGCCGGGCGACCGTGCTGGCCTGGCTGAACGCGACCGTCACCTGAAAGCCGCTGCCAGGTTTCGCGCCCCAAACGACAGCACTACACGGTCTCCCAAAGGGCGCTCCGCGCCCGACGGAGACTTCACCCGTCGCGCGCCCTCTTTTGGGCCGGAGGCCCACGGAAACGTGATGAAGGGGCGCCCTCTGCACACAACGTGAGTTGCCTGCGCAACGGCGCCCCTTCGGCACGTTTTCGTCAGCGCGCGATTAAATCAACTCTGTTCGGCGATGTGCTGCGCGACCGCGTCGGGCAGCGTGATGGTCAGCGGGGTGCGGACCGGCATCGGCGCGTCACCGCGGTCGACGATGGTGTGCCGCACGATCTCGCGCAGCACCGCGGGCGCCTGTGACGCCTGCGACTGTGGCCCGGCGATGACGCCGCGGAGCATCCAGCGCGGCCCGTCGACCCCGACGAAGCGCAGTGCCACGTCGCCGACGATCGCGGACAGTTCCAGTCCCCACTCCCCCATGCCGACCGAGACCTTGGCGCCGTCGGCTCGCAGCTGCTCGGTGAGCTCGGTGCTGACGTCCTTCCACAGGCCGCCCGACCGGGGCGCCGCGTAGCCGCTGACGGTGATCTGGCCCTGCTCGGTGACGACGTGCACCGCCCGGACACCGCCGCTGTCCGGGTCCATCTCGACCTGGACCTGGGAACCGTCGGGCACCGGGACCTTCACCGAGCCGAGGTCGATCCTCGGGATACCGTCCTCGGGCGCGTCGGCGATGTCGAAGGGGCCGTCGGAGGTTTCCGACAGCTGCGGCTCGATCTCCTCGGCGCCGTCGTCGTCCCCTGGCCGGTCCTCGACCTCGGGCGCGGCGTGCCGTCCGCCGGGCTTCGCCCCGCGCTTGCGACCGAAAATCCCCACTAGTTCTCCGTTCCTTCCCTGGCTCCGGCTCCCAGTGTGGCGTGTCCGCCCGTGGAGCCATACCCTCCCTCGCCGCGCTCGGACGACTCGAGCTCGGCGACCTCGACGAACTCGGCCTGTTCGACCCGTTGCACGACCAGCTGCGCGATCCGGTCGCCGCGGGTGAGCACGACCTTCTCGGAGAGATCATGGTTGATCAGGCAGACGCGGATCTCACCGCGGTACCCGGAGTCGATCGTGCCGGGGGTGTTCACCACCGAGAGTCCGACACGGGCCGCCAGGCCCGAGCGCGGGTGGACGAAGCCCGCGTACCCGGGCGGTAGGGCGATCGCGACCCCTGTCCCGACCACGCCGCGTTCGCCGGGCGCGAGCACGAGATCCGAGGTGGTGACGAGGTCGGCGCCCGCGTCACCGGGGCGCGCGTAGGCGGGAAGGGGGACCGAAGGATCGATCCGGGAAAGCAGTACCTGAACGGTGGACACGGGCGGCGAGACTACCCTGAACGCGTGGGTGAAAGCGTGAACACGGCCGAAGGCGGCGCCGTCAAGCATTCAGAGCGGCTCTACGTCCCGTGGTGGGGCTGGCCGTTACCGCTGCTGGGCGGCGGGCTGCTCGCGGCGGAGATCGACATGGGTTATCCCGGGCTCCGCGGCTGGCTGCCGTACGTGGTGCTGATCCCCGCGGTGATCGCGCTGATGATCTCGCTCGGCCGGTCCCGGGTGAAGGTCACCGGCGGGAACGAGCCGGAACTGTGGCTCCGCGACGCACACCTGCCGCTGAAGTACGCGGGTGTCGTCGAGGTGATCGACAAGGAAGAGAAGCGGAAGGCGCTCGGCCGCGACGCCGATCCGGCGGCCTTCGTGCTGCATCGGGGCTGGGTCGGCCCGGTCGTGCGGGTCTGGCTCACCGATCCCGAAGACCCCACGCCCTACTGGCTGTTCAGCACCCGACACCCGGAGAAGGTGGCCGAACTGCTCCGCCATCCCGTCAGCAGGTCCTGACCACTTGACAAAAAGGGAAAGGGGGCCGGCCTCGCGGCCGACCCCCTTATTCCTGTTTAGAACCCCGAAACCCCTGTCGCGCCGTCCCCTGTGCCCGTAGGCTCAGGCGCAGTCGCGGCAGATGAGCCGTCCGCCACTCTCCTCCGCCAGCCTGCTGCGGTGATGCACCAGGAAGCAGACGGAGCAGGTGAACTCGTCGGCCTGCTTGGGCACGACCTTGACGGTCAGGTCCTCCCCGGAAAGTCCGGAGAGGTCCGCGCCCGGCAGCTCGAAGTTTTCGGCGGTCGCGTCCTCGTCGACGTCCACGACGCCGGACTGATTTTCGTTGCGCCGTGCCTTGAGCTCTTCCAACGAGTCTTCGGCCAGCTCGTCGGCTTCGCTGCGGCGCGGAGCGTCGTAGTCGGTCGCCATTTGTCCCTCACCCCTGCGATCAGCTTCGATGTCAGATGGCCCGGACCCGCGAGCGCGCGGCTCGTGGATCCTTCGTGCCGCTGGTTAACGTCCCAGCGCCCCTGTTTGTGCCCGGCCCGGCAGTGAGCGAGGTCTCTCTTTTGCGCCTCTTACTGCCGCCTGAGCCCGCGAAGGGTAGCTCACGCCGATACCGGCTCTGCAACGAGTCAGACATTGCTGCGAATACGTCACCCAACAGGGGGAACCCGTTCTCGAGACGCCTGTCCTCCGAATGGGTTGCCCCCACATCGGGAACCTCACTCCTCGGGCCTGGTCGCTTGCCCGGAGTGGCCGTCGCGTGGTGCTATCCGGAGGCCCGCGCCGCTCGCCTTCGCCGCAACGCATAGGCTGATCGGACACGACGGTGAGATAAAGCACCGTCCGGGGATCCGGGCTTTGGGGAAGGGACTGGCAGGTGGCGTCGGGGAACGGCATCGGGGACCGCGGGGCGAAGCCGTATCGCAAGCGCAATCCGCTGCCCGCGCTCATCGTGATCGGGGTGCTGGCGCTCGGCGCGGTGATCGTCTGGGTGAACGTCGTGGCGAGCAACGCCGACATCGAGGCCAAGATCCGCTGCGATCCGCCGCCCGCCCCGCAACCGGGCGTCACCTACACGCCGCTGGCGCACAACGGGCTGGACGACCGCGCGCCGGTCCCCCCGGACAAGGTCGCCCTCCAGGTGCTCAACGGCTCCCAGATCCGCGGCCAGGGCGGCATCGTCACCAGCACGCTCAAGGAAATGGGCTTCACCCAGGCGCTCGAGCCGAGCACCGACCCGGCGTACGAGAAGGTCGAAGCCAAATGCCGCGGCCAGATCCGCTTCGGCGAGAACGGCGCGGCCGCGGCCCGCACGCTGAGCCTGGTGGTCCCGTGCGCCGAACTGGTCAAGGACAACCGCAAGGACGCTTCGGTCACGCTCACCACCGGCACCCTGCTGGGTGACGTCCGTCCGAAGGCGGAGGCGCGCCAGGTCCTCGACCAGCTCACCCAGTGGTCGAAGGCGCAGCAGGGCAGCGGCGGCGGTGAGCAGTCGGCGGGCGGCGGTGCCCCGGTGATCGACCAGGCACTGCTGAAGGCCGCTCGCGAAGCCCCCTGCTGAACCCGTACTCACGTGCCATGAAAGGTCCTTTCCTTGCAAATTTTGCAAGGAAAGGACCTTTCATGGCGCGCGCAGGGGCTCAGATCGCGCCCGCCCCCGAGTCGATCAGCGCCTGACGCAACGGCGCCGCGATCGACGGCGCCACCGCGAACGTCGCGTCCGGTCCCAGCTCGGTGTCTTCCCCGGGAAGCGACACCTGGGCACCCGCCTCGGCGGCGATGAGCGCGCCCGCGGCCCAGTCCCAGTGCCCGAGCCCGTGTTCGACGTAGGCGTCCAGCCAGCCCGCCGCGACCGCGCACAGGTCGAGCGAGGCGGCGCCGTTGCGCCGGACGTCCCGCACCCGCGTCGCCAGTCCGGCGACGAAGCGGGCCTGTTTGGTGCGCCGTTCGACCTTGTAGGCGAATCCGGTGCCGACCAGGGTCAGATCGAGCCGTTCGGGCGCGTTGACCGACAGCCGCCGCCCGTCGAGGAACGCGCCCTGCCCGCGCGCGGCGGTCCAGCGGCGGCCGCTGACCGGTTCGACGACGGCCCCCGCCACCGAGACCCCGCCGACCTGCGCGGCCACCGACACCGCGAACCACGGCAGCCCGTAGAGGAAGTTCACCGTGCCGTCGATCGGGTCGACCACCCAGGTCACGCCGTCGCCCGCGCTCCCGCCGCCCTCCTCGCCGAGCACGGCGTCATCGGGACGCAGTTCGGCCAGCCGCGCCCGCACCAGCCGTTCCGACTCGTGGTCCACGGCGGTCACCACGTCGGTGTCGGCGGATTTGGTGTCCACCCGCACCTCACGGCCCCCGTTCATCCCGGTCCAGGCCTCGTGGACCAGTTCGGCGGCCTCGCCCGCGACACGCTCGGCGACACTCTTCAGCAACGTCTCGTCAACTCCCACGTCCGCCATGTCACCACATCCGGTTAAAGTCTCCGAGGCAGGCTTCTGAATCGTGCGAGAAGGGACCACGTCCGTGGTGGAGGCGACCCGAGGTTTCGGTATCGACATCGGCGGCAGCGGGATCAAGGGCGCGCTGGTCGACTTGGCGGAGGGACAGCTGATCGGCGACCGGATCCGGTTCGACACGCCGAAGCCGTCGACGCCGGAGGCGGTGGCGGACGTCGTCGCCGAGATCACCGGGCAGGCGGGCTGGGACGGGCCCGTCGGGGTCACCCTGCCCGCGGTGGTCAAGAAGGGCGTCGCGCACACCGCGGCCAACATCGACCACAAGTGGATCGGCACCGACGCCGACGCGCTGTTCGCCAAACGCCTCGGCCGCGGCGTGGACGACATCGCGATGCTCAACGACGCCGACGCCGCGGGCATGGCCGAGATCCGCTGGGGCGACCCGGTCGCGCGGCGCGGCGTGACGGCGCTGCTGACCTTCGGCACCGGTATCGGCAGCGCGGTCTTCCAGGACGGCAAGCTCGTGCCCAACACCGAGTTCGGCCACATCGAGGTCGACGGCTTCGACGCGGAGAAGAAGGCCGCGGCGTCGGTGAAGGACAACGAGGACCTGTCGTATCCCGAATGGGCGGAACGGGTGAACAGGTATCTCGGCGTGCTGGAAAACCTGATCTGGCCGGATCTGTTCATCGTCGGCGGCGGGGTCAGCAAGAAGTCGCACAAATGGGTCCCGCTGCTGGACATCCGGACCCCGGTCATCGTCGCGTCCTTGCAGAACAACGCGGGCATCGTCGGCGCGGCGGCGGCCGCCGCGGAGGGCATCGAGCACTGACGCGCCCGTGCTGACATCGACACCACGGATGTCACTTCGGCGGGTCGGACGGCGTGTCGCGCCCGCCGGGCGGTGATCCGCGCCGCGACGCTGTCACGTATCGTCGTTACAATGGAACACGGCCCCCGGCGGCGGCACTCACCAGAACGAGGGAAACCGCAGGCCGAGGGGTGTTCCCCGAAGTTTGAGGCAGCCGAGACCATCACGCCTCGGCTCGTCATGATCGACCGCTGCGAAAGGGCGTAAGTGGCAGCCGCAAGAACCGCAACCCGAAGCGGGACGAAGACAGCGACCGCAGCCGGCGAGCCGGCCGACGAGGCAGCCACCGGCGCGGCGAAGCCCGCGGCGCGCAAGACCGCCGCCAAGGCGGCCGGCGCGAAGAAGGCCCCGGCGAAGAAGGCTCCGGCCAAGAAACCCGCCACCAAGGGTGTCAAGACCGAAGACGGCGATCCGGAAGACGGTCCGATCGAGCTCGACGAAGCCGACCTCGAAACCCCGGATCTGTCCGACCTGGAAGAGGTCGAGGTGGACGTCGTCGACGCGACGGTCACCGAAGACACCGAAGAGGACGCCGAGTCCGACGAGGACGCCGAAGAGACGCCCCCGCGGCGCCGCACGGTGGCCGACAAGAACGCCGGAAAGACCTCCGACAACCCGGACTTCGTCTGGGACGAGGAAGAGTCCGAGGCGCTGCGCCAGGCCCGTAAGGACGCCGAGCTCACCGCTTCGGCCGACTCGGTCCGCGCGTACCTCAAGCAGATCGGCAAGGTCGCCCTGCTGAACGCCGAGGAGGAGGTGGAGCTCGCCAAGCGCATCGAGGCCGGGCTCTACGCCGCCGAGCGCGTCCGCAACGCCGAAGAGGAGGGCGAGAAACTCGTCACCCAGATGCGGCGCGACCTCAAGTGGATCGTGCGTGACGGTGAGCGGGCGAAGAACCACCTCCTGGAGGCGAACCTCCGGCTCGTGGTCTCGCTGGCCAAGCGCTACACCGGCCGCGGCATGGCGTTCCTGGACCTGATCCAGGAGGGCAACCTCGGCCTGATCCGCGCGGTCGAGAAGTTCGACTACACCAAGGGCTACAAGTTCTCCACGTACGCCACCTGGTGGATCCGTCAGGCGATCACCCGCGCGATGGCCGACCAGGCCCGCACCATCCGTATCCCGGTGCACATGGTCGAGGTCATCAACAAACTCGGCCGTATACAGCGTGAGCTGTTGCAGGACCTCGGTCGCGAGCCCACCCCCGAAGAGCTCGCGAAGGAAATGGACATCTCCCCGGAGAAGGTCCTCGAGATCCAGCAGTACGCCCGCGAGCCGATCTCGCTCGACCAGACCATCGGCGACGAGGGCGACTCGCAGCTCGGTGACTTCATCGAGGACTCCGAGGCCGTCGTCGCGGTCGACGCGGTGTCGTTCACGCTGCTGCAGGACCAGCTCCAGTCGGTGCTGCAGACGCTGTCCGAACGTGAGGCGGGTGTGGTGCGGCTGCGGTTCGGCCTCACCGACGGCCAGCCGCGCACGCTCGACGAGATCGGCCAGGTGTACGGGGTGACCCGTGAGCGCATCCGGCAGATCGAGTCGAAGACGATGTCGAAGCTGCGTCACCCGTCGCGTTCGCAGGTGCTGCGCGACTACCTGGACTGATCCCAGGCTCACGGAAAACCCCGTCACCGTTTCGGTGGCGGGGTTTTTCGCGTCCGGTGTCGAATCGCGGCCCGCTCGTTCGACGCGTGGATATGACGACGAACCCGATCGCGACCAAGAACCTCGACCGCTACGGCTCCGCGGAGCTGCCGTGGAGCCGTCCTCGCGACATCCTCGCCGAAGACACGCCCACGGCCGACCTGACCTTTTTCGTGACGACCGTGCGCCCCGACGGACGGCCGCACTCCGCGGGTGTCGGCGCCGTGTGGGTGGACGACGCCCTGTACTTCAAGGGCGGGCCCGGCACCCGGCGCTCCCGCAACCTCGCGGCGAATCCGGCCTGCGGTGTTTCGGTGCGCCTGCGGGGAATCGACCTCACGCTGGAGGGCGAAGCCCATCGGGTCACCGATCCGGCGACGCTAGAGCGGGTGGCCGCGGTGTACCGGGCCGGTGGCTGGCCGGCCACGGCGGAAGGTGACGCGCTGACCGCGCCCTACAGCGCGCCCAGCGCGGGGCCGCCGCCCTGGCACCTGTACCGGCTCACCCTCCACCGCGCCATCGGCGTGGCAGGCGCCGAACCGTATGGCGCCACGCGATGGGATTTCGCCGTGTGAGCGTCGCGTCAGGGGCGACCGGTCAGGGTCGTCCAGGGGACGTGCACGGTCACCCGTTCCCGGAGCTGCTCGTTCATCAGCCACAGCTCCCCCGTCGCCGGCCAGTACGACAGGTTCTGCGAGTTCACCGGCGCCTTGCCGCTGAGCCTCGACGTCGACGTGCCACCGACCCCGCCGTGCAGACAGGACGGATGGTCTCCCGCCACCCCGGCGTATTCCGGGCAGGTCCCCGTCAGCACGAAGTACCCGTCGCGCGCCACCGCTCCCTGCATGCCCCACACCGGTGACACGAATCCTTCCTTCGCGTGCACGGTCCCGTCGTCCGACAGCTTGGGCAGCCCCGTCGCGCGGTCGACCGGCCAGCGCAGCACCCGGCCCCCGGCGGCACCGGGCACGTGTTCCGCGGTCACGATCGAGCCGTCGCTGTGGTCGAAGGACATCGTCGCGAGACACGGCCGCACCCCGGGCGCGCCGGTGCAGGTTCCGCCGCCGGGATACCAGTAGGCGCCGATCTGCGGCATCGCGTAGTCGTAGAACGCCGCGTGGTACTTGCCGTCCGGGCCCTTCCCGACGACGCCGGAGCTGTCGTCGACCTTCCAGAAGTGCGTCGTGTCGAAAACCCGCACCACTCCCCCGGTGGTCGCGACGAACAGCCGGTTCCCGATCCACGTCATCCCGTGCCCGTGCCCGGCCACGACGGCGAAGTTGTCGTTCGACGTCGGTTCGACGAGCAGCACGTGCCGGTAGCCGAGCCCAGTCGCGTCCACAAAGGACAGACGGACCATGGTGTCGCCCGGGGTGTGCCAGGAGGCGGCCACGACCCGTTTGCCGCCGACCTTCCCGGTCGCCGCGTCGGCGTCGCCGGAACCGGTCAGGCCCTGCGGGATCCAGTCGTTGGTCTTGTCGTCTCCTGCGTCCTCCCAGCAGAATCCCGCCGGTTTCAGCGCCGTCGCGAGATACGTGCCGTGGCACAACGGCCGCGCGGTCCGGTTCGCCGACGACAGGATCTCCGGCAGGCCACGCGCCGGGAGCTGTCGCTCCAGCGCGGCGATCCGCGCGCCGTAGACGTCGAAGCTCGTACCCGGCGTCCAGCGAAAGCCGTCGACCGTGGCCGCGTCCATCCGGGGGAAAGCGGCCGCGGCGGAGGCGATCCCGGGAACGAGCGCGAACACCAGCAAGAGTGAAGCGAGCAGTCCCAACCTCTTCATGCCCGCGAGCATCCCGGCCCCGCGCATACTTTCGATACAAACGCCTCAGGACACCGAAAGCCCGCGCTCGGCCAAGGATTCCTCGACGCGCAGCCGTTCGATCCCGCGGTCGAACCCTTCCGGCAGCTCGTTCAGCCGGTGGTCGACCTCGACCTCCCGGCAGGCCTGGACGAGCAGCGCGTCGTACGCCTGCCGAGTGCCGTACCGGCGGACGGCCGAAGCACCGGGAGGGAGCTCCGCCAGCAGCCGGTGCACCCGGCGGAGATCGGCGGCGAGTTTCTCGATGGGCGGGCCCGCCGGGATGTCCGGTTCGCGGCGGCGTCGCCGGCGGCGCACCGCCTCGGGGACTCTCAGCGCGCACCAGAAAAGAGCCGACGGCGCCACAGCGACAACGGCGTACAGCGCGACAGGCACGATGGCCATGACCCATGGTAATCCCGCTCGGAGGGGTCGGAGAAGCCGTGAACCCGGCTATATTCGCGACTGTGCTGACCGAGAAGCCGGCCGAGGGCTACCGCTATCCGGACACCGGCGACCACGTCACCGGCATGTTCATCCGACGGCACGAACCCTACGACGGCTACTGGGCGGCCAGCGAGGAGCGCGCGCTCGGGAAGGTCGCCGAACGGCTCACCGCCACCCTCGGTGCGCGAGCCGGGATCAAGGCGCTCGACGCCGGTTGCGGGGAGGGCAGGCTTCTTCACTGGCTCGCCCGGTTCTCCGCCGACATCACCGCCGCGGATCCCGACCGGGAAAGGCTGGCGAAGGCGAGCGAGACCGTCGTCGGGGACACCCGGCTCTCCTTTTTCGCTTCCCCGATCACCGAACTCGACGGTGGCCCGTACGACCTCGTCGTCTGCAGTCACGTCATCCAGCACGTGCCGACTTCGCAGGTCGCGCCCATCCTGCGACGGCTGGCCGAGCTCACCGCGCCCGGCGGCGCCCTGGTGCTGGCCTACAGCCGCGCACCGATCGGACGGGGCGCCTTCAGCCTGGACAGTGTCGAAGGCGGCGAGGTCCGTTCACGCCGGATCGGCCGCGAAGAATTCGACAAGGCGCTACGCGACGGCGACGGCCCGGTGCTCCCGGTCCGCTATCTCGACCCGGCGGAGGTAGCCGCCGAAGCCGCCGAAGCCGGCTGGAGTACCGACTGGGAATGGACCTACCACGTCCTCGACGACCTCGGTCCCGCCGACGACCACATCGACCGTGACGAACTGGTCAACGCCTCCGGCCCGCTCCGCCGTCACCTCGGCCGGGATCTGGTCACCGTGCTGCGCCGCGAATCCGCATGACGGCGGTGCTCCTCACCTACGCCTGGGCGGTCCCGCTGTCCGAGCGGGAGGCGGGGAAGGTACTGGACGGCGGCCGGGATCGCGGCCTGCTGACCCATCTCGACGGGAAACTCGGCGAGGAATGGACCGCCGCGGAGAACTTCCTCACCACCTACACCACTCCGCCGAACCGCCGCGTGCTGCGCAAACGCACCGGTGGCTCCCGGCTGTCGATCCGAGTCGGCGCGGTCAGCCTGCCCTGCGAGCTCATCGTCACCTGGCATCCGGCCTATCACGCGATGACGCTGATCCTCGCCACCACGATCACCGGACCGGAGCCTGCCCCACCCGCCGCCGACTTCGATCTCGCCATCGCCGTCCTGCAGAGCCTTCAAGGCCGTGAGGCGACGAACGGGGAGAACGGGCTGCGCGGCGGCTACGGCGAGAAGTCGTTCCCCTCGCTCCTCAAGGCCGTCACCCATATCTTCGAGGATCTGACCAGGGGCTGCGGCCTGACCGAAGGGCTCGGCCGCAAGGGCTGGTGCGTCGAATTGCGGTCACACGACGGACATCCGCCCGCGCAGCGGGTCGCGGCCGATCCCCGCCCGTTCTACGGGCTGGCGACCAGCGACGAGGGCTGGCGGTTCGTACCCCGCGAGGTCGCCAGGGACGCGCTCGGCCCGTCCTGGGGCACCCGGTCCTTCGTCGCCGCCTACCCGATGGCGGGCGGGATCGTCTGCCTCAACAGCAAGGATTCCGACTACGTCGAGCAGCAGGCCGAGCTGATGCGCGGCCCGTTCGGCGCGGTCGAACCGTACTTCGGCATCGACAGCGACGTCGGCGGCCTCGACCACGGCATGCTCTTCATCCTCGAACGGGTCCTGATCCGGATGGCACTCGCCGACCAGTGGCTGCGCACCGCCCAGCGGGAGATGCGGGCGCTGACGGCGAAAGAGAAGGCCGCGAACCGCACCCGGCTGCTCCGGGGTTCGCTCGACGACATCCTCGAAATGCTGCACTCGGTGCTCCCGCCCGAGGTCGATTCGCTGGAGCGCCGTCTGGTCACCAGCATGGGGGTGGAGCGGATCATCGCCCAGCTCGACCGGCAGGCCGAGGCGATGGACGAGGAGACCCGCTATGCCTACGAGAACACGGTGAGCGCGCGGGTCACGCGGCTCACCGTGGTGACCATCGTGCTGACGGTCGTCACCCTCGTCCTCGGCGTCCTGCAGGTGCTCGTCTCACTCTGATCCGCCGCCGCGGTGTTTGCGGGCACGCTCGGCGAACAGCACCCCGACCCCCGCCGCCACCATCAGCGCGCTCGCCACGATGTGCATCCCCGGCGGGAGCAGGTGGAGCTGCACGAACCAGCTCGGGTTGCCGCTGCCCAGCAGCCGGTTGATCAACCCTCCCCCGCCCTGCACCAGCAGAAGGATCCCCAGCAGTTCGATCATCGTCGCATCCCGTCCGTAACCGGTTCGTCGTTGCCGTCCTTGGGCGAAAGCTCCTGCCACAACGGGCCGGTGGCGAACCAGATGGCCGTCACGACCCCCAACCGCGGCAGCCAGCCCCACAGCTGCGCGACCTGCTCGGTGTCGCCGGCCATGAAGATCAGCGCCAGCAGCAAGACGGCGGCGATCCCGCAGGCCAGCACGCATTTACCCCATTCACGCCATTCGGCGCGGGCCTTCGCCCGTCCCCTCGGCTTGGGCGGTGGCGGCGGCCCGCCCGCGAACCGGTGCGCGAACCGCACGTCGGCCCATCGGATCATCGAAGGCCCGAACGCCACGCTGAAGCCGAGATAGACCGCGGCGAGGCCGTGCACGAAGTTCGCCTTGCCGCCGCCCTGGAG
The DNA here is from genome assembly GCF_055575975.1 of Amycolatopsis sp. NPDC033938. Lineage (NCBI taxonomy): Bacteria > Bacillati > Actinomycetota > Actinomycetes > Pseudonocardiales > Pseudonocardiaceae > Amycolatopsis > Amycolatopsis sp. NPDC033938. The sequence continues at coordinate 241,788 of NZ_JBVIRO010000007.1, forward strand.
GTCGAGCACCGTCGCGACCAGCACCACGATGTCGATCACCGGGGTGAGGGCCAGCAGGACGGTGCTCGTCCGCTTGAGCCGGAGCAGGTAGCGGGCCAGCAGGCCGGCGCCGATGGCGACCCAGAAACCGATCTCCCCGGCGGCGATCACCGCCGCCATCGGATTCTCCGCGAAGAAGTCCCAGATCTTGTTCACGCTTCGAGCTTCGCCCGAGGTGGCGGCCCGGCGCGTCGGCGAAGGGCAGGAGATCATCGTCATCAGTTCGTAGGACCCCGCCGCCCGTCCCGGTGTGCTGGGATGGGGCGGTGCCCACGTTAGTCCCGCGCCTGAGCCACCTTCCGCGGTGGAAGCAGGACCTCGTCATCGCGCTCGGCACCTGGCTCATCGGCGTCCTGGTCTACCTCAGCGGGATGCAGGTACTGCTCAACGGACCGGACACGACGCCACTGTGGATCCGGCTGACCGAACTGACCGTGCTGTGCTCGCTGGAGATGCTGCGGCGCGAGGTCCCGTGGGCGCTGCTCTGCGCGCTGGTCGTGGTCGCCGCGGACGTGGCGATCGGCCCCTCGCTGCCGATCCTCGTCGTCTTCACCGATTTCCTCTACGCCGCGACGCTCTACGGATCGCGGCGGGCCAGCAGGGCGATGATCGGCATCGTCGCGACCGGGACGCTCGCGGTGGTCTGCCTGGCGCTCGTCCTCTCCTCGCAGTGGCGGACGGGGATCCTGGTGGCGTTCGCGTTCCTGCCGTTCCTCGTCACCCCGGTGTGGTGGGCGGCGAACGTGCGGCAGCAGCGGGACATCGCCGACAACGAACGGGCGAACGCGGTCCAGCTGGCCACGATCGGCGAACTGGACCGGAAGGCCGCCGTCGCCGGGGAACGCTCGAAGATGGCGCGGGATCTGCACGACGTCATCGCCGGGCATCTTTCGGCGATCGCGCTCCAGTCCGAAGCGGCGTTGTCGATGGCGGACGCCGACCCTCGGCTGTCCAGGAAGGTTCTGGAATCGGTGCGGGAGAACAGTGTGAGCGCGCTGGAGGAGATGCGCGCGATGATCGGGCTGCTGAGGGCGGACCCCGCCACCGGGAGTACCGAGATCGAACCGACCGCGCCCGCCCGGCTGGCCGAACTGTCCAAATTGGTCGAATCGGCGAGGGCGAGCGGACTGGTGGTCGAAGTCCGTTCCACTGTGGATGGAGCCGCGCCGCTCCCGGCCGCCGTCGATCTGACGGCATACCGGATCGCGCAGGAAGCGCTCACCAATGCGGTGAAACACGCCCCCGGCGGCAAGGCCGTCCTCGACATCCGCTCGGGCGGCGGCATACTCACCGTCGAGGTACGCAATGATCTTCAGTCGGGGCACCCCGAAGACGGCGGGACCGGACTCGGCCTGCTGAACATGCGGGAACGTGCCGCCGCGGTGGGCGGCACCCTCGCCGCCGGGCCGTCCGGCGGCGGCTGGCTGGTCCGCGCCGAACTGCCTCTGGAGGGGTCATGACCATCAAGGTGCTCGTCGCCGACGACCACGGCGCGATCCGGGCGGGGCTGATGATGATCCTCGGCAACGCCGAAGGCATCGAGGTCGTCGGCGAGGCCGCGGACGGTGCCACCGCCGTCCGCCAGGCGAAGGCCCTGAAGCCCGACGTCGTACTCATGGACGTCCGGATGCCCGGCGTCGACGGCATCGCGGCCACGCGGGAACTGACCGCGGAGGGACTGTGCGAAGTCCTGGTGCTGACCACTTTCGACCTCGACGAGTACGTGCACGCCGCGCTGCGGGCGGGTGCGGCCGGATTCCTGCTGAAATCGGTGGAAGCGTCGCGGCTGATCGAAGCGGTGAAACTGGTCGCGGCGGGCGAAGGGGTGCTCGCCCCGCAGGTCACGCGGAAGCTGATCGCCGCGTTCGCCGAAGGGACCCGCGAACCGTCCAGTGCCCCCGACGGGCTCGCCGACCTGACCGAACGCGAGCGCGAGGTGCTGGCATGTCTGGGCGGTGGCCTGTCCAACGCGCAGATCGGCACCCGGCTGCACATCGGCGAGACCACGGTGAAGACGCACGTTTCACGCGTACTGACGAAGCTGGAACTGCGGTCGCGGGTACAGGCGGCGATCCTCGCGCAGGAGAACGGCGTCACCCTGGAAAGCTGATCTCCACCGTTCTGCAAGGCGGGCGGCGATCTTCTAGCGTGACCCTTCATGCGCCGAACTCTGGACGTGGACGAGGTCCTGAAGCGACAGGACTCCAGTGAGCTGAAACGCCGCCTGCACGGGCGTGACCTGATCGGCTTCGGGGTCGGCATCATCATCGGCACCGGCATCTTCACCCTCGCCGGCGTCGAAGCCAAGACCCACGCGGGCCCCTCGGTGACGCTGTCGTTCGTGCTCGGCGCCGTCGTCGCCGGGATGGCCGCGCTCTGTTACGCCGAACTCGCCTCCAGCGTGCCGACGGCCGGGAGCGCCTACACCTACGCCTTCGCCACCCTCGGCGAGACCTTCGCCTGGATCATCGGCTGGGACCTGCTGCTCGAGTTCGCCCTCGGCGCGGCCGTCGTGTCACGGGGCTGGTCCGGCTACCTCGCGAATCTGATGGGCCTCTCCCCCGACTGGTTCGGCGAAGACGCGAAAGTGAACATCGGCGCCGTGCTGATCATCGCCGTGCTGACCGTGATCGCCGTCATCGGGATCAAGGAGTCGGCACGGGTGACGAATCTGCTCGTGCTGGTGAAGGTCGCGGTATGCGTGCTGATCCTCGCGGTCGGCGTGTTCTACATCCGCGGCGAGAACCTCCTCCCGTTCATCCCGCCCGCCCAGCCGCCCGCGGAGACCGCCGGAGCCCTGCACCAGCCGATCGTGCAAGCGGCGCTCGGCCTGGAGCAGTCCGTCTACGGCATCGCCGGAATGGTCACCGCCGCCGCGGTCGTCTTCTTCGCCTACACCGGTTTCGAAGCGCTCGCCAACCTCGGCGAGGAGACCGTGAACCCCAAACGCGACCTCCGGGTCGGCATCCTCGGCGCGCTCGGCGTCTGCGCCCTGCTCTACATCGGCGTTTCGCTGGTGCTGACCGGGATGGTCCCGTTCGCCGAGATCGACGCGGGCGCCCCGCTCGCCGACGCCTTCGACCGGGTCGGGCAGCACTGGGTCGGCGCGCTCATCTCACTCGGCGCGGTCACCGGGCTGACGTCGGTGATGATGGTGGAACTGGTGACGATCGGCCGGATCGGCTTCGCGATGGGCCGCGACGGCCTGCTGCCGAAGAAGTTCGGCACGGCGCATCCGCGCTGGGGCACCCCGCACCGGATGACCATCAGCGGCGCCGTGCTGATCGCGGTGCTGGCCGCGTTCATCCCCATCTCCGAACTCGCCGACATGGTCAGCATCGGCGCGCTGTCGGCGATGATCATCGTCGCGGTGGCCGTGCCGGTGCTGCGGAAACGCCGTCCAGGCCTGGAGCGCCCGTTCACCGTGCCGTTCTCGCCGTACCTGCCGATCGTGGCGGCGCTGGCGTGCTTCTACCTGATGCTCAACCTCGACGTGATGACCTGGCTGCGGTTCGCCGCGTGGCTGGTGCTCGGCCTGCTGATCTACGTCTTCTACGGGCGCAAGCACTCGCGCTTCGCGAAGAACGACCTCAGCTCCACAGACCGGCCGTCGTGATCGCGGCGACGGCGGCCTCGGCGTCGCCTTCGTCCACCACGATCAGCATCCGGTTCAGCGCCGCGGCCACCCATTCCACCGGCTGGTCGTGCATTCCGTTGTCCCCCAAGGAAGGGTAACCATCCATAATGGACAGAAGGGTGCCTTCCGCGCCGATCCGCATACCGGCGACCAGGACGGCATGGCCGACGGCGGGACGCCACCGCGACGACCACAGCGGCGGGATACCCGTGTCGAGGTAGTCGAGCAGCGCCCGCACCGGGGTGTCGTGCGCGCCGAATTCGGCCGGATCGACCTCGGCGATCACCGCGACCCGCGGCAGCCGCCACAGCCCGGCCAGGAGCATGAACAGCGACTGCGGCGCCCAGTGCCCGGTGGCGGGCACGGCGGCGAGCCGTCCGCCCGACAGCGCCTCGATCGCCCGCGGGAGGCCGTCCGGCGTGGTGCCGGTCACCGCGGAGACCTCGTCCTGGCCCGAGACGTCGAAGCCCGCGGCGCGCAGGGCGGCCAGCGCCACGAACGGCCCGGCGAGCCCGTCCTTCTGCGGGAGTTCGGCCCGCGCGACGGCGACGAGGTGCTCGCCACCGGGGAGCCAGCGCTGTCCCGACAGACCGGTCCGGTCGCCGTCGATTCCGGAGGACATCGGCTCAGTATCGGCGTTCAGAGGGGCGCCGGGCCATCGCGTTTCTCCGGCGAGCGCAGCGCCACCCCGGCGACGACGGCCAGCGTGCCGAGCGCCTCGGGAAGGGTCGGTACCTGCTTCAGCCACAGGAAGCCGATGACGCCCGCCGTGACCGGCAGCAACGCGAGCAACAGCGCGAACCGCGCCTGCCCCGCCTTGCGCAGGACCACCTGATCCAGCGCGTACGGCACGACGGTCGAGAGCAGGCCGACCCCGATGCCCAACAGCAGCAGACGTGGCGAAGCCCACACCGCGCCGGTGCCGAGAGCCAGCGGCGAGAGCACGACGGTGCCGACGGCGAACCCGACGGCCAGCCCGTCGATCCCGTTCCCGCCGACCGCGACCCGCTTCCCCAGCAGGATGTACCCGGCCCAGGCGGCCGCCGCGCCCAGCGCGAAGAGCACGCCCAGCAGGCTGCCTTCGAGCCGGACGTCCGCGATGGCCACCACACCGGCCACCACCAGCAGCAACGCGAAGGCGTCACGGCGGGTGCGCGAGCCGAACGCCGCGACCAGCACGGGCCCGGCGAACTCCAGCGCGACGGCCGTGCCCAGCGGCAAGCGCGCGATCGCCTCGTAGAAGAGCACGTTCATCCCGGCGGTGACGACGCCGAACGCGCCGGCGAGCAGGAACGTGCGGCCGGTCCACGCCGAACGGGGCGGCCGCCGCCACGCCAGGAGCACGACCGCGGCCCCGAGACAGCGGAGCCAAGCCACCCCCGCGGGTGAGGCGACCGAAAAGAGACCTACGGCGACGGCCGCGCCGGCGTACATGGAAATTCCGCTGAGAACGAACAGAACCGGGGCCGGGACGCTCGAGAGGCGGCTCCGGACGACTGCGATACCCACCCCCGCATGGTGCCTGACATGGGAAAAGCCGGGTGCAGGGGGAGTCTTCTCCTACGTTGCGTGATTACGCTACGGCATCCGAGGTAATTACCAGTGACAAATGAGACACCCAGGCGGGAACACTTGCGGGCCGCCAAACGTCTGGAAGAGTGGAAGCACGAACACGGCGGAGCCGGGAACGAACGTTTCAGGCATCAGTGCCGAAGTGGTCGTAGCTGGATCGATGGCACCGGGTCACCGGTGCCGGGACGGAGGGAGACTCCAATGACTTCACCGACGCTCACCCGCCCCGAACTGACCGCTGCCGACCGATGCGACCGGTGTGGAGCTGCAGCCCAGGTTCGAGCCATTCTCAGCACCGGTGGCGAGTTGCTCTTCTGTGGTCACCACGCCCGCGCACACGAAACGAAGCTCAAGGAAATGTCCGCGGACATTCAGCGGTAACCACCAGTCCACGACCACCCGGCGGCCGGCTGCTCCCCCATGGAGCGGTCGGCCGCCCTGTTTTAGCTAGCAGAAACATACATACCGTGTGTATGTTTCTGACATGACCAGCGACCCTCTTGGCGAGACGCACGAGGTGGACCTCGGCGGCGCCCGCATCCGCTACCGCGACCGCGGCGAAGGCCCTCCGGTGGTCTTCGTGCACGGTCTGCTGACCAACGGCCTGCTCTGGCGCAAGGTGGCCCCCGCGGTCGCCGACGCCGGGTTCCGCTGCCTGACCCCGGACTGGCCGCTGGGCTCGCATGAAATCCCGGTTCCCGATGCCGACCTGAGCCCGCCCGGCGTCGCCGCGCTCATCGCCCGGTTCCTGGACGTGCTCGACCTGACCGACGTGACGGTGGTCGCCAACGACACCGGCGGCGCGCTCACGCAACTGCTCATGACCACCTCGCCCGAACGCGTCGGCCGGGTCGTGCTGACCCCGTCGGACTCCTTCGAGCGGTTCCTGCCGCCGATGTTCGCCCCGCTGACCACGCTGGCGCGGATCCCCGGCGGCTTCCGGCCGGTGATCCAGGCGCTGCGCTCACGACGGCTGGTGAAGGCGACGAAGTTCGGGTGGCTGGCCAAGCATCCGGTCCCGGACCACGTCCTCGACGCGTACCTGCTGCCCAGCAGGCGGAATCCGGCGATCCGCGAGGACGTCGTACGGTTCACCGCCGCGATCGACCGGCGCTACACGCTGACCGCGGCCGAGCGGCTGCCCGCGTTCGAGAAGCCCGTGCTGCTGGTGTGGGCGCCAGAGGACCGGCATTTCCCGCTGTGGCTGGGCAGGCAGCTCGCCGGTGTCCTGCCGAACGCCGAGCTGAAGACGATCGAGGACTCCTACGCCTTCGTGCCGGAGGACCAGCCGGAGCGGCTGAGCGCCGTGGTGGTGGAATTCCTGGGTGCCCACGCCACGACGTAGCCAGACCGAACGCTCGCGGTCGACGCGGACCGCCCTGATCACCGCGGCGCGCCCGCTGTTCGCCGAACAGGGCTACGCCGCCGTGCCCGCCGACGAGATCGTCCGGGCGGCAGGCGTCACCCGCGGCGCGCTCTACCACCACTTCGGGGACAAGCAGGGGCTCTTCCGCGCCGTGGTCGAGCAGCTCGAAACGGAGATCACCGACGAGCTCAAGGCCGTCCTGCGGACCGGGGAGGATCCCTGGACGGCCGCGCTCGCGACGCTGACACGGTTCCTCGACGTCTGTGTGCGGCCCGAAGTCGTCCAGATCTCCTTCACCGACGCCCTCGCCGTACTGGGCTGGCAGGAGTGGCGCGCGATCGAGCAACGCTACGGGCTGGGGCTGATCACCGAGATCCTGGAGTCGGTCGCCGCCGACGGGAAACTGATCCCGGCGCCGATCCCGGAACTGGCGCAACTGGTGATGACCGCCTGCGGCGAGGCGGCGCTGATGATCGCGCACGCCGAGGATCCCGAAGCGGCGAAGGCGCGGTGCCTGCAGGCGCTGGTGGCCCTGCTGTCGGGCCTCGTGAAAGACCGCGTTTAGTCCTCTGAACGCGGTACTTGCACACGCAAGGACCGCATCCAGAGGACTGAACGCGAGCTAGACGGTGTCCAGGATCATCTCGAAGGCCGCTTCGGCCGCGCCGAGCAGTTTCACGTCGGCGCCCAGCGCCGAGCTCACGATCTGCGTCCCGCCGACCGCCCGGCTGACCAGGCTCCGCCGCCGGACCTCGGCCGCGACCGCCCCCACCACCGAATCCGGCAGGGCGGTGAGCAGGTCGCCCAGCACGACCAGCTGCGGGCCGAGCAGGTTGACGACGTTCACCAGGCCCACCGTCAGCCATTCCGAGAACTCCGAAAGCCGCTCCTCGGCGGCCTGCGGGTCGCGGCCCAGTTCGCGCAGTTCGACCAGGATCGCCCCGCGCGTGGTCTCCTCGGGCAGGTCGAGCGCCCGGCACAGGGCCGCCTCGCCGACCTCGGTCTCCCAGCAGCCGCGGGAGCCGCAGTAGCAGGGACGACCGCCAGGCCGGACCGCCATATGCCCGATCTCACCGACGTAGCCCGCTCCCCCGCGCAGCGACGAGCCGTCCGCGATGATCCCTCCCCCGACACCGACGTCCGCGGAGACGTACACGGCGTCGGACGAGCCCCGCGCGGCTCCGCGCAGGTGTTCGGCGATGGCGCCGAGTTCGGCGTCGTTGCCGACGAGGATGGGAATGCGCAGCACACCGCCGAGCCGTTCCCCGAGCGACACGTCGGTCCAGCGCAGGTTGGGCGCCTCGTGCACGTGCCCGTCCGCCCGGCGGACGACGCCGGGCACGGAGACCCCCGCGGCGATCGGCTGCACGCCGAGGTCGCCCGCCAGCATGGTGGTCGACTCGATCACGTGCGTGATCACCTCGTCGGCCTCCCGCATCCGGCCGCGGAGGTTCCAGCTGTTGCGCCCGAGGATCTGGCCGCCGAACCCGATCAGCGCGATCGCCACGTGTTCGACCTGGAGGTCGACCGCGAGCACCACCGCCGCGTGCGGCTGCGGCAGGACCAGGAGCGAGGGGCGGCCTGCCCCTCGTCCCGGCCTCGGGACCCTCTCCTCGACGACGCCCGCTTCCGCGAGCCCGTCGACGAGGGTCTTGATGGTGCTGCGGTTGAGCCCCAGCTCGGTGGCCAGGGTCGCCCTGGTGCTCGGGCCGCTGACGTGCAGCAACCGGAGCAAGGTCGTGCGGTTGTGCCTGCGCACCTCGTCTGGTCGTGCAACGGGTGTGCTGGTCACGGACTTCATCATTCCATGCGGGCTCAGCGCGGTGACGCAGCCGCGCGGCGCCGGGACAGCGCGTCCACCGTGGCCGCGAGCAACAGCACCAGACCGGTGACGATGTTGACCACCGCCGCCGACTGCTTCAGCAGGCCGAGCGCGTTCTCCACGACCGCCAGCACCAGGCCACCGATCACCGCGTCGACCACGCGGCCCTTGCCGCCGAACAGCGACGTGCCACCGATGACGGCGGCGCCGACGGCGAACAGCAGCGTGTTGAGGCCACCGGCCTGCGGGTCGACCGAGCCGACCTTCGACGAGTAGACGATCGCGCCGATCGCCGCCACCGCCGAGCAGATGACGAACACCGACGCCCGGATCTTCTCGACGTTGATACCGGCACGGCGCGCCGCCTCGCGGTTGCCACCGACGGCGTAGATGTGGCGGCCGTACTGCGTGCGGTTAAGCACGTAGGTGCCGAGCACCAGCAGGCCGAGCACGATCGGCACGACGTACGGGACACCGGAGATCACGATGTTCGGGTTGGGCGCGCGGTTCAGCGTCAGCAGATAGGTCGCCACCGCGGCGACCACCGCGATCGCGCCGACCTTGAGCAGCACCATCGGCGTCGGCTGGGTGACCAGGCCGCGCTTGAGCCGGGAGAAGTGCTGGCCGAGTGTCACCGCGGCGAACCCGCCCGCCGCGATCAGGAAGAGGACCCAACTGCCCACTGTGGACAGATTGCCGTTGGCGACCTTGAACAACACGTCCGAGGTACTGATGCCGAGCGTGCCGCCCTCACCGATGAACTGCAGGATGACACCTTGCCAGGCAAGGAAAAGCGCCAGCGTCACGACGAACGAGGGCATGCCGATCTTCGAGACCAGGAACCCGGTCAGCACCCCGATCGCACCGCCGACGCTGATCGCGAGCAGGATCTCGATCCACGGGTTGGCGGCCGTTCCCGACAGCACCAGCGCGATGGCGAGCACCGCGAACCCGACGCCCGCCCAGATCCGCAGGATCACCCCGAGCAGACCGGCGATCGCGAGTACCACGAGGAACGCGATGAAGACGCCGTTCCCCATCCCGCCCAACAGGTTTCCGTTGCGCACGTAGTGCATCGCGAGTACGGCGGCGGTGACGCCGGACGCGGTACCCGCGGACAGGTCGATCTCGCCGAGCAGCAGCACGAACACGATGCCCATCGCGATGATCGCCTTGCCGGCACCCTGTGCCAGCAGGTTCGCGATGTTGTTCATCGTCAGGAACGTGTCCGACAGCGAAGCGAACACGATCACCAGCACGAGCAGGCCGAGCAACGCCGGGAGCGAGCCCAGCTGTCCCGCCTTGATCCGGGAGAAGTAGTCGCCGATCGCTTCCGACGTTGACATCGATGTCGTGTCGATGCCGAAGTCCGTGATGGCCGCCGACGGGTTGAGCGCGGCGGCCGCCGACTTGCCCCCCTCCGGCGAGGCGGGCTTTGCAGGTGTCTCAGTCATTTCCGGTTCTTTCTCGCCCGTGTTAAAGGACGGCGGCTTCGGGGCGGGCAAGGCCGAGATCGCCGGAACGGCCGGCGGTGATCAGTTCCACGACCTGGCCGTGGGTGACGTCCTTGGTGTGCACGTTGGCTACGAGGCGGCCGAGGTAGAGCACCGCGATGCGGTCGGCGACCTCGAACACGTCGGCCATGTTGTGGCTGATCAGCACCACACCGAGGCCCTGTTCGGCGAGTCGGCGGACCAGGTCGAGCACCTGGCGGGTCTGCGCGACGCCGAGCGCGGCGGTCGGCTCGTCGAGCAGCACGACCTTGGAGTCCCACAGCACGGACTTGGCGATCGCGACGGTCTGCCGCTGTCCACCGGAAAGCGCCGAAACCGGGGTACGGACGGATTTGACGGTGCGGACCGAAAGCGACGCGAGCGTCTCGCGGGCGGCTTTCTCCATGCTGGCCTCGTCGAGCAGCCATTTACTGCCGCGTTCCCGGCCGAGGAACATGTTCTGCACGATGTCGAGGTTCTCCGCCAGGGCGAGGTCCTGGTAGACGACCTCGATCCCGAGATCCGCTGCGTCACGCGGGCCGTGGATATGGACCGGCTCGCCCTGGAACTTCACCGTGCCGGAGTCGTAGCCGTGGATCCCGGCGATCGACTTGACCAGGGTGGACTTGCCTGCCCCGTTGTCGCCGACCAGCGCGGTGACCTCACCGGCCCGCACGTCGAAGTCCACGTCGTGGAGGACGTGGACCGGTCCGAAGCTCTTGTTGATCTGCCTTAGTTCGAGGATGGGTTCGCTCATGGGGGTTTCTCGAATTCTCCCGGCTGGGTACCGGGCCGGGACGCGCTGTCGGGAGGAGCGCCCCGGCCCGGTTGTCTGGATTTAACGGGTCAGGAGATACCGAGCTGCGCGCAAGCCGCGGCCAGGTCGCCGCCACAGATCTCGGCGGCCTTGACGTAACCCTGCGTCACGACCTCCTTGACGCCGTCCTTGGTGGTCATCTTCGGCTCGAGGAGCACGGACTTGACGTCGCGGTTGCCCTTCGGGTCCTTCGCCTTGCCGGTGGCCAGCGCGTCGGCGCCCGGCTTGTCGCCCTTGGCCAGCAGGACGGCGAGCTTCGCCGCGGCCTCGGCCTCTTCCTTGATCGGCTTGAAGACCGTCATGTACTGGTCGCCGCGCAGGATGGCCATGAGGCCGTCCGCGGTGGCGTCCTGACCGGTGACCGGGACCTTGCCGTTGAGGCCGTTCTTCTTCAGCACGGTGATGACCGCGCCGGCGAGACCGTCGTTCGCGGCGACGACGCCGTCGACCTTGCCCTTGTTGTCGGTCAGGATCTGCTCGAAGGTCTGGCCGCCCTTCTGGTTGTCCCAGTTGTCGATGGCCTGTTCGCGCACGAGCTTCAGGTCACCACTGGCGAACTTCGGCTGCAGGACGGACTTCTGGCCGTTGGCGAACAGCGTCGCGTTGTTGTCGGTCGGGGCACCCTCGATCATGATGACCTCGGCGCCCTTCTTGTCCTTCAGCGCGTCGGCGAGGCCCTGCCCCTGCAGCTGGCCGACCTTCTCGTTGTCGAACGAGACGTAGTAGTCGGAGCTGCCGCCGAGGTTCAGCCGGTCGTAGTCGATCGTCGGGATACCCGCGGCCTGCGCCTTGCGGGCCACCGCCGCGCCGACCTCGCTGTTGATGGAGGCGATGATCAGGACCTTGACGTTCTGCCCGATCATGCCGTCGGCCAGCGTGGTGAACTTCTGGACGTCACCCTGCGCGTTCTGGACGTCGGCGTCGAAGCCCGCGTCCTTGAGCGCCTTGGTCAGGTAGGGCTTGTCGAACGCCTCCCAGCGCGCGGAGCTGGCGGTCTCCGGGAGGATGACGCCGACCTTGCCACCGGTGGCGGCACCACCGGGAGCGGGCGCGGACTGCGAGGAATTGCCGCTCCCGGAGTCCGCGGTGTTGGCGCCACAGGCGGAGAGCACCAGGCCGGCGCCCACTGTCGCGGCGAGGAGGGTAAGGGTTCTGCTGCGCATCCTCGAACCTTTCCGAATCTTGCTCGCGGGCGGCGATCCAGGAGGACCCGTCGCACCATCGCGCATATGTTGTGGGCGACAACATATGCCGCCGAAAGGGTTTCGCGGAAGACGGCTGAATCGATTAAGCCTCATCAAATGGACACGGTTTGGCAACGTGGCCGTAGCAAGGCGTACGAAGTCCAGGTGCGCTGACAGTGTGACCGCCACCACTCACGGAGCGTGACTGCGACTGCCGGGGTGTCCCGGTCCCCAACGCTATGAAAGGTCCTTTCCTTGCAAAATTTGCAAGGAAAGGACCTTTCATAGCACGTCTTCACCCTGCCCCGCGGATGCTGAGTCGCTTCCCGACCGGGGCGCATGGCAACGCACCGTGAGGGCTCGTGTGAGGCGCGGGCCGTAAGTAAGACCCGGCTGCGCGTGAAGGCCCCCTTCCCCGCATCACACGCGGCGAAGGGCGCTTTCCTCGCATGCAATGCGGGGAAAGCACCCTTCAGCCACGTGTGTAAGTAAGAAGCGGCTACCAGGAACGCAGGGTGACGATGCGCTCTTCGAGCTGCTCCACCGTCGCCATCGCGGTCGGCGGCCCGCCGCAGACCCGGCGCAGCTCGTTGTGGATCGCGCCGTGCGGCTTCTTGGTGCGGTGGTGGTGCACGCCCACGAGGGCGTTCAGCTCCTTGCGCAGGCTGCCGAGCCGTTCACTGACCGACTGCGGCCGCGCGACCGGCGCGGCCTCCTCGGCCTTGGGCTTGCGCCGCTTCTCGTCGGCGATCTGCTCTTCCTGCCGCTTCCGCAGCAGGGCGCGGACCTGGTCCGGTTCGAGCAGCCCCGGCAGCCCGAGGTACTCCTGCTCCTCGTCGGAACCGGAGAACACCGCGGTCCCGAACGAGTTGCCGTCGTAGATGACCTGGTCGAGTTCGGCGGAGGCGCCCAGCGAGGTGAACGCCTTCTCTTCTTCGCCCGGCTCGTCCTCGGTGCGGTTGGCCTGGGCGAGGAGTTCGTCCTCCCAGCCTTCCTTCTCCCGGTGCGGCTTGCCGAGGACGTGGTCGCGCTGCGCTTCCAGCTCACTGGCGAGTTCCAGCAGCACCGGCACGCTCGGCAGGAAGACCGAAGCGGTCTCGCCGGGCTTGCGGGAACGCACGTACCGGCCGATGGCCTGCGCGAAGAACAGCGGGGTCGACGCGCTCGTGGCGTAGACGCCGACGGCCAGGCGCGGGACGTCGACGCCTTCGGACACCATCCGGACCGCGACGAGCCAGCGGTCGGTCGAGTCGGAGAACTCCTTGATCCGCCCGGACGCCTTGGGGTCGTCGGAGAGGACGACCGTCGGGTTCTGGCCGGAGATGCGCTGCAGGATCTTGGCGTAGGCGCGCGCGGACTCCTGGTCGGTGGCGATCACCAGGCCACCGGCGTCCGGGATGCCGTTGGCGCGCAGCTGCGCGAGGCGGGTGTCGGCGGCCTGCAGCACCGCCGGGATCCATTCGCCAGCCGGGTCGAGCGCCGTGCGCCAGGCCCGCGCGTTCTGCTCGGCGGTCAGCGGCTCACCGAGCCGCGCGGTGAACTCCTCCCCCGCGCTCGTGCGCCAGGAGGCCTCACCGGAGTAGGCGAGGAAGACGACCGGCCGGACCACGCCGTCGGCGAGCGCGTCGGCGTAGCCGTAGGCATGGTCGGCCTTGCTGCGCTGGAAACCCGAGCCGTCGGGTTCGTAGGTGACGAACGGGATCTGCGAGTCGTCGCTGCGGAACGGCGTCCCGGTCAGCGCGAGACGGCGGACGGCGGGCGTGAACGCCTCGCGGACCGCGTCGCCCCAGGACTTCGCGTCACCGCCGTGGTGGATCTCGTCCAGGATGACGAGGGTCTTGCGGTTCTCGGTGCGCACGCGGTGCAGCGTCGGATGTGCCGCGACCTGCGCGTAGGTGACCGCGACACCCTGGTAGTCGCGTGAGGTGGCGCCGGCGCCGTTGCGGAAGTTCGAGTCGATCGCGATACCCGCGGCCGCCGCCGAGGCGGCCCACTGGTGCTTCAGGTGCTCCGTCGGCGCGACGATGGTGATCGCTTCGACGGTCCGGTCGCTCAGCAGCTCGGCGGCGATCCGGAGACCGAACACCGTCTTGCCCGCGCCCGGCGTCGCGACCGCCAGGAAGTCCTTCGGTTTCTTCGTCAGGTACTTCGTCAGCGCGCGGCGCTGCCAGGCACGCAGCGGCCGGGCGGTGCTGTCCTTCGCCGCGGGAGGCGCACCCAACGTGCCACGATCACGTTCCACTGTTTCCGACATGCCGGTCACCTCCCTCTCCCTCAAAAGCGCTGCTCACCGCTGTCTGACAAGCAAAAGCCCCCACTTTGGTATCCGGCCGCGACGCCGGCGCCTGAGGTGAGGGCACTGGAGTGAGCCTACCCGCCGGGCCCGTGGAACGCCGGAAGCGCCACCCCCGTTGTCGGTTTACTCACCCGAAATGCCAGGGGTGACGAGCCGAATGCCACGACATGGACCATGCTGGACACCGTCAAGGGCGCTCGGCGCTGGCGGAGGAGCTGCATGAGCGAGGAGAACGGCCGGGAAGAGCCGGCCGCTGGGGCCGTGAAGGTCCGCAGAGGTCCGTTGCGCCTGCTCAGCCGCACGCTCAACAAGGCGTGGGAAGGCAACATCTTCTCCGAGGCCGCCGAAGCCGCGTTCTGGCAGACGCTGTCGCTGCCGCCGCTGCTGCTCGGGCTCCTCGGCTGCCTCGGTTTCGTCGGCGACTGGTTCGGCCAGGAGGTCGTGACCGCGGTCCACGACCGGATCATCACCTTCAGCAAGACGATCTTCAGCGACAACGCCGTCCACGACATCATCGAGCCGACGGTCAACAGCATCCTGTTCGTCGGCAAGGGCGAGATCGTCTCGATCGGCTTCCTGATCTCCCTGTGGGCGGGTTCGTCGGCGATGTCGTCGTTCGTCGACGCGATCACCGTGGCGCACGACCAGTACGGCGTCCGCAACGACGTCTGGCAGCGGATCTTCGCGCTGCTGCTCTACCTTGCCGGGCTGGTCATCCTGGTGGTCGGCCTGCCGCTGCTGGCGATCGGCCCGGACCTGCTCCCCCAGTTCTTCCCGAACGACTGGCGCGACACGGTTTCGTACTGGGTCGGCACGCTGTACTACCCCGTTCTCGGGGGGATGATCGTGCTGGCGCTCACCACGCTCTACAAACTCTCCCTGCCGCGCCGCCTGCCATGGCACCGCGGCTTGCCCGGCGCGATGCTCGCCATGATCGTGTTCCTGCTCTCCAGTGTCGGCCTGCGCATCTACCTCAACTGGATCACCAAGACCGGCTACACCTACGGCGCGCTCGCCGCGCCGATCGCGTTCCTGCTGCTGATGTTCTTCATCGGGCTCGCGGTGGTCGGGGGCGCCTACTTCAACAGCGCGATCCAGGAGCTGTGGCCGGCGAAGGCGACCAAACGCCAGCGCCGGAAGTGGCGGCGGCTGGAGATGGAACGGGCCAGCGAACGGATCCGCGCCGAGGAGGGCCGCAAACGGTGGGAACGGACCACCGTCCCGCTGCGACGGCCCCGTCAGGACGACGAGGCCGGATCGGAACACTCGGTGAACGAAGAGACGCAGAGCGAAGCCGATCAGGTGACCGAACGGCGAAGTTGACACCGGATGGGGGATGCCCTCATCCCGGAGTCGTAGGCGGGATTCCACCCGTGGTGTGAATCCAGTCCGCCCTCCGCCATGAAAGGCTCGCGGCGACCCGCCCGTCCCGAGCCATTCCTGGGGGAGACCGTCATGTCCACGCTGGCCGGATTGAGCCTGCGCAACCGAAGTCTCATCGGGCTGCTCGCCCTGGTGGTGATCGGTTTCGGCGCCTTCGCCCTGCCACAGCTGAAGCAGCAGCTGTTCCCGTCACTGCAGTTCCCGCAGGCGCAGATCATCACGCCCTACTCGGGCGCGTCGCCGGACGCGGTCGACCGGCAGGTGACCGAGCCGCTCGAAGGCGGGCTCCAGGGTTTGAAGGGGCTCGAAGAGCTGAGCTCGACGTCGTCGGAGGGCCTGTCGCGGATCACCGCGCGGTTCGAGTTCGGCACGGACATCGACGCCGCCGTCGGGCAGATCCAGCGCGTCGTCGACGGCGTCAAGGCGCGGTTGCCGCAGAACACCGAGCCGTCGGTGTCGGCGGGATCCACCGACGACCTGCCGGTGGTGCTGCTCGCCGCCGGGACCACCGGCGACCCGCAGGCGCTCGCACCCGCGCTGACCGGGGAGGTCGCGCCGGAACTGCGCAAGATCGACGGTGTCCGCGACGTCCAGGTGACCGGCGCGCGGCAGCCGCGGGTCACCATCGCGCTGGACTACGCGAAGCTGGCCGCGGCGGGCGTCGACCCGTCGTCGATCGCGACCACCCTGCAGACCGCCGGTGCCGCGGTCCCGGCCGGGACGCTGACCGAGGGCGACCGGACGCTCACCGTCCAGGTCGGCGGCGGACCGACCACAGTGGACACGATCAGGGACCTTTACCTGGCGCCGACCCCGCGTCCCGGTGCCGCGGCGGGCAAACCGGTCAAGCTGGGTGACGTCGCGGACGTCCAGGCGGGCTTCGCGCCACCGACGTCGATCACGCGCACCAACGGCAAGCCGAGCCTCGGGCTCTCGATCACCATGGTGGAGAACGGGAACGCGGTCGCGATCTCGGATTCGGTGCGGGACAAGCTGCCTGAGCTGTCGAAGAAGATCGGCGCCGAGATGAGCGTCGTGTTCGACCAGGGCACCCCGGTCAAGGACGCGATCAGCGGGCTGACCACCGAAGGACTGCTGGGGCTGGCGTTCGCGGTCGTGGTGATCCTGCTGTTCCTGATGTCGCTGCGGTCCACTCTCGTGACGGCGGTGTCGATCCCGCTCTCGGTGGTGGTGGCGCTGCTGGCGCTGTGGACCGGTGATCTGTCGCTGAACCTGCTCACCCTCGGCGCGCTCACCATCGCGATCGGGCGGGTGGTCGACGACTCGATCGTGGTGCTGGAGAACATCAAACGACATCTGGCCTACGGCGAGGAGAAACAGCGCGCGGTGCTCGACGGCGTGCGTGAGGTGGCGGGCGCGGTGACCTCGTCCACCCTCACCACGGTCGCGGTGTTCCTGCCGATCGCCTTCGTCGGCGGGTTCGTCGGCGAGCTGTTCTCGCCGTTCGCGATCACCGTCACCGTGGCGCTGCTGGCGTCGCTGCTGGTCTCGCTGACGATCGTGCCGGTGCTCGCGTACTGGTTCCTCAAGCCGCCCAAGACCCCGGCGAACGAGCACGAGGCCGAGCTCACGCGGCAGGCGGCCGAGGACAAGGAACGTCGCGGGCTGCTGCAGCGCGGGTACGTGCCGGTGATCCGGTTCGCCACCCGGCGCCGCGTCACCGTGGTCCTGCTGGCGCTGATCATCTTCGGCGGCACGGTCGGGCTGGCGGCACGGCTGAACACGAACTTCCTCGACCAGTCCGGTGGCACGACACTGAACCTGTCGCAGAAACTGCCGCCCGGTACCAGCTCCGAGGCCAAGGAGAAGGCCGCGGGTGCGGTGGAGCAGGCACTCGCCGCCGAACCCGCCGTGGAGACCTACCAGGTGAGCATCGGCGGGGCAGGCTTCTTCGGCATGGGCGGGACGTCGACCAGCATCTCGGTCACCGTCGCCAAGGACACCGACCTCGACGCGCTGTCGAACCGGTTGCGGGACAAGCTGAAGCGGCCGGAACTCGGCGAGGTCAAGGTCGGCGCGGACGCGTCCGGCTTCAACTCCGACGGGGTCTCGATCACCGTCACCGCCCCCGGCGAGGCCGCGCTGAAGCCCGCCGCCGAGCAGGTCCGCCAAGCCCTGTCGGAGGTGCCGGACCTGACCGAGGTGACCAGTGACCTCGCGCAGGGCTCGCCGCGGGTGCAGGTCGAGGTCGACGCCGCCAAGGCCGCCGCGAGCGGGCTTTCGGTGACGTCGATCGGCCAGATCGCGAACCAGGCCATCGCCGGTCGCACGGTGACCCAGCTCCCGGTCGACGGGCAGCGCACGGACATCGTGCTGCGCGCGGGTACGGCGGCCCCGGTGTCGGTGGACGCGATCAAGGCGCTGCCGATCCCGGGCGCCACCGGCGTCGTCCGGCTCGACTCGGTCGCGAACGTGTCCACTGTGGATGGCCCGGCCGCGGTGCACCGCACGTCGGGTGAGCTGAGCACCGCCGTCACCGCCAAGAACACCGGCGCGGACCTGGCCGCCACCACCAGGGCCATCCAGTCCAAACTGGACGGTCTGACCTTCACCGGTGGCGCGGCGTACAAGCTCGGCGGGGTCAGCGAGGACCAGCGGGAGGCGTTCGGGAACCTGTTCCTCGCGCTGCTGGCCGCGATCGCGATCGTGTACCTGATCATGGTGGCGACGTTCCGCAGCCTGCTCCAGCCGCTGATCCTGCTGGTGTCGATCCCGTTCGCGGCGACCGGCGCGATCGGGCTGCTGCTGGCCACCGGGACGGCGCTCGGCCTGCCCGCGCTGATCGGGATGCTGATGCTCGTCGGCATCGTGGTGACCAACGCGATCGTGCTGATCGACCTGATCAACCAGTACCGGGCTTCGGGGATGAGCGTCGCCGACGCGGTGACCGAGGGCGGCAGGCGGCGGCTGCGGCCGATCCTGATGACCGCGGCCGCGACCATCTTCGCGCTGATCCCGATGGCGCTCGGCCTGACCGGACAGGGCGGGTTCATCGGCCAGCCGCTCGCGATCGTGGTCATCGGCGGGCTGGTCAGCTCGACACTGCTGACCCTGATCCTGGTGCCGACGCTGTACACGATGGTCGAGACGCGGAAAGAGAAGCGCCGCGCGAAGAAGGACGCGAAGCGTTCCCCGGCGGCCCCGGCGACCGAGACGCTGACTCCGGAGCCGGCTTCGTAGGTGGCTCGTGAGTGGTCCGAGTGAAGTACATGATGGCCCCCTTCCTTGCGCCTGGCGCTAGGAAGGGGGCCATCATGTACTGGGGCCGAAAGGTGTTACGCCTTCCGGAACCGCCAGGTCTTGCTGTCGAAGGCCACACACCACGACGGCGACAGCACGATGACCCGCAGGGTCCCATCGGCGGCGACGTCGACGCCCTCGGTCTCGAAGTTCCCGCTACAGGTGCTCTTCAGCGGCAACTGCCCCAGCGAGGTCACCCGCCCGGTCACATCCGAACCGGACAGCGCGCCCGAGAGATCCACCTGCAGCAACGGCTTGGTGGTCCCGAACAGCGAGCCTTCGGGGTCGTCGGACGCGCACAGCAGCCGCGTCGCGGTGACGAAGTCGCAGCCCTGGATGTCGCGCACCGGCTTGTCGAGCCGGATCGCGGAAACGTAGGGCAGGTTCGCCGCCGGATTCGTGTGCGCGACGCCGGGCATCGGGTGCACGAGCAGCCGGTCCATCGTGCCCCACTCGCCCGCCACCATCCAGCGCGCGTCGGGGGTGACGGCGGCGAACGAGTTGTTGTTCGCCTCCCACGATTCCAGTGTGTGCGTGTAGTTCGCCCAGGTCCCGGTGGGTGACTCGACGCGGAAGAGCTTCGCTCCCCGGTCGTCGCGCTGGTACGGCTCGACGTACCAGCCTTGCGCCGAACCCGGGTCGCCGACGTGGTTCCAGCCCTGCGACGACAGGTTCACCGGCACGGTCGCGATCCCGGTGTAGCGGAAGATGGTGCCGGCGGGCCGCTCGATGGTGGCGAGGCCCTGGCCCTCGTCGAGCGGGCGGGCGTTGTCCGAGCCGACCGTTGTCCAGCCTGTCACGGCCTGGGCGGCGGCTGGTGAGAACACCGCGACCAACGCGGCGATGGCGAGCACGATCCCGGTTCTACGCATGAAGGCTCCGTCCCGGCGGGTTTTCGCTGGCGAGTACTGAATTACCAGCGAAAACCGGGCCGGGCAGCCACCATGTGAAGGATTTTCAGATTTTGTCCGGTTTCGGACACCGGACGGTCAGCCGTCAGTCGCCCGGCTTGAGGCCGTCGTAGATCTTCTTGCAGTCCGGGCAGACCGGCGAACCGGGCTTCGCCGACTTCGTCACCGGGAAGACCTCACCGCACAGCGCCACCACGTGCGTTCCCATGACCGCGCTTTCGGCGATCTTGTTCTTGCGCACGTAGTGGAACATCTTCGGCGCGTCGTCGTCGGTGCCGTCGGTGCCCTCGGGACGGGTATCCGGCTTCGGAAGGGTCTGTGTGCTCACCCCTCCATAATGCCCCAAATCCTCCTGCGCACACCGGGGACCTGGCAGGATCTCGCTCATGTTCCAGAAGGTGCTCGCGACGTTCGGTTCGGGCGGGGCGAAGATCGACGCCCGGCTGCTCGACCGCACGGTCTCCCCCGGCCGCCCGTTGCGCGGCGAGGTCCTGCTGCTCGGCGGGGAAGTCGATCAAGAGATCAACGGTCTCGCGGTGAAACTGCTCGCCCGCGTCCAGATCCCGGACGAGCGCGACCCCGGCGTCGAGGACCTCGAGTTCGGCACCCAGCAGCTGGCAGGCCGCGAGCGCGTCGCGGCCGGGCAGCAGGTCCGCATCCCGTTCGAGGTGGCCCTGCCCTGGGAGACGCCGATCTCCAGCGTCTTCGGCAAGCCGCTGACCGGGATGGCCGTCGGCCTGCAGACCAGCCTCGACATCGCGAACTCCGTCACCGACCCGGTCGACGTCGACGGCGCCGCCATCGAACCGCTGCCCGCGCAGAAGCGGATCCTGGACGCGTTCAGCCGGATCGGTTTCGTCTTCCGCGAGGCCGTGCTGGAACGCGGCCGGGTCGACGGCGCGACCCAGCAGCTGCCGTTCTTCCAGGAGATCCGCTTCACCCCTTCGCCGCGCTTCGCGCCGGTCTTCACCTCGGTGGCGGTGACCTTCCTGTCCTCGGCCGTCCAGACGCAGGTCGTGCTCGAGGTGACCAAACGGGTCCGGGTGTCCAAGAGCGGCGGGTTCGGCGGGCGCGGGCAGGAGTTCCTCGGCCTGTTCAAGGTCGACCACGCCGCGCTGGACCGGGTCAACTGGGAGCCCCAGCTCGAAGGCTGGCTGCACGAGGTGGCCAAAGCACGCGGGATCTTCGACTGATGACCTGGACCACCGCGGTCACCCGGCTCGGCGGCGACCATCAGATCGCCGCCGTCGCGTGGAACGACCTCGAAACCCGCTACGCCGAGCCGCACCGCCACTATCACGATCTCCGGCACGCCACCGCCGTCGCCCACGACAGCGGCGCGCTCGCCGTCGCCTTCGGGCTGAGCGCCCGCGAACGAGCCCTCGTCGCCATCGCGGCCTGGACACACGACGTCGTCTACGACGCCCGCCCCGGCGACGACGAACGAGCCAGCGCGGCCTGGACCCGGGCCGAGCTCGCCAACGCCGGAGTCCCCGAAGCCGACATCGCGCGCGCCGAAGGCCTGATCCTCGCCACGATGGAGCACTCCGCTCCCGACGACGACCTCCTCGCCACGACGCTGCTCGACGCCGATCTCGCGATCCTCGGGGCCGCGCCCGAGGTCTACGAGGAGTACGCCAGCGGCGTCCGTGCGGAGTACTCGATCTACTCCGACGAGGACTGGCGCGCCGGCCGCACGGCCGTGCTGGAGAATCTGCTGGCCCGGCCGCGGCTGTACCGCAGTGACATCGCGCGGGCACGCTGGGAGAGCAAGGCCAGGGAGAATCTCGCCACCGAACTGACCCACTGGCGTGACGCGGACCCACATCACCGATGATGTTCGCTCGTGACTCCGCAACTGTCCCTTCACGAAGAGGTCGCCTCCGCCCTCGCCGACGGTGATCCCGTCGTCGCGCTGGAGAGCACCATCCTCTCCCACGGTCTCCCGCCCGGCCGCAACCTCGACGTCGCCAAGCGGCTGGAGCGGATCGTGCGGGACGGCGGTGCCGTGCCCGCGACGATCGCCGTCCTCGACGGCGTCCCGCTGATCGGCCTCACCGGCGAGCAGCTGGAGCGCGTCTGCGCGCCCGGCGCGGACCTGGACAAGCTCTCCCTGCGCGACCTCGGCCCGGCCGTCGGCCTCGGCCGGTCCGGGGCGACGACGGTCGCGAGCACCGCGGCGCTGGCGGCCGCGGCCGGGATCGGCATGTTCGCCACCGGCGGGCTGGGCGGCGTGCACATGGGCGCGGCGCAGAGCTGGGACGTCTCGGCGGATCTCGGCGTGCTCGCGAAGGTGCCGACCACGGTCGTGTGCTCCGGGGTGAAGTCGGTACTCGACATCGCCGCGACCCTCGAGGTGCTGGAGACGAACTCGGTACCCGTGCTGGGCTACCGCACCGGCGAGTTCCCCGCCTTCTACCTCCGCTCGTCCGGCTTCGAAGTGCCGTGGCGGGTCGACGACGCCGCGCAGGCCGCCTCCGTCATCGCCGCGCATCGGGCCTACGCGAATTCCGGGGTACTGCTGGCGAATCCGATCCCCGAAGCGTCCGAAATGGACAAAGAACTGCACGACCGGCTGCTCGCCGAAGGGCTGGAGCTCCTGCGCTCGCGAGGAGTGCACGGCAGCGACGTGACGCCGGTGCTGCTGGAGCACTTCCACACCGCGAGCGGTGGCGTGAGCCTCGACGCGAACGAGGCACTGGTGCTGTCCAACGCGGAACTCGCCACCGCGGTGGCCGTCGCGCTCGCCGGGACCGCGGCATGAGCGGCATCGTGGTCGTCGGCGACGTCGGCCTGGACGTGGTCGCGCGCCACGAGGGCCCCATCCCGCACGGCGGCGACATCCGCGCGAAGGTCCACTTCACCAGTGGCGGCGCGGGCGCGAACACCGCGCTCTGGCTGCGTGCCGAGGGCGCGGAGACCACGCTGATCGCGCGGATCGGCGACGATTCCGGTGGCCGCATGGTGAAGAGCGAACTGGAGGCGGCGGGTGTCCGCTGCTCCTTCGCGGTGGATCCCGAGGAACCGACGTTCTGCGTCGTGGTGCTCGTCGACGGCGCCGGTGAACGGAGCATGCTCGCCGACCGCGGCGCGAACGCGCGGTTCAGCCCCGAGGACATCACCGAGGAGGCGCTGAGCGGCGCGAGTCACCTGCACCTCTCGGGTTACGTCCTGCTGTACCCGACCTCACGGCCCGCGGCGCTCGCCTCGCTGGCCGCGGCGAAGAAGGCCGGGCTGACGACTTCGGTCGACCCGCAGGCGGCGACGCTGATCACCGATCCGGCGCAGTTCCTCGAAGACGTGCGCGGCGTCGACCTGCTGATGCCGAACACGAGCGAACTGGTCGCGCTGACCGGGTCGAGCGATCCGGCGGCGGCGAAGGAACTGCTGGGCTACGTCGGCGAGGTCGTGGTCACCGCCGGTCTCGACGGCGCCAGCTGGGTGGACGCGGGCGGCAACATCACTTCGGTGCCTTCGCAGCCCGCCGACTGCGTCGATTCCACCGGCGCGGGGGACGCCTTCGACGCCGGAGTGCTCGCGGCGTGGCTGCGCGGCGAGTCCACGGTGGAGGTCCTTCGGGCCGGTACGCGGCTGGGTGCCCAGGCGGTGGCGAAGGTCGGTCCGCAACCCTGACGCGCGGCGTCGCTGTTTCGACCGGCGCACTTCGGCACCTGCGTCTTCGTTCGAGGGTTCCAGGGGCCGCATGGTGCGTGGGTCGTGAATGATGAGGAGGGCGGATGTCTCCTGCGCCTCGCCTGGGACGTTCAGCGTCTCAAGTGTGGCGCTCGCGACCCTCTCGCGGAGACGCTGAACGTCTCAAAGGGCCCCTTCGAGACACCTCGCGCCGCCCGGACGTCAGCCGTAGGTACACAAATGAAGGCCTCCTTCCCTACCTTCAGAGTCAGGGTCCCGGCGACCGAATGTGCCCCGCGTCCATGAAGGAATTGGGACACTCAACGTCCCAATTCCTTCATCGACGACCTGCGCCATGACGAAGACGTGCCCGACCTGCACGATGCCGACTTTGCCGGGCCCCTGACCTTCAAAGTAGGGAAGGAGGCCTTCACGGACCGCGGTCTGGGGTTGCGGCAGGGGCTGAAGGACGCTTTCACCGCATGCGATGAGAGGAAAGGCCCCTTCAGCACGGCACGGGTGGCCGTAGCTCGCGAACAGGCGGAACGACCTCGCCCTCGTCTCACGGCGAAGGCCGATCCGCGGCCGTAGCCACCCCCGTCACACGCCATGAAAGGTCCTTTCCTTGCAAATTTTGCAAGGAAAGGACCTTTCATGGCACGCGCGAAACGAGTCAGCCGCCGTCGATGACCTGGTGCCCGCCGCCCTCGATGCGGGTCGGTTCGGCCTGGTACCGGTTCACCGCCTCGCTCTTGCGCGGCGGCCGGTCGTTGGCCACCAGGACGGCGATCCACGGCAGCGGGATCGAGATCGCGATCAACGCCAGTGCCAGCCACCAGGTCTGGTAGAAGATCCCGGCGAGGATCAGGCACGGGATGCGGAACGACATCATGATGATGTACTTCCGCTTCCGTTTGGCCAGTTGGTCTTCGTAGGACGGGGCGGCTTCGGTGATCAGCACCGGAGCGGGTTCCCTCGGTTCGGGACCGTGGGCGGGCGCGTTCACAGCACCACCTCCGGCTTCCATGCTCCCACTCGCCGGGCTCATCCGACACCCGGGTGGGTGAGCCGATGCCAGGCCGCGACGACGAGTGCTTCGACGCCCGCCGAAAGGGTCGGATGCGGGATCGGCGCGAACAGTGGCGAGTGGTTCGACGGGATGTCCTGTTCGAAGCGCCCCGCGGTCATCGCGGAGATGACCTGCTGCTCGTCCATCCCGCCGACCAGCCAGAACACCGACGGTACCCCGGCGGCGCGGCCGAACTCGCTGAAGTCCTCACTGCCGGTGACCAGCGGTGCCGGCATCACCCGCCCCTCGCCGAAGTGGTCGCGGAACGCGGCGGTGAGTGCGTCGGTGGCCGTCTCGTCGTTCTCGGTGACCGGGAAGGCGCCGATGCGCTCGATCTCGGGCGGTTTCGGCGCGCCCGCGGTGGCCGCCTCGCCGTGCACGATCCGTTCGACCGCCGCGACCACCTTCTCCCGCACCGCCTGGTCGAACGACCGGATGTTGACCTCGAGGACGGCGTGGTCGGCGATGATGTTGTGCGCGGTGCCGACGTGCAGCGAACCGACGGTCACCACCGCCGACTCGGTCGCCGCGATCTCCCGCGAAACGATGGTCTGCAGCTTGAGCACCACGGACGCGGCGAGCACCGCGGGATCCACCGTCGTCTCGGGGCGCGAACCGTGCCCGCCCCGGCCGTGCAGGGTGATGCGCAGCGCGTCGGTGGCCGCCATGAGCACGCCCGGCCTGGTCAGCACCCAGCCCGCGGGACCGGGGACAACGTGCTGGCCGAGTACGACATCGGGCTTGCCCGCGGGCCCGAAGACCCCGTCGCGGACCATCCCGGCGGCGCCGTCCCCGGCTTCCTCTCCCGGCTGGAAGACGACCATCAGCGTGCCCGACCAGTGCTCACGTCCGGCCGCCAGCAGCGAGGCGGCGCCGGAGAGCCAGGTGGCGTGCATGTCGTGACCGCAGGCGTGCATCACCGGGACGTCGCGGCCGTCGGCGTCGACTCCGCGGGCGGTGCTGGCGTAAGGCAGGCCGGTCTTCTCCTCGACCGGCAGCGCGTCGATGTCGGCGCGCAGCATCACCTTCGGACCGGGGCCATTCCTCAATACGCCGAGGACCCCGGTGCGCCCGATGCCGGTGTGCACCTCGTAGCCGTCGGCCTCGAGCCGCTTGGCCAGTTCGGCGGCGGTGCGGGTTTCGGCGAACGACAGCTCCGGATGCCGGTGGAAGTCGGTGTACAGGTCTTCCAGTCCGGGCAGCGCCGCCTTCAGCGGTGCCAGGACACTTTCTAGGCTCACGACCTCATCCTGGCAGTATTACCCAACGTGAGCACACGAGCGGCCCTCCCCGAACTGTCCGACGAAGTCTGCGCGAGGCTGCGGGACGCCTTCCGCCGGACGGGTTACGACGCCGACGGCGTGGTCGAGGCCCTCGGCTCCGCCCACGCCGCCCTCGGCCGCGGCGAGCCCGAACTCGCCTACCGCGCGACACGCGACGCCGGGGAACTCGGCACGCTGATCCGGCTGTTCCTCCTGGGCTCGACCGAGCCGGAGAAGGACGTCGAAGCCGCTTTCGCGCCACTGGCGCTGGATGACGCGGTCGCCGCGACGCTGCTCGTTCCGGCGGCCGACGGCTACCGGGCCGGGCTCGACGTCCGCCCGCACGGCGACGATGAAGGCTCCTGGTGGGTCGTTTCGGACCTCGACGCCGACGTTCTCGGCCGGACCGTGCCCGAGGACCACGTGCTCGGGGTCGGGCACGCCTCGCTCAGTCTCATTCGCGCCACCAGCCGCCGCGAGGTCGGCAGCCTGCTCGACCTCGGGACCGGCAACGGCGTGCAGGCGCTGCACGCCACCCGCCACGCGGAGAAGGTCACCGCCACCGACGTCTCGGCCCGTGCGCTGGCGCTCGCCGCGGCCACCTTCCGGCTCAACGAACTGGACGTCGAACTCGTGCGGGGCGAGTGGTTCGCGCCGGTCGCGCGCCGCCGGTTCGACCAGATCGTCTGCAATCCGCCGTTCGTGGTCGGCCCGCCGAGGGTCGACTACACCTACCGCGACTCCGGCCTCGCCGGCGACGACGCCAGCGCGCTGGTGGTGCGGCAGCTGCCCGGGTTCCTCAACGACGGCGGGACCGGCCAGCTCCTCGCGTCCTGGCTGCACGTCGAGGGCGAGGATTGGGGCGATCGGGTGACCCGCTGGCTTCCCGCCGAGACCGACGCGTGGTTCGTCCAGCGGGACATCGCGGATCCGGGCCTCTACGTCGGCACGTGGCTGCGCGACGCGGGTATCGACCCCCGCTCCCCCGAAGGCCGCGCGAAATCCGGCGCCTGGCTCGATTGGTTCGCCGAAAACAACGTCCAGGGCATCGGCTTCGGCTTCGTCACCCTTCGCCGCGCCGCGGGCCAGACGCCGACGATCGTGTGCGAGGACCTCCGCCAGGCCTACGACGATCCGCTGGGCGCCGAGGCGGCGAACTGGCTGGACCGGGTGGAATGGCTGCGCGCCAACGGGGATTCGCTCCTCGATGTCCGGTTCCGCGTTCCGGAGAGCGTTCTGCTGGAGAGCGTCGCCGAGCCGGGCGAGGAGGGCTGGGCCACCACCGTCCAGCGGCTGCACCGCACCGACGGTCCCGGGTGGTCGCATGAGGTGGACGAACTGGCGACCCGGTTGCTCGCCGGCTGTCAGGGCGCGCTCCCCCTGGAAGACCTGATCGTGCTCCTGGCGGCCGCGCAGGGCCTCGAACCGGAGGAACTGGCCGCCGCCGCACTGCCCGTCGTCCGCGAACTGGTCCGGCACGGCATGCTCCTCCCGGCCGTCTGATGCGCGCGGTGGTGGCGAGGGTCACGGAGGCGAGCGTGACCGTCGGCGACGAGGTGACCGGCGCCATCTCCGAGCCGGGTTTGCTGGTGCTGCTGGGAATCCACGTCGACGACGACGTGACGAAAGCGGCGACGATGGCACGCAAACTGCACGAAGCTCGCATACTTCGCGACGAGGAGTCCTGTGCCACCACCGGCGCTCCCCTACTTGTCGTAAGCCAGTTCACTCTTTATGGCGATACCCGCAAAGGCCGGCGTCCGTCGTGGACGGCGGCCGCCCGGCCCGAAACCGCCGAGCCGCTCGTGGAGGCCGTGGTCGAGGCTTTGCGTGAACGCGGCGCCCGCGTCGAAACGGGCAGGTTCGGTGCCATGATGGCGGTCCGGAGCGTGAACGACGGTCCCTTCACGGTTCTGCTAGAGGTCTAGACCACGTTTGTTTCTCCCCGGCGCGGGCATTCTCAGGAAAAGCTCAGGGTTGGTCGAGCAACGCCCCAGGTCAGCCGCCCGTCTCCTCAATAGCGGCCGGGAACGTTTTCGGACCTCCCGGCGTTGAGCCAAGTGTCCAGCCAAGCTGGGACGGCGAGGAGTAGCGGGTTTCCACAGGGCTTGCTACGCCGAGACGGATCCGGCGGACACACCGCAGCACGTTCAGCCCGTGACCGGGGAGGCAGAATGTCAGTCCAGACTCTCGAACGCGAAGCGCGCGGGATTCGCGAGCGCCGTATCCCGGCGCAATCCACCCAGGAGCCGGTGACAGCGGGGGTGCTCACCGACGCCGACCTCGACGCCCAGAGCCCGGCCGCGGACCTGGTTCGCGTGTACCTCAACGGAATCGGCAAGACGGCGCTGCTGTCCGCCGCCGACGAGGTCGAGCTGGCGAAGCGCATCGAAGCCGGGGTGTTCGCCCAGCACGTTCTCGACACCGCCGAGAATCTCACGCCGAAGCGGCGCTCCGAGATGAGGGCCCTCGTGCGTGACGGCCACGTCGCGAAGAACCACCTGCTGGAGGCCAACCTCCGCCTCGTGGTCTCGCTCGCGAAGCGCTACACCGGCCGGGGGATGCCGCTGCTCGACCTGATCCAGGAGGGGAACCTGGGTCTGATCCGCGCGGTGGAGAAGTTCGACTACTCCAAGGGGTTCAAGTTCTCGACCTACGCCACCTGGTGGATCCGCCAGGCCATCACCAGGGGGATGGCCGACCAGGGACGCACCATCCGGCTGCCGGTCCACCTGGTGGAACAGGTGAACAAGCTGGCCCGCATCAAGCGTGACCTGCACCAGCAGCTCGGACGCGACGCCACGCACGAGGAACTGGCGGCGGAATCGGGCATCCCGGCACACAAGATCTCCGATCTGCTCGACCACTCGCGTGACCCGGTGAGCCTCGACATGCCGGTCGGCACCGAGGAGGACGCCCCGCTCGGCGACTTCATCGAGGACTCCGAGGCGACCGACGCCGAGAGCGCCGTCATCTCCGGTCTGCTCCAGGACGACCTGCGCCGCGTGCTCGCGACGCTGGACGACAGGGAGTCCCAGGTGATCCGCCTGCGCTACGGTCTCGACGACGGCCAGCCGCGCACCCTCGACCAGATCGGCAAGCACTTCGGGCTTTCCCGTGAGCGCGTTCGCCAGATCGAGCGAGAGGTCATGTCGAAGCTTCGTCAGGGCGAGCGGGCCGACCGCCTGCGCGCTTACGCTTCGTAATCTTCACTGCGCCTTTAGGCGCTCGAAAAGCGACACCCGTTCGGCAGCGTTGACTTATGACCTGCGTCACGAGACCGTCGAGCAGGTAATAAGTCTTCGCGGTCGGGTGTTCGCGCCCGGATCGCTTTCCCCGGGAGGTCGGGTCCGTCGGGGTGGGCCCGGCCTCCCGAACTAATTTGTGCGGCCCCGCGACAAATTGCGGAGTGCGAATTGCATTCCGCCGCCTTCACCTGGACGTGACGCCGGTCACGCGAGGCCCGCCTAGTACCGTGGGCGGGTTCCCGATGCCGGCAAAGGAGCCCGCGCAGTGGCGCCCACCACGTTCCAGCACACTGAAGTCCTTCCGCTCGCGAAGGACACCCACACCGAATACCGGCTGCTCGGCACCGAAGGTGTCGAGGTCGTCGAGGCGGCGGGCCGGAAGTTCCTCAAGGTCGAGCCCGAGGCGCTGACCAAGCTCGCCAAGACCGCGATCACCGACATCCAGCACCTGCTGCGCTCGTCGCACCTGGCGCAGCTGCGCGCGATCGTCGACGATCCCGAGGCCAGCGGCAACGACCGGTTCGTCGCGATGGATCTGCTGCGCAACGCGGCGATCTCCGCCGGCGGCGTCCTCCCGATGTGCCAGGACACCGGCACCGCCATCGTGATCGGCAAGCGCGGCGAGGGCGTGCTCACCGGCGCCGACGACGAACGCGCGCTGTCGCGAGGCATTTTCGACGCCTATCAGGAGTTGAATCTGCGCTATTCGCAGATGGCGCCGGTGAATTTCTGGGATGAGCGCAATACCGGTACCAACTTGCCCGCGCAGATCGAGCTCTATCACAAAGACGGCCAAGGCAACCCGAGCTATGAATTCCTGTTCATGGCCAAGGGCGGCGGCAGCGCGAACAAGACGTTCCTCTATCAGGAAACGAAAGCGGTCCTGAACCCGAAGCGGCTCGCGAAGTTCCTCGACGAGAAACTGCGCAGCCTCGGCACCGCCGCGTGCCCGCCGTACCACCTCGCGATCGTCGTCGGCGGCACGTCGGCGGAGTTCAACCTGAAGGTCGCGAAGCTGGCCTCCGCCCGCTACCTCGACGACCTGCCCACCGAGGGGTCCGAGCTGGGCCACGGTTTCCGCGACGTCGACCTCGAACAGCAGGTGCTGGAGATGACGCGCCAGTTCGGCATCGGCGCGCAGTTCGGCGGCAAGTACTTCTGCCACGACGTCCGCGTGATCCGCCTGCCGCGGCACGGCGCGTCCTGCCCGGTCGGTGTCGCGGTCTCGTGCTCGGCCGACCGCCAGGCCAAGGCGAAGATCACCGCCGACGGCGTGTTCCTGGAGCAGCTCGAACGCGACCCGGCGCGGTTCCTGCCCGACGTCACCGAGGACGACCTGTCCGACGAGGTGGTGACCGTCGACCTCAACCGCCCGATGGCCGAGATCCGCGCGCAGCTCTCGCAACTGCCGGTGAAGACCCGCCTGTCGCTGACCGGCCCGCTCGTCGTCGCCCGCGACATCGCGCACGCGAAGATCGCCGAGCGGCTCGACGCGGGCGAAGAGATGCCTCAGTACCTTCGCGACCACCCCGTCTACTACGCGGGCCCGGCGAAGACGCCGGAGGGCTACGCGTCGGGCTCCTTCGGGCCGACCACCGCGGGCCGCATGGACTCCTACGTCGAGCAGTTCCAGGCGGCAGGCGGTTCCCTGGTGATGCTGGCCAAGGGCAACCGGTCCAAGAAGGTGACCGCCGCGTGCCAGGAACACGGCGGGTTCTACCTCGGTTCGATCGGCGGCCCGGCCGCGCGGCTCGCGCAGGACTGCATCAAGAAGGTCGACGTCCTCGAGTACGCCGAGCTGGGGATGGAGGCGGTCTGGAAGATCGAGGTCGAGGACTTCCCCGCGTTCATCGTCATCGACGACAAGGGCAACGACTTCTTCGAGGCGACCTCGGAGCCGGTGCTGCAGATCAGCTTCCGGTGAGAGGAAAGGTCCTTTCCTTGCAAATTTTGCAAGGAAAGGACCTTTCATGGCGCGCGCGAGCGCGTTACCGCATCTGCTTCAACACCACGGTCCGCTCTCCCAGCGGCGCCGCGAGCGTCACCGAGATCACCGGGTACCGGATGTCCATCGTGCACATCTGGCCGGTCTGGCCCTTGAGTTCGGTCAGGTTGATGGTGACCCGGGTCCCGTCCTGCTGCGCCGCCTCCGCGGTCGCGTGCCCGCAGCCGCCTTCCTGGCCGCGGATGTTCAGGATCGTCCCGCCGTTGCTGGTGTGGACCTCACGCGGGTAGTCCGCGGGCAGCGCCGACGCGTCGAGTTGCTTGTCCGGCAGCTTGGTGCTGCCTTCCGGAACCTCCTGGCGTGGTGCGCCCGGTACACCGGGTTGGCTCCCCGGTGCGGGAGACGGCGACGAGGAGGGCGGCACGGTACTCAGGTTGCCGCTGCCCTGGCCGCTCCCGGGTTCCACCGCCTGGTTCTGCGCCCCGCAGGCGGATACCGCAACGACGATCAGGCCTAGGCCGATGACATTCGTTAAGTACCTCATGTGACTGGGACGGAACGGGGCCGTCGTGGGGTTGCACATGATCTCAACCCACTTCCAGGACGACGGTCCGCGGACCGAGCGGTTCGGCGAGCTTCACCGGCAGGACGGCGTAACGGATGACCTGCGGGCACATCTGCCCCGGCTTGCCGTGGTCGATCTTCACCTTGACCGCGACCCGCTGCGCGTTCTCCTCGGCGAGGCTCGCCTTCGCCTCGTCGCAACCGCTCAGTTCGAGGTACACGTTCAGGCCGCCGTTCTCGGCGCTGACCTGGGCGGGCACCTTGGCGTCGACCTGCGACGGCGGCAGCATCTTGTCCGAGGGCGGCGGACCGACGGTCGGCCGCGACATCGGCGGTTTCGCGACCGGCGGGCTGGCCGGGAGCGAGGTGGGCAGATCCGAGGGTGTGGTGACGACTGGCGGGACCTCCGTGTTCGCCGGTGCTCCCGGGCCGCCCGCGCCGCAGGCCGCCGTCGCGGCGAGCACGAGCCCCGCGCCTAGCGTCTTCGCTGCGTTCTTCATGGCTTCAAGACGGAACGAACGCCCGATGCGGTTGCATTACCGCTGAGCCGCGCGTCCGCGAACCAGCCCGAGGAGCACGACCCCGGCGAGGGTGACGGCCAGCAGCAGCACCGTGCTCGCCGAGGCGAGGAACACCTGTCCCCGGTCCGTGAGGGCGAAAATGCTCGCGGGCAGGGTGCGCCAGTCCGGTGGGTACAGCATCATCGTCGCGCCCAGTTCGCCCATCGACATCGCCAGCGCGAGACTCGCCGACGCCGAGATCGACGGCAGCAGCACCGGCAGCCGGACCTGGAGCAGCACCCGCACCGGCCCCGCCCCGAGACTCGCCGCCGCCTGGGCCAGCAGCGGGTCCATCCGCGCGATCGCGGCGGAGACGGTGCTGAAGGAGAACGGCAGCAGGATCATCACGTGCCCGAGCAGCACGATCCAGCGCGTCCCATTGAAGGCCAGCGGCGGACGGCTGAACGCCACCAGCAAAGCCAGTCCCAGCACCACCGACGGCACCGCGATCGGCAGGTGGAACAGGGTGT
The DNA here is from genome assembly GCF_055575975.1 of Amycolatopsis sp. NPDC033938. Classification (NCBI taxonomy): domain Bacteria; kingdom Bacillati; phylum Actinomycetota; class Actinomycetes; order Pseudonocardiales; family Pseudonocardiaceae; genus Amycolatopsis; species Amycolatopsis sp. NPDC033938. The sequence continues at coordinate 274,320 of NZ_JBVIRO010000007.1, forward strand.
CGACGGTTTTGCGGACCCGAGGTCCGGCGGACTGCGCGGCGAGCGCGGCCCACGTCCCCAGCAGCACCGAGACCAGTGAGGCGATGACACCGGTCTGGATGCTCACCGAAAGGCTCGCGAACGTCTCCCCGGACAACGCCTGCGCGAAATGCGAACCGGTGAGCGCGCCCGGCAGCAAACCGGTCCAGTTCCCGGCGACCGACGCCAGCGCGATCATCAGCAGCGGCGCCAGCACGATCGCGGTGAACAGCACCGCGAACACCGTCCACAGCAGGATCCGGCTACGCCTCGTCCACAGCAGCACGACGGCCTCCCTTCGTCAGACGCCGGTAAGTTCCGTACAAGGCAAGGGAGAACACGACGTTGACCACCGCGATGACACACGCCTGCGGGAAGTCGAACGTGACGATCCCCTTGCCGTAGACCAGCATCGGCAACGTCGTGACGTCCTTGGCGCCGAGGAACAGCACGATGCCGAACTCGTTCATCGCCAGCAGCATGGTCAGGCAGGCGCCCGAAGCCAGTGACACCCACGCTTCCGGCAGGATCACCTGACGCAGCACGCGTCCGGGTTTCGCGCCGAGGCTGGCCGCGACCTCCATCTGCGCCGAAGAGACCTGGCCGAACGCGGCGAGCGCCGGCCGCATCACGAACGGCGTGTAGAAGGTGATCTCCGCGAGCAGGATCCCGAACGGCGAGTACAGGAAACCGCCGGCGCCCAGGATTCCCGCGCTGCCGTAGATGAAGGTGAACGCGAGCGCGATGAGGAACGAGGGGAACGCGAGGACGGTGTCCACCAGCCGCGAAAGGGTCCGCGCGCCGGGGAACGGGACGAACGCGATCACCAGTGCGAGGAACGTCCCGAGCACCACACAGCCCGCGGTGGCGCCGAGGGCGAGCGCGACGGTCTTCCAGGCGGCGTCGCGGAATTCCGCCGAACCCAGCACGTCCAGCCAGACCGAGAAACCGAACTCGCCGGTCTTCGATTCCAGCGACTGCAGGACGACCAGCACGAGCGGATAGCCGAAGAACCCGAGCAGGACGAGCACCGGCGGCAGCAGGAGCCAGCCGCGGGCCGCCGGTTTCTCCCGCCGCCGCGCCGGTGCCGACGTGGCGGCCAGTGCGAGGCCGGTCATCCGATCCCCACCAGCGGGCAACCGTCCGGAATGGACACTCCGACCCGCTCCCCCACCCCGGGCAGTCCCTCGACGTCCGGCACCTCGGCCCGTACCTCGCCGCCGTCGTGGGTGAGTTCGAGATCGAGACGGAAGCCTGTGCCGCGCCACTGGACGCCGCGCAGGATCGCGGGCAGCGCGCCGGGGGCGTCCACCGCGGTGATCCCGACCCGGTGCGGCCGGACACCGAGCGCGACCGGCTGCCCGGCCCTGATCGCACCGGACGGATCCGCCGCCAGTTCCCGGCCACCGAGCCGGACCCGGGTGCCGTCGGTGTGGATCAGCTCCACCGGGAGGAGGTTGGACGCGCCGAGGAAGCCGGCGGTGAACTCCGTCGACGGACGCTGGTACAGCTCACGGCTCGGGCCGAGTTCGACCAGCTTCGAATCGCGCATAACCGCGATCCGGTCGGCCAGCGCCAGCGCCTCACCCTGGTCGTGGGTGACGTAGATCAGCGTGGTGTCGGGCAGTTCGGCGCGCAGCCGGAGCAGTTCCGCGACCATGTCCTCGCGCAGGGCGGCGTCCAAAGCGGACAGTGGCTCGTCGAGGAGTAGCACCCGCGGCCGGATGGCCAAGGCCCGCGCGAGCGCGACGCGTTGCTGCTGCCCGCCCGAAAGCTCACGAGGGTAGCGGCGGGCGTACTTGCCCATCCCGACCAGTTCCAGCGCTTCGGCGACCCGGCTCTCGGTCTCGGCACGAGGAGTCTTGCGTGCCTTGAGCCCGAAGGCGACGTTCGCCTCGACGCGCATGTGCGGGAACAGCGCGTAGCTCTGGACGACCACGCCGAGTCCGCGCCGATGCGGCGGCAGGTCGGTGACGTCCTCGCCGTCGAGCAGGACCCGGCCGGTGCTCGGCACGACGAAACCCGCGAGTGCCTTCAAGGCCGTCGACTTGCCGGAGCCGGACGGCCCGAGCATGGCCAGCGTCTCCCCTCTCGCCACGGTGAGGTCCAGTGGTGAGAGGGCGGTCGTCTGTCCGAAGCGGACGGACACCCCGCGGAACTCGACCGCCGGGGTCATCGGCCGACGGCCTTCTTGTACGCCGCGAGGTCGGCGTCGAGCTTCGCGAGTACGGCGTCCCAGTCCGGCTGCCAGATCTCGACGCCGTCGAGCGCGGCCTTCACCTTGTCCGCCCGCGGGCCGGACGGCGTCACGTCGGTCCGCGCCGGGGCGCCGAAAGCGTCCACGGCCTTGCCCTGCACCTCGGGCGAGAGCAGGAAGTCCAGGAACTTCTTGGCGTTCTCGGCGTGCGGCGCGTTGTTCACGAGACCGGCGTAGTACGGGAGAGCGAACGTGGACCGCTTGCCGTGGGCGTCGGCCGGGAAGAAGACCTCGAATCCGCCGCTCTTCTCGATCGAGGCGAGGTTCATCTGGACGTCGCCGTTGGCCACCAGGATCTCGGCCTTGGCCACCTTCGGCTGCAGCTTCCCGGTGGAGGACGACGGGCCGACGTTGTTGGCTTCGAGTTTCGTGAGGTATTCGAGCGCGCCCTGTTCACCGAGGACGTGCTGGAGCTGCAGCAGTACGGCGGTGCCGTCGCCCGCCTCGCCGGGTGTCGAGTACTGGATCTTGCCCTTGAGCGCGGGGGATAGGAGGTCGTCCCAGGTCTTGGGTGAGGCCTGGGGGTTGCGGATGAAGCTGAGGTAGTTGTTCATGATCGCGAAGTACCGGCCCTGGCCGTCTTTCTGCCCGGCGGGGACCTGGTCGATCCCGGACGGCGCCGTGGCCGCGAGCAGCCCCTGCGAGGCGGCGCGCTGGATGAACGGCGGGAGCGTGACGAGGATGTCGGCCTGGGTGTTGGCCTTCTCCTTCTCCACCCGCGAGGCGACCTCGCCCGATCCGGCGGTCACCGCCTGCACGGTGATCCCGGTCTTCGCCTTGAACTCCTCGACGCGCTGGGCGTACCAGTCTTCCAGTCCGTCCACTGTGTACAGCGTGACGGTCTGGTCGCCGGACGCGCCACCGGCGGTGCCACCACAGGCGGCCAGGGTGATCGTGAGCAGCCCGGCGAGGGCGGCGGCCGCGAGTTTCTTCATGTCGTCAAAACTCCTTTTAGGACAGAACAGCAGGCAGGTCGCGGACGGATTCGAGGACGTGGGTGGCTCCGGCGGCTTCGAGCTCCGGCTTCTTCGCCGATCCCGTGAGCACTCCGGCGACGAGCGAGGCGCCGGAGCGCAAACCGGTCTGGACGTCCGACGGGGTGTCACCGGCGACGGCGATCCGGCGGACGTCACCGATTTCGAGCCGCAACGCGGCGGTGAGAACCAGGTCGGGGAACGGACGGCCACGCACGCCCTCTCCCGGCGCCAACACGGCGTCGGCGAGGCCGTGCCAGCCCAGTGCGTCCAGGATCGCGTTCTGGGTGGCGGGCGCGAAGCCGGTGGTGAGCGCGACCTTCATGCCTCGGGCGCGCAGTTCCTGGATCGTCTCCTCGGCGCCGGGGATCGGCTCGCAATGGCCATCGGCGACGAGCTTCCCGTAGGCGGCCTGGAATTCGGTGTTCGCGCGCTGGGCGAGATCCTCGTTCCCGTCGAGCAGGGCACGGAAGACGACGATCTTGGACTGGCCCATGGTTTCGACGACGTAGTCGAGCATTCCCGGGTAGCGCGTGTCCTCTTCGGACACTCCGGCGGCGGCGATCGCCTCGGTGAAGGCACGGATCACCAGGCCGTCGTCGGCGACGGTGGTACCCGCCATGTCCAGGACGACGAGTTCGGTGTTCACCACGACAGCTCCTCGGCGGTGTCTTCGGCGATGGCGGGGGAACAGGTCATGCCCCGGCCACCGGGGCCGGTGACGAGCCAGGCGTTGTCCGCGACACGGGCGCGGTGGACGATCCGGGCGGTGTCGACGGTCTGGGCGTAGACCCCGGCCCAGCGGCGGGCGATCCGCGGGAGCGGCCGTCCGAGCAGCGCCCCGGCGACCTCCGCCAGGTGGTCGTACGGGTCTTCAGTGGTGTCGAAGGAGAACGGCTCGTCGTAGGAGTGGGTGTCGCCGATGGTCAGCGAGCCGTCGAGGCGCTGGACCATGAGCAACTGCATCGCGTTCGCCGCGGCGACGGCTCCCTGCGGCTGGTGTGCGTTGAGGTCGTCGAGCGCCTCGCCGCGGTACGCGGGGTAATAGCGGAAGCTGTCCGCGTCGGCGACGGTGGTGGTGAGGGTTTCCCCGAGCGGCTCGGTCTGGGCCATCTGCAGCCGTACCCGGCGGATCGGGGTCTGCCCGGCGAGTTCCTTCACCAGCCCGCCCGTCCAGGCACCGGTGCACAGGACGACGACGTCGCCTTCGTGGGTCTCACCGGTGTCGTCGACGACGCCGCGGGTGGTCAGGTCGCGGATCTCGCGGCCGGGCACCCAGCTGTAGCGGCCGGATTTCGCCAGTTCGGCGCGCAGCGCGGGCTGGGCGACGCGCGGTTCGACGGCGGCGTCGCGGTCGCACCAGAGCGCGCCGAGGAAGTCGCCGCGCAGTGCCGGGTTCAGCGCGCGGGTCTCGGCGGCGTCGAGCAGTTTGAAGCCGCGCTCCTCCGTGCTCGCCGCGGCGGCGCGGGCGACGGCGAGCTCGGCCTCCGTACGGACGACGGTGAGCGAGCCGTTCGGCCGGAAGCCGATCCCGGGCACGCGTTCGCCGATGCGCTCCCACAGCACTCGCGCCCTGGCGGCGGTCTCCAGTTCGGGCCCGGTGGCGCGGCCGCCGACCCAGACCAGCCCGAAGTTGCGCACGGACGCGCCACGGGCCTCGGGTTCGCGTTCGATCTGGACGACGTCGTGGCCGCGTTCGACGGCCTGCCAGGCGTGCTGAGTGCCGAGCACTCCGCCGCCGATGATGAGGATTCGCACACCGGAGACGCTCGCCTGCGCGCACCAACGCCTCGTGACCTTGGCCCTAACCCTAGGTGAAGTACCACCGAAACTTGGACCAGACCTGTTATCTTTACGTTACATTACGCCGCGTTTCGTCCTCGGAACGCGGTCGTTGAAAGTGCAAATACCGCAGCTGGAGGACCAAGCGCGCGAGGGGGTTACTCCACGCGGCCGAGGCGGGTCTCGAAGGACAGCCGGTCGCCGCGGAACAGCGACCGGACGCGTTCGAACGGGATGCCGTCGGTTCCCCACGACGTCCGGTGCATCAACAGCATCGGCAATGCCGGATTCGTCCCGATCAACAGCGCTTCCCGGGGTGTGGCGAGCACGGTCTCGACTCGCTCCTCGGCGCCGTCGAAGACCACGCCGAGCCTTTCCCTTAAACACGCGTAGAGCGACTGTGTGGGATCGAACACATCCATGAGCGTCGGGAATCGCGCGGCGGTGAGATAGGTCGATTCCAGCCCGACCCGCTCATCGTCGGCCAGCAGTACCCGCTCGATGTGGATCACGTCGTCGTCCGGATCGATTTCCAGTTCCGAAGCCAGCGACGGACCGGCTTCCCGGCGCTCCAAAGAGATCAGATTCCGGCCGGGATCGATGCCCTGCCTCCTGAGTCCTTCGGTGTAACTCACCAAAGCGAGCGGCTGCACGAGCTTGGGGCCCGCGACGTAGGTGCCGCTCCCCTGCCGCCTGCTGAGACGGCCTTCGAGCACGAGCTCGCCGACGGCCTGGCGGACCGTCGCGCGAGAAACCTCGAAACGTTCGGACAGTTCCCTTTCGGTGGGAAGTACCGCACCTTGCCCCAATTCGGAGATCACGTCGAGCAGTTCGACTTTGACCGCGTAATAGCGTGGAACGCGGCCGTGTTCGGGAATACCGTCCCGGACCGGACCGTCGGCAGAAGGATGGACTCTTGGTGAACGTGTTCTCACTGTCCAGATCTTAGGCCGAGTTCACCTGGGCTGTACTGACCCGAACGAAGTGTTCATGCCACGCTCACACTCGTGGACGAACAGAACTCCCTCGCCCGGCGGCTCGGCACCCGCGACGCCGTGTTCATCGGCCTCGGCTCCATGATCGGGGCGGGGGTCTTCGTCGCCTTCGCCCCCGCCGCGCGAGCCGCGGGGGCCTGGCTCCCGGCCGGGCTGGCCCTCGCCGCCGTGGTCGCCTACTGCAACGCGACGTCCTCGGCACGGCTGGCCGCGCTCTATCCGGCGTCCGGCGGCACCTACGTCTACGGACGCGAACGGCTCGGCGAATTCTGGGGGCATCTGGCCGGCTGGGGGTTCGTGGTCGGCAAGACCGCCAGTTGCGCGGCGATGGCGCTGACCGTCGTCACCTACGCCGCCCCCGGACTCGGCCAGCCGTGGCGAGGCCTGTTCGCGGTCGGCGTCGTGGCGGCGCTGACCGGGCTCAACTACCGCGGTGTCCAGCGCTCGGCGTTCGCGACCAGGCTGATCGTGTCCATCACGCTGACGATCCTCGCGCTGGCGGTGGCGGCGATGCTCTTCGGCGGCGGCCTCGCGGCGGGGGCCCCGGGCCCGGCGGTCACCCCCGGCGTCGGCGGTGTCCTCGAAGCCGCCGGTCTGCTGTTCTTCGCCTTCGCCGGCTACGCGCGGATCGCGACACTGGGTGAGGAGGTCCGCGATCCGGCGCGCACCATCCCCCGCGCGGTGCCGATCGCGCTCGGGTTGGCGCTGATCGTCTACGCCGTGCTCGCCTTCGTCCTGCTGTACCAGCTCGGGCCGGATCTGCTGGGCCGCAGCCCGGACCCGATCGCGGAGGGGGTCGAGAGGTCGTCCTGGTCGTGGCTGACCCCCGCCGTGCGGGTGGGCGCGGTGCTCGCCGCGGTGGGTTCGCTGCTCGCGCTCGTGCTGGGCGTGTCGCGCACCACGCTGGCCATGGCGCGCGATGGGCATCTCCCCCGCTGTCTGACCGCGGTCCACCCCCGCTTCGGCGTCCCGCACCGGGCCGAACTCACCGTCGGCGTCGTCGTCGCCCTGCTCGCGAGCACCGTCGACCTCCGCGGCGCGATCGGCTTCTCGTCGTTCGCGGTGCTGGCGTACTACGCCGTCGCGAACGCCAGCGCGCTGACTCTGCGGCCGGGCTCCCGGGTGATAGCCATCGTGGGGCTGCTCGGCTGCCTGGTGCTCGCGTTCAGTCTTCCGGCGGTTTCGGTGCTCACCGGTTCAGGAGTACTGGCGTTAGGCGCTCTGGGCTACGCCATTCGTCGGCGCTTCGCGTCCGACGTCCGTTAATCACCATCATCGGGCGAAAGATCCGAAGAAAGTCGGTTGTCCCGGTGTCCGCCCACCTGCTGTAGTCAGATGGCCGCAGTCAGTCTCCCTGCCTCCACTGTGGACAGCCGGAAGGAATGAACCCTTGGACATCAAGCGTCGGTTCAGCCTGCTCAAAAAGACCCTGATCGCCGTCGCGGCGACCGGAACCCTGGCGGCCCTCGCCACGGCCCCGCCCGCCGCGGCCGCGCAGCCGCCGTCCACCGACGTGGTCGGTGGAACCCGAGCCGCCCAGGGTGAATTCCCTTGGATGGTAAGGCTTTCCATGGGCTGCGGTGGTGCGCTCTACACCCAGCAGATCGTGCTGACCGCCGCGCACTGCGTGTCGCGGACCGGCGCCAACACGACCATCACCGCGACTCTCGGTGTCGTCGACCTGCAGAGCACCTCGGCCAAGAAGGTCAAGTCGACCTACGTGTACCGGTCGCCGACCTACCCCACCTCCACCGGTGGTGACTGGGCGCTGATCAAGCTCGCGAGCCCGGTCAGCGGGATCCCGACGCTGCCGATCGCCGGCACGACGGCCTACAACAACGGCACCTTCACCGTCGCCGGCTGGGGTGCCGCGACCGAGGGCGGGGCGCAGCAGCGCTACCTGCTCAAGGCCACGGTCCCGTTCGTCTCCGACGCGACCTGCAAGGCGCAGGGCGGCAGCTACGCCGACCTGATCGACAGCGCCGAGATCTGCGCGGGCAACCTCGACTCCGGCGGCGTCGACACCTGCCAGGGTGACTCGGGCGGCCCGATGTTCCGCCGCGACAGCGCCGGTGCCTGGATCCAGGTCGGCATCGTCAGCTGGGGCGAAGGCTGCGCGCGGGCGCACGCTCCCGGCGTCTACACCGAGGTGAGCACCTTCGCGACCGCGATCAAGAACGCGGCCGCCGGGCTCTAGTTTCATCGCACGGCATGCCATGAAAGGTCCTTTCCTTGCAAATTTTGCAAGGAAAGGACCTTTCATAGCGTTCGAGGGGGGCGACTTCAGCGGGTCTTGTCCAAACGCGACAGTGCTTCCTCGTAACCCGAGACGAGTTCCGCGACCACGTCGGCGACCGGCCGCACCCGGTCCATCCGCCCGACGATCTGCCCCACCGGCATCGAGACCACGGTCGGATCCGCCGCGTGGTGGATCCTGTTGTGCGCGTGGGAAACCAGCAGGTTCTGCAGCGGCATCGGCAGCGGTTCGGGCGCGTCGGGCGCGGCCCACGCCTCGGTCCACCGCGTCTTGAGCAGCCGCGCCGGTTTGCCGGTGTAGATCCGCGTCCGGACGGTGTCGGACGAGCCCGCCGCGACCAGGGCCCGTTGCATGGCCTCGGATTCCCCCATGGTCTGCAGGTATTCCTCGGTGGCCAGCCAGAACGAGCCCATCCACACCCCGGAAGCGCCCAGCGCGAGCGCCGCCGCGACCTGCCGTCCCGAGCCGATCCCACCCGCGGCGAGCACCGGCACCCGGTCACCGACGGCGTCGACGACCTCGGGCAGCAGGACCATCGACGCGATCTCGCCGGTGTGCCCGCCCGCCTCGTAACCTTGCGCCACCACGAGATCGACGCCGTTGTCGACATGCCGGACGGCGTGTTCGGCCTTACCCGCCAAAGCCGCGACCGGCACACCTTTCGCGTGGCACTGCTCGATGACGTCGACAGGCGGTGAACCCAACGCGTTGGCGATCAACCGGATGGGGTGTTTGAGCGCGACCTCGACATGCGACCGGGCGACCGAATGCAGCCAGCCCAGTACGCCGGCGCGTTCGTCGGTGTCGTCCGGCAGCGGCGGGACGGCGAGGTCACGCAGAGTCCGCTCCACGAAGTCGCGATGCCCCTGGGGGATGTGTTTCGCGAGATCGATCGACGTCCCCTCGGCCGGGATCTTGGCGGGCATCACGATGTCGACGCCATAGGGTTTCCCGCCGGTGTTCTCGTCCATCCAGGACAGGACGGCGTCGAGTTCGGCGGCGTCGTTGAACCGCACGCAGCCCAGCACGCCCAGCCCACCCGCCCGGCTGATCGCCGCGGCGACGTGTTCGGACGGGGTGAACCCGACGATCGGCAGGTCGATCCCGAGCCGGTCACAGAGAGACGTCCGCATGAAATTCCTTCTTACGCCGGTTGGATGGTGACGGGCTCGTGCTCGCTGGCGTAGCGCTGCGCCCAGGGGTAGTCCGGTTTCCCGCTGGGAGACCGCCCGATCTCCTCGGCGAGCCAGAGGGTGCGCGGCACCTTGTACCCGGCGATCTCGGTCCGGACATGCGCCTCGAGCGCGGCGACGTCCAGCTCTTTGCCGGGCCTCTGCTGGATCACCGCGGCCACGCGCTGGCCGAGCCGGTCGTCGGGGATGCCGATGACGAGCGCGTCGAACACGTCAGGATGCGACTTCAGGGCACCCTCGACTTCTTCGGGGTAGACCTTCTCGCCACCGGTGTTCACGCACTGCGATCCCCGGCCGAGCAGGGTCACCGTGCCGTCTTCCTCGTAGCGCGCGTAGTCACCCGGAACGACGTACCGTTTGCCGTCGACCTCGATGAAGATCTTCTCGGTCTTCACGGGATCCTTGTAGTAGCCGAGCGGGACGTGCCCGCGGCGCGCGATCAACCCGATCGCGCCGGGCTTCGGGTCGACGAGCCCGCCGTCGTCGTCCACCAGGATCGCGTCCTTGCCGAAACTGACCCGGGGACCGGCGGAATGATCGGAGTCCTTGCTGACCATGCCGATGCCGGTGAAGCCGCTTTCGGAGGATCCGATCGCGTCGGTGATCACCACGTTCGGGAGCATCGCCAGGAACTCCTGCTTCACCGACTGGGAGAACAGGGCGGCGTGGCTCGACACCGCGACGATCGACGACGCGTCGTACTCGCCCTCGCGGTAGGCCTCGATCAGTGGCCGCGCCATCGCGTCGCCGACGATGGTGAGCACCTGAACCTTGTTGTCCTGCACGGCTTTCCAGATCTCGTGCGCGTCGAATCGCGGCACGAACACGACCGGGCTACCGGTGAACAGCGCGCCGAACGCGGCCCATTGCGCGGCGCCGTGGATCAGCGGCGCGGCGGGCAACCGGACCAGGCTGCCCGACTTGCCCTGTTCGGCGAGCGTCCATTCGTCCGGGACGTACTCGCCGGTGACGAAGTTGATGCCGCCGCCGAGCGCGCGCCAGATGTCCTCGTGGCGCCACAGGACGCCCTTGGGATATCCGGTGGTTCCGCCGGTGTAGAGGATGTAGATGTCGTCGGCGCTGCGCTCGGGGAAGTCACGCTCGGGTGAGCCTTCGGCGAGCGCGGCTTCGTAGTCCACGCCGCCGTAGGACGAACAGTCGCCGTCACTTCCGTCGTCGACAACGACAACGTGTTTCAGTTTGGGTGTTTCCGGCAGGACGGCGGCGACCTTGTCCGAGTAACCGCGCTCGTGGACCAGCGCCACGAGGTCGGCGTTGTCGAACAGGTACCGCAGTTCGCCGTGGACGTAGCGGTAGTTGACGTTGATCGCGATCGCGCGCAGCTTGTACGCGGCGATCATCGATTCCAGTGCCTCGATCGAGTTCCGGGAATAGACACCGATGTGGGATCCGGGTCCCACGCCGTGTGCGGCGAGATGGTGCGCCAGCCGGTTGGCGCGCTCTTCCAATTCGGCGAAGGTGACCCGCCGATCGCCGCAGACGACCGCGATGCGCTCCGGCACGGCGTCGACGGCGTGCTCGAGTAGATCCGCGATGTTGAGTGCCACTCCCTCAAAGTAGAACATGTTATCGTTCTGGGCAATGGTGGCGATTTCAGTGGAGGCTCCGGTGGGCGAACCGCACGCGCTGGTGGAAAAGATCGACCACACCCTCGTGGTCACGATGAACCGGCCGGAGGTCCGCAACGCGCTCAGCGGCGAGATGCTCGGGATCATGGTCGAGGCGTGGAACCGCGTCGACACCGATGACGACATCCGGTGCTGCGTACTCACCGGCGCGGGTGGCGCGTTCTGCGCGGGCGCGGACCTGAAGTCGATGTCGAAGAACTCGCCGTCCGACTCGTTCGAGAAGGGCACGTTCGACCCGAGCCGGATCGAAGGCCTGCTCAAGGGGCGACGGCTGACGAAACCGTTGATCGCGGCCGTGGAGGGTCCGGCGATCGCGGGCGGTACGGAGATCCTGCAGGGCACGGACCTGCGCGTCGCGGGCGAGAGCGCGAAGTTCGGGGTGTCGGAGGCGCGGTGGAGCCTGTTCCCCATGGGCGGTTCGGCCGTCCGGCTCCCCCGCCAGATCCCGTACACCGTCGCCGCCGACCTGCTACTGACCGGACGGCACATCAAGGCGAGTGAGGCGCTGGAGATCGGCCTGATCGGGTACGTCGTCCCCGACGGCACGGCGCTGGACAAGGCGATGGAGCTGGCGGGGCTGATCTCCGCGAACGGACCGCTCGCGGTCCGCGCGATCCTCAAGACCCTGCGCGACACCGAGGGCATGCACGAGGAAGAGGCCTTCAAGCTCGACGCACAGTACGGCATCGAGGTCTTCGCGAGCGAAGACGCGAAGGAAGGCCCCCGCGCCTTCGCCGAGAAGCGCAAGCCCGTCTTCCGGGGCCGCTGACCCCACGCGTTTCGTCCTCTGAACGCGATAGTTCGTGGAGTGAACTATCGCATTTAGAGGACCATCGAGGGGTGAGGCAAAGTGGCGTCATCGGCTGGCTGCCGTGAAGGCCTCCTTCCCTACCCTGAAGGTAGTGAAGGAGGCCTTCACGGACCGGGCTTGGGCCTGACCTGGACGAGGGTGGTTCCGCGGGCATCGTCGCCCGGTCTTACCCCCTTGATCAACGGAAGATTCGGGACACTCAACGTCCCGGATCTTCCGTTGATCAAGCTCGTGGTCGAGCACGACCGGTGGACCGGCGATCGAGCGGGGAAGATTCCGGACACTCAACGTCCGGAATGTTCCCCACCCGGACCGCCCCGGTAACCCGCCCAAGCTCCACACAGTGGGTAAGCAAAATGCGAGCCCCTCAAGACGCCTTCGCTACCTGGCGGCAGGCGAGGAGCTCCCCGCCGAGGGGGCGTGCGTCGCGCGACTGTCCACAAGCGACACCTTTCGGGACCCAGTGTCCGATTGACGACGCTATGTGCGGTCACCCATCTCCGGAAAAGTGTCCCTTATGGACACTGGGGCACTGGGGGCGCGGTCCGGCTTTCGTCAGGCAGCCCGGTCCCGCGCCGAGACACGCCGCGCTTGCCTTACCCCCTCAATAAATGCGGTCAGGGCAGGGCGTGACCGGCCCAGTAGGGGTCGCGGAGCTTGCGCTTGTAGAGCTTCCCGTTCGGGTCACGCGGGAGTTCGGGCAGGTAGTCGACCGAACGCGGGAGCTTGAACTTCGCCAGCCGGGACGCCGCGTACTCGAGGATCTCGGCGGTGAGCTCGTCGGAGGGCTCGACACCGTCGGCGGGCTGGACGACGGCCTTGATCGCCTCGCCCCAGTCCTCGTGCGGGACGCCGAACACGGCGATGTCGGCGATCTTGGGGTGCATCACCAGTTCACCCTCGATCTCCGCCGGATAGATGTTGACCCCGCCGGAAATGATCAGATCCGCCTTGCGGTCGTGCAGAAAGAGGTAGCCGTCCTCGTCGAGATGCCCGACGTCGCCGAGGGTGAACAGGTCCCCCACCCGCGCCTTGTCGGTTTTCGCCCGGTCCTTGTGGTACTCGAACTTCGAGTCGCCCATCTTCATGTAGACGGTGCCGGTCTCACCGGCGGGCAGCTCCTTGCCCTCGTCGTCGAGGATCTTGATCGTCGAACCCGGCCACGGCAGCCCTACCGAACCCGGTTTCTTGAGCCATTCCTCCCCCGAGATCGCCGTGCCGCCGCCCTCGGTGGCCGCGTAGTACTCGGTGACGACCGGCCCCCACCAGTCGAGCATCCGGCGTTTGACCTCCAGCGGGCAAGGCGCGGCGCCGTGGATCATCACGCGCAGCGAACTCAGGTCGTAGGCCGCGCGGACGTCGTCCGGCAGCGCGAGCAACCGCCGGAACTGCGTCGGGACCATATGGCTGTGCGTGACCCGGTGCCGCTCGATCAGCCGCAGCATCTCCTCGGCGTCCCAGCGGTCCATCAGCACCGCGGTATGCCCCAGTTGCAGCGAGATGGCGACGAAGTTGAGCACCGCCGTGTGATAGAGCGGCGACCCGCACAGATGCACGTGCCCGTCGTGCGGCGCCAGTCCGAAGATGCCGAAGAACCATGTCGAAGCGCCGGGGACTTCGTCGGGATCGGCGCCGCTCAGCGGCCTCCGGACCCCCTTGGGCCGCCCCGTGGTCCCCGACGTGTAGAGCATCGGCGAGCCGGCCGTGCGCCGCTCCGGACGCCCGTCTCCCTCACCCGAACCGAGTTCCTCGATCCGCCGGAAGCCCGCGACGTCGCCCACCGCGAACCGCGCCCGCTCCGGGATCCCGGCCTCGTCGGCGGCCGCGATCGCGACGTCGGCGAACCGTTCGTGCGCGAGGAACGCCTTGGCGCCACTGTCGGAGAGGATGTAGGCGACCTCCGGACCGACCAGATGCCAGTTGACCACCACGATGTACAACCCGGACTGGATGGCGGCGAAGTAGGCCGCCACGAGTTCGTCCCCGTTGGGCTGCAGGACGACGACCACGTCCCCGGCCTCGAGCCCGAGGGCCTGCAGGCCCCGGGCGTACGCGTTCGCTTTCGCGGCGAGGTCCCCGTAGCCGATGGAGCGGCCGTCCGGATCGACGAGCGCGATCCGCTCCGGCTCCCGCGCGGCGATGTTCCAGACCCCAAGTGTCCCCGTGGCTGTCGGCATACGCGCAAATCTAGAACGCGTTCCACTCAAGAGCAAGCGTCGATGACGCCCAGATGACCGAGCTTGCCGTGAAATCGAGAACGTGTTTCACTCAAGTTGTGAGTGCACCAGAACTCCCGCTGTCGGCCCCGCTCAACGTGGGCTTCGACTACACCCGTTCGGTCGGACCGGTACTCGGCCGGTTCGTCAACGCCCTGCGCGAGCGCCGGGTCGAAGGCGTCCGCGGCAGCGACGGCCGCGTCCATGTGCCGCCACTGGAATACGACCCCGTGACCGCCGAGGCGCTGTCCGAGTTCGTGCCGGTCGCCAGCGAGGGCGAGATCGTGTCCTGGTCGTGGATCACCGAACCGCTCGACGGCCAGCCCCTGTCGCGGCCGTTCGCGTGGGCCCTGATCAAGCTCGACGGCGCCGACACCGCGATCCTGCACGCGGTCGACGCGGGCTCCCCGGGAGGAGTCCACACCGGACAGCGCGTGCGGATCCGCTGGGCGGACGAGACGGTCGGCCACATCCGGGACATCGCCTACTTCGTCCCCGCCGACGGTCCCGACACCGATCCCACCGAGGCGCCTCCCCCGATCGCGAAACGCGAGGACGGCGCGCCGGTCAGCGTGGTGATCACGCCGATCCACCTGCGCTACCGGCATTCCGCGTCGCCGGAGGAAAGCCGGTACCTGCGCGGGCTCGCCGAAGGAAAACTGATCGGCCAGCGCTGCCCGTCGTGCGACAAGGTCTACATCCCGCCGCGCGGCGCGTGCCCGACCGACGGCGTCCCGACCACCGACGAGGTCGAACTCCCCGACACCGGCATCGTCACCACGTTCTGCATCGTGAACGTGCCGTTCCTCGGCCAGCGGATCAAACCGCCGTATGTCGCGGCGTACATCCTGCTCGACGGCGCGGACATCGCGTTCCTGCACCTGGTCCTCGGCTGCGACGCCGCCGACGTCCGGATGGGCATGCGCGTGCGCGCGGCCTGGAAACCGCGTGACGAATGGTGGACGTCGCTGGAGAACATCGGCCATTTCGAGCCGACCGGCGAGCCGGACGCGCCCTACGAATCCTTCGCCCACCATCTGTGAGGACCGCTGTGCCAGATGTAGCAGTAGTGGGCTTCGCGCAGGCCCCCAACGTCCGTGACACCCCTGGCACCACCAATGGCGTGGAAATGCTGGTGCCGATCTTCGCCGAGGTCTTCGAGCGCACCGGTCTGTCCAAAGAGGACATCGGATTCTGGTGCTCCGGCTCCTCGGACTACCTCGCGGGCCGCGCGTTCTCGTTCATCGCCGCTGTCGACGCCATCGGCGCCTTTCCGCCGATCCACGAGTCACACGTCGAAATGGACGCCGCCTGGGCGCTTTACGAGGCGTGGCTGAAGATCCGGATGGGCGAGGTCGAAACGGCGCTCGTCTACGGCTTCGGCAAATCCTCGGCCGGGCAGCTGCGGCGGGTGCTGGCGCTGCAGATGGACCCCTACGTCGTCGCGCCGCTGTGGCCGGACTCGGTGAGTGTCGCCGGGATCCAGGCCAGGCTGGGCCTCGAAGCGGGACTGTGGTCGGAAAAGGATCTCGCCGAGGTGGCCGCGCGCAGCCGTGCCGACGCCGCCGCGAATCCCGCCGCGCAGTTCTCCGGCCCGGTCGAGGTCTCCGAACTGCTCGACACCCCGTACTTCGCGGATCCCTTGCGGGCCCACGACATCGCACCGGTCACCGACGGTGCCGCCGTCATCGTGCTCGCCTCGGCGGAGCGGGCGGCGGACCTCGTCGACAGCCCCGCGGTGATCACCGGGATCGAGCACCGGGTCGACTCCCCCGCTCTCGGCGTGCGGGATCTCACCCGGTCACCGTCCACAGTGGCCGCGGGAAGGGCACTCGACCTCGACGGTGTCGAGATCGCCGAACTGCACGCGCCGTTCACCCATCAGGAACTGATCCTGCGCGCCGCGCTGGGCCTGGACGAACGGGTGCGGATCAACCCCTCCGGCGGTGTGCTGACCGGCAACCCGATGTTCTCGGCCGGCTTGGCGCGGATCGGCGAGGCGGCGAACCGCATCCTCGACGGCAGCGCGCGCAAAACCCTCGCCCACGCGACCAGCGGCCCCGTCCTGCAGCAGAACCTGGTCGCGACCTTGGAGGTCCTCTCGTGAAGCACCTCGCGGCCGTACTGGGAACCGGCCAGACCCACCACAGGGCCAAGCGCACCGACGTGTCCATGCCCGGCCTGCTCCGGGAGGCGATCGACCGGGCGATGATCGACGCGCAGACCGGCTGGGAGGACATCGACGCCGTCGTCCTCGGCAAGGCTCCGGACCTGTTCGAGGGCGTGATGATGCCCGAACTGTTCCTCGCCGACGCGCTCGGCGCGACCGGGAAACCCTTGCTGCGCGTGCACACCGCCGGTTCTGTCGGCGGGTCGACCGCGCTCGTGGCGGCGTCGCTGGTGCAGGCCGGGGTGCACCAGCGCGTGCTGACGGTGGCCTTCGAGAAGCAGTCCGAGTCGAACGCGATGTGGGGCCTGTCGATCCTGCCGCCGTTCCAGATGCCGGTAGGCGCCGGGGCGGGCGGCTATTTCGCGCCGCATGTGCGCTCGTACATCCGGCGATCCGGCGCGCCTGACCACATCGGTGCGATCGTGGCGGCCAAGGACCGGCGCAATGGGGCCCTGAACCCCTACGCCCATCTGCGGCAGCCCGACATCACGGTGGAGTCGGTGCAGGCGTCCCAGATGCTGTGGGATCCGATCCGCTACGACGAAACCTGCCCGTCCTCGGACGGGGCCTGCGCGATGGTGCTCGGTGACGAGGCCGCCGGTGACGCCGTTCCCGGTGGAGCGGCGTGGATCCACGCGACCGCGATGCGCACCGAACCCACGACCTTCGCCGGCCGCGACCAGGTCAACCCGCAGGCTGGCCGCGACGCCGCCGCCGCGTTGTGGAAGGCCGCCGGGATCACCGATCCACTGTCCGAAGTGGACACGGCGGAGATCTACGTGCCGTTCTCGTGGTTCGAGCCGATGTGGCTGGAGAACCTGGGGTTCACCGACGAGGGCGAAGGCTGGAAGCTCACCGAGGCGGGCGAGACCGCGCTCGGCGGGCGGCTGCCGGTCAACCCGTCGGGCGGCGTGCTGTCGTCCAACCCGATCGGCGCGTCCGGGATGCTCCGGTTCTCCGAAGCGGCCAAACAGGTGATGGGGCGTGCCGGGGACTACCAGGTCGACGGCGCGCGCGTCGCGCTCGGGCACGCGTACGGCGGCGGGTCGCAGTTCTTCTCGATGTGGGTGGTGGGGTCGGCGAAGCCCGGGTCCTGAGCCTTGCGCGGGGCTAGGAGCGGCGGCGCGGGCGAAGCCGTTGCGCGGCGAGGGTGGCGACCACCCCGGTCACCGCGCCCACCAGCGCCGGTTTGAGACCGTGCCGATCGGACGGCGCGACCACGGGCCGGACCACCACGGGCGGCGGCGGGCGGACCGGCTCGGGCGGCGCGTCGCGTGCGGTCGCGGTCCAGGCCGTGACGAACACCAGCATCCGGGCCACCAGTGAGATGAAGAAGATGAGACCGATGATCGAGCCGAACGCGACGCCGGTCGGCGAGTTGCCGATCAACCGCAGATAGATCCCCCCGGCCAGCTTCAGCAGTTCGAAGCCCAGCGCCAGCGCGACCGCGCCGCGCATCGCGCTGCGGACCCCGACCGGTTTCCTCGGCAGCCGCGTGAGCACCCAGAGGAACACGAGCCAGTTGGCCAGCAACGCCAGCGGGATCGAGATCGCCGAAAGCACGTTGTGCCCCCAGGCGGTGTCGTCCACCCCGGCCAGGCCCAGCAGGTACCGGCCGAGCGCGGAGCCGGAAATGGTGATCGCGAAGGAGACCAGCAGCGCTGTCGCGAGGCCGAGCAGCGCGAGGAGGTCCGCGGCGATCGTGCGCAACAGCGGGAGATCCGACCGGTTCTGCCCCCACAGCGCGGTGAGCGCGTCCCGCAGCGCGTTCATCCAGTTCCAGCCGGAGTACAGCCCGACGATCAGACCGATGACACCGACACTGGTGCGCTGTTCCACGAACCCGGTGAGCAGTTCCCCGGCCTTGTCACCGAGACCGCCGGGCAGGGTGCCGGTGATCGCGTTCAGCATCGTCTCGATCAGCTGCGGCTGGCTGGCCAGCACGAATCCCGCCACCGACACCGCGACCATGAGGATGGGCACCAGCGAGAAGAGACTGAAGTAGGTGATCGACGCGACGTAGTGGTAACCGCCGTACTCGATGTAGCGGTTCACCGCCCGCGCCACGTGGTCCAGCCAGCGGTAGCGGGCACGCAGCCGCTTCCATTTCGTCGGTGCTTGCTTCTCCCTCACACGGACTGTCTACCCCAGCGAGGTCACAGCTCGTGGGCAACACGCGATCAAGCGAGCGCGATCAGCTGCGAACCGTCGTCCTCCGGCAGCGACGGGCCCGCGGTCGCCAGGACGGTGTTACCGAGAAAGTCCAGCTCACAGCCGAGGGTGGAGAGGAACGCGGTGTCGGCGGCGTCGCGTCCGGTCGCGATGCGGCTCATACCCTGCCTCGGCGCGAGACCGGTGGCGTCGAACACGTACCAGTGGCCGTCGATCGCGGCCTCGAACACGGCGTGGAAGTCCATTGGGGACAGTCCGGGCGCGTAGACCGCGACGAACCTGGCCGGGATGTCGATCACCCGGCACAACGAGATGCAGACGTGCGCGTAATCGCGGCAAACCCCTTGCCCGGCGAGGTAGGTGTCGACGGCGTCGTCGGTCGGCGAGCCGGAACCGACCACATAGGACAGGTGCTCGCCCACGTGCCGGACGATCGCCTCGACCTGGGTGCGCGCGTCGGGAAGCCCGCCGAAGCGGGACAACGCGAGCCCACCCAACCGGTCCGACGGGCAGTACCGGCTGGGCCGGGTGTACCGGATGAGGTCTTCCATACCGACCGGTTCGCCCTCGGCGGGGCCGAAGGCGCGCTCGGCCCGGTAGCGCACGACGTGCTCACCGGGCGGCAGGTCGACGACCTGCGCCCGCGTCCCGTGCTCGAACGCCACCTGGCGCGGCGGCGCGGGATAGGCGAACTCTTCCTGTGCCGCCCCGCCGGCGATCGCGACCACGAACGCGGCCGGGCCCGGTTTGGTGACCCGGAAGGACATTTCGACGTCG
This sequence comes from Amycolatopsis sp. NPDC033938, assembly GCF_055575975.1. Taxonomy (NCBI): domain Bacteria; kingdom Bacillati; phylum Actinomycetota; class Actinomycetes; order Pseudonocardiales; family Pseudonocardiaceae; genus Amycolatopsis; species Amycolatopsis sp. NPDC033938. Next base: position 293,591 of record NZ_JBVIRO010000007.1, read on the forward strand.
ACCTGCACGTGGGGACCCATGGCCTCCATGGTGCCCTACGAAGTCTCCGGTGACTCAGCCGTAGTGCACCTGGTAGTGCTTGATCCCGTTGAGCCAGCTCGACCGGAGCCTGTCGGGCGGGGCGGCTTCGCTGATGTTCGGCATGACGTCGGCGATGGCGTTGAAGATCAGGTCGATCTCCAGCCTGGCGAGGTTCGCGCCGATGCAGTAGTGGGAGCCCGTGCCGCCGAAACCGACGTGCGGGTTGTCCTCGCGGAGGATGTCGAACTTCTCCGGCTCGTCGAAGTGGTCCGGATCGAAATTCGCGGAGCTGTAGAACATCCCGACCCGGTCGCCCTTGCGGATCCGCTGCCCGCCGAGTTCGGTGTCCCGGGTCGCGGTGCGCTGGAAGGCGACCACCGGGGTGGCCCAGCGGACGATCTCGTCCGGCGCGGTCTTCGGCCGCTCCTTCTTGTACAGCTCCCACTGGTCGGGGTGGTCGAGGAACGCCTTCATCCCGTGGGTGATCGCGTTGCGCGTCGTCTCGTTGCCCGCGACGGCGAGCAGGATGACGAAGAAGCCGAATTCGTCCGAGGCCAGCGATTCGCCGTCGACGTCGGCCTGGACCAGCTTCGTGACGATGTCGTCCATCGGGCATTTGCGGCGTTCTTCGGCCATGTTCCAGGCGTAGCCGACGATCTCCGCGGACGCGGCGAGCGGTTCGACCTCGTACTCGGGATCGTCGTAGGCGACCATCTGGTTGGACCAGTCGAAGACCTTGAGACGGTCTTCCTGCGGGATGCCGATCAGCTCCGCGATGGCCTGCAACGGAAGTTCGCAGGCGACGTCGGTGACGAAGTCTCCGGAGCCCTTTTTCTTGGCCTCGCTGACGATCCGCTCCGCGCGGTCGCGCAGGGTGTCCTCGAGTTTCGCGATCGACCTCGGTGTGAAGCCCTTCGAGACGATCCGGCGCAGCTTCGTATGCTGCGGCGCGTCCATGTTGAGCAGGACGAGCCGGTTGGCTTCGAGACTGTCGTCGGTCATGTTCTCGTCGAAGCGGATGATCGCGGTCTTCTCCCGGGAGGAGAACAGCTCGCTGTCCCTCGACACCGCCTTGACGTCTTCCAGCCTGCTGACCACCCAGTAGCCGTCATCGCGGAATCCCGCGGTGTTGTGCGGCTGCGGGTTCCACCAGACCGGTGCCGTGCGCCGGAGTTCGGCGAACTCCGCCAGAGGCAGTCTGGTGGCGTACAGATCCGGATCGGTGAAATCGAAACCGGCGGGGATCAGGGGAGCGGCCACGGGCTACCTCCTACGCGGTTCGCCAATGAAACACGTTCTAGAGCCGATTGAAGCATACGGTGTTTACCAAGTGAAGAGTTTTTAGTGAAACCCGTTAACTTGGCCTAGCGCGATCATGGATGCCCTGCCAGGAGCAGGAACCGCGACCAGTGATCAAAAACCCGCCAACCCTGGGATGACTTGCTCAAATTAAGAACGTGTTCTACTTTTTCGGTAGTGAACGGTGTTCTCCAGGAGGCGAACGTGGGTAGTCCGGTGATCGTCGAGGCGGTCCGCACCCCTGTCGGCAAGCGCAGGGGCCAACTGGCGGGGCTGCACGCCGCCGAGATCCTGGGCGCGGCGCAGCGCGCCCTGCTCGACCGCGCGGGACTGGATCCGGCGCTGGTCGAACAGGCGATCGGCGGAGCGGTGACCCAGGCCGGCGAGCAGGCGGGCAACGTCACGCGCACGGCGTGGCTGCACGCCGGGCTCCCCGAGACGACGGGCGCGACCACCATCGACGCCCAATGCGGCTCGGCGCAGCAGGCGACGCACCTGATCGCCGGCCTCATCGCGGCCGGGGCGATCGACGTCGGCGTCTCGTGCGGCGTCGAAGCGATGAGCCGGGTACCGCTGGGCGCGAACCGCGGTGAGGGCATCGGCACGCCACGGCCACAGGCGTGGTCGATCGACATGCCGAACCAGTACGGCGCGGCCGAGCGGATCGCGCAGCGGCGTGGGATCACCCGCCACGACGTCGACCGCTTCGGCACGGCCTCGCAGGCCAAGGCCGCCGCCGCGTGGGCGGCCGGGCACTTCGACCGCGAGGTCGTCGCGGTGAAGGCACCCGTGCTCGGCGAGGACGGCGCGCCGACCGGCGAAACCCGCCTGGTGAACCGCGACCAGGGCCTGCGCGAGACGACCGTCGAAGGCCTCGCCAAGCTCAAGCCCGTCCTCGAAGGCGGCGTGCACACGGCCGGGACGTCGTCGCAGATCTCCGACGGCGCGGCCGCGCTCCTCCTGATGGACTCGGACCGGGCCAAGGCACTGGGCCTGAAGCCGCGGGCGCGAATCGTCTCCCAGGCTCTGGTCGGCGCGGAGCCGTACTACCACCTCGACGGTCCCGTGCAGGCGACCGAACGGGTACTGGCCAAGGCGGGGATGGCGATCGGCGACCTCGACCTGTTCGAGGTCAACGAGGCCTTCGCTTCAGTTGTGTTGTCGTGGCAGCGGGTGCACCGGCCCGACGAGGACAAGGTCAACGTGAACGGTGGCGCGATCGCCCTCGGGCATCCGGTCGGCAGTACCGGCGCGCGGCTGCTGACCACGGCACTGCACGAACTGGAACGCCGGGACGCGAGCACCGCACTGGTGACGATGTGTGCCGGCGGCGCGCTTTCCACCGGCACCATCATCGAACGGATCTAGCGTTCCTCGCCCAGCGCGACCTCGACCACCGGACCGTTGTCCGGCCTCGCGAGCCGTTTGCTCCCCTGGCCCTCCTTCCAGAAGTCGAAAAAGATGGTGTTGCCCTCGACCCAGGTCAGCACCGCCTCGGTGAGGTCGAGCCGGAAGACGTGGGCCTCCCCGTCGTCGCCCTGCAGGCGGGCGACCTCCGCCGGATCGGTGATCTCGACCGCGACACCCGACACCTTCGCGTCCGCGCCGCCCTCGTCGATCGCCGAGGCGGCGTGGATCGCGAACCTGCCGTCACGCCGCAGGTCCTTCGCCTTCATCGCGCCGATCATCGAACCGATCAGCAGGTCCTGTTCACGGAAATCGACCTCACTACCGCTGACGCGAGGCGAACCGTCCCGCCGGATGGTCGCCAGCACGTGTGACTTCGCCGCGGTGAACCGCTCCCGGATCTTCGCCGCCAGCTCGGGTGCCTCTTCACTGAACTGTCGCCACGTAGCCATGCCGCACAGCGTCCCACCGGGGTCCGACAGTTTTCGAGCGGTCAGGGCCGCGGTGCCCCCATCGGATTCGGCAAGGGGATGGCCCCGGCGTCGAAGACGTGGCGGCTCAACGGGACGGCGAGCCGCACGACTTCGGCGGCGCCGTCCTCGCCGAGAGCGTCGAGCGGGCCGGTGGCGAGGCGGTCGGTCTCGTCCTCGATCCGTTGGCGCAGCGCGATTCCCGCGTCGGTGAGCTTCAGTTCGCCGTCGAGGAGGCCTTGCCCGGTCAGCCGTGTGACGCTCTCGTCCCAGTCGTCGTCGGACCAGCCGCGGTTGATCTGGATGACCTCGCGGGTCACCGCCCCGCTGCCGATGTGGGTCAATGTCGTGTCGAGCCCGCGCAATCCGGCGGCGACGGCGGAGAGCACGTGGCCGTCCCCGCGATGCTCGCGCAGCACCGTCGCCGCGAGCCAGACCCTTCCCGCCGGAGTGGCGGGCCTCGCGACCGACGACCACGCGGCGGCGAGTGGCCTGGCCGCGCAATCGCAGCCCGTGACGGCCTGTTCGAGCAGGTCGGCGAGTTCTTCCAGGGCCGCGTCGGCGGGCAGGATCCGCTTCAAGGCCGTCTCGACGGCGTCCATCCGGCTCCGCAGCACGACCGACGGCTCGGCGTATTTCCAGGCGTCGGGCAGGGATCGCGCGACCATCCGCGGCGCGAACCCGAACAACATCGCCGTCGCGGGTGGTTCCGCAAGCGGCCCGAGCGGCGCGACCCGTCCGGCGAAATAGCCCATCCACCAGCTCGGCAGACCGGCGGCCTTGGCCGCGGCCGCCGTTTCCGGGGCGAAGTAGACGACGGCGTGCAGCGGCTCGACCGCCCCCCAGAGGCGGCGCTGAAGTGACTTCACTCCCCCATCTTGGCCGCGCCGAAAACCGGATGCGAGCCCTTCGCGTGTGGTGTGTGATCGCCGGTATGGCGATCAGCTTGGAGCGACCGGACCTCGACGGACTGCATGAGGCCGTGGACGCGATGCGGGACTGGCAATCCGAAGGGGTGGCTTGGCAGCTGCATCCCGGCGATCTGGGCTGGTTCTGGCGCTTCGGTGCGGACGCTACGGCCGCGGCGGTCCGGATCTGGCGCCGTGACGGCCGGATTCTCGCCGTCGGGCTGCTCGACGGAGCCGACCTCCTGCGGCTCACGACCGCGCCGGACGTCCGCCGGGAAGAGGAACTGGCGCGACGGCTGGCCGAAGACGTGATCGACCCGGAACGAGGAGTCCTGCCTGCCGGGAAGGTGGCCATCGAATCACCGAAGGACGCGCTGCTCCAAGATCTCTTGCCCGAGCACGGCTGGCGCCTCGACGAACCCTGGACGCCGCTCCGCCTCGATCTCACGGAGCCGGTGAAAGACCCCGGCTTGCGGATCGAGGTGATCGGATCCGAACAGGGGCATGTCCACGCCGCCGTCCTGCGGGAGTCGTTCGACAAGTCGACTTTCTCCACGGAACGCTGGCACGCGATGGCGTCCGGACTGCCGTACTCCGACGCGCGGTGCCTGGTCGCGTACGACGACCGCGGCGAAGCGGTGGCCGCGGTGACGGTGTGGTCGGCGGGCCGGGGTAAGCCCGGGATCATCGAGCCGATGGGGGTGCACCGGGGCCATCGCGGACACGGCTACGGCCGGGCGATCACGATCGCCGCGGCGGCCGCGCTCCGGGAACTCGGCTCGTCGAGCGCGGCCGTCTACACGCCGAGCGCCAACGTCGCCGCCGTCGCCGCCTACAGGTCGGCGGGTTTCGAGCCGCTTCCCGGGATCCGGGACCTCGCGCGAGACGTTTGAGGCACCGACCATCGGTTGCGGGAAAGAGTGCTCGGTGTGGTGAAAGAAGCTTTCGCAGCACTTATCGGCTCTGAGCACGCGAGGTACGGCGTCAAGCACGCGAGTGCGGTGCCACAGCGCCCAGACCGCCTCCCGCCCGAACACGCCACCTTTGCCTTACCCCTCAACAGAACCGTCTCTTAGGTACCTGCTCGTCACCTGCGGGCCTGGCTCGTGGGGGAAGCGCGTGAAGGCCCCCTTCCCTCGGCTGAGCCGAGGGAAGGGGGCCTTCACGCGCAGCCGTTTGTGACAGGTGAGGCTCGTGATGGCCGTCCGGGCCGTCCCGCCATAGGTACCAAAACACCCTTGGCCAGAACCGTCATCGCCGCTCACGACACCTGTACCGAAGCCTTAAGCGCCATAAACGGCTTCAGGGGCTGGAGCCTCCGCCACCAGCTCCGCGACGACGGGCCCGAGTTCGGCCGGTGACCACCGGGATCCCTTGTCCCGCACCGTACCGTGCCGCCAGCCCTGCGCGATCGAGACGCGTCCGCCGTCGACCTCGAACACCCGCCCGGTCACCCCGGACGACTCCTCGCTGCCGAGCCAGACCACCAGCGGTGACACGTTTTCCGGTGCCATGGCGTCGAATCCGTCCTCCGGCGCCGCCATGTCCTCGGCGAACGCCGTTTCGGTCATCCTGGTCCGGGCGGCCGGGGCGATCGCGTTCACGGTGACGCCGTAGCGAGCGAATTCCGTGGCTTCGACCAGGGTGAGGCCCAGGATCCCGGACTTCGCGGCCGAGTAGTTGCCCTGCCCGACGCTGCCGAGCAAGCCCGCGCCGGAGCTGGTGTTGATCACCCGCGCCGCCCGCGTCCGGCCTGCTTTCGCCTCCGCGCGCCAGTACTCGGCGGCGTGCCGTGTCGGCGCGAAATGCCCTTTCAGATGGACACGGATGACCGCGTCCCATTCGTCCTCGGCGAGGTTCACCAGCATCCGGTCACGCAGGAAGCCCGCGTTGTTGACCAAGACGTCCAGCCCGCCGAAGGTTTCGACGGCGGTCCGCACCAGGGCGGCGGCCCCGTCCCAGGACGCGACGTCGTCGGTGTTCGCGACAGCCTTGCCGCCGAGCGCCTCGATCTCGTCGACGACGTCCTGCGCGGGGCCGGCCGAACCGCCGCTGCCGTCGATGCCGGCGCCGAGGTCGTTCACCACCACCCGCGCGCCCTCGGCGGCGAACGCGAGCGCGTGTGCCCGGCCGATGCCACGACCGGCTCCGGTCACCACCACGATCCGGCCGTCGGCGATCCCGCTCACACCGGCTCCTTTCGTTCGGTTCGAGAATTGGAGGCGGCCAAGAAGGCGGGCACCTCTCCCCCGCCGTGCACGGCCAAACAGGCACCGCTGACATAGGAAGCCAACGGGGAAGCCAAGAACACCGCACAGGACCCGATTTCGTCCGGTTCGGCCAACCGTCCTAACGGGACGGTCTTGCCCACCGCCGCGATCCCGGCCTCGTCGCCGTAATGCAGATGCGTGTGCTCTGTCCGGACCATGCCGACGTCGAGCGCGTTGACCCGCACCTTCGGCGCCCACTCCACGGCCAGTGTCGCGGTCAGATTGTCCAAACCCGCTTTCGCCGCACCGTAGGAGGCCGTCCCCGGCGACGGTCTCGTCCCGCTGACACTGCTGATGTTCACGATGACGCCGCCGCGCTCCTGACTCTGCATGATCGCGTTCGCCGCGCGGGCGACGGTCAGCGGTGCCAGCAGGTTCAGCCCGATCACCTTCTCGTGGAACCGCGGCGACGCGTCCGCCACCTCGGCGTACGGCGCGCCACCCGCGTTGTTGACCACGACGTCGAGCCTGCCGTGACGCCGGAGGATCTCCTCCAAGAGCGCGTCGACCTCCTTGGGATCGCGGACGTCACAGGAGATGAACGTCGACGCCCTGTCCTCGGCGCGGACCGGCCGCTCGGGTTCGGTGCGGGCGCAGGTGACGACCTCGGCGCCGGCCCGCAGAAAAGTCCTGGTGACCCCGGCGCCGACGCCGCGTACCCCACCGGTCACCAGCACCACGGCGCCGTCGAGCCGGAGTTCGAGTCCCATGCCGGACCTCCTTCACGTCGCTGTACCCGGGCCGGACGCCCTGCTAACGTACCAAGCAAGTGCTAGGTTTGGTAGCGGGAAAGGGTGCACGATGAGCGTCTCCACCCACTCACCGGAGCCCGGCATCGCCGTGGTCACGGTCGACGCGCCCCCGGTGAACGCGCTGAGCGTGAAGGGGTGGTTCGCCCTCGCCTCCGCCGTCACCGACGCGGGGCGCGATCCCGCGACGCATGTCGTGGTGCTGCGCGCGGAAGGCCGCGGGTTCAACGCCGGTGTCGACATCAAGGAGATCCAGCGCGATCCGGGGTACGGCGCGCTGATCGGCGCGAACGAGGGCTGCGCGGCGGCGTTCTCCGCCGTCTACGACTGCGCCGTCCCGGTGATCGCCGCGGTACAGGGCTTCTGTCTCGGCGGCGGAGTCGGCCTGGTCGGTAACGCGGACATCGTGGTCGCGAGCGAGGACGCGACCTTCGGGCTCCCCGAGGTCGATCGCGGCGCGCTGGGCGCGGCGACCCATCTCGCGCGGCTGGTCCCCCAGCACTTGATGCGGGCCTTGTACTACACGGCGTCGACGATCACCGCGGGCCAGTTGCACCACCACGGTTCGGTCTACGCGGTGGTACCGAAGGAAGAACTCGACGAGACCGCGCTCGGCGTGGCGCGGCAGATCGCGGCGAAGGACACCCGCGTGATCCGCGCGGCGAAACAGGCCATCAACGGCATCGACGTCCAGCCCGTGCACCGCAGTTATCGCTTCGAGCAGGGATTCACCTTCGAACTCAACCTGGCAGGCGTCTCCGACGGGGCGCGCCAGGAGTTCTTGGACGAGCGGGGGAAGTGATGGCCGACAAGCGGATGACGCCGGACGAGATCGCCGCGGAACTCACCGACGGGATGACGATCGGGATCGGCGGCTGGGGTTCCCGGCGCAAGCCCATGGCACTGGTGCGCGCGATCCTGCGCTCGCCGGTCAAGGATCTCACCGTGGTCTCCTACGGCGGTCCGGACGTCGGGCTGCTGGCGTCGGCGGGCAAGATCAGGCATCTGGTCTTCGGGTTCGTCACGCTCGACTCGATCCCGTACGACCCGTGGTTCTCCCGCGCCAGGGAATCCGGGACGATCACCGTCACCGAATACGACGAGGGCGTCTTCGGGACCGGCCTTTCCGCCGCGGCGCAACGGCTTCCCTTCCTGCCGACACGTGCGGGACTCGGCTCCGCCGTCATGGACCTGAACCCGTCGTTGCGCACGATCCGCTCCCCTTACGACGACGCCGAAGAACTGCTCGCCGTGCCCGCGCTCAACCTCGACGCGGCCTTCGTCCACCTCAACCGCGCCGACGCCCGGGGCAACGCGCAGTATCTCGGACCGGACCCCTACTTCGACGAACTGTTCGCACTCGCCGCCGACAAGTGTTACGTGTCAACGGAAAAGATCGTGGACACGGCCGAGCTCACCGAAGCGGGACCGGTACAAAGCCTGCTGCTGAGCCGGATGCTCGTCACCGGCGTCGCCGAGACGCCGAACGGCGCGCATTTCACCACCGCCGTCCCGGACTACGGACGGGACGAACGATTCCAGCGCCACTACGCCGAGGCGGCCAAGGATCCCGACGCCTGGCCGGTATTCGTCGACAGGTTCCTTTCCGGAGACGAAGCGCACTATCAGAAGGCCGTCGCCGAATTCGGGGAGTCCGCATGAGTGACATCACCCGCGCCGAGGTCGCCGTCGTGGCCTGCGCCGAGTTGTTCCGCGGTGACGGTGAGATCGTGGTGAGCCCCATGGGTTTCATCCCGTCATTGGGCGCCCGGCTCGCCAGGCTGACCTTCGAACCGGACATCCTGCTGTCCGACGGCGAGGCGTACCTGATGACGTCCGAAGCCGTCGTCGAAGGCTGGCAACCGTTCCGCAAGGTCCTCGACACCGTGGTACCGCGCGGAAAGCGCCATGTGGTGATGGGCGCCAACCAGATCGATCGCGAGGGCAACCAGAACATCTCGGCGATCGGCGACCATTCCCGGCCGAAGAAGCAACTTCTCGGCGTACGCGGCGGACCGGGCAACACCGCCAACCACCGCACGAGCTACTGGGTTCCGCGCCACGGCAAGCGCGTCTTCGTCGACCAGGTCGACGTCGTGTCCGGCGTCGGTTACGCCAGGGCGCGCGCGGCCGGGCTGCGGCATCACGACGTCCACCGCGTCGTCACCAACCTCGGGGTGCTGGACTTCGGCGGCGAAGACCACGCGCCGCGGCTGCTTTCCGTGCATCCGGGGGTCTCGGTGGACGAGGTCGTCGACGCGACGTCGTTCCCGCTGATCACCGACGACGTCACCGAATCCCGGCTGCCGACCGAGTCCGAGCTGCTGCTGATCCGGCACAGCCTGGATCCGAAGTCGGTGCGGGACAAGGAAGTCCCGTCGTGAAGACCGCGCTGACCGAACTGGCCGGGATCCGGCATCCGATCGTGCAGACCGGCATGGGCTGGGTCGCCGGACCGCGGCTCGTCTCGGCGACGGCGGAAGCGGGCGGTCTGGGCATCCTCGCGTCCGCGACGATGACCTACGACGAACTGGCGGCGGCGATCAGGGAGGTCAAGAGCCGCACGTCGCGGCCGTTCGGCGTCAATCTCCGCGCGGACGCCGAAGACGCGGCACGCCGGGTCGAGCTGCTCATCACCGAGGAAGTCCGCGTCGCCTCCTTCGCGCTGGCGCCGAAGAAGGACATGATCGCGCGACTGAAGGACAACGGCGTCCTCGTCGTCCCGTCGGTCGGCGCGGCGCGGCACGCGGAGAAGGTCGCGGGCTGGGGCGCGGACGCGGTCATCGTGCAGGGTGGCGAAGGCGGCGGGCACACCGGCGGCGTCGCGACGACACTGCTGCTGCCTTCGGTGCTGGACGCCGTCGACATCCCGGTGGTCGCGGCGGGCGGGTTCTTCGACGGCCGGGGACTGGCCGCCGCGCTCGCCTACGGGGCGGCCGGCGTCGCCATGGGCACCCGGTTCCTCCTGACGAAGGAAAGCACCGTCCCCGAGGAGATCAAGCAGGCATACCTCGCCCGTGATCTCAACGGCACCGTCGTCACCCGCAAGGTGGACGGAATGCCGCATCGCGTCCTCCGGACGGAGCTGGTCGACGCACTCGAATCCGCTGGTCCGGTGAGCGGGCTGGCCAGGGCCGTCCGCAACGCCGCGAAGTTCCGGCGGCTGAGCGGGCTGTCGTGGCGTTCGCTGGCTGTCGAAGGGCTGCGGATGAAACGCGGCGGCGACCGGACCTGGTCGCAGGTGCTGATGGCCGCCAACACGCCGATGCTCCTGCGCGCCGGGCTGGTCGAGGGCGACCGGAGCGCCGGGGTGCTGGCATCCGGGCAGGTCGTCGGCCTGCTCGACGACCTACCCGCCGTCGGTGAGCTGATCGAGACGATCGTGGCCGACGCCACGGACATCCTGCGGCGGCTGGGCTCCGGGTAACGGGGCGAGCGCGCTGTGCTTGACTTCGGCCATGATCTCGGAGAGTCGTTGTCCGGTCGAGGACGGTGAGCTGTACGTCCGCAGCACCGGCGAAGGGCCGCTTCTGCTCCTGATCGCCGGTGGGCTGGGTTCGGCGGACACCTTCCGGGCGATGACGAAGCTGCTCGCCGAGGACTACACGGTCGTCACCTACGACCGGCGCGGTCACTTCCGCAGCACCGACACCAGCACCGGGCCGGTCAGTGTCCCGAAGCAGGCCAACGACGCGTACGCCGTCCTCCAGCAGGTCGGCGGCGGGCCCGCGCTGGTGTTCGGGACCAGCGCGGGCGCGCTCATCGGCCTCGACCTCGTCGCCCGCCACCCGGAAGCGGTGAGCGTGCTGGTCGCCCACGAACCGCCCGCCGTCCAGCTGCTGCCGGACGCGCTCGGCTGGCTCGACGAGGCCAACGCGCAGGTCCGGCTCGCGCAGGCCGGCGACCTGATGGGGGCGTTCAAACGGTTCACCGACGGTATCGCCGGCGCCGCGCTGCCCGAACTGCGCGCGATCCGGCTGCCGAACGAGGAGGACTGGAAGCGGCTGTTCGGCCGCGAGCTGTCCGAGATCCTCGACTATCTCCCGGATCTGCGGGCACTGCGCAGGGTCGAGACCGAGATCTTCCCGGTGGCGGGCGTCGGCAGCCGAGGGCACTACCACTATCAGCCGGCGAAGATCCTCGCACTGGAACTGGGGCTTCCGTTCACCGAGATGCCCGGGGCCCATCTCGCGCCGCAGCGGAACCCGGCCCAGTTCACCGAAGCGCTGCGCGACCTGCTCGAGTCGTGAGTGATTTGGGCCCCCAGCCGGCTGGGGTGTACATGAAGGACCCCTTCCTTGCGCTAGGCGCAGTGACCCTGCAAAGTCGAGATCTTGCCGGGCAGTCGGCTATTCCTGCACTGTCGCGGGGCCGCGTGCGCCGGTGGATGGGGCTTGATCAACGGAGGATCGGGGACGCTCAACGTCCCTGATCCTCCGTTGATCAAGGGTGAGCCGAGGTAGGCCAGGCCTGATTCTGGACGCCGGCGGGGCCTCGATGTCCACAGGGACATCACCGGGGGGTTGAGTGTCCGATTGATGTTGCTTTGCACGTTTCGTCGCGGGGTCGTGAGTGGCGATTCGGGTTAGAACCCTCATTAACACTCACGACCCCCTCGTGAAATCGCGCAACTTGCCCAAACCGGGCACAGTTGTCCCGAAGAGCGTCCATTGTGGACAGTCAAGAGCCGGGCGTGCTCCCCTTGCCTTGTCTCGCCGTAGTGGTGGAGCCGCAGGCAGGGCACCTGGTCACGGCAGCAAGGGCAGCTTCCCGACGAGCTTGTCGACCCGGTTCCGCGGTCCGACGATCCCGATCGCGCAGAAGTCCATCTCCTCGGTCGGGATCTCCTTCATCGTCGCGAGGAAATCGGCGTAGACGCGGATCTGCTGCGCGATCCCCGGCATGTCGGAGACGTGACACCCCGGCGAGGCCGCGGCCTTCGCGCGGATGGCGCGCAGTTGCGCGGCGTCGGCCGCCAGCACCGAGCAGCCGGTCCACGGCAGGCCCGAATAACGCTCGCCGTCCGCGTCGAACGCGTCCTCTCCCAGCAGCCCCGTCACGGTCGTCGCGGTGGCCACGGCCGTGCAGACGGCCGCGTTCACCGCACGCCCCGGCGGCAGCTCGCTGTTGACCACGACGACCCACTTCAACCGGGCCGATCGGGTGGACGCGGTGGGGTCGATCTCCTCGGGAGCGAACCCGATGGCCGTACCGTACTCGGACATTCAGCTGATCTCCTGCTCACATCAACGGACGAACAGGGCCAAGCTAAGTGGGTATACGACTAGAGTCCACCGTGTTCGTACTTAATACGGCAGGAGGCCCGCTATGGCACGGTTGGACGAACTTGATCAGGCGATCCTGGCGGAATTGCAGTCGGACGCACGGAAGACCAATCGCGAAGTGGCCGCGGCGGTGGGGGTCTCGCCGACCACCGCACTGGACCGGACGCGCGGCCTGCGTGAGCGCGGCGTGATCCGCGGCGCCCTGCTGGACGTGGATCTCCCGTCGATCGGCCGCGGGGTGCAGGCGCTCATCGCCGTCCGGGTGCGGCCGCCGTCACGGCGGAACATCGAAGCCTTCCGGAACTGGGTCAACACCCTGCCCGACATCGTCGGGCTCTACGTGACGACCGGGACCGAGGACTTCATCCTGCACGTCGCCGTCCCCGACAACGAAAGCCTCTACGCCTTCGTCATCGACAAGCTGACCGAACGGGGCGAAGTGGCCGACGTGCGCACGTCGATGGTGTTCGAGCACATCAGGCGCACGCGTATCACGCCCGCCATCCGGTGAACGAGCCGCTCAAAGTCCGCGGATGACCCGAGCCGGGTTGCCCGCGGCGAACACCTTCGACGGCAGATCCCGCGTGACGACGCTGCCCGCGCCCACCACGGTGTCGTCTCCGATGGTGACCCCGGCGCACACGATGACACCACCGCCGAACCAGACGTTGTTCCCGATGGTGATCGGGGCGGCCGATTCCCAGCGAGCCCGCCGCAGTTCGTGGTCTTCCATGGGGTGCAGCGCGGTCAGCAGCTGACAACGCGGGCCGATCGAACAGTCGGAGCCGATCTTGATCGGGGCACAGTCGAGCAGGATGGCGTCGTAGTTGAGGAAACTGTTGGCGCCGATCTCGATCAGATAGCCGTAGTCGCACTGGAACCGCGGCATGATCCAGGATCCCTCGCCGAGCTTGCCCAGCAGCTCGCGAAGGATGGTGTCCCGCTCACCGGTCTCCTCGGCACCCGTGCCGTTGAACCGGTCGACGAGCGCCTGCGCGCGCCTGCGGTCCGCGACCAGTTCGGGGTCGTTGTCCCGGTACAACTCGCCGCGCAGCATGCGGTCCTTCTGCTCACCCATGCCGCCAACCTAGCGAAAAAACCCTGGCGGTGGGCTTCCCGGAGGAAAAGCCCACCGCCAGGGCGGGTAAACGCTTGCGGAGCGTTCTTCAGTTGTGTCGATCGGTTCGCGAGTAGGGCCGGCCCGGCGGGTGGGTGAGGTGTAAGGGGGGACCCGCCGGGCCGGAGTATTTTCCTCCTGTTCGCCGGTTCTCGCTTCCGTTGAACCGCCCCGGCTGTCGGAGTGAGCCGAGGACGCCTGAGACCCGATCACTTCGGGAAATCTCTGCTGAAGTTGTGAACTTCGTGCGCTGTTCTGAATTGAACAATAAACTCGATCAGCCCCGATTGTCACCTGTTCCAGCGAAACAAATTCACGTGACAACGATCACTATGCAAGTGTGTGCATTATTGTTTACGTTGGCGCGCAAGGACTTCATCACACCAATGGGTACACTATGGACGGTTGGTCAGCGATTCATTCGCGACACTTGCGACCCTCGTTGACGCAATCGACGAGGCGATCCATGATCTGATTCGACATCACGTTCGCGAAATCGTCGTGGTCGGAGAACGGGTTGTGGTCCTCCTCAGGGAAGGAGTCCACTTTGTACTGCCCGGCGACCTGGATCGCCCGGGGAATCTTGTACGTCAGCGAGATGGTGAGCTCGGGAACGGCGGTCAGGCCCTTCGCGCATTCGCCGTTCTCGTTCGGGTACTTGATGTGGTCCCGGTGGTTCTCGCTGTCGATGCTGTTGCCGTCGAGACAGCTCGGGAAGGTGTGCACCCGCTTGACGTCACTGCCCTCGGGGCAGATCGGGTACTGCTTGATGACCCTGTCCTCGAAGCCGGTGCAGGTCCAGCTCTCCCGCGCGTTCGCGGGGCCGTTCGCGGTGACTTTCGCGTCGCCGTAAAGGATCCGGAGGAACTTCGGCATCTCCTTCACCTTCTTCTTGGCGTTGCCCTTGAAGGTGATGTCGACGGTCGCGGGACGCTGGATCTCCCCGTCGTTGCCGGCGAGTTCGTTGTCCGCGTTCGGCTCTTCCAGCTCGGCCTGGTTCTGGCCGGCGTTCTGCTGGTTCTGGTTGTTCTGCTTGTCGTTGTCCTGGTTCCGCTCGTTGTCCTGGTTCCGCTGCCGGTTCCGGTCACCGTCACGGTTCTGATCGGCGCCCTGCTGCTCTTCACCCTCCTCTTCGGTGTCGATCCTCACCACCGGCCAGAAGTACGCCGATTCGTCACCGTTTTCGCAGGTGGTGCCGGCGCCCAGCAGGCTGTTGTTGTTCGAATCCGCGTTCGTGGAAAGGTTTCCCACGTAGTCGTGCAGATGCTGAGCGCCGTTGCGGATACCCGGCTGCGCGATGAAGTTGTCGGGATTGAAGTGCCCGTTCTCGTTCTTGCCGCAGTCGACGGTGAACGAGCCCGTGGACGCGTTCGCCCCCGGCACCGGCTTGTCGACGTTGGGCCGCACCTTGGTGATGTCCACGAAGAGCGACTTGTCCACCTCGTCCGCGGAGGCGCTGTCGGAGTCGCCGGTCGTAGTGGCCACCACCAGTCCACCGACCGCGATCGACAGGCCCAGCAACGCGGTCGCGATCTTGGTCCTGCGGGCGATACGATGGCGCCCTTGATTTCGTGCCATTGACTTGCTCACCTCATTCGTTTCCGGGCACACCGAAAAAACCACCGGTACCCAGTCATGAGCCACGCATTTGTCGAATACGCCGATTGCCGAATTCGCGACGGACCTGCTGTCCGCCCGCCGGTCCAGATCCGGCTACTGAGAGATACGGTTCCAGAAGGGGGCCGGTTCAAAACGCGACCCCGCCGTTATCTTTCCGTTATAAAACTACCGGCGCACGATCGCCAGGACGGTGCCGTCCTGTTTGTGGACCTCGAAGCGTTCGATGTCGGCCTTCTGCAACGCCGTCGAACCGGTGACGACGAGCGGATCCGGGGAACCGGGAACGCCGTATCCCTTGGACGGCACCCTCCAGTTGTTGACGACGTAGGCCTCTCCGCCGTGGGAGTAGGCGAAAAGCTGGCACGTCATCGGCCCGGTGAGGCCGCGCAGTTCGAGCTCGACCGCGCTGCCCCACTCCTTCTCCTGGACGGTGACCTCGGCGGCGACCGCATTGCCAGCCTCGGACCAGCCGAAGGGGGCGGCGCCACCGTCCGGACCGGTCTCCCGAGGCGGCGGCGAAGGCGACACTGCGGTGACGACGGTGGGCGCGGCCTGCGTGATGACCGGTTCACGGTCGGTGAGCGAAAGTACGGTGAGCGGCCCTCCGACGATCAGCACGAGGACGGCCGCGGCCGTGGCGAGCCGGATGATCTTGCGACGGCGGCCCGCCTTGGCGGCGTCCGCGAGCAGCATCCGCAGCACCCGCGGCCCCGGGCCTTTCACCGGCGGGTCCGGCCAGCTCTTCTTCACCATGTCCAGGATGTCGGGCAGGTGGTACATCTCCACCAGTTCGACCTGGCACTCGGGGCACTCCAGCAGATGCGCCTCGAACCTGGCGTGATCCTCTTCGCCGAGGACGCCCAGCACGTAGGCGGCGATATCCGTATGCGGCGCTCCGGACACCTCGCTCACCCCCGCTCCTGCAGCGCCCTGCGCAACGCGCGCACGGCATGGTGGATCCGCGATTTCACCGTACCCGGCGGAACCCCCAGCGTCGCCGCGACCTCGTTCACGGTGCGGTCACGCAGGTAGGTCTGCTGGACGGCTTCTCGTTGTTCCGGGGAAAGATTGCGCAGGGCCTCGTAAACGATCATGGCCGCGAGCGTCTTCTCCGACTCGTCCGGTACGCCGATCGAATCCGACTCCAGTTCCTCCACCTCTTGAGGGCGGGCGCTGCGGCTCCGCCAGCCGTCGATGACGATGCGCCTGGCCACGGTGAACAGCCACGCGCGCAGCATTTCCGGCTGCCGGTCGAGTTTGCCGGCGTTGCGCCACGCCTTGATGAGCGTCTCCTGGACCACGTCCTCGGCCCACTGACGATCGTGACCGGTCAGCTTCAGCACGAACGCCATCAGGCTCGAACCGAACTCCTGGTACAACGCCCTGATGAGGTCGTCATGCCCGTTCGACGCGGGTTCATGATCGACCATTGGCTGCAGTATCCGAGAGTGGCGTCCCACGCGGCACATCTTTGTGTGCCCGAGGGCGATAAGTCCAGTACCAAAACCGATCAGCCCCGGTTCTGGCACGGGGGAAAGTTTTTTGAACCGTTCTCGACTCGTGACCGTATCCCCTACCGAAGACCCCCGACCCGGCGCTGTCCCCCGCACCGCCGAATCCACCGTGGAACCTCACTGTCCACAGTGGAGTTAAACGCGCCCGCACTCCATCGCCCCGCGGCGATGGCTTTCTCCTCTGGCCCCGACAGGAGGATTTCCGTGAACCCCGTGTCACGCTCGGTCATACCTCTGACCCTCACTTTCGCCGCGATCGCGTCGATCGCGGCCTGCACCACCGGTACCGCGGGACCGAACGGCTCGCCGGGCGCGGCCCCCGCCGCCGGCGCGGCGGAAATCCCGGGAATGCCCGATCCCTCGGCCGAACCGGCCCCCGGTGTCACGGCGGCGATTCTGTTCGACCTCGGACCGTTGGTCACCGACACCAATGGCTTCACGCTTTACCGCTATGACAAGGACACGGTGAACCCGCCCAAATCGAATTGCACCGGCACCTGCGCGCGGACCTGGATTCCCGCCAAGGCAGGCGGGGATCTCGTGGTGACCGGGATCGATCGCGCCCTGGTCGGCACCGTGACCAGGGACGACGGCACCGAGCAGGTCACGCTCGCGGGATGGCCGCTCTACCGCAACGCGAAGGACGCGATGCCCGGCGACACCGGCGGGCAGGGCGCCGACGACGCGTGGTTCCCGGTCAAACCGGACGGTACGAAAGTGCTGCTCACCGCGGACACCTGGCAGGCCGATGACCTCGGCATCTGACCTCTCCGGGGAAATCCCCGGCCCGGTCCTCTCCCGTTTTTCCCGCCTGCTGCTGGTGTTGCTGACGATCGCCTCGGTGACGCTGCTCGGCCCCGCCGACGACGCGCACGCCCAAGAACTCACCGCCTCGGACAAGAACCTGATCGTGAACGTCAAACTGGCCGGGCTGTGGGAAATGCCGGCCGGGATGTGGGCGCAGGAACGCGGAAAGAGCAAGCGGACCCGTGAGGTCGGCCGGACCTTGATGATCGATCACGGCAGGCTCGACACCGCCACGCACGCGATCGCCGACCGCTTCGGCATCGCCCTGCCGCGCGAGCCTTCGGATCAGCAGTCGGCGTGGCTCGGCGAGATGAAGGCCGCCCGCGACGACAGCGAGTTCGACCGGATCTTCGCCACCCGGCTCCGCTACGCGCACGGTGTGCTTTTCCCCATCATCGCGCAGGTCAGGGCGGGTACCCGCAACGACGTCATGCGGGACTACGCCACCACGGCCAACCAGGCGGTGCTGCGGCATATGACCCTGCTGGAGAGCACCGGCGGCGTCGACCTGTCACTGCTGCCGGAAGCCCCCGTGCCACAGGCGAACAACCCCAACTCCGCCATGGACGTCGGTTTCGGCGAGTTCGCCCTCGGCCTGGTGCTCGCGGTGGCGCTCGGCGGCGGGCTCTTCTTCGCCATCCGGTCCCTGCGCAGCAAGAACACCCGGACCCGCAAACGCGCGGTCGCAGCCGAACCAGAACTGGTTCCCAGTGCCCCAGGAGAGATCAATGTTTGACCAGTGGTCCGAGGTGGTGATCGTCCTGACCCAGAAAACGGACACCGACCCCGGCATCAAGGGCATGGCGCAGACCTCCGCCCGGATCTCGTACGGCTTCATGTGTCTCACCCTGTGCTGGGGCGTGTTCACCGCGACCGGCTGGATCAAGTCGCTGACCGGCCGGAAGGCCCTGCGCAGCTCGCATATGGTGCTCGGCATCCTCGCCCTGTCGTTCGGTGTAGTGCACGCGATGTCGTTCCTGTTCCTGCCCGACGGTTTCACCTTGGCGCAGATCTCCATCCCGCTCCTGCCCGGCACGCTGGCGCGGCACGAACTCGGCGTCGTCGGCCTCGAGGTCATGATCGCCGTCGCGCTGACCGGCGGGATCAGCCGGTTCAGTTCCTACCGGCGTTTTCTGTGGATCCACCGGCTGGCCTATCCGGCGGTCGCGATCACGGCACTGCACGCGTTCTTCGGCGCCATCGCCAACGGACATCTCGGCCTGCTGTGGTTCGGCGGGATCACGCTGCTGGTCCCCGCGGTAGTGCTGACCGCGCTGCGGTTCACGCCCACCCGGTACCTCGAACGACTGGGTCTGGTCGAGGAACTGGTCTAGCGACCGCGAAAAGACTTGGAGAAACGAAAAAATGATCTTCGGAAGCGTACGGCGCGGTACTCGCGTCAGCGTCGACAACGAGCGGTGCGAGATCTTCGGCTTCTGTGAGATGGAAGCGCCCGCCACGTTCAAGATCGGACCGGACGGCAAGCTCCGCATCCGCCGGATGGTCGACCGGGATGGTCTGGATCAGGCCATTTCCGCCGCCCGGCTCTGCCCCAAACAAGCCATCAGAGTCAAGGGAGAAGGGGCGTACGACGATGAGTGACGGAGATCGGATCGTCATCGTCGGAGCGGGCGTCGCCGGCTTCCGCTCCGCGGAACGCCTGCGGGAACTCGGTTTCGACGGCGAGGTCGTGCTGGTCGGCGACGAGCCGCGGAAGCCGTATCACCGGCCGATGGTGTCGAAGGAACTCATCACCGGCGGGGTGAAACCGGTGGCGGCGGGTCTGGAGCCCTACCTCGACCTGGACGTCCACTGGCGACTCGGCACCCGCGCGACCTGGCTCGACACCAAGGAACGCACGGTGCATCTGCCCGGCGGGGAATCCCTTTGGTACGACGGCCTGATCGTCGCGACCGGTGTCTACCCCCGGCATCTCCCCGGCTCGCCGCGCCATGACCCCCGGGTCCGGGTCCTGCGCACCGTGGAGGATTCCCTCGCCGTCCGGCGGGCCTTGGGGAACAGCAACAAATCCGTCGTGGTGATCGGCAGTGGCCTGATCGGGAACGAGTTCGCCGCGTCGATGCGGTACATGGGCCGCGACGTCACCCTCATCGGCCACGCGAAGGCGCCGTTGCACCGCTTCGGGGAGCGGATCGCGGAGGCGTTGACGAAGGAACACCAGCACCACCGCGCCAAGCTGGCGATGAACACCGAGGTACGGAACTGGATCAGCACCAAGGAGACGGTCGGGCTGCATCTGACCAACAACCAGTTCCTGGTCGCCAGTTGCGTGGTGCTGTCGATCGGCAGCGTGCCCGCCGTCGATTGGATGCGTGGCTCGGGGCTGACCATCGACGACGGTGTCCTGTGCGAATCCACGTTGTTCGCCGTCGGGGCGGAAGACGTCGTGGTCGCCGGTGACATCGCGAAATGGCCGAACCTGCGGATCGACGAGACCCCGCGCCGGGTCGAGCACTGGATGAACGGCGTCGAATCCGGGCGGGCGGCGGCGGAAAGCCTGATGCTGGGCCGGGGCAACGCGCGGCCGTACACCCCGCTCCCCCGCGCCTGGTCGTCGCTGTACGACGCGCGGCTGCAGACCGTCGGGATGCCGTCGCTCGGCAAGGACACGATCGAACTTTCCGATGGGGTCACCGGTTTCGTCCGCGACGGCAGGCTCATCGGCGCGGCGGGCTGGGACCGGCCGAAGGCGATGATCCACTGGACCGCCGAACTCGACCGGCGGCTGCCGGTGCCCGAGCCGGTGTTCCCCACGCCCGCTCCCGCGGAACCGTCGTTCGCCGCGTCGGCGACCATCGGGGAGGACATCCTGGCCCCGTTCGAGCGGGACTTCCTGTCCGAGACGCCTACCGCGGCCGTTCCCGCGCAGGAGGAGATGCCCTGGGCTCGCGTTCCCGCCGGGTGACCCGGGTTCGCGAGGAGGACCGGGGCCGCGCGCGGCGGCCGCGGTCCCACCAGGTGGCGGTGGGTTGCTGGGCCTCCGCACCCACCGCCACCCCTTTGGGGACGCCGGGAGAAACCGGGACCGATGGTGATTCGGGCACCGTCGGACCTCGCTTTCCCGGCTCTCCGCAGCAGGCGGGGCCCTTCCAGGCTTGACTCACCTGGGAGGGCCCCGGCTCGCTGCCGTGAAGGTCCCCTTACCTACCCTCAAGGTCAATGCCAGGAACCTAAGGTCGGTGGCGTGGTCGGGCGGTCTTCGTGGAGCTGGAGCCGAAAGGTACCGGGGGTCTTGGACGCTGCCGGGTCTTCGCGGTGCGGTTCCGGACTGGGCGGCGCGGGTCCAGTCGTGCGCTATGTCCACACGGGACACTTTCCGCCCACCGGGTGTCCGGTTGTTGCCGCCTGCGGGCCTGGCTCGTGGGGGAAGCGCGTGAAGGCCCCCTTCCCTCGGCTGAGCCGAGGGAAGGGGGCCATCACACGCCGGCCGGGT
>NZ_JBVIRO010000007.1:314521-325596 GCF_055575975.1 Amycolatopsis sp. NPDC033938
GTATGCGGTTCATGGCCCCCTTCCATGGGATTAGCCTTGGGATGGGGGCCTTCACGCGCAGCCGTTGTGACTGGTGCTGCTGGTGAGGCTGCTGAGGCCCTTCCCAGGGCGCCTTCCAGGGTCACCCACGGTAGGTACCTCAAACACCCTTGGCCAAGAACGCTACTTATTGAGGGGTAAGGCAAATATGGCACGGTCGGCTCCCGCTGCCCCAGCGTCGAAGCGTGCTGTCCTGAAGGCCCTCAGGACACGTCACGTTTGGCTTACCCCTCAACTCACGACGGCGCTTTCAGGACCACCGTGTCGTCCGGGCCGACGACGCGGCCGTCCGCGGCGTGGACCTCGAGCGCCCGCAGCGGACGCCGGCCGTCGCGGTCCACCAGCTCCGACCGCGGTTCGCCCTCGGTGAAGAAATGCGCCTCTCCCCATTGCCGCAACGCGACGATCACCGGGAACAGGTCGCGTCCCTTCGCCGTCAGGACGTATTCGCTGTAGGTGCTCCCGTCCGAAGCCGGGACCACGTCGAGCACGCCGTGCGCGACGAGCGCGCGAAGCCTGGCGGACAGGATGTTCTTCGCGACACCCAAACTGCGCTGGAACTCACCGAAGCGACGGACGCCGTCGAAGGCGTCGCGCACGATCAGGAGTGACCACCAGTCGCCGATCGTGTCGACCGAACGCGCCACCGGGCACGAAGCTTCGTCGAACGTCGTCCGCTTCACCATGGTTGCATCTTACAACCGGAATGCTCTACCGTCCGAGTGGTAGCAAGTTGAAACCACCATGGAGGGTCTGTGCGCCGCGGAGTCGTCCTGCTGTTCGCCGTGGCCGCCGGGACGGCCGTCGCCACGATCTACTTCGCCCAGCCACTGCTGGTCACCATGGGCACCGACCTCGGTATCGCCGCGTCGACGGTGGGCGCCATCGTCACGCTCACCCAGCTCGGCTACGGCCTCGGCCTGTTCCTCCTGGTCCCGCTCGGGGACCTGCTCGACCGCCGCCGGCTCGTCGTCGGGCAGCTGACGCTGCTGGCCGTCGCCGAACTGGTCGCCGCGACCGCCGCGAACGGTGCGGTGCTGTTCGCCGGGATGGCGGCGATCGGCGTGCTCGCGGTCGTCACGCAGATCCTCGTCGCGTTCGCCGCGTCGCTGGCCGTTCCCGCGGGACGCGGACGCGTGGTCGGGCTCGTGACGACCGGCGTCGTCCTCGGGATCCTGCTCGCGCGCACGGTGTCGGGCGCGCTGGCCGACGTCGCGGGCTGGCGCGCCGTGTACCTCTCCTCCGCCGGTGTGACAGTGCTGATCGCGATCATGCTGTACCGCGTGCTGCCGGCCTCGGCCCCCACCGGCCCACGGCTGGCTTACGGGCGGCTGCTGCGTTCCACGGTGTCCCTCTTCGTCCGGGAACCGGTCTTCCGGTTGCGCGGGACACTCGCGCTGCTGACTTTCGCCGCGTTCGGCACCCTGTGGAGTTCCGTCGTCCTACCGCTCAGCGAAGCAGGCCACTCGCATACCGTCATCGGCGCTTTCGGCCTGGCAGGCGCGGCGGGCGCGCTGGCGGCGGCACCGGCCGGACGGCTCGCGGACCGCGGTCGGGCGCAGTGGACGACCGGGATCGCGCTGGGCCTGCTCCTGATCTCGTGGGTGCCGCTGGGTTTCACGCGCGTATCGCTCTGGGCACTGGCGGCGGGCGCCATCCTGCTCGATTTCGCCGTCCAGGCCGTGCACGTCACGAGCCAGACGCTGATCTACCCGCTCCGGCCGGACGCCGGCAGCAGGCTGATCGGCGGCTACATGATCTTCTACTCCGTCGGCAGCGGCCTGGGCGCCATCGGCTCCACGACCGTCTACGCCTTCGCGGGCTGGACCGGTGTTTGCCTGCTGGGCGCGGGCTTCAGCGCGTTGGCACTCAGCGTGTGGAGCCTCAAAGCCGCTCGATGATGGTGACGTTCGCCGTCCCGCCGCCTTCGCACATCGTCTGCAGTCCGTATCGCCCGCCCCGACGTTCGAGTTCGTGCAGCAGGGTCGCGAACAGTTTCGTCCCGGTCGCCCCGATGGGATGACCGAGCGCGATACCGCCGCCGTTGACGTTGACGCGGTCCGGATCGGCGCCCATCTCCTCGATCCACGCCAGAACCACGCTCGCGAACGCCTCGTTGACCTCGAACAGGTCGATGTCGTCGATGCTCAGCCCG
Source organism: Amycolatopsis sp. NPDC033938 (assembly GCF_055575975.1). Classification (NCBI taxonomy): domain Bacteria; kingdom Bacillati; phylum Actinomycetota; class Actinomycetes; order Pseudonocardiales; family Pseudonocardiaceae; genus Amycolatopsis; species Amycolatopsis sp. NPDC033938. The sequence continues at coordinate 316,716 of NZ_JBVIRO010000007.1, forward strand.
GTTTTCCGCAGCGCGTGCGCGGTCGCCGGGATCGGCCCGGTCAGCATCCACACCGGATCGGCCGCCCGCACCGAAAGATGGTGGATCCGCGCACGCGGCGTGAGGCCGTGCTCCGCGACGAACTTCTCCGACGCGAGGAGCGTCGCGCTGGCGCCGTCCGAGATCTGGCTGGCCACGGCCGCCGTGATCCGCGAGCCCTCGCTCAGCGGTTTCAGCCCGGCCATCCGCTCCAGACTGGTGTCGCGCCTGGGCCCCTCGTCCAGGCCGGCACCGGCGAACGGCGCGATCTCGGCGGCGAACCGGCCTTCGTCGATGGCCGCGATCGCCCGCTGATGACTACGGAAGGCGTACTCCTCCATCGCCTCGCGGGTCAGATCCCAGTGTTCGGCGATCATGTCGGCACTGCGGAACTGCGAGACCTCGACGCTGCCGTACCGCTCCTGCCAGCCCTTCGAACCGGAGAACGGATCGTCGAAGCCGTACTCCCGTCCGGCCAGCATCGCCGCGCTGATCGGGATCGCGCTCATGTTCTGCACGCCGCCAGCGAGGACGAGGTCCATCGTGCCGGACAGCACCGCCTGCGCGGCGAAGTGCACGGCCTGCTGGCTCGAACCGCATTGCCGGTCGATCGTCACGCCCGGCACGTGATGGCCGAAACCCGCCGCGAGCCACGCCGTCCGCGCGATGTTCCCGGACTGCGGCCCGAGCGTGTCACAGCAGCCGAGGATGACGTCGTCGACCAGATCGGCCTCGACCCCCGCTCGCTCGACGACGGCCTGGATGACGTGGGCGCCGAGATCGGCGGGATGGACTCCGCTGAGCGCTCCCCCGCGTTTGCCGACGGGGGTCCGGACCGCGTCCAGTACATACGCTTCACCCACGTTTCCTCCTCTTGGTCGCGATGCCGTCCAGCAGGATCCCGAGGTACTGCTGCGCGACGTCGTCCGCGCTCAGCGTGCCGCCGGGGTTGTACCAGCGCACCGCCACCCAGACGGTGTCGCGGATGAACCGGTAGGTGAGTTCGACGTCGAGGTCCTCGCGGAACACGCCCGCCGCGATCCCGTCGGTGAGGATCCCGTTCCACAGCTTGCGGAATTCGGTGTTGCGGTCGGCGAGGTAGCCGAATCGCGGCAACTGCATGAGGTGCTTCGCTTCGGCCTGGTAGATCGCCACCTCGGCGGGTCGCCGGTGAATGGATTCGAACGACGCCACGACAACGGCTTCGAGGGTTTCCCTCGGGCCTTTGCCTTCCGCGACGATCTCGGCGTAGGCGCCGAAGAGTTCGTCGAGGAAACCGGTGAGGATCTCGTCGGCCATCGACTCCTTCGAGTCGAAATGGTGGTAAAGGCTGCCCGAAAGGATTCCGGCCGCGTCCGCGATGTCCCGCACGGTGGTGGAGACATAACCGCGCTCCGCGAACAGCTTCGCCGCGAGGGCGAGCAGTTCGGCGCGGCGGGACCCTGGACTGGACTTCATCGAAACCTCACGCATGCTGGGAACTCACGGACACGACCTCGCCGGTGAGGTACGACGAGTACTCACTGGCGAGGAACACCATCACATTCGCCACTTCCCAGGGTTCCGCCGCCCTCCCCGAGACCTCGCGCGCGGTGAGTTCGGTGAGCAGTTCCTCGCTGGTCACCTTGGCGAGGAACGGATGCATCGCCAGGCTCGGCGCGACGGCGTTGACCCGGATGCCGTGTCCGGCGACGTCGACGGCCGCGCACCGGGTGAGCGCCATGACACCCGCCTTCGCCGCCGCGTAATGCGCCTGTCCGGCCTGCGCGCGCCAGCCGATCACCGAAGCGTTGTTGACGATCACGCCGCCACCGCCTTGGGCGATGAACCGGTTCACGGCGGCCCTCGTCGCGCGGAACGTGCCGTTGAGGGTCACGTCGATGACCCGGGCCCACTCGTCGTCGGTCATGTCCACTATGGACTTGGTACCGCCGAGGCCGGCGTTGTTGATCAGCACGTCGATCCGGCCGTAACGCTCGGCGGCGCCGTCGAAGAGCGCCTGGATCTGCTCTTCCCGCGTGACATCACAAGCGATCGCGTGGACGTCGCCGAGTTCGGCGGCCTTCTCCGCGAGCCGCCGTTCGTGCCAGTCGCTGATCACGACGCGGGCGCCTTCCTCCAGCGCGCGTTTCGCCACCGCGGACCCGATCCCGGTCCCGGCCGCCGCCGTCACCACGACCACCTTGTCCCGCAGGAGATTCGCCCCCTCGGGGTACTTCGGCACCGGGATCACGGTCGCACCTCCCTTGGCAGGCCGAGTACACGCTCGGCGATGACATTGCGCTGGATTTCGTTGGAGCCGCCGTAGATGGTGTCGGCGCGGGTGAAGAGGAAAAGCCGCTGCCAGGCGTCGAGGCCGTCTTCGGCGAGCATCCCCCGCGCGCCGCGGACGAGCATCGCCAGCTCACCGAGGTCCCGATGCCAGTTCGCCCAGACCAGTTTGGACACCTCGGCCACGCCCGGCGACGAGTCGCCGAGGGTGCGGATCGCGTGCGCCCGCATGACCTCCAGGCCGACCCAGGCGCGGTCGATGCGCTCGGCGATGACCGGGTCGTCCGGCGCGATCCTGGTGAGTTCTTCGAGCTCCCGGCGGAAGCCGACCTGCTGCCCGAGCGTCGCGACACCGCGTTCGAAGGCGAGCGTGCCCATCGCCACCCGCCAGCCGTCGCCCGGTTCCCCGACGACGAGATCCTTGGCGGTGCGGGCGCCGTCGAAGAAGACCTCGTTGAACTCCGATGTTCCGGTGAGCTGTTTGATCGGGCGGACCTCGACGCCGGGCTGCCGCATCGGGACGAGCAAATAGGACAGTCCTTTGTGGCGCTTCGAGCCGGGTTCGGTGCGGGCGAGGACGAAACACCAGTCGGCGACCTGCGCGAGCGACGTCCACACCTTCTGGCCGCGCAGCACCCATTCGTCGCCCTCGAGGGTCGCGGTGGTCGATACCGCCGCGAGGTCGGAACCGGCGCCGGGCTCGGAATAGCCCTGGCACCACAGTTCCTCCACGGCCACGATCGGCGGCAGGAACCGGCTTCGCTGCTCCGGCGTGCCGAACGCGATCAGCGTGGGGCCCAGCAGTTCCTGCGCCAGGTGACTCACCCTCGCCGGCGCCCCCGCTCGCGCGTACTCCTCGTGGAAGACGACCTGCTGTTCGAGCGTCGCACCCTGCCCGCCGTACTCGACCGGCCAGCCGACGCAGGTCCAGCCCGCCTTGGCGAGCCTCCGCTCCCATTCGACGCGTTCGTCGAAGGCCTCGTGCTCCCGCCCCGGACCGCCCAAGCCACGCAAGTCCGGCGGCAGGTTTTCCGCCAGCCAGGTGCGCACACGGTCGCGAAAGCCGTCCTGGGTCACGCACGCCTCCTCTAGCCAAACCAGAGCCTGCTGCGTAGGCTACCCTACCAAGCACTTGCTAGGGAGGCTCGATGTCCCCAGGGACCATCCCGGCGGCGCTCGACACGGCCGCGGAGCGCTTCGCCGGGCGGGAAGCCCTCGTCGACGGCGAAGTCCGGCTCACCTATGGCGAACTCGCGCGCCGGGTACGGCAGGCGGCACGGTTCTTCGAGGGCCACGAACGGGTCGCGCTCTGCTCCCCCAACACCTGGCACTGGGTCGTCGCCGGGCTCGGCGCGCTGTACGCCGGCGCGACGCTCGTCCCGGTCAACACCCGGTTCACCGCCCGCGAGACCATCGACATCCTCGACCGCGCACGGGTTTCCGCGCTGGCGATCACCGGCACCTTCCTCGGCACGGACAGACTGGCGGACCTCGGCACGGCCCGCCCCGGGACGGTGCTGCGCATTCCTGTCGAAGGCGTCGAAGATCCGGTCGACGGCGTCACGGAATGGGACGCGCTGGCCGATCTTGACAGCGATTTCGTCAGCCCGGCGCGAGCAGGCGACGTCAGCGACATCCTGTTCACCTCGGGGACCACCGGCCGCAGCAAGGGCGCGATGAGCAGCCACCGGCAGGCGCTGAGCGTCGCCGAGGCCTGGGCCGGCTGCGGTGGCCTGACCGAGACCGACCGCTATCTCGTGATCAACCCGTTCTTCCACAGCTTCGGATACAAGGCGGGCATCCTGGCCGCGGTACTGCGCGGCGCGGCCATCCTGCCACAGCGCACCTTCGACGTCCGGGAAACCCTGCGCCTCATCGAAACCGAGCGCGTCAGCGTGCTTCCCGGCGCGCCGACGATCTACCAGGTGCTGCTGGACGCGCCCGAACGCGCGGACCACGACCTGTCCAGCCTGCGGCTCGCGGTCACCGGCGCCGCCCCGGTGCCGGTCCCGCTCGTCGAGCGGATGCGGGCGGAGCTGGGGTTCGACGCCGTGCTCACCGCCTACGGGCTGACGGAAGCCGTCGTCGCGACCATGTCCCGCCCCGAGGACGACGCGGAACTGGTGTCGAACTTCTCCGGCCGGGCGACGGCCGGATTCGAGGTGAAACTCGGCGAGAACGACGAAGTCCTGCTGCGCGGGCCGAACGTGATGCTCGGCTATCTCGACGATCCCGAGGCCACCGCGAAAGCCGTCGACGCCGAAGGGTGGCTGCACACCGGTGACGTCGGGGTGCTGAACGAACGCGGCTACCTGAAGATCGTCGACCGGATCAAGGACATGTACGTCTGCGGCGGGTTCAACGTCTACCCGGCCGAGATCGAACAGGTGCTCAGCCGGCTGGACGGTGTCGCGGAAGCGGCCGTCATCGGTGTGCCCGACGAGCGGCTCGGCGAGGTCGGCAAGGCGTTCGTCCGGCCGCGGCCCGGCGCCGAACTGTCCACAGAGGACGTGTTGGCGTACTGCGAGGGCGAATTGGCCAACTACAAGCGTCCTCGCTTTGTCGACTTCGTGGCAGAAATCCCACGGAATCTCTCGGGGAAAGTACTGAAACGCGTGTTGCGGGAGGAGAACGGATGACCGTCGAGTACGAGCGACGCGGGCCGGTGGCCGTCGTCACGATGAACCGGCCGGAGTACCGGAACGCGCAGAACTCGACGATGACCTACGCGCTCGACGCGGCGTTCACCCGTGCCGTGGACGATCCCGAGGTCAAGGTGATCGTGCTGGCCGGGGCCGGTAAGCATTTCTCCGCCGGGCACGACATCGGGACCCCGGAACGTGACGTGGACGTCTCCTTCGAGCGCAAGGCGGTCCTGTGGTGGGACCATGTCGGCGCGGAGGGCGGCGACCAGCGGTTCGCGCGCGAGTCGGAGGTCTACCTCGGCATGTGCCGCCGGTGGCGCGAGATCCCGAAACCGACCATCGCGAGCGTGCAGGGCGCGTGCATCGCGGGCGCGCTCATGCTGGCGTGGGTCTGCGACCTGATCGTCGCCTCCGACGACGCGTTTTTCGCCGATCCCGTGGTGCGGATGGGGATCCCCGGCGTGGAGTACTTCGCGCATCCCTGGGTGCTCGGCCCGCGTGCGGCCAAAGAGGTGTTGTTCACCGGCGAACGCTTCACCGCACAGCAGGCCAAGGAATGGGGCATGTTGAACCGTGTCGTCCCGCGAGCCGACCTCGAAACCGAGACGATGGCGCTGGCGGAGAAGATCGCCGTGATGCCGAGGATGGGTCTCGCTCTCGCCAAGAAGGCCGTCAACCAGGCCGAAGACCTGATGGGCCTCCGGTCCGGAATGGACTCCGTGTTCGGGCTGCATCACTTCGCGCACGCGCACAACGCCGAAGTGTCCGGCGGCGACTCCCTGGGCGGGCAGGACGCGCGCTCGATGCGGGACGCGAGTTCGTGATGAACCTCGACCTGGACGAGCAGACACTCGCCTTCCGTGACGAAGCACGCTCCTGGCTCGCCGCGAACGTTCCCGCCGAGCCGCTGAAGTCGTTCGACACCGCCGAAGGTTTCGCGCAGCACCGGGACTGGGAGGCCGAACTGGCCGACGCCCGGTGGTCGGTCGTCTCGTGGCCGCGCGAATTCGGCGGCCGGGACGCGAGCCTCCTGGAATGGGTGCTGTTCGAGGAGGAATACTACGCGGCGGGGGCGCCGTTGCGGGTCAACCAGAACGGCATCTTCATGCTCGCGCCCACGTTGTTCTCCCATGGCACGGAGGAGCAGCAGCGCCGCGTCCTGCCGAAAATGGCTCGCTCGGAACAGGTCTGGGCGCAGGCCTGGTCGGAACCCGAGGCGGGCAGCGACATCGCCGCGCTGCGGAGCACCGCGACGCGCTGCGACGGCGGCTGGCGGGTCAGCGGGCAGAAGACCTGGAGTTCGCGGGCGACGTTCGCCGACCGGGCTTTCGGTCTCTTCCGCAGTGAGCCGGATTCGGTGCGGCACAAGGGTCTCACTTATCTGATGGTGGATCTGGCCGCCGACGGGGTCACCGTCCGGCCGATCCCCCAGCTCGACGGCGAACCGGGATTCGCGGAGATCTTCTTCGACGACGTCTTCGTCCCCGACGAAGACGTGATCGGCACGCCGGGTGAGGGCTGGCGGGTCGCGATGACGACGGCGAACAACGAACGCGGCCTGTCCCTGCGCAGTCCCGGCCGGTTCCTCGCCGCGGCCGATCGCCTGGTCTCGCTGTGGCGCGAGGCCGGTCGTCCCGCGCACACCGCCGACCGGGTCGCCGACGCTTGGATCGGCGCGCGGGCCTACCAGCTGTACACCCTCGGCACGGTCACCCGGCTTTCGGAAGGCGCCGAACTCGGGCCCGAATCGAGTGTCAACAAGCTGTTCTGGTCGCATCTCGACGTCACCCTGCACGAAACCGCGCTCGACATCCTGGGCCCGGAAGCCGAACTCCGCGGCCGGTGGAGCGACGGATGGCTGTTCTCCCTGGCCGGCCCGATCTACGGCGGGACCGACCAGATCCAGCGGTCCATCGTCGCCGAACGGCTGCTCGGCCTGCCGAAGGGAGCCCGATGAGGTTCGCGCTCTCCGGAGAGCAAGAGCAGTTCTCCCGCAGCCTGCACGATCTTCTGTCCGGTTTGGACACCGACACCGCCAACCGGTCTTGGGCGGCGGGCGATCCGGGGCCGGGCCTCAAGATCTGGCGACGGCTGGCGGAACTCGGCGTGACCGCGCTGGCGGTCCCCGAACAGTACGACGGGCTCGGCGCCACCCCGGTCGATCTGGCCGTCGCCTTCGAACGGCTGGGGTACCACTGCGTTCCCGGCCCGTGGACCGACACCGTGGCCGTCCTGCCGTCGTTGGTGGACGACGAGCTGCTGAGCTCGGTCGCGTCCGGCGAGACGCTGGCGTCGGTGTCGTTCGCCCCGCATGTGCCGTACGCCTTGGATTCCGACGTCGCCGACGCACGTCTCGCGGTCGAGAACGGCAGGCTGCGCGCGTTCACTCCCGGCGATCTTCTGTCCTCTGTAGACGGATCGCGACGCTTGTTCCCGCCAGTCTTGGGCGACGATCTCGGCACGGCGCTCGACGCGGACCGCGCCTTCGCCCTGGGCTGCCTGGCCACGGCCGCGCACCTCCTCGGCGCGGGGCGGTGGCTGCTCGACACGTCCGTCGCGTATGCCGCGCAACGCAAGCAGTACGGGCGGGAGATCGGCGGATATCAGGCGATCAAGCATCTGCTCGCCGATGTGGCGACCGCCCTCACGCTGGCCGAACCGCTGCTCTTCGGCGCCGCCGTCACCTTGGACGCGCGCGACGTCTCCGCGGCCAAGGTGGCCTGCGGCGACGCGGCGTACCTCGCCGCCCGGACCGGGCTGCAGGTGCACGGCGCGATCGGCTACACCGCGGAACACGCGCTCGGCCTGCGGCTGACCAGGGTCCGGGCGCTGGTCGGCGCCTGGGGCACGCCGCGGTTGCACCGGGAGCGGGTGCTGTCATGACGTTCACCGCCGAACAGGAGGCGCTGCGGGACAGCGTCCGGAAGCTATTGGAGCGGGAAGCGGATCCCTGGCCGGACCTGTGCGAACAAATCGGCGTCGCGGCGCTGGCCGTTCCCGAACGGTTCGGTGGCCTCGATGCCGGGACGACGGAACTGCAAGTGGTCGCCGAAGAACTGGGCCGCGTTCTCGCCGACGTCCCGTTCCTCGGTTCGGCCGTCCTCGCCGTGCACGCGGTCCTGACGACGGGCGACTCCGAGGCTTGCGAACGGCTGCTTCCCCGCCTCGCGGAAGGTGTCGTCGGCGCGGTGGCCTGGACCGACGCCGACGGCCGGTGGTCCGTACCGGCCTGCCGCGTCACCGGGTCCACAGTGGAGGGTGAGGCGCACTACGTTCTCCACGGCGACGAGGCCGAGATCATGCTGGTCGTCGCCGGGGGTTCGCTGTACGAGGTCACCGATTTCCGCGCCGTGCGGACCCCGGCGATGGACGAGACCCGGCGGTTCGCCCGCGTGACCTTCGACCACTCCCCGGCCCGGCTGATCGGCCCGGTCGATCTCACCGCACTGCGGGACGTCGCGTGCGCGGTGCTCGCCGCCGAGCAGGCCGGGGCGGCGGCGCGGGCGTTCGAGCTGACGGTGGAGTACAGCAAGCAGCGGCACCAGTTCGGCAGGCCGATCGGCGGTTTCCAGGCGCTGAAACATCGGATGGCGGACCTGCATGTCCTGGTGGAGACGGCGCGCTCGGCGGCCTACGCGGCGCCGGAGTCGAGCAGGCTGGCCGCGGTGGCGAAGGTGCACTGCTCGGAAGCGCTGGCGACCGTGGCGGGCGAGATGATCCAGCTGCACGGCGGGATCGCGATCACCTGGGAGCATCCGGCGCACCGCTTTTTCAAGCGGGCGCACGGGGCGGCGCGGCTTTTCGGTTCGGCCGGTGAGCATCTCGGGCGGGTGCGGCCGGCGTTGTGGTGTTTGGGGGTTTTTGGTTTTATACCCCAACACCCCAAACCACCCCACCCCCCCACCGGCGATTGGTGGGGGTGTTGTATTATTTGCCCCCAAATGTTG
>NZ_JBVIRO010000008.1:0-91920 GCF_055575975.1 Amycolatopsis sp. NPDC033938
TCCGCGCCGAGGTGGGGGGCCGCGCCCAGCACCCCCCGGGGGGGATGGGGGGGGGGGTGTGCGGGGGGGTGTGGCCACCCCCCCCCCCCCCCCACCCCCCCCCCCGCCGGTCCCACAGCTCCCACCACGCGATCTCCAGGACGGCACGCCCATGTCCCAGTACATCCTCCGTCGCCTACTTCAACTGATTCCGGTCTTCTTCGGCACCACGTTCCTCATCTACGCCCTCGTGTGGGCGGTGCCCGGTGACCCGTTCGCGGGTAAATGCGGTCAGGTCGCCTGCCCGCCCGCCTACGTCGAGATGATGACCGCGAAGTTCAACCTCGATGATTCGATCTTCGTCCAATACTTCAAATACCTCGGCAACCTGTTCACCGGTGACTGGGGTGAGACCTTCAACGGCGTCTCGGTCGGTGAGCTGATCTCGAACGCTTACCCGGTCACCGTCCGGCTCGCGCTCATCGCGGTGGCCATCGAGGCGATCATCGGACTCGCCGCCGGCATCCTGACCGGGCTGCGCGGCAAGGGTTTCCTCGACAACCTCGTGCTGATGTCGACCACGTTCCTGATCTCGATCCCGGTGTTCGTCACCGCGATCGTGCTGCAGATCATCCTGGGTTCGGAACTGGGCCTCATCGAGGCGAGCGTGTCCGAGGACGCGACGGTCGGCGAGCTCATCGTGCCCGGGATAGCGCTGGGCAGTCTCTCGATGGCCTACATCGCCCGGCTGACCCGGACGAGTATCGCCGAGAACCGGCACGCCGACTACGTCCGCACGGCCGTCGCGAAAGGACAGCCGCGCAGCCGCGTCGTCGGTGTTCACCTGCTTCGCAACTCGGTGATCCCGGTACTGACCTTCATCGGCACCGACATCGGCGCGCTCATGGGCGGGGCCATCGTCACCGAAGGCGTGTTCAACATCAACGGCATCGGCGGGCTCATCTTCCGCGGTATCCAGAACCGGGAGGGCGCCACCGTCACTGGCGTCGTCGTCCTGCTGGTGATGGTCTACCTGCTGGTGAGTCTCACCGTCGACCTGCTCTATGCCGTTCTCGACCCGAGGATCCGTTATGACTGACCCCAACGTGGCCGGTGGCGTGTCCTCTGTGGACGTCGCCGCCGCAGGTGTCGCCGACGACTCCGCGCTGGCGTACAAGCCGCGCAGCCTCGGCGGTGACGCCTGGCGGATGCTGCGCCGCAAACCGTCCTTCATCATCTCTTCCGTCATCATCCTGCTGATCGTGCTGATCGCCATCGCGCCGGACCTGTTCAGTTCGCGTCCGGCCGGGTTCAGCGATCTGACGCACGCCAACGAAGGCCCGTCCGCGGACGCCTGGTTCGGCTACGACAACCAGGGTTACGACGTCTACGCGCGGACCATTCACGGCGCGCGGGCGTCGTTGCTGGTCGGTGTCTTCGCGACGGTGCTGACGATCCTGATCGGTTCGATGGTCGGGATCGTCGCCGGGTATTACGGCCGTCTCGTCGACAGCCTGTTCTCCCGGGTCGGCGACATCTTCGCGGCGTTGCCGTTCGTGCTCGGCGCGATCGTCATCCTCACGACGTTCAACGCACCCGGCACGAATCCCGGCGCGGTCACCATCATCGTGCAGGTGGTGTTCTCGATCGCGGCGCTGAGCTGGCCGGTGGCGATGCGCATCATGCGTTCGGCGACGCTGGTGGCCAAGCAACTCGACTACGTCAAGGCCGCACGCGGTCTCGGCGCGAGCACGCCGCGTATCGTGTTCCGGCATCTGCTGCCCAACACGGTCGCGCCGGTGCTGGTCTACGGGACCATCGCGCTCGGTGCCTTCATCGGGGCGGAGGCTACCTTGGCCTACCTCGGTGTCGGCGTGCGGCCGCCGGTCGTCTCGTGGGGCGTGATGATCAGCGACGCGCGGGACTATTTCCGGGTCATCCCGCATATGTTGTTGTTCCCCGCCGGATTCGTGACCGTCACCGTGCTCGCGTTCGTCATGCTCGGTGACGGTATCCGCGACGCACTCGACCCGAAGGCCCGGTGAATGGTCGTGGACAACGAATTGCTGCTGGAAGTGGAAGATCTCCACGTCGAGTTCCGGACCTCGGACGGCGTCGCGACCGTGCTCAACGGCGTCGACTACGCCGTGCACGCCGGGGAAACCCTTGCCGTGCTGGGCGAATCCGGTTCGGGCAAGAGCGTGACCGCGCAGACGGTGATGGGAATCCTCGACAGTCCGCCCGCCGTCGTCACCGGTGGCGCCGTCCGGTACCGCGGCGAGGATCTGCTCACCGCCACCGAAGAACGGCGGCGTGAGGTGCGGGGCGCGGGGATCGCGATGATCTTCCAGGACGCGCTTTCCGCGCTGAACCCGGTGTTCACCGTCGGATTCCAGATCGAGGAGCAGTTGCGCGTCCGGCTCGGGATGTCCAAAAAGGACGCACGGAAGCGGGCGATCGAACTGCTCGACATCGTGCGCATCCCGGCCGCCGCGCGCCGGATCCGCGAGTACCCGCACCAGTTCTCCGGCGGGATGCGGCAGCGCGCGATGATCGCCATGTCGCTCGCGCTCGATCCGGATCTGCTGATCGCGGACGAGCCGACGACCGCGCTGGACGTCACCGTGCAGGCCCAGATCATGGACCTGCTGGCGGAGATCCAGGCCGAACGGCGGATGGGGCTGATCCTCATCACCCACGACCTGGCGGTGGTCGCCGAGGTCGCCGACCGGATCGCGGTGATGTACGCGGGCCGGATCGTCGAGCAGGCCGACGTCGCCGAGTTGTTCCGCTCGCCGGGGCATCCTTACACCGAGGCGCTGATGGCCTCCCTGCCGCGGCTGGACCTCAAAGGTCAGACGCTGAAGACCATCACGGGCCTGCCGCCGAGCCTGCTGCACGTCCCGCCGGGCTGTCCGTTCCATCCGCGTTGCCCCCGGGCGGTGGACCGGTGCGAGTCCGAACGGCCCACGCTGCACAGTCTCGGATTCGGCAGGGTCAGCGCCTGCCACTTCGCCGAAGAGGTGGTGAGTGAGCGTGTCTGAGCCCATTTTGCGGGTCGAGAACCTGGTGAAGTACTTCCCGGTACGAGCGGGGATCCTCTTCAAACGCACGATAGGTCACGTGAAGGCTGTCGACGGGGTCTCGTTCGACCTCATGCCTGGCGAAACCCTGGGTGTGGTCGGGGAATCCGGCTGCGGGAAGTCCACATTGGCCCAGGTGCTGATGCGCTTGGAGGAACCGACGGGCGGGGTCGCGACCTTCGAAGGCCGTGACCTCTTCGCGTTGCGGGGCGCCGAACTCAGGAAAATGCGTCGCGAGATCCAGATCGTGCTGCAGGATCCCTACACCTCACTGAACCCGAGGATGACGGTCGGTGACATCGTCGGTGAGCCCTTCGAGATCCACACCGAAGTGGCGCCGAAGGGCTCACGGGCGGCGAAGGTGCGGGACCTGCTCGACGTCGTCGGGCTGAACCCCGAGCACATCAACCGCTATCCGCACCAGTTCTCCGGCGGGCAGCGGCAGCGCATCGGGATCGCGCGGGCCCTGGCGTTGCGGCCGAAGGTCATCATCTGTGACGAACCGGTTTCCGCACTGGACGTCTCCATCCAGGCACAGGTGATGAACCTGCTCGGTGAACTGCAGAAGGAATTCGGCCTTTCCTATGTGTTCATCGCACACGACCTGTCCGTTGTCCGTCACCTTTCCACGCGGGTGGCGGTGATGTATCTCGGCAAGATCGTGGAAATGGGCACCGAAGAGGAGATCTACGAGCATCCCTCGCATCCCTACACACAGGCGCTGCTGTCGGCGGTGCCGGTCGCCGACCCGGCGTTGCGTGGGCAGCGGCAGGTGATCCGCCTGGAAGGCGACGTGCCGAGCCCGCTGGATCCGCCGTCGGGCTGTCGGTTCCGCACCCGGTGCTGGAAGGCGCAGGACATTTGCGCCGACCAGGAACCCGAATTGATCAACCGGACCGGTGGACATTTGTCGGCCTGTCATTTCGCGGAGGAAAAAACCGTCGTGCCCGGACTTTAGTAGGGACTTCGTTGAAGGCCGACGGTCAGTGACGTAGTTTGCACGAATCGTTTTCTTCAGGAGGCATGAAGTGAAAAGATCGAGATCTCTCGTCATCGCCTTGGCGGTACCGCTGTTCGGCGCCATCGTCGCGGCGCCGGTGGCGTCCGCGCAGCCACAGCTTTCCGGTGCGCCGACGGAATTCTCCGTGCTGGCCCGAGCGGGACAGAGTGTCGCTTCGGTGGAGCGCGCGATCCGTGCCGCCGGAGGCACGGTCGTGACCAGCAACGCCGCGGTCGGCCTGATCACCGCGACCGCGCCCGCCAACGGTTTCGCCGAGCGGGTCTCCGCCGACCGTTCGGTGTTCGGTGCGGCCAAAGCGAAGCCGATCGGCTCCGCTCCGAAGAGCGGCAAGGCGAAGGTCAAGCCGAACGTCGTCGAGAAGGAGAGCCGCGGGGCTGCTTCGGCGCCGAAGGCTGCTTCGGCCCAGTCCGCCGGGCTCGATCCGCTCGACAGTCAGCTCTGGGGTCTCAAGTCCGTCCGTTCGGACCTTTCGCGCACCGTGCAGCCGGGCGACAAGCGGGTGAAGGTCGGCATCATCGACACCGGTGTCGACGCGAGTCACCCGGACATCGCCCCGAACTTCGACCGGGCGTCGTCGCGGAACTTCACCAAGGACATCGTCGCGGACGTGAACGGTGAGCCCGTCGACGGACCGTGCGAGTACCGCGGCTGCGTCGACCCCACCGACGTCGACGACAACGGACACGGCACGCACGTCGCCGGCACCATCGGCGCCGCCGTGAACGGTTTCGGCGTCTCGGGCGTCGCGCCGAACGTCACGCTGGTGAACCTCCGCGCCGGACAGGACTCGGGCTTCTTCTTCCTGCAGCCGACCGTGGACGCGATCACCTACGCCGGCGACGCCGGTGTGGACGTCGTCAACATGAGCTTCTACACGGACCCGTGGCTCTACAACTGCTCCGCCAACCCGGCGGACTCGGCCGCGGAGCAGGCGGAACAGCGCACCATCATCGAGGCCACGACCCGCGCGTTGAACTACGCGCACCGCAAGGGCGTCACCCAGGTCGTCTCGCTGGGCAACCAGCACACCGACCTCGGCGCCCCGCAGCCGGACGCCTCCAGCCCGGACTACCCGTCGAACAGCACGCACCCGCGGCAGATCGACAACGCGAGCTGCCTCTCGCTGCCCGTCGAGGGCCCGCACACGATCGGCGTCTCGTCCTTCGGCCCGTCGCAGGCGAAGGCGGACTACTCGAACTACGGCGTCGAGCAGATCTCGGTCTCCGCACCCGGCGGCTACTTCCGTGACGGCTACGGCACCCCGTGGTTCCGCACGCTCGAGAACGAGATCCTCTCGACGTACCCGCGCAACGTCGGCGTCGCTGAAGGCAACATCGACGCGGCCGGGAACATCACGCCCGACGGTGTCACCGCGGGCATCCAGAAGGCGACCACCGCCGACGGCCGTGTCGGCTACTACCAGTGGCTGCAGGGGACGTCGATGGCGTCGCCGCACGCGACCGGTGTCGCCGCGCTCATCGTTTCGCAGTACGGCAAGGGTTCGCGCGACTTCGGGATGGACCCGGACGCGGTGCAGCGGGTGCTCGAAGGCACGGCGTCGGACATCGCCTGCCCCGTGCCGCGGACAGTCGACTACCTCAAGGAAGGCCGCGACGCCACGTTCACCGCGACCTGCGTCGGTGACGCTTCGTTCAACGGCTTCTACGGCCACGGTGCCGTTGACGCCTGGTCGGCCGTTACGCGAGGCTCGCAGTACCTGCGGGGCTGATCCCTCGGTTCCGCCGAGTGCTATGAAAGGTCCTTTCCTTGCAAAATTTGCAAGGAAAGGACCTTTCATAGCGTTACGGGTCGGACGGTCAGGCGGCCCGATCGGTGCGGACCACGGAGACAGCCGGTCTCGGACGTCGTGATGCCGCCTCGGCTGCGGCCCTGAGTTCGGCGATGACCTTGTCCGGTTCGTCGCGAATCCGGGAGGGCAATGTCTGCACGACGATGATCCCGGCAGCCGCGTACCGATTGTTGCGGTGGAGGGTCTTACGGTAGGCATCCCTTCCGAAGTGGAAGGCATACGAATCGATTTCCCATGCCATGGCGAGTTCATCGCACCATGAATCGGGCTTGCCGACGTAGTTTCCGAAAGCGTCGAGGATCCTCACGTTCCGTTGGGCTGGAGGGAGCCCCGCCTGCTTCCAGATCGCCAGTGCGGCGGCCTCGGGTACCGACTTGACCTCGGCTGAGAGCTCTCTGAGCACGGCGCGGGGAAGTGCGGTTCCCCGCCTGCTGCCGGATTCGAGTTCGGCGCTCAGTTCATCGACCGTGCACAGGCCTGTCTCGACCGTTTCGATCAGCAAGGCACGTACTGGGTCGAGGTCGCGGATACGCCGTACGCCGTCCAAGACCGCTCGAGCCGGAGCGGCCAGAGGGACCCCTTCGACTATGCGATGGTCCGGCATGACGATCGTTCTCTCAAAGATCGCGAATTTGACGCTTCGCACTTTGCGCTGTTGGGGAATGAGCACGTGGACGGTTCCGTGAGGCCCGGCTTGCCGTAGCCCGTATCTGCGCGCGGCCTCGAAGCCAGTGACGACCCCGCGGCCGCCGGTGAGCATCAACGAGGCTTCGACTCGTTGTCGGGCGGTCGGTTGTTCCTTCGAGAGAAGGACGACGCCTGGCAGGAGGTGAGTCCACCTTCCGCCAGGCTGGCATCTTCGGTACGCCGTGCTTTGCGTGACCCCTAGCTTCTCCAAGGACGCCACACGGATGACGCCATGCCTGCTGTGTTGACGTAGGTACGAGTCCGTAATCGGAGCTTTGGATAGGTACATGTCAACATGGTCGTGGGTGGGTCCGACAGAACTTGGTACCTGAGTGCTATGAAAGGTCCTTTCCTTGCAAAATTTGCAAGGAAAGGACCTTTCATAGCACTTGCCAGGCGTGAGCGCGACGTTCCTACTTCCCGGAAGCGGCCTTCACGAACTTCGCCAAGTCCTTCGACTGCTGCACCCGGGACTCCTCGTGCACGTACATCATGTGCCCGGCCGGGTAGTACGCCGTGTCGATGTTCTCCCGCAGCTCCTCGGGAATCTGCAAGCGCGCCAACACGTGCTCCGAAGCGAAGTAAGGCGTAGCGCCGTCATAATGACCGAAAGCGACATGAACCCGCAAATGCGGATTCGCCCGCATCGCCGAGGCGAGAGAGTCCACAGAGGACACGGAACGACCCTCGAAGTCGGAGTACGACCAGGCCTTGAAGACGTCCGTCGACAAGACCTCGTACGGAAGATCGTTCTCGTAACCCAGTTCGGCCCGCACGTAGTGGTTGAGGCCACTCGCGTAGGCGCCGATGATCCGTGAGATCGACGGGTCGTCGCTCATGTGCTCGCGACCGCCGTCGGGTTCCCAGGTGGTGAACCGGCCGTCCATCCGGCCGACGGTGAGACCCTTGTCCCGCAGCAGTTCCGTGAAGAACCGGACATGTTCGATCCGCAGGTTGACGCGGTCCACATAGGACTCGCTGAGGCCTGTGAGTGACGCGAGCGTCGCCACCGCTTCGGCGCGATCCTGTGTGGACAGACGCGCGCCGCGCGCGAGGGCCCAGGGGAGTTCCTTGGCGGCGAAGTCCTCGGCGTCCGCGAGGACGTCGTCGAGCGGGCGTTCGCCGTGGAGACCGTGGTAGTGCGCGATCGCCGCGTACGTCGGCACGTAAAGCGTGTACGGCAGGTCGTTGCCCTCGGTGAACCGCAGGGTGCCCAGGTCGAGCACGGAGGAGATCAGGAGCAGTCCGTTGAGGTACATCCCGTGGCGTTCCTGCAGATGCGCCGCCAAACCGGCCGCGCGGAGCGTCCCGTACGACTCGCCCGCCAGGAACTTCGGCGAAAGCCAGCGCTGTTTGCGCGAGACCCACAGCCGGATGATCTCTCCGATGGACTCGATGTCGGCGGTGTACCCGTGGTACTCCTTGGCCTTCTCACCGTCCACCGCGCGCGAGTAGCCGGTCGACACCGGGTCGATGAACACCAGGTCGCTGTGCGCGAGCAGGGTTTCCTGGTTGTCGGTCAGGCCGTATGGCGGCGCGACCGGGTCGTCGACGTCGCCGGACAGCACACGCCGCGGGCCGAGCAGGCCCATGTGCAGCCAGACGCTCGCCGAACCGGGCCCGCCGTTGAACGCGAACGTGACCGGGCGAGTGCCGGGCTCCGCGTCGTCGAGGGTGTACGCGGTCAGGAACACCTCGGCCTTGGCCTTGTGGCCTTCGGACTTGCCGTCGGTGATGACCTCTTTCCGCAGCACGATCCGCCCGGTCTGGGCCGTGTACGCGAGCTTCCGGCGTTTGAGCGTCAGCGTGTGCTTCGTGGTGACCAGGTCGTCGATCGGCTCGACCTTGGTTTCCACCGACGGGGTGTCCTTCTCGTCGGTGGCCTTCTCATCGGGATTGGTGTCCGGCATGGTCCCAACTTACTGGCAGTCTGTACGGGTGGACATCGTCACGGCGCATGATCGCCCGAACACCGTCGCCGAAGCGATCGAAATCCAGGAGACCCTGCGTGGCCTGGTCGAACTCGAGGATCGCTGTCCACAAGAGATCCTCACGGTCACCGGTCTGGACGTCGCCTACGACGAGGAGAGCGACCTCATCGCGGCCGCCGCGGTCACTCTCGAAACCTCCGGATTCCGCGTCGTGGAAAAGCGAACCGTCGTTTCCAAGGTTTCGTTCCCGTACGAACCGGGCCTTTTCGCCTTCCGGGAGCTGCCGCCACTGCTCGACGCCCTCCGCGCGCTCGAACACACCCCCGATCTCCTGGTCTGCGACGGACACGGGCTGGCTCATCCACGCCGATTCGGACTGGCGTGTCATGTCGGCGTCGTGAGCGGTTT
The DNA here is from genome assembly GCF_055575975.1 of Amycolatopsis sp. NPDC033938. NCBI lineage: Bacteria > Bacillati > Actinomycetota > Actinomycetes > Pseudonocardiales > Pseudonocardiaceae > Amycolatopsis > Amycolatopsis sp. NPDC033938. The sequence continues at coordinate 8,920 of NZ_JBVIRO010000008.1, forward strand.
GCCTGCCATCGGGGTCGGCAAGACCCGGTTCATCGGCGAACACGACGAGCCGGGCCGGGAGCGCGGCGCCCGGACGCCGCTGCTGGACGACGGCGACGTCGTCGGCTCCGTCCTGCGTACCCAGGACGGCGTGAAGCCCCTCTACGTCTCCGTCGGCCACAAGATCTCGCTGGACAACGCGTGCCGCCAGGTGCTGCGGCTGTCCCCGGCGTTCCGGCAGCCCGAGACGACCCGCCTCGCCGACCGCCTCTGCCGCGACGCCTTGAAGGAGGCGCTATGAGGTTCCACTCGATCGCGGAGCTCGACGCCGAGGTCGTCGGCTGCCGCGCTTGCCCCCGGTTGGTCGCGTGGCGCGAGGAGATCGCCGTGGTCAAGCGTGCGGCCTTCGCCGGCGAGACCTATTGGGCGCGTCCGGTGCCCGGATTCGGCCCGCCGGACGCGTCATTGGCGATCGTCGGGCTCGCCCCGTCAGCCCATGGCGCGAACCGGACCGGCCGCATGTTCACCGGCGACCCCTCCGGTGACGTTCTCTTCAAGGCGCTTCACCGGGTCGGGGTCGCTTCGCAGCCCACATCGACCCACCTGGGTGACGGCCTCGAACTGCGCGGGACCAGGATGGTCGCCCCCGTCCGCTGCGCGCCGCCCGCCAACAAGCCGACACCTGAGGAACGGGACACCTGCCGATCGTGGCTCGCCGCCGAGCTCGCGTTGCTGAGGCCGACGCTGAAAGCCGTCGTGGTCCTCGGCGCGTTCGGCTGGCAGGCGCTGCTGCCGGTCCTCGCGGAGGCGGGCTGGCCGGTGCCCGCGCCACGCCCGAAATTCGGGCACGGCGCCGAGGTGAGCCTCGGCGACCTGCGCCTTTTCGGCTGTTACCACGTGTCGCAGCGCAATGTCCAGACCGGCCGCCTGACGCTTGACATGGTGTGCGACGTGCTGACCGCCGCGACCTCGGTGGCCGGCCTGAACTGAATCGGTGCGGAAGCCGTGGCGACGCTGGTCACAGCCGGATGGGGTCTGCGAGCGATCTCAGCAGATGGGTGCGACTATAGAAATATGGCTGGTGTTAAGTCGGAACCGACGCGGATCCTCGTCCTTGGTGGTGGATACGTCGGGCTCTACACGGCGTACGGGCTCCAGAAGATGCTCCGGGCCAACGAAGCGTCCGTGACGGTCGTTGACCCGCAGCCGCACATGACCTATGCCCCCTTCCTGCCCGAGGCGGCGGCCGGTGCGATCGAACCGCGGCACGTGGTCGTGCCGCTGCGGCGCGTGCTCAAGCGCTGCCACGTGCTCACCGCGCGCGTGACGAAGATCGAGCACGAGCGCAAGGCCGTCACGGTCGAAGCCGCCGACGGGCACGTCGAGCAGCTGAACTACGACGTCCTCGTGGTCGCGCTCGGCGCCGTCGCGCGCATCCTGCCGATCCCTGGCCTGGTCGAGGAAGGTATCGCCTTCAAGACCATCGGTGAGGCGATCTACCTGCGCAACCACGTCATGACGAAGCTCGACGAGGCCGCCAGCACGCTCGACCCAGAGCAGCGCAAGCGACTGCTGACGTTCACCGTCGTCGGCGGCGGCTTCGCCGGTATCGAGGCGCTCGCCGAGCTCGAGGACATGACCCGCTTCGCGGTGGAGAACTACTACCCGAACCTCAAGGTCGAGGACATCCGCTGGGTGCTCGTCGAGGCCGCCGGGCGGATCCTCCCCGAGGTGCGCGAGACGCTCGGTGTGTACACCGTCGAGCAGCTCGAGAAGCGCGGCATCGAAGTCTATTTGTCGACAGCGGCGAAGTCGTTCGAGAACGGCCACGTCGTGCTCTCGGACGGCACCGAATTCGACACCGACACGATCATCTGGACCGCCGGTGTGAAGGCGAACCCGGTGCTCGCCAGCTCGGACCTGCCGCTGGACAAGCGCGGCCGCGTCGAGGCCACCGCCGCGATGCAGGTCGTCGGGCACCCCGACGTCTGGACCGCCGGTGACAACGCCGCCGTGCCGGACCTTTCGCGCACCGAGCAGGACCCGACCGCGACCTGCCCCCCGAACGCGCAGCACGCCGTTCGCCAGGCGCGTCTGCTGGCGAAGAACATCATCAAGGTGATCCGCGGCGGCAAGCCGAAGGACTACTACCACAAGAACCTCGGTGCGGTGGCCAGCCTCGGCCTGCACAAGGGTGTCGCCGACGCGCTGAACCTGAAGATCAAGGGCTTCCCGGCCTGGCTCTTCCACCGCGCGTACCACCTCAAGGCGATGCCGACGTGGAACCGCAAGATCCGCATCCTGTTCGACTGGATGCTCGGCGGCCTGTTCCGGCGCGAGGTCATCTCGCTCGGCCAGATCAACAACCCGCGCGAGGAATTCGACAGGCTCTCGAAGTCCTGATTTCGTAGCTTGCCGTGAAGGCCTCCTTCCCTACCTTGAGCGTAGGGAAGGAGGCCTTCACGGCGTTCAGGGTTAAGTCATCGCCGGAATGTCACATCGCTTAGGCTGTCGGTGCCCCGGTAGCCCAACTGGCAGAGGCAGTCGACTTAAAATCGACACAGTGCGGGTTCGATCCCCGTCCGGGGCACAACTGGTTCCGCTCTGTGGACACGCTGGTCCGCGCGGACGGCCGCTGCTCACAATGAGCCGCATGACCGGAATCGGCCTGACCGACGAAGCCACCTACGACCGCACGCGACTCACGCAGTGGCGGGCGGGGGAGGCGCGAGGTGACGGGTTGTCGCGGCGCAGGCTGTTTCGGCTGACGGCCGGTGGCGGGCTCGCGTTGGCGGCGTTCGGATCGTTGCCGTCGGGGACGGCGTCGGCGGCCGCGCCGATCGTGAAACCCTTGCCGCCGGAGTTCTTCGAGGTCTACGGCACCAACGCGGAGACGCGCTGGGAGGCGTTGAGCGGGCAAGGCTATCTGACGCCGATCGAGCGGTTCTTCGTCCGTAACCACACCTCGACCCCGCTGATCGACGCACGCTCGTGGCGGCTGAAGCTCTTCGGCACCGGCTTGCGCGGAGCACCGACGGCGGACCGTCCGGTCGAGTTCACCTACGCCGACTTGCTCCGGCTGCCTTCGGAGACCATCACGTCCGCCATCGAGTGCGCGGGCAACGGCCGGAGTTTCTTCACCAGCCAGCAAGGGCAGCCGGTGTCCGGTACGGCGTGGAAACTCGGCGCGGTCGGGGTCGCGCGCTGGCGTGGCGTCCGTCTCGCCACCGTGCTTGCCAAGGCGGGGCTGACGCGGCAAGCGGTGGACGTCCTGCCGGAGGGGCTGGACGCCGACTACGTCACCGCAGGGGTCAACCTGGGAAAGGTGCGCCGCCCGCTGCCGGTCGCGAAGGCCTTGCAGGATGTCTTGCTGGCGTACGAAATGAACGGGCGGCCGCTGCCGCCGGACCACGGTCATCCGGTGCGGCTCGTCGTGCCGTCGTGGGTGGGGATCTCGTCGATCAAATGGCTGGGACGTATCGAAGTTTCCGAAACGCCGCTGTTCTCGCCGTGGAACACGCAGTACTACCGGCTGGTCGGCTCCGGCTACCCGGCGGAGGGCACGGTCGTGACCCGGCAGGTGGTCAAGAGTGCCTTCGAATTGCCGTGGAACGCCGAGTTCGCTGCCGGCGCCAAGCGGGTACTGCGCGGCCGGTCATGGTCGGGAAACGGGCGGATCCGGCGCGTCGAAGTGAACACCGGTGACGGCTGGCGGCAAGTGAAGTTCGTGGGAGCGGCGGCGGATCGCGGATGGCAACGCTGGGAAATCCCTTGGCGTCCAGGTGTTTCCGGCCCGTACACGCTGCGGGCGAGGGCCACGGACATCACCGGCGTCACCCAGCCGGACGTCACTCCGCACAATACGCAGGGCTACCTTTTCGACGCTGTGGTGCGGCATCCGGTCCGGGTGGTGTGAGATGACGCAGTCGGTCGTGGTGACCGGGGAACCGGCCGTCGAACTGACCTTGGCCTTGCGGGTCAGCACCGACTCCGAGCACGCCGCCGCGATCGCCGCGCGCCTGCTTGAGTCCTTTGAGGACACTGTCGGAATGACTTTGACGGCGCGTACTTTCCACGACGACAAGGTCGTCGAACTCGCCGGACGCCGCCGTCGCCTCAGCGCTCCCGCGCCGCCGCTGCGCATCGAGCCCGAGTCACGGCGAGTGCTGCTGTGCGGCGAGGTGCTGGAGTTCACGAGGCTGGAGTTCGATCTCCTGCTGTTCCTGTGCCGGAATCCGGACCGCGTCTTCGACCGTGGCACCCTGATGGCGCAAGTGTGGAGGCTGAGCGGCGGCAACGTGCGAACGGTGGACGTCCATATCCGCAAGATCCGCGGCAAACTCGAACCCGTGCTGGCGCCCATCGCGACCGTGCGCGGAGTCGGTTACCGGTTCGACGGAGCGGGACAGGTGTTCATCGCGGACTGAGCAGCGATCTCACTACGACAGTCACTCACTCAGGTTGCTCTTGGTCACGTTGCGATGACGGGGAACCTTCTGCGGTAACACAACGCCACTTTTTCTCGAACTGTCAGGCACTCGGCTGGTGCGCGGCCTCCTTAGCGGTCGCCCTCGACCTCTTGGAGATGTCTGACATGTACACCCCGCAACCACCATCACCCGCTCCTTTGGCCGCTGCGACTCCGCGGCCCACGAAGTTCGCGGGACTCGCCTGGACCGGGCTCATCCTCGGCATCGTCGGTGTCGTCGGCTCACCGATCATCTTCTTCAACAACCTCACCGCCGTAGTCGCCGGTGTCGGGTTCGTCCTCGGCGTGATCGCGCTTTTCGGCTCGAAGAAGATCCTCGCGGCCATCGGTGTCGTGCTGTGTGTGCTTGCCGTCGTCTTCACGGTCATCGCCCAGGGAGCGGCGGTGAAGGAACTGAACGAGAAGTTCGGCCTGCCCGAAACGGACAAGAAGGCGAGCGGTCAGACGTACGCGGTGGGCGAAACGCATCGCGGCACCGCCGTGGACATCACCGTCGCGGATCCGAAGGCCTTCACCACGAGTGAATATGCGGCTCCGACCCAGAAGGCCAAGGCGACGAGTTACCAGGTGACGGTCGTCAACCACTCAGACAAGCCGTGGTCCGCCGCGATGCTGCTCGTCCAGGCCACAATGGGCAACACCAGTGCCGAGCAGGTTTTCGACACCGAAGCGGGCCTTGGCGGTTCACCGAGTCAGGATGTCCTGCCGGGTAAGGAACTCACGTTCCGGGTCGGCTTCGTCGATACTCCGGGGGACGTGACGATCCAGGTCGGCACTGTGACCGACGACAGGGTGTATTTCGTCCAGAAGCGCTGATGGGGCGGATTCCCGCGCAGACTGAACTCTGGCCCATCGCCCGGCAAAGTCGCGATGCCAAAATGGAACCGTGACTCCGACCTACGTTCTCGTGCACGGTTCCAACAGCGGCTCGTTCACCTGGGGCCCGCTGCAACGCGAGCTCGCCCTGCTCGGCCACCGCACGCTGGCCGTCGATCTGCCTGGCCACGGCTTCGGCGCCGCTTTCCTGGCGGCGTACCAAGCGCCCCAGGACCTCGAAACGCTGGCCACAGCACCTTCGAAGATGGCTGACGTAACTCCCGCTGAAGCCGTCGAGCACGTAGTGGACATCGTGCGCCGTGCCGCCGAGCACGGGCCGGTCGTCCTGGTGGGACACAGCCGCGGTGGTGCCACGCTCACCGGGGTCGGCAACGCCGTCCCGGAGCTGATCGACCGGATCGTCTACATCTCCGCGTGGTGCTGCGTCGACGCGACCATCGGCGAATACATGCAGGGGCCCGAGTACGCGAGCAGCGCGCTCAACGACGTCGGCGGGGTCGTCGTCGCCGACCCCGCGGCGCTCGGCGCGCTTCGGATGAACTGGCGTACAGCCGACCCCGAGCTGCTGGCCGCGTTGAAGACCGCGATGCTCGAAGACGGTACCGATCAGGAGTTCTTCGCCTACCTCAACACTCTCGAGCCGGACGAGAGCCTCGACGCGGGTACCGAACGCGCCGATGCCGCCACGTGGGGCCGGATCCCGCGCACCTACATCCGGCTCACCGAGGACCGGTCGATGCCGATCGCGCTGCAGGACCGCTTCATCAAGGAGGCGGACGCACTCACCCCGGACAACCCGACCGACGTGCGCTCGGTCGAGAGCGGTCACGTGGGGTTCCTGATCCGGCCACGGGAGGTCGCGGACATCCTCGCCGGACTCGCCTGACGCCGTCGCCCGCTCGGGTATCGTTCCGCCGGGGGGAGGAGGAGAACCGCGTATCGTGACGGACGGACAGTTCACCAAAGGGCAGCTGATCACCTTACTGATCAGTTCCGCGATCGGCGTGGGATTCGGTGCCGGGTGGTGGTTTTTCGGCGCTTCCTCTGTCTCCAGTGGATCGACTCCGCTGGTCGGTTCAGGTGTCGTCGTGGTTCTCGGACTGGCCGGCTGGCTGATTCTGACAGCGCGGCGGGGTGCCGGGCTGCCGCCGGGCGGCGGCAGGGGAGAAAGCCCGTTCGGTAAGCAGTACGGCATCGCCGTGTTGCTGATGCTGGTGGGGATCTTCGCGGGGGCGAGGGTGCTTTCGGCGGTCTTCGAACTTCCCGAGGCCGTGCCCGCATGGGTGCTTTTCGTGGTGGGCTTGCACTTTCTGCCCTTCGCGAAGCTGTTCGGATCACGGCGTTTCCTCGTGTTGAGTGCCTCGCTGTGCGTCGCCGCCGTGATCGCGATCATCCTCGCGGTCGCGGGATGGAAGGCGGCTTGGCAGCTCGTGCCGGGCTTCGGCGGCGCCGTGATCCTCTGGGCGACCGTCGCGGCGGGGCTGCTCGACGCGGCCCGTCAGGGAGCGACAAGCCCGGCTTCGTAGGCGAAGATCGTCAGCTGGACCCGGTTGGTCGCGTCGAGTTTCGCGAAGATCCGGGTGATGTGGGTCTTCACCGTCGCTTCGCTCAGGTGCAGTGCCGCGCCGATCTCGGCGTTGGTCCCGCCTTGCGCGACGGCGGTGACGATCTCTCGTTCCCGTTCGGTCAGTGTGGCCAGCCCGGCATGTGCGCGGTGCCGTCGCGGACTCATCCTGTTCGCGACGAAATGGCCGATGAGTTTCCGTGTAGTCCTCGGCGACAACATCGCCTCCCCTGCCGCGACCACCCGCACCGCGTCGATGATCTCCTGCGGCGAACCCTCTTTCAGCAGGAAGCCGCTGGCACCCGCGCCAAGCGCGTCGAAGACGTACTCGTCGAGGTCGTAAGTGGTCAGGACGAGGACTTTCGGTGGATTGGCCAGCGCGGTGACGGCGGCCGTCGCGGCGAGGCCGTTCATCCGCCGCATCCTGATGTCCATCAGCACGACGTCGGGGGCGTGCATGGTCACCTTCGGCACGGCCTCGTCCCCGTCGCCCGCTTCCGCGACGACCCGGATGTCGTCGGTGCTGGACAGGATCATCGACAAGCCGGTTCGCACGAGGGGGTCGTCATCGACGAGCAGCACTCGTAGTGGGCGCTGGTTCACCCGGTCAGGTTAGTGGTGTCCCCACGGCAGCCAAGCCCGGACGGCGAAGGTGCGCTCTTCGGTCGGTCCGGCACTGACGTTCCCGCCGATCAGGGTGACGCGTTCGCCGATGCCGGTGAGTCCGGTGCCCGCGCCCGGCGGCTTTCCCGCGGTGACCGTCGCGGGCAGCGGATTCACGACTTCGACGATGAGCCCGTTCCCCGGCCCGCCGCGAACCGAAACCTCGGCCGTGGCACCAGGTGCGTGCTTCAGGATGTTGGTCATCGATTCCTGGACGATCCGGTACGCGGTCGTACCGAGCAACGCCGGCGCACCACCCGGGTCGTCGAGCAGGATCGTCACGTTGACGCCCAGCCCCGCTCCGCGGGCGTTGGCGACCAGTTCGGGGATGTCCGCCAACGTCGGCTGTGGCGGTTCGGGGTGTGGCCCGCTCTCGCCGTTTTCGCTGAAACCCTGGCCGTCGCGCAGGACACCGATGACCTGCCGTAGGTCTTCGAGTGACTGGCGTGCGGTCGTGCGAACGGTTTTCGCCGCTTCGGCCGTCGCGGGGCCTTTGCTGACTTCGAGCGCGCCTGCCTGCAGTGACAACAGGGAAAGCCGGTGCCCGAGGACGTCGTGCATCTCGCGCGCGATGCGCGTGCGTTCCGCGCGACGGGTCATTTCGGCGCGGAGTTCCTCTTCTTTGGCCTCGCGGATCGCGAGCGTGTCCTGCATTCCGCGGACGACTCCGACGGTGAGCGGCACGGCCGTCATCACGACGGCGACCGTCAGCGTCCCCATCAGCTGCGCGGCGGAGAACTGCTTGCCGACGATCTGCCCGGCGACGGTCACGTCGGGATGGCGGTTGGCGTCGCCGAACAACGCCCACGCCGTGGCGAGGTAGACCAGTACGGACCCGATCCACAGGAGCCGGTCGCGGCGGTGCGCGGCCAGGGCGGCGAGTGCGACCAACGCGGCCAGCGCGTCGGACCGGAAGCAAAGTGGTGGCACCAACGCGATGGCGAGGACGAGTTCCGGCCATCTGTGCCGCCAGCAGAGCATGACCGCCGCGGCGATCCCGGTGAAGAACCCTAGCGCGGACCACCAGGTCGGGTCGAAAGATCTCGTCGCCGGAAGGTATCCCTGCGTACTGAAGACGAAGATGCTGCTGATCACGCACGCCGCGACCGCCACCACGGTGAGCACCACACCGAGCACACGCCTTCCCATGCGCAGAGCGTACGCAAACCCGCCTGGGCGCCCGCATCAGCGGAACAGGTTCTTCCAGGAGCGCGAGTTACGACTTTCGTCGTAACGGTTCGAGCGCCGAGGACGACGCGGCCACCTCCCGATCGCTGGTTGTATGCCGCCTCGTTCATTCGTTCTGAAAGGAAAACCCGTGACCCAGCAAACCCCCTACACGCCGGCCCCGCATGCCCCCGCCGCCCCGCTGCCACCCCGCAACGGCATCGGTGTCACGGGCTTCGTCCTCGGCCTGGTGGGGCTGGTCTTTTCCCCGATCCCGTTCATCGGCGTCATCGCCTGGCCGCTGGTGATCCTCGGCCTGATCTTCTCCATCATCGGACTCGTCCGCGTCAAGAACGGGAAGGCCACCAACAAGGGGCTCTCCATCACCGGTATCGCGCTGTCCGCGCTCGGGCTGGTGGTGTGCGTGGTGTGGATCTTCGTGTTCAACGCGGCCGTGGACGAGGTCAACAACGAGCTCAACCGCACCGCGAAGGTGTCTTACGAAATCACTGGGGACGCCACGAACGTCGAGGTCATCTACGGCGAGGTGCTCAACCCCGTCACCGAAACGGTTCCGGCACTGCCGTGGCACAAGGACGTCGAGAACAAGGGTGTGTACAAGGGCGGCACGCTGACCGTCACCACGGGTGAAACCGGTGGCTCGGTCAGCTGCAAGATCACCGTCGACGGCGCGGTGGTTTCGACCAAGACCGCTTCCGGCGAATTCGCCACGGCCGCCTGCACCGGGGTGTGACGGTCGGACCGTGAAAGGCCTCCTTCGCCATTCTCGGGGTGGCGAGGAGGCCTTCGCGATTGCGGCATGATGCGGAGATGACCGAGTCCGCGCATCCGTTCGCCCCGCCCGCCCACGAACGCCGCTGGATCGAAACCGTCACCGAACTGGCGAAGGGATTCGCCGCGAAGGCGGCCGACTTCGACGACACGGCCGAGTTGCCCATCGCCAACCTCCGTTCCTTGCACGCGACCGGTCTCGACAGAGCGACGTTGCCCGCCGAGTTCGGTGGCGAGGATCTGAGTTACCGGGCTTACGGCGAGATCGTCCGGATCCTCAGCGCCGCGTGTTCCTCGACCGCGTGCGTCTGGGTGATGCACATCGGCGCCGCCGTCGGGTTGGTCCAGCTGTCCGCTCCCGAAGCGGGCCGCTTCTATGCCGGGGAACTCATCGACGGCAAACGCTTCGCCAACGCGCTGTCGGAACCGAGCAGCGGGAACATGTTCCTGATGCCGCAACAGGTCGCCGAGCCCGTCGACGGCGGGTTCCGGCTCACCGGCGCCAAACGGTTCGTATCCGGCTGCGAGGTCGCCGATCACTTCCTGGTCAACGCGCTCGTCGACGGCGCGCCCACCTTCTTCGGCGTCGCTCCGGACGACACGATGACGTTCGTGCCCATCTGGGACACGATGGGGCTACGGGCGAGTCGCAGCCAGCTCGTCTCGTTCGAAGGCACGGTCCTGCGGGAGGACCGCCGATGTCCGCCCTCGACCGAGCGGCGCCCGAACCACATCGGGGCGGGGCTCGCGTTCCTTTCACTGGGGATAGCCGACGCGGCGGAAGAAGCGCTGATCACGCACTCCCGTAGCCGGGTCATTCCCATGACCGGCCAGTCGCTCGCCGAACTGCAATGGCTGCAGTTCGAAGTGGCGGACGTCCACACCCGCCTCGACGCCGCGCGTATGTACGCCCGGAACATGGCGTGGCTGGCGGATCAGAACTCTCCGGAATTCCTGTCCGCCACCATGACCGCGAAGGTGCTCGCGAACGACATCGCCCGCGACGTCGCCCAGCTGGCGTTGAAAGCGGGAGGTGGCTCGGGTTTTCTGCGCACTTCGCCGATTCAGCGCCTCTTCCGGGACGCGCAGGCGGGCGGGTTGATGGCCTATTCCGCCGAAGTCTGCAAGGACCGGATCGGGAAGACGGTGCTCCTGCCGCAGGACTGACCTCTCCGATGGCCGGCCGGGTGACGTCAAGCCCGGCCGGTCCCGCCGAAACGGGTCAGCAGCAGCCGGTGCCGCAGTCGCAGTCGCACCAGTCGTCGTTCCGCATGGTCATCCACCTCCTCCCTCGGGTCCGTGGTCAGGCGGGCACCACGCGCCGGGCAGGGGATCGGCGCATTTCTCGCCGGTCATCCCGGACAGCATGGAAGTGAGTTCGGCGTGCAGGGCGCCGAGCCGGGTCATCTCCGCTTCGATTTCGGCGAGATGGCGTTCCAGCATGGTTTCGGCCGGTTCACACGGGCAGACCCCGGTGTCGCGCACGCTCAGCAGGTCGCCGATCTCCGTCAGCGTCAGCCCGAGCCGCTGGGTGCCGCGGATGAACCGCAATCGGTCGATGACGTCCTCGTCGTAGCGCCGATGTGCTCCGGACGTCCGTGCCGGTGCGGGCAGGAGGCCGATGCGCTCGTAGTAGCGCACGGTGTCCGGACCTACACCGGCACGGGAGGTCACCTGGGACATGGTCAACGCCGTCAGCGCCGTCGTCGCTTCGGTTCGCATGTACCGAGGGTAGAACCTGGACCCGGCTCCAGAATCAAGCACGAATTTTCTGGGGCTCACGAGGAGAAGACGACGGCGTGTCGCGTCCGCATCATCGGAAAGGGTGGAAACGGCGAGAGGACGGCACGGTGACTGACTTCCGGTACGTGATCAGGGACCTCACCACGGAAGGTGAACAGGTCGACGCCCTGGTGTCAGATCTGGACGACACGGGCTGGGCTTTGCCCACGCCCGCGGCCGGGTGGTCGGTCAAGCATCAGATCGCTCACCTTTCCTTCATTTTCAAGATCGCCGGGCTGTCCGCGGCCGAGCCGCAGAAGTTCGCCGAACTCGCGAAGACCTCGATGGCGCGCGGTTTCGACGCCGCCGTCAACGCGGCCCTCGACGACTACCTCGGCGATCCCAACGAGGTCCTGCTGAGCCGATGGCGCGCCGAACGCGACGCCGGCATCAAGGCGCTCGCCGCGGTCCCGGCGGACCAGGTCGTGCCGTGGCTGGTCAATCCGCTGCCGCCGGCCATCCTCGCCTGCGCGGGAATGATGGAACTGTTCGCCCACGGCCAGGACGTCGCGGACGCGCTCGGAGTGCGCCCGGAGCGGACCGACCGGCTCGCGTACCTCGTCGGTTTCGCCGTCCGGGTGCGGGACTTCGGTTATGAAGCACGGGGACTGACGCCGCCGGAGCAGGAGTTCCGCTTCGAGATCACCTCGCCGTCCGGGCAACTGTGGACGTTCGGCCCCGAGGACTCACGGCAGCGGATCACCGGGAGCGCGGAGGACTTCTGCCTCCTGGTGACGCGGCGCCGTCACCGTGACGACCTCGACGTCCGTGCCGAAGGCGCGCTGGCGGACCACTGGCTGGACATCGCGCAGGCGTACCGCGGCCCCGCGGGCGAGGGACGGAAGCCGGGGCAGTTCGACCGCTGAGAACCGCGTCACTTCCGCGATGATTACGCATCATGGAAGTCGCGGCGGGCCCCGCTCGGTGCGATCGTCGGTGCACACGGGGTCTAGGAGGCGATCGTGACAAGGGTGTGGTTGATCAGGCACGGGGAAAGCGAGTCGAACGCCGGCCTCCCCGGTGGTGAGCCGGGTGCTTCTGCGCTGACCGGGCTAGGCAGGCGCCAGGCCGCCGAAGTCGCCGAATCCTTTGACGAACCGCCACGGTTGATCGTGACGTCGCCGTTTCTGCGGGCCCGGCAGACCGCGGAGCCGACGATCGAGCGGTTCCCCGGCGCGGACCGTGAGGAGTGGCCTGTCCAGGAGTTCACCTTTCTCGGCGAACTCCATGGACAGGTCACCACCACCGCCATCCGCAGGCCGTACACCGAGGCGTACTGGGACCGGGCCGACCCACACCACGCGGTGAACGGCGCGGAATCCTTCGCCGGGCTGTTCACCCGGACCCAGGAATTCCTGGCCCGGCTGGGGGAACGCGAACCCGGGCCGATCGCCGTCTTCACGCACGGGCTCTTCATCCGCGCGGTCATGTGGTCGTTGCTGACCGGGATCACCATCCCGGACAGCGAGGCCATGCGCGGATTCCGCACGTTCGCCGACACCTACCTCGTACCGAACGGCAACATCACCGAGCTGCGGTACACGCCGGGCAAGCGGATTCCCCGAGTCGTGGTCCCGCTCGCTTCCCGGTTCGCCGACCGCTAAGGCTTCAGCCGCAGCTGAAGCTCGTTCACCCCGGTCATGTTCGGGCTGGGGATGAACGACGGCGGTACGGCGGGATCGGTTCGCAGATCCGGGAACCGGTCCAAGAGGATGTTGAGCGCCGTCTTGCCTTCCAGTCTCGCCAGCGGAGCCCCGATGCAGAAGTGGATTCCGCGGCCGAAGGCCAGATGGGGGTTGTGCGCCCTTGCCGGATCGAAGGTTCCCGGATCCGTGAACGTGCGCGGATCCCGGTTCGCGGCCGCGACCCAGATGGCGAGCATGCTGTCCGCCGGAATCGTCCGGCCGCCCAGTTCGACTTCGGTCATCGTGGCGCGGGCGACGAGCGCGAACGGGCTGAGGAAGCGCAGTGATTCCTCGATCGCCGCGGGCAGCAGCGCACGGTCCTCGCGGACGCGCCGGTACTCGTCCGGATGGGAATCCAGGCACAGCACCGTGTTCCCGAGCAGCATCGTGGTGGTGATGTGCCCGGCGAGCAGCAGGACGTTCGCGAAGTTGACGACTTCGTTCTGCGAGAGCTTTTCGCCGTCGACCTCGGCTTCGACGAGTTTGGTCAGTAGGTCTTCGCGCGGGTTCCGCCGCCGGTCGTCGACGTGCTCGCCCAGGTAGTTCACCAGGTTCTTCAGCTGCTCGACCGTTTCGGCGGAGGCTTTCTTGTCCTCCTCGGTCTGCTTGATCAGCGACCGCTGCTGGCTGTTGTTCAGCAGCGTGTCGACCCATTCCTTGAACAGCTCGCGGTCGCTCGCCGGGATACCGAGCAGTTCGGCGATGACGATCACCGGCAGTGGATAGGCCAGGTTCGTCACCAATTCCATCGAGTCCTCGCCGTCGACGACGTCGAGGAGTTCGTTCGTCAACGCGGCGATCCGCGGTTCGAGGTCCGCGACGACCTTCGGTGTGAAGGCGTGACTCACCAGTGTGCGCAACTTCTTGTGGTCCGGCGGGTCCATCTGCAGCAGGTTGCCGTCGATGAACAGGTCCTTGTCCGGCGCCAGCTCCTGGGGGACCAGGCGGGCGGTGTCGGAGGAGAAGACCTTCGGATCGCTCAGGGTCTTCAGCGCCTCGGCGTGGCCGTAGACGTTCCACATGCCCGTGTCGGGTTCGAAACGCACCGGATCGGCCGGGAATTCACCGCGAAGCCAGAACTGGCTTTCGTGGACTCCCCAGTTATCGGCGAGTGTGGTCATGGCGTGCCCCCTTCTTCTCGAGTGAAGGAGCTCGGATCAGACGGGCTCCTCGGCTCCGTCCTGCCGGTAGATCCAGGCGCGATAGGTGGAAATCAGATCCTGGAACGCCTGGGTCACTTCGGCCGCGGTGGCGGCCAAGTTCGCCGGGGACGGTTTTTCCGGCGGCTCGAACGCCGACCGGATGACGTGGGCGAGGGCATCGGCCTTCTCCTCGTGTGTGAGGCCGGTGCTCTCAGGGCTGAAGCTGTCCATCAGATAGAACCCCAGCGCCGAGGCTCGCAGGGAATAGAGCAGGTTCGGGATGTCGCGCAGCAGACCCCGGTCGATCATCGTCTTCAGGTACCGCTCGGTCACGACGGCGTCCTGATCCTGCAAGGGATGTTTCTTCAACCGGCCCAGCAGTTCGGTGTTGCCGGTGATGAGCGCGCCGAGCAACGGATTCCGTTGGGTGTGCAGGAAGGTCGCCCGCTGGAACCGATGGGGGAGTACCTCCGCCGGATCCTCGGCCAGCCCCTCGAGAAGCACTTCGGCGGCTCGGAGGGATTCACGCAGGAGCAACGCTTGGAAAAGGTTCTCCTTGGCGCGCCAGTGCAGGTAGATCGTGCCTTTCCCGATGCCCGCCTGGTTCGCGATGTCCTCGATGGTCACCTTGCGATAGCCCAGCCGCGTCAGCAGGACGCCGGCCGCGTCGAGGATGCGATCGGCGCGGCCGGCGGTGCGGTCCGGACGTTCTGCCACGTGCGCTCCCAGTCTCTGACTTTGTGACCAGATTTGCTTATCTGGTCATCTGGTCAGTTAGACCGTAGCGCCGCACGAGCCTGCCCGGCAAGGAAATAGACGTTTCTTTAACGTAGTCGGTGAGCGAGGAAGAAGCTCCAGATGACCGGTGTCGCGTTGATGACCGTCGGGGTGGCGGAGTCGTTGTTCGGTGCCGTGCTCGGCCAGACGTGCCCGGCGCCTTCGACCCGGTAGTGCTGGAGGGAGCAGCCGAGCCACCGTTGGACGGTGACGTCGGTTTTCGGCGAGTACTGGACCGGGCGAGGGAAACAGCCGTTTCGGTCCGCCCATCCGGCGAGCCAGTCCGGCAGTGTCGGCAGGCCCTTGGCGGGATTCCCGGTGTAGGGAATCGTCAGGTCGGCCGTGCCGTGAAAGTCGAGAATCGGTGCCGGACGCGACGGATCGCACTTCCCGCCCTGTGGGTAGAACGCCCCGGCGACCGGGGCGAACGCCGCTATCCGGCCTGGCATCCGGCAGGCGAGGACGCCGACGAACCCGCCGCCGTTCGATTTGCCCGTCGCGTAGATCCGGCGCGAATCGACGCACAGGTCTCGCTGGAGCGCGTCCAGCAGGTCGCTGGTGAAGAGCACGTCGTCGGCGGCCGCCGAATAGGGTGCGCCGGTCCAGGCCGACTCGCCGTCGGTGCCCGGAAGTCCCTGCGGGTAAACGGAAATCGCGTCATACGCGGAGAAGCCGGACAGTTCCTCCTGGTACTTCGATGTCCGCTTGTGCCCGTGGAACGACAACACCAGCGGATACGGCCGCGACGACCGGTACCGCGCGGGAACGTGGACCGTGTACTCGCGAGCCAGGCCACCGGACGTCAGAGTCCGCAGCGTCGTCACCCCCGCCGGGACCGGCGAAGGACGGTCGCAGCCGGTGGTCGGCACCGGACGATCGATCGGTGATGGCGCCCCTGACGCCACCGGTGCGACGAGCAGGCTCAATCCGGCCGCGGCGACGGCCAACAGCGCGACACGGCGTAAGTACTTCGTGGGACCAGGCACGCGATCCTCCTTGATCGGGCGGCGGGGCGGTGATCAGGGTCACTCCCGGCGCCGACCTGGTCAGCATTGTGTTCATTGAGTTTTCAGACCTTTTCGCAGACGGCCTTCGCCCCGGTTCGCCCGCGCTGGACAACCTCAGGCGGCCGCCTTGGCGGCCTGGTGAGGTCAGCCGCAGGCCTGTTTCGCCGTGAGCACCCTGGTCAGCGCCTCATCGACCCTGGTGGCTGGGAGCGCACCCGACGCAAGCGCTTGCTCCAGCGTGGCCAGAACCGTGTCGACGTTGCCGCCGGAGGACCACAACGCCTGATCCGCCCCCGCCTGCAACGCCTTGAGGACCGCCGTCGGCAGTGGGTACTGAGCCGTGATCGCCTTCATCGCCCCGAGATCGTCCGTGATCACCGGGCCGTCGAACGCGTAGTCCTTACGCAGCAGCCGGTACGCCGGCGCCGACAGGGTCGACGGCGCACCGCCGGTCAGATCGGGCACGTCCAGGTGTCCGACCATGACACCGACCTCGCCGTACTGGCCGATGTCGCGGTAAGGCACCAGATCGACCTTCCGCAGCGAAGCGAGCGGCGGCGTCCGGACCAGTCCCTTGTGGGAGTCCCCCGTGGCGTGCCCGTGTCCGGGGAAGTGCTTGAGCACCGGCTGCACCCCGGCGTCCCGTAGCCCCTGCGCGAACGCCAGGACGTACTTGCGAGCGACCTCGGGGTCCGAGCCGAACGACCGGTCGCCGACGATGTCGCGGTCCGGCTGGTCGGTGATGTCGGCATCGGGCGCGTAGTCGACGGTGACCCCACGAGCCCGCATCTGCCGGCCTCGTTCCGCGGCCTTTGTCCGTACCTGAGCTGGTGTCATGGTCGCGGCCATCTTCCGCGCGCTCGGCATGCTGCCGTCGAGGGCGTCGATCCGCTGAACGCGGCCGCCTTCCTCGTCGATCGCCACCGACACGGGGACCTTCGCGACCTTTTGGACCTCGTCCAACGCGCGATTCTGCAGCAGGGCCGTCTCGTTGCCGCCGAGGAAGATGCCACCGACCTGCTGATCGCGCACCAGCTTCACCACAGCCTGCGGGTCGCCCGCGTTCACGCCGACCACCACCAGCTGAGCCAGCCGCTGCCGGGGGCTCATCCCGGCTGCGACCGCCTTGCAGTCCGATGTGGGCGCCTGCTCCGTCCTCGGTGACGGCGAGGGAGGGGGCGGGCTGGTGGACGGGCTCGAAACGGTGCTGCTGTGCGGCGGGGGAACCGTCCCCGCCGGCTGCGCCGATCCTGGCTGCTCGTTCGCTGTACCGCACTGCACGCTCGTGAGCAGAACGGTGGCAGCTCCCAGGATGACGGTCGCCCATCGTTTCGTCGTCTTCGGTCGCCCGGCGTTCATCAGCTCGTCTCGGTCGTCGTCCATGCCGGTACCGACGGTAACCCCAGTTGCCCGTAAGGACGCGCTCGCGTGCCCCTTAGCGCATTTGCGCGGCGGCCAGGGGCGCGGCCCCACCTCCCTCCTCTTCCGCGTTTTCCCTCGTCAGCCCGGCGGGGGACTTGACAGGTCGATCTGCTCCGCCGTAGATTACCACATGGTTATGGAACCGCAAGGTTATCCAAGGTGCGACTGCGGCGAGGATGCCGTGAAGAACGATCGTGAGAACTCGAACTCGTGAGAACGGAAAGGCGGGCGGCCGTGGCACAGGATCTGCTCGATGTCACTTTCGCGGCGCTTGCCGACCCCACCCGCCGCGCGATCCTCGCGCGGCTCGCGCACGGTGAGGCCACGGTGACGGAGCTGGCCGAGCCGTTCGCGATGAGCCAGCCCGCCATCTCCAAACATCTGAAGGTGCTGGAGCGGGCGGGGCTGGTGGCGCGAGGCCGTGACGCCCAGCGCCGCCCCTGCCGGCTGGTGGCCGAGCCGTTGAAGAACGCGAACGAATGGCTCGGTGGCTACCGCCGCCACTGGGACGAGGCCTTCTCGCAACTGGACCTCGTCCTCGATGAGGAGTTGCGGCACCCGGAGCACCGGGACGAGACCGACTGACCACCGCACGAGCGGAAAGGAACAGCACGATGGGACGCACTCTCAGCGTGGTGAAATCCGGCGATCTGGAGATCGTCATGACGAGATCCTTCGACGCGCCGAGGACGCTGGTGTTCGACGCGTGGACCAAACCGGAGCTGGTACGCCGCTGGTTCGGCCCGCGGGACTGGGCGGTCATCGAATGTGAGATCGACCTGCGGGTCGGCGGCAGATGGCGTTACCGGCTGCGCCGCGGTGACGGGACGGAAATGCTCCTGCAGGGCGTCTACCAGGAGATCCACCGCCCGGAAAAGCTCGTCTCCCTGGAGGCGAACGACGATTGTGACGCCTCGGAAGGCCAAGCCCTGGCGACTCTGACCTTGGTCGAAAAAGGTGGCGTCACCACCTTGACGCAGGTGGTGCGGTACGGCTCGGAACGGATCCGGGACGCCGTGCTCGAATCCGGAATGGAGCGAGGCGTCGGCGAAGGGTTCGACAAGCTGGCCGAAACCTTGTCCGTCCCGGCGGGAGCGTGAACACGATGAACGCCATCGCGGAGCGCTATCGCGTCCGGGCCGACGCTTTCGAGCGCAAGGTCGCGGCCGTGAAACCCGGCCAGTGGGAGAACCGGTCGCCGTGTGAAGAGTGGAACGCCAGGGATGTCGTCGGGCACATCGTCGACATGCACGGCGTGATGCTGCGCCCCTTCGGACGTGACCTCGGCCCGGCGCCATCGCTCCAGAAAGACCCGCTCGGAGCGTTCCGGGCGGCAAGGGCGGATATCGAAGCAGTCCTCGCCGATCCCGTGCTCGCGGCCACGGAGCACGAGACCCCGATGGGGAAGATGACCGCCGCACAGCACATCGATCGGGTCGTCAGTGCCGACATGGTGGTCCACGGCTGGGATCTGGCCAGGGCCACCGGTCAGGACGACACGATCGACCCCGAGGAGGTCACCCGGATGTTGCCCGGGGCCGAGGCGATCCCCGACGAGATGAGGACGCCTGGGGCCTTCGGGCCCGGCATCGTCGTCTTCGGTCCAGAAGTGAAGGTGCCCGACGACGCGCCCTTGCAGGACAGGCTGCTCGGGCTGATGGGACGTGACCCGAACGCCTAGTGCACCCAGGACGGGGTCAGACGTGGATGCCCCGATGCCGCCGGACTGGCCGGGAAGGAACCGGTACCTCGGCGGTGTCGGTCCCCTTGGCCGCGGCCAGGACACGCTCCAGAACAGACAGAGAGGAGGTGAGCAAGGAGATCTGGTTCTGGATCCGGGTTCTGGCGATCTCGAGTTCGTCGGTCATCTCCGGTGAAGGCACCAAGTGTGTGTCGTCACCGGAAACACAGGGAAGGAGTTCCGCGATCTTGCCACTGCACAACCCCGCTGAATAGAAAAGCTGGATCTGGAGAACCCGGGCGACGTCGTCTTCGGTGAAGGCCCGGTAGCCGTTGACGCATCGATCGGGGCGCAGTAGCCCTTCCGCTTCGTAGTACCGCAAGGACCGCACGCTCACCCCGGTGCGCTCCGCCAGTTCGCCGATCCGCATGAATCCACAGTAGCCGCGGAAACCGACGTTGACCGTGACGCCGGTGTCAGGGTTTAGCTTCGCGTTCATGAGGTTGCTCGAAGAATTCCGCGGTACTGCGATCCACCTGCCGAACCGCGTCGCGATGGCCCCGATGACCCGGGGACGTGCCGACGATACGACCGGTGTGCCACATCCACTGACGGCCGAGTACTACGCGCAACGCGCGAGCGCGGGCTTGATCGTGAGTGAAGGCGTCTGGGTCACCCGGACCGGCAAGAGCGGCCCGGGTATCCCAGGCCTGGTAACGGAGCGGCAGGTCGCGGCCTGGCGGGCCGTGACGGAAGCGGTCCACGAGAGAGGCGGCCGGATTTTCGCGCAGCTGTGGCACGCGGGCCGGGTCAGCCACCCGGACGTGATGGGCCGGACACCGGTGGCGCCCTCGGCGGTCCGGCAGGCCGGGCGGATCTTCGTGGCCGACGGCTGGGTGGACACGGTCGAGCCCCGCGAGCTCCGTGAGGACGAAATCGGCGGTGTCGTCCAGGACTTCGCAGCGGCGGCACGCAGGGCCATCGAGGCAGGGTTCGACGGAGTGGAACTCCATGGTGCCAACGGCTATCTCATTCAAGAGTTCCTCGCCGGCAACACCAACCGGCGACAGGACCGGTACGGCGGTTCTGTCGCCGCCCGGCTCAGGTTTCCGCTCGAGGTGGTCGAGGCCGTGACCGCACAGATCGGCGCGGCCAGGGTCGCCCTGCGGATTTCGCCGGGCAATCCGGAGAACGACATCGTGGAAGACGATTGGAAGGAGGTGTACTCACGACTACTCGCGGAACTTCGCAGGTACGAGCTCGCGTACCTGCACATCATCGACACTCCGGAGGCCGAGGCACTGGCCTACCTGCGGCCGCTGTGGCCGGGAACGCTCCTCGCGAACCTGCGTTCCGAGGAGCCGACCTCCCCAAGCGAGGGTGAGTCCTTGATCGAAGCCGGTTTGGCCGATGTGGTCGCCTTCGGGAGGCTGTTCATCGCGAACCCGGACCTGCCCGCCCGATTCGCGCTCCGTGCCCCACTCGCCCGGGCGCATCACGACGTCTACTACGGAGCCCGACTCGACGGCTACACCGATTTCCCGGCGTTCGAACCGGACTCGGTGAAGTTCGCCTGTTCGGCGCGCAGCTGATCTTCGCCGCCCGCTCTACAGTGCGGGGATGGTCAAGACGGCAGTGGAAATCGCGGCGGCTGTGCGTGCCAAGGAACTCGACCCGGTCCAGGTGACCCGCGAGGCGTTGGCCCGGATCGCCGCGGCGGACGGAGTGATCGGCGCCTTCCGCCGGGTCCGGACCGAGGAGGCGCTCGCCGAGGCAGCGGCAGTCGCCGAACGCGCAGACCTGGCCGACCTGCCACTGGCGGGAGTGCCGGTCGCGGTCAAGGACGTCACGGCGGTCGAGGGCGAGTACGCCTCGTGGGGATCGCGCGCGGGTTCCTCCACGGTGTCCACAGAGGACGGCGAGATCGCGCGGCGGCTACGCGCGGCCGGTGCGGTGATCGTCGGCCTGACCCGGGTGCCGGAGCTGTGCGTTTGGCCGTCGAGTGACGGTCCGGACGGGACAGCGCGTAACCCGCGCAATCCGTCCTACGCCGCGGGTGGTTCGTCTGGTGGGAGTGCGGCGGCCGTGGCCGCCGGGCTGGTGCCCATCGCGCACGGCACCGACGGCTTGGGCTCGATCCGGCTGCCGTCCGCGATGTGCGGGATCGTCGGTCTCAAACCGGGTAAGGACGTCGTCCGCATACCGGGGGAGAACGGCTGGTTCGGCCTGTCCACGCACGGCCCGATGACGACCACCGTGGCCGACGCGGCCGTGCTGATGTCGGTCCTCGCCGATCAGCCCGGCCTGGCGGATCTGTCCGACCCGGCGCCGTCCCGCATCGCCCTGTCGACTCGCGTTCCGTTGACCAGGGCGCCCCTGCCACGCGCGTTCGGTCGAGCCGTCGTACGGGCCGGAGAGCTGTTGCGCGCTGCGGGGCACACTGTCGCGCCCGGAACGCCTCGGTACAGCGCCGGAGCCGTCGGCGGCCTCTTCGCGCGCTGGGTCGCGGGCCCGGCCGAACAGGCGGCCGGGTTCGACCTCGGCGCGCTCCAAGCCCGGACGCGTACGCACGTCCGGCTCGGTCACCTCTTGGCGACGCGGGTCCGCGACAGCACCCGCGAGCGCTGGCTGGAGCGTGCCGAAGAGTTCTTCGCCGAGCATGACGTGCTGGTCACGCCCATGCTCGCGACACTCCCGCTCAAGGCCCGCACGTGGCATGAAAGCCGCTGGCTCACCAACGTGCTGCCGTCCGTGCGCGTCGCGGGTTTCGCCGGTTTTTGGAATCTCGCGGGCTATCCGGCGATGTCCGTTCCGATCGGTGTGCACCCGTCGGGGATCCCGGCCGGCGTTCAGCTCGTCGCGGCACCCGGTGGGGAAGCGCTCCTCCTCGCCCTCGCAGCCCAGTTGGAAGCGGCCAATCCCTGGCCACGCACCACTGCCGTCTGACGGCTCCAGAAAGAGAGCAAGGGACCTTTGCTGTCACTCTCCGGAAGAGAGTGACAGCAAAGGTCCCTTGCTACTTCGTGCTGGTCAGGAGCCGGTTTTGGCGGGCGACGGCTTTTGTCCGTTGCCCTTCGGAGCGTTCTGTCCGTTCTTCGGCGCAGCGGCGGCGGGCGCCGAAGAAGCGGGCTTGGCGGCAGCGGGCTTGGCCGGGGCGGCGGCCTTCGACGCGGGCGGTTCGGCGGGCTTGCCCGCCGGCTTCGTCTCTTCGGCCTTGCTGTCGCCACCGACGAGCTTCGAAGCGTGCGGGATCACCGACTCCTCGGGAAGCGCGGCGAGCATCGCTTCGCTGCCCTTCAGGACCTCGTCGGCCTGCTGCAGGCTCTTGCGGGCCTGCTCGCGGATCTCCGCGAGCCGCTCGACCTTGCGCTGGGCGGCGGTCGTGCGCTGGGCGGCCGTCGTCGTGGCCTCGTCGAGCCGGCGCTTGGCCTCGGCCGTCGCCTCGTCGATGCGGCGCTTCGCCTCCGCTGTGGCCTCCGCGATCCGGCGTTCGGCCTGATTCTTGCTCGCCGTCTGCTGGTCGGTGATGTGCTTCTCGTGCGCCGCGCGCTGAGCCGCGATCGTCTGGTCGAATTCGCGCTCGATCTTCCGGCGCTTGCGCTCGGCCTCGTTGTCCAGCAGTTCCCGGCGCTGGGCGGCTTCGACGGTCAGCCGCTGGACCTCGGCCCGCGTCTCCGCGAGCGCGGCTTCATGCTCGGAGTGCAGCGCGTCCGCCTGCTTGTCCAGCTCGGCGACAAGCCGCGAGTAGCGCTCACGGAGCTTCTTCGACGCCTCACTCGAGGACGCCCAGTGCTTTTCGGCGGCGACCTCGGCCCGCTTCGTGATCTCGTCCGCGCGCGCCTGAGCGAGCGTCACGGTGCGTTGCATCCGCTCGTCGAGGTCTTCGAGCCGCTCCGGCGGCTTCTTCAGCTCCTCGATACGGGCGTTGAGCTTCGCCACCTCGTGGCGCAAGGTTTCGAGTTCGCGCGAGGCCGACGTCGCCTGGGCGATCGCGGCGTCGCGGTCGGTCATCATGCGATGCAGCTGGGCTTCGAGATGATCCAGATACTGGCGCACTTCGTTCCGGTCGAAGCCGTGCCAGGCCTGGGTGTACTCGCGCCGCAGGGGCAACAGGCCGTTGTCTCGCTCGGGAACCATGGTCACGACGGTACCTGCGTACCCGGTGTCGCCGTTGTCAGGCTTCGTGATTCACCGACGTGTGTCGGCTCTCAGCTGCGATCCCTCACCTGAACGGCCGCCACCCGTGTGCGCAGTGTCACCAATGGAACCCGCGGCTGAGCCGGGCGAGTGCGACCGCCGCACGGGACAGGTGCTGCTCGCCCTTCCCGATTTTCAGTCCGCCACCGCCGCCCGCGGCCGCGGAGTCCGGGAACACCCGGAAACCTTGGTAGGCCACGGCATCCGTGAGTCCCGGCGTGAGTGTGTAGGCGAGCCCGATCGCCTGCCCGGCGGGCGTGCCGATGTGCTTCGGGCGCTCCTTCAGCGCCTTCATCACCATGTCCGCCGCCTGGTCCGGGGACTTCGTGGGAAACGCGTCGTAAATCTTCGTCGGCCGGATCATCGGGGTGCGTACGAGTGGCATGTGGATGGTCGTGAAGGTGATTCCGTCTCCGTGGGTCTCGGTCGCGGCGATCCTGGAGAAATAGTCCAAAGCGGCCTTCGACGCCGCATACGCCGAAAAGCGCGGCGCGATTCCCTGCACACCGATCGACGAGACGTTGACGATATGCCCGAATTTCCGCTCGGACATATGCGGCAACACCGCGAGGATCAGCCGCACCGCGCCGAAGTAGTTGATCGCCATCGCGCGTTCGTAATCGTGGAACCGGTCGTAGGAGAGCTTGATCGACCGGCGGATCGAACGTCCGGCGTTGTTCACGAGCATGTCGATCCGGCCGTGTTCGGCGAGCATGGCGTCGACGGCCTTGTGCACGGATTCCTCGTCGGTCAGGTCGGCCGGGTACACCGACGCCGTGCCGCCCGCGGCGATGATCTCGTCCCGCACTTCTTCGAGTTCGTGCTGGCGCCGCGCCACGAGCAGGGGCACGCCGCCCGCCGCCGCGACCTTGATCGCGGTCGCCCTGCCGATACCCGACGACGCGCCGGTGATGATCACGCGGCGGCCGTCCAGCTCGCCACGAGGGCCGTGTTTACGGGCGCGGAACGGGTCCAGGTGCTCGCGCCAGTAGCGCCACAGAGTGGGCGCGTACTCCTCGATCCGGGGCACTTCGACACCCGAGCCGATGAGCTCCTTACGCGTCGACGCCGACGAGAACACCGACGGGAAAGCCATGGTCTCCAGCAGCACCGGCGGGATGCCGAGCCGCTCCAGCACGGCGTCGCGCGCGATCGTGAAGCCGGGGATGTGCTCGCTCAGCTTCACCAGGTTGACGATGCCCTTGGACAAACGGTCGTTGAGCTGCACGGAGATCGTCGGCGCGCCCGCTGCCTTGGCGAAGGCGTTGTACACCGAGACGACCGGCTGCGGCTCCGGGTTGACCAGGTGGAACGCGCGTCCGTCGAGACCTTTCGTGGTGACCAGCGCGAGCAGCGACTCGGCGACGTAGTCGACCGGGACGACGTTGGTGTCGCCGAGGTCGGGGCCGACGATCGGGACGTCGGGCAGCCCGGCCAGCCTGCTGATCGCGGGGAACAGGTAGTACGGCCCGTCGATCTTGTCCATCTCGCCGGTCTCGGAGTTCCCGACCACGACCGCGGGCCGGTACACCCGCCACGGCACGTCCTGCTGTTCGCGCACGAGCCGTTCCGCCTCGAACTTCGTGCGGTGGTACGGCGTGACGAGCCGCTGGCCGACGTCGAACATCTCCTCGGTGAACATGCCCTCGTGGTCACCGGCGACGGCGACCGAGGACACGTGGTGCAGGCAGCCGGCGTTCAGGTCGGCGGCGAGCGCGATCACCTGCGCGGTGCCCTCGACATTGGCCTTGATGCTGGCTTCGTCGTCGGCGGTGAGGTCGTAGAGGGCGGCGAGGTGCACGACGTGATCGACACCGCGAAGCTTCTCTCGGTCTTCTTCGCCGACGCCGAGCAGCGGCTCGTTGAGATCACCGGTGACGAGGGTGACCCGCTCTGGATGCGGCCAGCCGTTCACGAGTTTCGCGAGTTTGTCCTGTGAGGACGGGCGGACGACGAGCGCGACCCTGTCGACGTCCTCCCTGGTGAGCAGCAGCCGGGTGAACTGGCGCCCGATCAGTCCGGTCGCCCCGGTCACCAGAAAAGTCGCCATCTGTTTCACCCTTCACCGTGCTCGCCCGCGTCCACCCGGCATTCTGCTGCATGAGGACGTCGCTGACCACCACGGCACCGGTGAAGTTACTCACGGGTAACTAGACCGGGTCGGCGATGACGACCCGGTTCTCGGCGTAGCCGGTTTCCCCGCCGACCCAGCGGCCGCCGCAGGTGACGAGGACTATCCGATGCGGACCGGACTGGCCGAACAACTCGTCCGCCCGCTGCGGCAGTTCGTTCTTCTTCAGCGTGATCAGCTGGGAAACCTTGTACTGCCTAGACTTCCCGGCCTTGTCGACCACGGTGACGTCGCCGCCGATCCGGTCGTTCCACAGTTCCGCGAACGGACCCGTCGCGCCCTTCCAGTTCACATGCCCGGCGAACACGCTCGCGCCGGTCGCCGAACTCAGCTCGGCGCCCCACCAGGTCACCTCGTCGAGGTTCTCCGGCACCGGAAGTTCCGCGCCCGGCCCGAGATCCTTGCGGATCAGCTTCGCGCCACCGCCGGCAGGCAGCCGGATGGTCCCGGGGCCCTGCGGCGGAGCGGAAGCGGGCGCCTGCTGAGGCTGTGACGTCGGCGTGGGTGGCGGCGTCGTGGGGACGATCTCCGGCGGAGGCGCGACCTCCTGCTGCGCGGGCGCGGCCGGTGCGCCGCCCGCGACGGTGACGGAGACGGGCTGAGCCGTCCCCGCCACCACGGTCGTCGGCGGCCAGATGATCAAGGCCGCGACGAGGTCCGCGCACAGGACCGTGACGGCTCCCAGTGCGAACCCGCGTCGTACTGACATTCTCGAAATCCTCTTCAGCGTCGCGAAGATCGCCGAGCGGCCACGCCCACCATCACCGAACCGAGCAGCGCGAGCGCGCCGACGCCGAGGATCCCGGCGGTCGACGCCGAGTTCTCGACGGTGCCCTGCATCATCGCCACCGGCCGGTCGCCGGCGGGAATGGCGCGCGGTACCTCGTTGGGCGTGTTGGCGACCTTGAGCGCCAGCGTCTCACCCGGTTTGACCTCGCCGCAGGCGGACGGCGGATTCTTCGGATCGAACGCGTTGGTGTAACCCGGCGGCGCGTTGACCTCGACCACGCAGATCTCCTGCGGGGCCTGCAGGTTCTCGACGGTGACCGTGCCGTTCTCGCCTTCGGTGGTGACGACGGCGGGCTTGCCGTCGGCGCCGTTGAGGGGCTTGCCGTCCTGGCCGACGGCGGCGGTCGTCTTGTCCTTGGCGGTGATCCGCAGCGCGGCGCCCGCGACGCCCTTGTCGGTCTTCGCGTCGACCTTGGTCACCTGCACCTTGCCCGGCTTCGAGACGACAGCGACGCCCTGCGCCTTCAGTTCCTTCTCGCCGCCGGTCGAAACGACCCTCTGCACGCCGGTCTCGACCGGGAACTGCACGTACGGCCGGTCCGCGGGCGCGGACAGCGAGCTGGCCAGCTTCGGCTGCTCACCGGTCGGCGTCACCTTGACCGTGACGGTGCCGTCTTCGCCGGTTTTCACCGTGGTGACCTTGTCGGCTTTCGCGTTCGAAGTCGACGCGGGTTTGGTGCTCTCGCCACTGTCGACGGTCGCGTTCGACGGAGTGAGCTTGACCGGCACACCGGAGACGCCCTTGCCCTTGGCGTTCTTGACGCTGATCGTCCACTCGCCCGCGGTGCCGATGTGCTGATCTTCCTTCGGCGGTGTGATCGCGGTGGTCCACGGTCCTCGGTTGGCCTCGGCGTCCTTGGTCAGCTTCTCGACGGCTGTGGCGGCGTCGGGGTGCTGCGTCTTCAGCTTGTCGAGGTGATCCTGGATCTTGTAGCCGATCTCCTTCGAAGGCTTTCCCGGGTCGGTGTCGGCGTCGGACCGCGGTTTCGCCGTCCAGGAATGGAGTAGGTGCGCGAGCGCGGCGGCTTCGGCGTTGTCCTGCGTTCCGCCGTAGCGAAGGAGCAGGTAGGAGATGTTGGCCGCGATGTCCTCGGGCAGCTTCTGTCCCCATTTGTCCAGCAGTTCGTCGCCGGGCTTGTACTCCTCGTTCGTGTCCGGCGCCTTCTGCTGGAAGCTCACACAGAACACGTGCTTGCCGTTGACGACGTAGGAACCGAGCCAGTCGCTCTTCTGATCGTGGCCACCGAACGGCTGGCCGGGTGTGACCTCGTAGCCGACCCCCTGTTTCGGATCGGCAGAGGCCGGTGTCGCCGCGACGGTGGCGGACAGTGCGCCGAGAAGGCACGTCGCGATCAGGCTGGTCAAGGCGCGCGAACGCACGCTCGGGCGTGTGGTCCACCCCATGGTGTGTTGACTCCTTTGGCCGTGCTCTGCCCCGGCGCCTTTACGTCGATGCAGGTCACACGATCGATAAGGTTCCCCGACACGCCTTCGGTGATTATCCGAACACGCAACGTGGAGGGTGGCCTGTGATCAGCGGTTTTGGCAAGAGGTCATCAGGTGGGGTATCGGTGAACGGTCGGTGATCTCCGCCGCATACGGTGTGGGGGATGGGCCTCGCCCCGAATGTGAGTAAAGTCGTCTTTACTTCGACGGGAACCGGGCGGCCCGCGCGGTCGTTGAACCCGATGCAGGTGCCAGTAGATCCAGGAGGATCAGGTGCGATCCAGTAGCAACCCGGCGTTCCGGAACCTGCCGCGTGGCGCGGCGGAGTACGGACCCAACGTAGGCTTCAACCAACCCCAGGGCGGGGTCCCCGGCTACGGCCCTCCGCAGACTTCCGCCGGTGCCGATGACCGTCCGATGACCGTCGACGACGTCGTCATCAAGACGGCGCTGAGCCTCGGTGTCGCGTTGATCACCGGTGTGCTCACCGCGATCTGGGCGATCGGCCAGATCCCGGTTTCGGCGACCGGCAAGATCACGGGCATCCCGATGGGCGTGATCGGCGTACTCGTCGGCGCGATGATCGTCGGCCTCGTGATTTCGCTGGTCATCATCTTCAAGAAGATGCCGAGCGGCCCGCTCACGCTGGCTTACTCGGCCGTCGAGGGTGTCTTCCTCGGCGCGATCAGCGGTCTGTTCGAAGCGATGTACCCCGGGATCGCGATCCAGGCGATCATCGGTACCGCTGGTGTCTTCATCGCGATGCTGGTCGTCTACAAGACGGGTGCCGTCAAGGTCACCCCGAAGCTGACGAAGTGGATCATCGGCGCCGTCGTCGGTGTCGCGATCCTGATGCTGATCAACCTCATCACGAGCTTCTTCGGCTTCAACCCGCTGCGTGACGGCGGGCCGATCGCGATCATCTTCAGCCTCGTGGTGATCGGTGTCGCGGCGTTCAGCTTCCTGCTCGACTTCGACCAGGCCGACCGGATGATCCGCGAAGGCATGCCGTCGAAGTGGGCGTGGTTCGCCGCCTTCGGCCTGATGACCACCCTGGTCTGGCTGTACCTCGAGATCCTGCGACTGCTGTCGTACTTCCAAAACGACTGACCGGATCTTCTCCGCGAAAGGGCGCTCCGAGCGATCGGGGCGCCCTTTTTCGTGCCTGCGAATACGCTGACCGCATGACCGAGCACAGTGGTGAACCGCCCAGGCCGAAGCGGTCGAAATGGTTTTGGGTCGGCATCCTGGTGCCGGTCGCGATCGTGGTGCTGAGCGCGTCTTCGTGGATCTTCGGCTACCTCTCCAGCACGGACGACGTCCGGGTCGGCGACTGTTACGCGATCACCACGTTCGGCGACGTCGACGAAGACCCGGTCAAGGCGGACTGCGGCTCGGTCGAGGCCAACGCCAAGGCCGGGGCGAAGACCGACGCCGGCGGTGCGTGCCCTGCGGGCGAGTACGACCAGCTCACCGTCGACAAGACCTTCGCCTCGTACAAGCTCTGCATGATGATCAACGCCAAACAGGGCGACTGTCTCGAGAACTTCCTCGCCGACAGCGTGGCCTATCAGAAGGTTCCGTGCTCGGATCCCACGAGGGACGCGGAGGTCCTGAAGGTGGTCGACGGTGTCGCGACCTGTGACGACACGGAAGCGACGCACCTCAAGAGCTACTCGACACCGCCTTCGACGGTGTGCGTGAAGAGCACCAAATAGCGATCCCGACCAGGGCTTTTCACTCTTTCGGGGACCTGCTTGGTGGCGTTGCTCACGCTACGTGTTTGATACCGAGGTTCACATTCCTTTCACACCTGTGAGGTTTCTCGGTGACCACTTCCCAGCCGGCCCCTGGGGGCCAAATGCCGGTGGGACAGCCCGACGCTTTCGGTCCGCCTCCCGGCGTTCAGCCGGTGGCGCCCAAGCGGTCCAAGCTCGCCTGGCTGAAATTCGCGATCCCGATTCTCGTCGTGGTGCTCAGCGCCGGCGCCTTCGCCGTCAACTACTTCACCGGTACGGGCAATGCCCAGGCCGGCGACTGCTTGAGCGTGACCGAGTTCTCGCGGAAAGCCGACGAGCCGACGAAGGCCGATTGCGGCGCGCAGGAGGCGAACGTCAAGATCGCCGCGCGCGTGGGTGGCGACGAGTCCTGCCCTGAAGGTGCCTACGACACCATCTCGATGTCCGGCCGGATCTCGTACAAGCTGTGCCTGATCGTCAACGCGAAGCAGGGCGACTGCCTCAAGGGCTTCAACTCGAAGACCGCCGGCTACCAGAAGGTGTCCTGCACAGATCCCGCCAAGGACGCGGAACTGGTGAAGATCGCCGGCGTCGCGGACGAGGCGTCTTGTGAGGGCACCGATGCCACGCGAGTGGCGGTGTACTCGACGCCGCCGACCACGATCTGCATCAAGACGGCCGCGTAGTAGCCCGAAGTCTCGCGTGAAGGCCTCCTTCCCTCGGCTGAGTCGAGGGAAGGAGGCCTTCACGCGCTTCGGGGGGAGCAAGGGACCTTTGGTATCGCCGCCGCCATCCGGGCCTGCGGGCGCGTCCGTTCGTCGCACACTGTGGGACGGGCTGCGACCGGGCGGTCACGCGACCTAACGTTGCTCGTCCCCAACCCCGCCGATCGACCTGGAGTCCTGGTGGCGACGACAGAAGCCCAACCCGGTGCGAAGAAGCTCCTCGACTTCCCGACCTCCTGCGCCGCCCCGGTCCCGCAACCGGAGGAGCCGGTCAAGGCCGTGCCGCTGGCGGTCGCGGGTGTGCTCGCCGTCGGCCTGACCTGGTACGTCTGGGCGGCACACGGGGCGAAGTTCGGTGTCCTGCTCATCCTCGGGCTCCTGCTCGGACTCGCGCTCTTCCACTCCCGTTTCGGTTTCACCTCGGCCTGGCGTCAGCTGATCGCGGTCGGAAACGGTCAGGGCCTGCGGGCGCACACGTTGTTGCTCGGCACGGCCGCGACGCTGATCGCGTTGATCGTCGGCACCGGTTCCGGTCTGTTCGGCAGCACGCCGAATCCGACGGCAGGCGGATTGGGGCTCGCGCTGTTCGTCGGCGCGACGATCTTCGCCATCGGCATGCAGCTGGGTGGCGCGTGCGCGTCGGGAACGCTGTTCGCGGTCGGCTCGGGGCAGTCGACGATCGTGCTGACGCTCGGCGGGTTCATCACCGGCTCGGTCCTCTACACGTGGGCGTATCCGCTGCTTTCGGGCTGGCCCGAGTTCAAGGGCATCCTGCTCGCCGACCACGTCGGCTGGTTCGGTTCGTGGGCGATCACCGTCGCCGTTCTCGTCGCGATCGTGCTGGGCACCCGGTTCGTGCAGAAGCGCCGCAACCCGCCGCCGGTCGGCGTCGTGCCGACCGCGCACGGGTTCGCCCGGATCTTCCGCGGCTCCTGGCCGATCCTCGTCGGTGCCGTCGTCCTCGGCGTGCTGGCAGGCGCGGTCTTCCTGGTCTCCGGCGGGATCTGGGGGGTCACGAGCGCGTTCAGCCTGTGGGGCGCCAAGATCCTGCAGGTGTTCGGCCTGCACCCCGAGACGTGGGAGTTCTGGCGGCTCAAGGCGAACGCGGCTTCGCTGGCGGCGCCGATCTGGAAGGACAAGAACAGCCTCACCGACATCGGCATCATGATCGGCGCGGGGATCGCCGCCGCGGCGGCAGGCGCCTGGAAGATCCACAGTTCGATCCCGTGGCGCACCGCCGTCGCCGCGGTGCTCGGCGGGATCCTGATGGGTGTCGGTGCTCGGATGGCGGGCGGCTGCAACATCGGCGCCTACCTCGGCGGTATCTCCGTCGGCAGTCTGCACGGCTGGCTGTGGGGTGTGTTCGCGCTCGGCGGCACTTGGCTCGGGCTCAAGCTGCGGCCGCTTTTCGGGCTCGGCAACCCGGCTCCCACAGACAGCGTCTGCTGATCACTCAGTGTGACAAACCGTATGCGGGCTTGCCCTTTCGGCCCGCATACGGGGAAAAAGTTGGCAAGTAAAACCCGCGTTCGGCTACCCTCGGCTACATGTTCTCGCTTGTGTATTAGTGCACAAGCGTCATGGGGAAGGTTCGGCGCAGGCGCCGGGCATCAATCTCGCAGTCGCGACCGGCGGGGGTCGTCGCGTCCGCTGATCACCAGGGACGGGTTTTTCATGTCAACGCAAGGTCCGGCCGCGCCCGCCGGAGACAAACTCGACGCCGGCGTGCTCAAGGTCGCCGGCGTCGTCATCCTCGGCGCGATCATGGCGATTCTCGACACGACGGTCGTCAACGTCGCGCTGCAGAAGCTGACCATCGAGTTCCAGACGTCGTTCGACACCATCCAGTGGGTCGCGACCGGCTACATGCTGGCGCTGGCCACGGTCATCCCGATCACCGGCTGGGCTTCGGACCGGTTCGGCACCAAACGGCTCTACCTGACGGCGATCGGGTTGTTCCTGATCGGCTCGATGCTCACCGGGATGGCCTGGGACGTCGAATCGCTGATCGCCTTCCGGGTCCTGCAGGGCTTCGGCGGCGGCATGCTGATGCCCGCCGGTATGACGATCCTGACCAGGGCCGCGGGGCCGCACCGGATCGGCAGGGTGATGGGTGTGCTCGGCGTGCCGATGCTGCTCGGCCCGATCGGCGGCCCGATCCTCGGCGGCTGGCTGGTCGACGCGGTGAGCTGGCGCTGGATCTTCTACATCAACGTGCCGATCGGCCTGATCACCATCCTGCTGGCCTGGCGCCTGCTGCCGAAGGACCGGCCGGAGCCCGGCGAGCGGTTCGACTTCGCCGGCATGCTGATGGTGTCGCCGGGACTGGCGGCGCTGATCTTCGGTGTCTCGAACATCCCGTCGGCAGGCGGTGTCGGCGCGGTGGAGGTCTGGCTGCCCGCGCTGGCCGGGATCGTGCTGCTGGTGGCGTTCGTGCTCCGGGCGAACCGGGTTTCGAACCCGCTGGTCGACCTGAAGCTGTTCAAGAACCGGTCGTTCTCCATCGCGATGGTGACGATGACGTTCTTCTGTGTCGCGTTCTTCGGCGCGATGCTGTTGCTGCCCACGTACTTCGTCCTCGCCCGCGGCGAGTCGGCGATGAACGCGGGGCTGTTGCTCGCACCGCAGGGTTTCGGCGCCATGCTGACCATGCCGATCGCGGGCAGGCTGGCGGACAAGATCGGCGCCAGGAAGATCGTGCTGCCCGGTCTCGTGCTGATGCTCGCCGGGCTGATCTCGTTCACCCAGGTCACCGCGACGACGCCGTACTGGCTGCTGCTTTCGGCGCTGTTCGTGATCGGGCTCGGCATGGGCGCGACGATGATGCCGATCACCTCGGCCGCGCTGCAGACGCTCGAACCGAAGGACATGGCGAGGGCGTCGACGGCGACGAACATCTTCCAGCAGACCGCCGGAGCTATCGGCGCGGCCGTGCTGTCGATCATTCTCGCGGCGCAGCTGGCCGGGAAGTTCGGCGTGCCGACCGCTCAGGGGCAGCTCGCCGCGACGGGCGCGATCATGAACCCGGCCACGCACGAGGCGGCCGCGGGATTGGCCGCGGACTCGTTCTCGACGACGTTCCTGTGGTCGATGATCCTGCTGGCGCTGTGCCTGGTCCCGGCGGCGTTCCTGCCGAAGACCAAGCCCGCGTTGCCGGAGGGTGCGGCCGACGGCGAGGTCCCCGCGGCGCCGCCGATCATGACCCACTGAGCCCGGAAGAGAGCAAGGGACCTTTGCTGGCGTTCGTTAGCGCACTAACTAACGACAGCAAAGGTCCCTTGCTCTCTTTTCGCAGGTCAGGGAGTCAGGAGAGGCGCTCGAGCACCATCGCCATGCCCTGGCCGCCGCCGACGCACATCGTCTCGAGGCCGAACTGCTTGTCGTGGTGCTGCAGCGAGTTGATCAGCGTCGAGGTGATCCGCGCGCCGGTCATACCGAACGGGTGGCCGACGGCGATCGCGCCACCGTTGACGTTCAGCTTGTCGAGGTCGATCCCGAGGTCCTTGTAGGACGGGATGACCTGTGCCGCGAACGCCTCGTTGATCTCGACGAGGTCGATGTCGCCGATCGACATCCCGGCGCGCGCGAGCGCCCGCTTCGACGCCTCGACCGGGCCGTAGCCCATGATCTCCGGCGACAGCCCCGAAACGCCCGTCGAGACGACGCGGGCGAGCGGCGTCAGGCCCAGCTCGCGAGCCTTGGTGTCGGACATGATGATCACCGCGGCGGCGCCGTCGTTGAGCGCGCAGCAGTTGCCCGCGGTGATGCGGCCGTCGGGGCGGAAGACCGGCTTGAGGCCGGAGACGCCTTCGAGGGTGACTCCGGCGCGCGGGCCGTCGTCCTTCGAGACCACGGTGCCGTCCGGCAGGGTCACCGGCGTGATGTCCTTGGCCCAGAAGCCGTCCGCGATGGCCTTCTCGGCGAGGTTCTGCGAACGGACACCGAACTCGTCCATCTCTTCACGCGAGACGTTCTTCAGCCGCGCGAGGTTCTCGGCGGTCTGACCCATCGCGATGTAGACGTCCGGCAGGGCGCCGTTCTCCCGCGGGTCGGTCCAGCTGTCGGCGCCTTCGGCGGCCACCTGCGCGGTGCGGGCCTCGGCGTCGGCGAAGAGCGGGTTGTGGGTGTTCGGCCAGGAGTCCGAGCTGCCGTTGGCGAAGCGCGAGACGGTCTCGACGCCGGCGGAGATGAACACGTCGCCTTCGCCCGCCTTGATCGCGTGCAGCGCCATGCGGGTGGTCTGCAGGCTGGACGAGCAGTACCGCGTGATGGTGCAACCGGGCAGGTGGTCGTAGCCGAGTTCGACGGCGACCGCGCGGCCCATGTTGAAGCCCTGTTCGCCGCCGGGGAGACCACAGCCCAGCATGAGGTCTTCGATCTGCGTCGGGTCGAGTTCGGGGACCTTGTCGAGCGCGGCGCGGACCATCTGCACGGTGAGATCGTCCGGGCGCATGCTCACCAGCGATCCCTTGCCGGCGCGGCCGATCGGGGATCGGGCGGTGGAGACGATGACGGCTTCGGGCATGGAACGACACTCCCTTGTTCTCGATCCAGACACGCGCTAAGCGGTTGCTCACCCGGCATCCTCCACCGGAGCGAGGTGCGGGTCAAAGGCGAACGCGACCTACGCCACTCTTTCGGCCAGCACCTACTCCGGTGGCCAGAGCCCGCCGGAGTTGAGTGGGCACATCCCGACCAGCGGCGTTTAGGCTGTCACTGTGGATTACGTCGAGCACATCGTGGACCTCGTGGGCAACACCCCGCTGGTCAAGCTGAACGCACTGGCCGAGGGGCTGCAACCGCTCATCCTCGCCAAAGTCGAGTACGTCAACCCCGGCGGCAGCGTCAAGGACCGTATCGCGCTGCGGATGATCGAGGCCGCGGAGCGTTCCGGCGAGCTGAAGCCCGGCGGCACCATCGTGGAGCCGACGTCCGGCAACACCGGCGTCGGGCTGGCCATGGTGGCGCAGCGCAAGGGGTACAAGTGCGTGTTCGTCTGCCCGGACAAGGTCAGCGAGGACAAGCGCAACGTGCTCAAGGCCTACGGCGCCCGTGTCGTGGTGTGCCCGACAGCGGTCGCGCCGGAGCATCCGGACTCCTACTACAACGTCTCAGACCGCCTAGTGCGCGAGATCGAGGGCGCCTGGAAGCCGAACCAGTACGCCAACCCGGAGAACCCCGCCAGCCACTATCACTCGACCGGCCCGGAACTCTGGCGCCAGACCGAGGGCAAGATCACGCATTTCGTCGCCGGAGTCGGCACGGGCGGCACGATCTCGGGTACTGGCAAGTACCTCAAGGAGGTCAGCGACGGCCGGGTCCGGGTCATCGGCGCGGACCCCGAAGGCTCGGTGTACTCCGGCGGATCCGGACGCCCGTACCTGGTCGAGGGGGTCGGTGAGGACTTCTGGCCGGACACCTACGACCGGAACATCGCCGACCAGATCATCCCGGTGTCGGACGCGCATTCCTTCGACATCACCCGCCGTCTCGCGCTCGAGGAGGGGCTGCTCGTCGGCGGCTCGTGCGGAATGGCCGTCGCCGCCGCGCTCAAGCTCGCCGAAGGCCTCGGACCGGACGACGTCGTCGTCGTGCTCCTGCCCGACGGCGGCCGCGGCTACCTCACCAAGGTGTTCAACGACGACTGGATGTCCTCCTACGGCTTCCTGCCGCCGGATTCCAGCGGCGCGACCGTCGGCGACGTCCTGATGAAGAAGAGCGGCTCGCTGCCGAGCCTGGTGCACAGTCACCCGAACGAAACGGTCGCCGAAGCGGTGGCGATCCTTTCGGAGTTCGGCGTCAGCCAGATGCCCGTGGTCAGCGCGGAACCGCCGGTCATGGCGGCCGAGGTGGTCGGCGCGGTCAACGAACGTGACCTGCTCGAAGCACTCTTCACCGGCAAGGCGCAGCTGGCCGACAGGCTCGAACAGCACATGTCGCCGCCGCTGCCGACCATCGGCGCCGGCGAGCAGGTGGGTTCGGCGATGAACGCGCTGTCGGGCGCCGACGGCGCGTTGGTGCTGGTCGACGGCAAGCCGGCGGGCGTCGTCACCCGTCACGACCTGCTCGCGTTTCTCGCGGGACGCTAAAGAGGCATTTCATCGGATGGCCGGGCCGGGGCGTTACGAGCGGCCCACCCGGCTATCCGATAGCGTATTGGGTGAGTTGAACTTTTATGTCCTCGTCAAGGGGGTTCAAGACCCAAATGAGTGCTCCGCAGCCACCGAATCAGCCTTGGGGTGGCGCCCAGCCACCGCAGGGACCCCCGAGTGGCCCCCAGCCGCAGCAAGACAACCCGTTCGGTTCCCCGGAACCGACCCAGGTGGTGCAGCCCGGCCAGCCCGCGCAGCCCGACTACGGGCAACCGCAGTACGGGCAGCCTTCGTATGAGCAGCCCCAGGGAGGCGGGTTCGGCGACACGCCGGAGCCCACGCAGGTCGTGCAGCCCGCCAGGCCCGGTGGTGACGCGACACAGGTCGTCCAGCCGGTGCAGCAGGGTTCCGGTGACGCGAACGCCACCCAGGTCGTGCCGCCGGTGAGCGGTGGCGGGGAAGCCCCCGGCGCCGACTCCACCCAGCTCGTGCCGCCGGGTTCGCAGCCGCCGGCCATCCCGTACGCCCCGCCGCCGAGCGCGGCCGACAACCCGGCCGCCGGTGCCTACGGCGCCCAGGGTGGCGGCTTCGGTCAGCAGCAGGGCTTCGGTGGGCCCCAGTCGGGCGGGTTCGACCCGTCGCAGGGGCAGCAGCAGCCCGGTTTCGGCCAGCCTCAGCAGGGCTTCGGCGGGCAGCCGCAGGGCGGTTTCGGCCAGCAGCCCGGTTTCGGCGGACCGCCGCAGGGCTACAGCCCCGCTCCCGCCGGTGGCGGCGGGAACCCGATGTTCGGGTTCATCGCCGGTGGACTGGTCGGCCTTCTCGGTCTTCTCGCGCTGGTCTTCAGCTTCGTGTACTTCGGTGACGCGAGCGACTACTCCGAAGGCCTCGACAGCCAGTCCTCGCGGCTCGGACAGGAAGCGGTCGACAAGCTTCTCGACCAGTTCGGCCTGGCGTCGCCCGGCACTGTCTGGCTCTACGTGATCCTGCTGCTGGTCGCCTCGCTCATCGCGACGGCGGCCGGTGCCGGTCTCGCACTGGCGGGCAAGCTTCCGGCCTCGATCAAGAAGATCGTGCCGATCGCGGTCACCGCGGGCGGTGCGCTTCTGCTGCTTTTCGGCATCCTGCTCCTGGGGTCCACGACGCCGTCGGGCGACGGTGTCCCGGACGAGGTCGGCATCGGCATCGGCCTGCCGCACCTGATCTTCGGCATCCTGATCCTGATCATCGGTGTGCTGGGCCTGATCCCGCCGACCGCGCAGTTCGTCGGTCTCGGTGGCGGCGGCTCGGCGCTCGGTGCCACCCAGAGCGGCCAGCCGGGCGGTTTCGGCGGTCCGCCGCAGGGCGGCTTCGGCCAGCCGGGGCAGCCCGGACAGTACGGTCAGCCGCAGCAGAACCCCTACGGTCAGCCCGGCCCGAATTCGGGCGGGTTCCCGCAGCCGGGCCAGCAAGGCGGTTTCGGTCAGCAGCAGCAACAGCCCGGCGGTGGCTTCGGCCAGCAGGGCCAGCAGCAAGGTGGTTTCGGTCAGCAGCCGCAGCAGCAGGGCGGTTTCGGCCAACCGCAGCAGCAGGGTGGTTTCGGGCAGCAGCCTGGTCAGCAGGGGCCGCCCAGTGGCGGTTTCGGCCAGCCGGGTCAGCAGCCCGGTCAGCCGCCGCAGCAGTGGTGATCAGCGGCCACTGAACGGTTTCGCGCAGAACGCCCCCGGCCTGTCGGCCGGGGGCGTTCTGTTTCCGTCGATGTCTTCCGATTCGTCCTCCACGGCCGGGTCCGCCGGGCTAGGGTGAGCGCCGTTGACCGACACCCGGCTGATGGGGGCGACGTGACCGGTCCGTACGGAGATCCCGCGCAGCAGCCCGGACCGGCCGGTTTCGGATACCCCGCACCGCAGGCGAGGCCGACCGGCGCGACGGCGATCATCGC
This sequence comes from Amycolatopsis sp. NPDC033938, assembly GCF_055575975.1. Lineage (NCBI taxonomy): Bacteria > Bacillati > Actinomycetota > Actinomycetes > Pseudonocardiales > Pseudonocardiaceae > Amycolatopsis > Amycolatopsis sp. NPDC033938. The sequence continues at coordinate 46,944 of NZ_JBVIRO010000008.1, forward strand.
CGCTCTGCTCGGGCTCGTCGCCGCGGTCGCCGCCGGGTACCTCCCGATCTACTTCTTTCTCAAGCTGCCGTCCGGCTTCAGCATCGGCGATCTGCCCGGTCTCGTGCTGACCGCGCTGGGGCTGTACCTGCTGGCCGCGCTGTTCCTCCTGGTCGGTGCGCTGTCGGCGTTCTTCCGCTCGGTCGCCGGCACCGTCCTGCTGCTCCTCGGCTCGCTGATGGTGATCGCCGCCGTCGTGATGGAACCGTTGGCGTTCAACGGGACCTACGGCGTGTACTTCCGTACGCAGTTCGAGTTCGAGTCGTTCGCCGCCATCGTCCGCGTGGTCATCTTCGCGGTCGTGCCGTTCACGGCGATCTTCGCGATCATCCCGCCGACGGTGAAGTATCTGCGTTGGCGGCCTTCCCCGGTCCAGCCCTACCGGCCACAGAACCAGTTTCCGCAGCAACGCGGTTGGTGAGATCCTGAGGCGTCCGGCGGTCGTCCGCCGGCTCGACTTGGGGGAGTCCCATGAGCCAGAACCAGTCTTCGGCGACCGCGATCGGCGCGGCCGTCCTCGCCCTGTTGTGCGGCATGCGTTATCTGTCCGAAGCAGGTGTCTTCGTCGTCCAACTCGCGTTTCTCGATACCGCGCCGCGGTACTTCGTGGGGATGGCCTGGAACGGGCTGCTGGCGGTGGCCCTGTTCGTAGGCGGCGTCCTGCTGCTCCTGCGGAAACCGCTCGGCCGCACCTTCGTGGTCGCCGGGGCGGCGCTCGGGCTGGTGGCCACCCTGCTCGCCAACGGGGACGCCCAGGCCTACTTCTTCGCCGAGGTGAACGGGCAGCCGACGGTCACGAACGACTTCGTCGCGTTCATGCTCTTCGCCATGGCCGTCTCCGCTCTGGTCCTGTCGGTGATCCGCCCGACTTCGGATTGGCTGGAGGGAAAGCGGCGGGAGGACGAAGAGCCGTCGAAGCAGGATCGGCTTCCCGGCTGGTAGCGGGGCTGACAGGATGAGGCGAGGAACTCGGCAGGGGGAGCGATGACGTATCAGCAGTACCCACCGCAAGGTGGCTATCCGCCACCCGGTGCCTATCCGCCGCCCGGAATGGCGCGGAAGCCGAACGGTGCCACCGGCATCATCGCCGGGATCCTCGCGATCCTCGGTGGCGTGTGGTTCTTGTCCGGTCTCGTCTGGTTGATCATCCTGTTGATCAACCGGGTGCGGTCGTACTTGATCGTCGGCGGGATCCTCGACGTCGCCGTCGGGGTGGTCCTGTTGATCGGTGGAATCCTGCTGCTCCGGCGCAAGAGCGCCGGGCGCATGCTCGTCGTGATCGGCGCGGGCGCGGCAATCTTCTTCGGGGCCGTCTCGATCATCCTGAGAGCGACCGGGGCGGACATCGTCTATGCCTACGGAGGAGTCTCGATCGTCTACGGGTTCTTCGGGCTGATCGTCCAGTTGCTGGTCCCGGCGATCGCGACCATCGTGCTGGCGTTGCTCCCGCCGACCGGCCGCTGGCTCGCGGCCGGGAAGCGGCCCGCGGTGTTCATGCCGCCGCAGAACTTCGGGTATCCCCAGGCGCCGCCCGGATATCCGCCTGCCGGTTATCCGCCGCCGCCGCAGGGTCCGCCACCCGGCCAGTGGTGAGTTCGATCCCAGACGATGGGATCCCGGGGTGGTGGTCGTACCCTTGACGGTATGGCCGACGACTACTCTCTGCTGGGCTTCGAGACACGCGCGATCCACGCCGGGCAGACCCCTGATCCCCGGACCGGCGCGGTCATCGTGCCGATCTACCAGACGTCGACCTACGCGCAGGACGGCGTCGGCGGTACGCGCGAGGGCGACTACGAATACTCGCGTACCGCGAACCCCACCCGCACCGCGCTGGAGGTCGCGCTCGCCGCGCTGGAAGGTGCCCGGCACGGCCTGGCCTACGCGTCGGGGATGGCGGCCAGCGACGTCCTGTTGCGGGCGACGCTGCGTCCCGGTGACCACCTCGTGCTCGGCAACGACGCCTACGGCGGCACGTTCCGGCTGATCGACAAGGTGCTCAGCCTGTGGGGCGTCGAGCACACGGTCGCCGATCTCGGGAACATCGCCGAGGTCCGCGCCGCGATCCGGCCGGAGACGAAGCTGATCTGGTGCGAGTCGCCGACGAACCCGATGCTGGGGATCGCCGACATCGCCGCGCTGGCCGAGGTCGCGCACGGCGCCGGCGCCCGTCTGGTCGTCGACAACACCTTCGCCACCCCGTACCTGCAGAACCCGCTTTCGCTGGGCGCGGACGTCGTCCTCCACTCGACGACGAAGTACCTCGGCGGGCACTCCGACGTCGTCGGTGGCGCGATCCTGACCAACGAGGACGAACTGCGCGAGCAGCTGTTCTACCTGCGCAACGCGGCCGGTGCGGTGCCCGGCCCGTTCGACGCGTGGCTGACCCTGCGCGGGATCAAGACGCTGGCGCTGCGGATGGAGCGGCACAGCGACAACGCCGAACTGATCGCCAGGATGCTGCTGAAGCATCCGAAGGTCGAGCGCGTCTACTACCCGGGCCTTCCGGAGCACCCGGGCCACGAGGTCGCTTCGAAGCAGATGCGGCGCTTCGGCGGGATGATCTCGTTCACCCACGTCGACGGCGAGCGGGCCGCGCTCGAGGTCGCATCGAAGACGAAGCTGTTCATTCTCGCGGAGTCGCTGGGCGGTATCGAATCGCTCATCGAGCACCCGGGCCGGATGACGCACGCGAGCACCGTGGGGTCGACCCTGCAGGTGCCGGACAACCTGCTGCGCCTGTCCGTCGGCATCGAGGACGGCAGTGACCTGATCGACGACCTGGCCAAGGCCCTGGGCTGACCGCCGCCGAGCCCAGGGTGGGAGCAAGGGACCTTTGCTATCGTTAGCGTACCCATGCTAACTAAGTGACAGCAAAGGTCCCTTGCTCTTTTCGCGCTGGTCAGCGCGGTGTGGTGGGAGGCATCGCCCGGTTACGGGCGGAAGTTGCCGGGCTGGACGCCGCCGATCTCCGAGTCGGCTTCGTGCGTGGTCCCCTGCGGCGCGGCGGGCAGCTCGGAGCCGTCGACGCAGCCGCCGACGAGTTCGATGTGGTTGTCGTGCCGGATGTACTGGCCCGGGTCCACGCAACCGGCGCGATCGACCGTGTAGACGGCGGCGCCGGTCAGCAGCGCGGCCGAGGTCAGTGCCAGCACGGCAGGCAGTATCCCGGCGGACCGGGTCGCCCGGACCCTGCCGATGTTCCCCCGTGCCATGCGCGCTCCCTGGTCGCCTTCACCGCCGTCGTCAAGAGTACCCGGACAGTGAACTTGTCACGTGACGTATCCGCCAGGTGGCATCATCCGGTCATGGAACTGGTCGGCGTCGAGAGGGTCCGGGCGGCCCGCAAGCTGCTGGAAGGCGTGACTCGCGTGACTCCCATGGAGCACGCCAGAGATCTTCGGAAGCTCCATGGCGGCCCGGTCCACCTCAAATGCGAGAACCTCCAGCGCACGGGTTCGTTCAAGATCCGCGGGGCGTACACCCGGATCCACGGCCTGTCCGCCGGGGAACGCGCCCGCGGGGTGGTCGCGGCGAGCGCGGGTAATCACGCGCAAGGGGTCGCGCTCGCGTCGGCGCTGCTCGGGACGAAGGCGACGGTCTTCATGCCGCAACGCGCGCCGCTGCCGAAACTCGCCGCCACCCGCGGCTACGGCGCCGACGTCCATCTGCACGGCGAGGTGCTGGAGGAGACCCTTGCCGAGGCGATCGCGTTCGGCGAGCGCACCGGGGCGGTGTTCATCCATCCGTTCGACCACGCGGACATCATCGCCGGGCAGGGCACCGTCGGGCTGGAGATCCTCGACCAGGTCCCGGGGGTCCGGACGGTGCTGGTCTCGACCGGAGGCGGCGGTCTGGTCGGCGGGGTCGCTTCGGCGGTGAAGGCGCTCCGGCCGGGAGTGCGGATCGTCGGTGTCCAGGCCGAGGAAGCCGCCGCGTATCCGCCGTCCCTGGCCGCGGGCGAGCCGGTCCGGCTGCGTGAGATGCACACGATGGCCGACGGGATCGCCGTCGGCCAGCCCGGGCCGATCAGCTACGCGCATGTCGCCGAACTGGTCGACGACGTCGTGACGGTGACCGAGGAGTCGCTTTCGCGGGCGGTACTGCTTTGCCTGGAAAGGCGGAAACTCGTCGTCGAACCGGCGGGTGCGGCCGGGGTGGCGGCGCTGATGCAGCATCCGGGTGCCTTCGAGCCGCCCATCGTGGCGATTCTTTCGGGCGGCAACGTCGATCCGGTGCTGCTGCTCCAGATCGTCCGGCACGGGATGACCGCGGGCGGCCGCTACCTGAAGCTGCGGCTACTGGTGCCGGACAGGCCGGGCTCGCTCGCTTCGGTGCTTTCCCGCGTCAGCGAACTGGGCGCGAACGTCCTGGACGTCGAGCACTCGCGGGTTTCGGGGAGTCTCGCGCTCGGTGAGGTCGAGATCTCCCTCGCGCTGGAGACTCGCGGCCCTTCGCATTGCGCCGAGGTGGCGGAGGCACTGCAGAAGGCGGGCTGGACGGTCGTTTGAACGCGAGTGTGACGGGTGACGTGTTATGAACGGGACTTTCATTGCAAAATTTGCAATGAAAGTCCCGTTCATAACACGCTCGAGTCCTATCCCAAGGACGGCGCGCGTCGCCACTTGACGGACAGGCGGCAGGTCCTAAGTGGACGGTTGGCCGGTGATGGCGGCGACCGCCAGTTCGCGTTCGGGCTCGCCGACCTCCGGCAGGGTGAACCGCAGCGCCCGGATGTGGGTGAGCAGTTCGGGATCGGGTGCCACGTCGTGCTCGCGCAGGTAGTAGGCGACCGCGCCCGGCCAGTACCACCGGCCGTCCGTGCGGAAGTTCAACGGCACCAACGGTTCCCGGTCGGGTTCGAACGCGTCGGCCTCATAGGTCCGTGACGCCAGCACGACCGGCGCGCCGTCGAGGTACTCCAGCACGCGGTCCCGCTCGGCGGGAGACAGCGGCTCGCGGTCCACCACCGGACGGCCCGACTCGTCGAGTCCGTCGTAGACACGCGGAGACTTCAAGGCCTCCGGCGTCTCCGCGGGCGGGGTCGCCACCAAGGGCTGGGCGGGTTCCAGGCCTGCCCGCTGCCGCAGCCACGGCGGGATGTTCTGTTCGGCGCGCGGGAAGAACCGGAGTTCGTCCTGGAAGCCGATCGGCGGTGGCGCCTGCCGCCACGGCGGCTCGACGTCCAGCAGGAAGTCCGTGCCGAGCACCGTCGCCGAGCCATAGACCAGGATCGCGCTCAGCCAGGTCCCTCGGCCGGGCTGGTACATCCCCGTACGAAGATTTCCGAGCAGCTGCACGGCTTCCGGGCTCGGCTGCGCCGGGCGGGGCAGCCCGTCCTGACCGGTGACGAGCAGGTCGACCTCGACATGCCTGCCCGCCGCCCGGTACTCGACGCGCATCTGCTGCCAGCCCGGCGGCAGCGGGGTCGCGAGGGCATGGCCGATCTGCCAGACGAGCTGCTGTTGCTGCTGCTGGTTCAACGGCACCTGTGGTCGGCTCATGTCCCCTCCTTCTTCATCCGCGCCGACGTCACGCGGACGGGCGGGTGCCCTGCAGGAAGTTCGACGGCAGGTACTCCGACTCCACTTCCACGGACATTCCGACGGACTTGGCCAGCACCGCGATGGCGAGCGGGGCGAACGCGATGAAGCCGTCGGGCTCGTCGGCCAGGTCCTCGTCGCTCGTCCAGTACTTCCGGTGCTGTTCCAGTGCGCGTACCAGGGAGACGACGAACTTGTCCGAGTCACGGCGGAGCAGGTAGTAGAACATTTCGACCGGCGGATAGACGAGCTGTGCCATGACGCGCGGCGGCGTGCTTCCCCCGGCGTCGGGGTCGGTACCGTCCATGACGGTGTTGAACAGCTCGGGAGTGATCTCCTGGTTCGTCAGGAAGTTCCGGATGGTCCGCACCCAGGGATAGACATAGGCGTCGTGCTCGACACCCGAGGCCCGGAGTACTTCCTCCGGGATGGCGCACAGCTGTCGGACGAGGTCGTCTTCCCTGCTGACGATCGCGAGCCAGACGGCGGAAAGCCAAGCACCCGCGTTCGCGTAGGACACCGGGCCGGTGGCCTTGAACCGCGAGGGTTTCGCGACCACGGCTTCGATCTCGCCTTCCCCGGCGGCGGCCGCGGTGAAGATCGCCGTCGCGGCCTGAGCCGCGGTCCGGAGATCCTCCCAGGTCTGCGCTTCCGCGGCCGTCGGGTCCAGAACGGACTCGTACTGGGTGAGCGCCAGTGCCCGGCCCAGGACGTTCTTCAACGCGGCCGGGTCCTGCTCGACATAGTCGATGTAGAAGCTGATCTGCGGAGCGAGGACGTCGAGGAGCTTCTGGACCGCGTCTCGGTCCACCGAGTGCCTCGGCACGGTTGTCATGGGTCTCATCCCTCGTTCGGCGGTGGCGGTGGCTCGGGCAGCGGCGACTTATAGCCGATCCCGCCGTACGGCTTGAAATCGTATCCGAGGTTCACATGCGGGGTGACCGACTCGTCGACCTGGGCCCTGATCTCGATGTAGTCGAGCCGCTTCTCCAGCTTCGCCCGCTCCAGGTCTTCGGCCAGGCCCGGATCGGTTTTCCTGGTCTTGGCCACGAGGTCGTCGTAGTAGTCCGGATGTCCTTGTCGGACAACGCGGTCTTCGGCCTTGAGGTAACGCGTGCTGGGCTTGCCGCCCGGCCCTTTCGCCTCGTGGACGACGTAGTGGGAGTCCTTGACGCCGGCGTACTTGACCTCCCAGATGTGGTCGAAATTGCCCGGCCCCGGCTTGCTGCCGTCGGTCGGGTGCCGCGGGGTGATGTCGGCGCGGACCTCACCCTTCGAATCGACGATCTGGTAGCGCTGGCTTCCTTCCGGGGCGTCCGGATGGGGCCGCACGTCGAACTGTTCGTCGGGGAAGGCCGCGCTGAAGTCGCGGTGCAGGCGGTCTCGGATGGCGTGGTTCGAAGCCTCCTCGCCCAGTACCTCCGAAGCGTGGTTCTTGGCGCCGAAGGCTTTGGACCATTCGTCGGTCCCTTCGGTCTTCTTGTCGAATTCGTCCTGCTTGAGGCGCCGTTCCTCGATCTTCTCGTCGATCCGGTCGTAGTCGCGTTCCCGCCAGTTCCGCGTGTCGACGTCTTCGCCCGGTGTGCGCTGGTCGGGAGTGTCCGAAGAGGTGTCCTGTTGGGACGGACTCCGCGAATCGCCGTCTTGACCATCCGAACCCGACTCCGGCTTGTCCTCGCGCTTCGGCGGGAAGCTGTCCGAGCGGTCCTTGTCGAAGCCCTGGAATTCGGCGGGCGGGCGCTCACTCTTGAACCTCGGCTGGCCGTTGACCAGGTCGACCTGCGGCGGGTTCGCGTCGTAGTTGGGGTCGTTCACGCTGCGGCGCGGGTTGACGCGCAGCTCCGGGCCGTCCTTGCCGGGGTACTCGTAGTAGTTCGCCTTGCGGTAGTCGTCGTCGGCGATCTTTTGCCGCGGTGTCCGGCCGTTCTCGTCCGGCTTGTCCTGCCAGCCCGGCTGGCCGTCGTCGTCGCCGTCGCCGCGGCTGCGGGCGCTGTCGGCGTCCACGTCCTGCTTGTCCGCGTGCGAGGTGTCCGGCGTGAAGCCGTCGTCGCTCGCCCGGCGGGCGGTGCCGTCGGGGCTGTGGACGTCCCATTCGCCGTTCGGCGGGATCTTGGGCCGGGGGCGGCCGTCGGGCCCGATCTCGTAGTCGGACGAGAAGACGCGCCCGTTCGAGTCGGTCCACGCCGGTTTGCTCGGCGCCATGACCTCGGTGTCGAGCTCCCGCGACAGACGGCGCGCGAAGTCGTTCGAGCCCGCGTCGCAGCCGATCAGCCTGATCGGGCGGCCGTCGTAATCGCCGTTGCGGCGCAGGATGTCCGCGAATTCCTCGGGGGTGTAGGTGCGGTTGCCGATCCGGGCGTGCCCGTCCGGGGTGACGTGCACGTCGACCGTGTAGCGGCCGTCCGGGTCCGGCTGGACGCGGTGCGGCAGGTCGCCCATGTCCGCGTCGCCGCGGTGATACGAGCTACCCGCGGGAGTGCTTTCGGAATGCCGCTGGTTCACCTCGTCCGGCGTCAGCGGCCGGTCCGGTTCGCCGTCGGGGCCGCGGTCGTGCGGTGAGCCGTCGGGATGACCGTTCGGGTCCTGGCGCGGGCCGTGCCCGTCGGGACCGTGGCCGTCCGGCGAATGCGGCGGCCCGGAGTGGCCACCGGGGCCGCGGCCGCCCGGTCCGGTGTTGCCGGGACCGGTGCCGCCGGGCCGGGTGCCGGGGCCGTGCGTGCCCGGCGCGCCGGTGTGCGGCTGTGCGCCGGGGCCGAAGTCGTTGCCACGGGCCACCGGTTGCGGCTGATGCGGCTGGTTCGGCCGCCCACCGGGACCGGTCTGGCCGGGACCGCGGCTGGGGCCGGTGTGGGTGTCGGGAGTGCGCGGGGCGTGCGTGTCCGGGGTGCGCGGCGAACCGGGCGTGCCCGTCCAGCCGCCACCCGGCGGCCTGCCACCGGGTGAACCCGGGGTCCCGCCGGGAGTACCGCCGCCAGGCGCGCCCTGGGGCGGCATGCCGCCGGCCACCGGCTGACCCTGCGGTGGGATACCCGGCGAACCGTCGCCACCGGTGCCGCCGCGCTGCGAAGGAACGTGTGACGGGCCGGCGTCGCCGAGCCGCGGCGCCGTGGGCGCGGTCCCACTGGTCGTGGTGGAGCTGTCGGTCGGCCGGGTGGGGCTGCCGCCGTCGTTGCCGCCGTGGTGGCCGGGCGACGGGTCGGAACGCGGGGTGGGCGAACCACCGCCGTCACCGCCGTGCGTCCGGGGCGAGCCGCCGCTGTCGCCGGTGTGGGTGGGCGTACCGCCGGTGTCCGCGCGCGTGGGGCTCGGTGAGCCACCGTCCGGGGTGTGACTCGGGGAGCCGCCGGTGTCGGTGCGTGTGTGCGGGGCTGGTGAGCCGCTGTCGGGGGTGTGGGTGGGCGAACCGCTGGTGTCGGTGCGGGTGTGCGGCGCCGGGGAACCACCGTCGGGGGTGTGACTCGGGGAGCCGTCGGTGCGTGTGTGCGGGGTTGGTGAACCACTGTCGGGGGTGTGGCTGGGGGAGCCGCCGGTGTCGGTCCGGGTCTGCGGCGCCGGGCCGCTGTCGGCACGGGCCGGGCTCGGCGAGCCGCCGTCGGTGCGGGTGTGCGGGGCGGGTGTGTCGGCGCGGGCGGCACTGGGGGAGCCGCCATCGCCGGTGTGGGCGGGGGATCCGCCATCGGACCGCGGCGAGGAACCGCCGCCGTCCGGCGCCCTGCCGAGGTTACCGTCCGAAGTGGACGGTGTGTCGCCATCGCCTGTGCGACCGGGAGAGCCGCCGTCCGAGCGGGACGGGGAACCGCCACTGTCCCTTGTGGACGGTGAGCCGCCGCCGTCGCCACCGCGGGTGGTGGTGCTCGACGGGGAGTCGCCGCCGGAATCACCTTGGCGAGATCCCTCGGAACCGTTCGAGCCGTTCGACCCCGAATCGCCCGAGCGGCCGGAGTCGCCATCGGAACCGTTCGAGCCGTCGGAACCGTCGCCCGAACCGTGGGAGCCGTCGCCGTCCGCACCGTTCCCGGATCCCGTGCCACCACCGTCGGGTCCGCCGGATCCGCCGCCGCGGCCGCCGCGCTGGATGAAGCCACCCGGCTTGATGTTCTTGGGGTTGAGCGCGTCGAGGCCGGTGACCTTGCCGGCGATCTTGCCGAAGATCTTGATGATCTTCTCGAAGACGTCGGCCAGCTTGCCGAGCAGCGGCGAAACGCGCCGCATCGCGTCGCACAATTCCTTGAGCTTGTCGGCGATCTTCGCGGCCCACTTCGCGATCGCGGTGACGGCCTGCGCCACCACGACGGGCGTGCCGAAGCCGAGGGAGAACACCGTCTCCATGACCCACGCGATGAGCTTGCCGACCGCGTCCGCGATCAGCTGGCGGATGAATTCGCGGACGAACGCGACGATCTCGCCGAAGATCATCACGACGGTGCTGATCCCGCCCGCGACGGTCGCCGCCGCGCCGATCGCCTCCGCCTGTTCCGCGGCCTGTTTGCGGTACTGGTCGCCCGCTTCGCCGGTCCAGCCGGAGGTGCCGTTCTTGACCGTGTTCGTGAACTCGACCTGGGTGTCTTCCAGCTTCTTGGCGACGTTGCCCCAGGTTTCGGAGTACGACTGGATCACCGGCGGATCGCCTGCCACCGCGTCCAGCATGTCCTTCAGCGGCTGCATGTGTTCCATCAGGAACGACGCCACCGACGACATCAGGTAGCCGAACGGGTCGATCGCCGCGCTGGCGATCTCACCGGCGAGGCTCAGCACGCCGAGCCCGCCGCCCACCCAGTCGCCGTTCGAGATGCCGTTGAAGGCGTCCATGGCCGACTCGGCGACGCCGACACCCGCCGCGTAGCCGTATTCGCTGTTCCCCGCCGTCAACGGGCCAGGGCCGTCACCGTCTGTCGGCGCCTTCGCGACGAGCGGATTTCCCTCGGGCATCAGTCAGGCACCTGCACGTTCTTCAGCTCCGCGGCGAAGTTCTCGTCCTGCGCGTGGTAGGCGTTGGACGCCGACCGCACGTTGTTCGCCACCGCCGTCGCGGCTTCGACCGCCTTGTTCAGCGCGTTGATGCCGAATTCCTCGACCGGGTCGAGCATCATCCGGAACGGCTGGCAGATGATGCCGTACGCGTCTGTCGGCATGCTCACCTGCTGCGCGGCGTCGACCGCGGTACGCAGTCCGTCGGCGATGCCGTCGATCTGCTTGGCGTGCGCGTCGAGGTCGGAGCCGAGCTCGTAACCCTTGCCTGCCATGGTGTCTCCCCTCTACCCGGCCGGATGGAACGTCTACGAAAGGATGCTGCCGCCGAAGTCGTCGTCATCGTCGTCCTGCGTGCGGCGGCGGCGCGGGATCGGCTTCGGCTGTGGCGGCGCGGACGCGGCGGGCGGCGGGGGCTCCTCCTCTTCGGGGCCGAAGCGGTGGTGCCGCTCGGGCTCCGGCGGAGCGAGCTCCTCTTCCGGCGGCGCTTCGGGGAAGGTGCTCTGGGCCTCCGCGATCACGCGGCTCGCCGTCTCGTCGGTCGTGCCGACCGTTTCGGCCATCGCCTGCTGCAGCAGTTCGGGGATCCGCGACTGCGCGAGCTGCACGAGCCGCATGACCTGCGCCGAGACCTCGGCCATCCGTTTGCCGCTCGCGGCTTCGGAGATCACGAGATTGGTGAGCAGGCCCTTGGAGTCGATGGTCACTTCGACGGTGTTGTCCTTCGACCGCTCCGTCACGGTCTGTCCCTGCATGCGCGCCGCCATCGCCTGATAGCGCGCGGCGGTCTCCTGGATCTGCTTCGTCCAGTTGTCCACCATCTGTTCGCTGGCGTCGACGTTGTCCGGCATCGGGACCCTTCCACAAGCTGCATGCTGACGTCTTCACACTGACGGTCCGAAGACGCCACCGGTTCCGGTGAGCGTTGAGATTTTCGTCGGCCATTTTAGGCCGTGTCCGGTGTACCACCCTGGGCCGACAAAGTCGGGCCGCTCACGCAGCGAAAGGGCCCCTCACCGCACCGAATGCGATGAAGAGCCCTTTCGCGCCTGCGAACTGCCGGGGTCAGAGGTTGCCGCGGCGTTCCTGCTCACGCTCGATGGCCTCGAAGAGGGCCTTGAAGTTGCCCTTGCCGAAACCGAGCGAACCGTGCCGCTCGATGAGCTCGTAGAACACCGTCGGCCGGTCGCCGATCGGCTTGGTGAAGATCTGCAGCAGGTAGCCGTCCTCGTCGCGGTCGACCAGGATGCGGTGCTCCTTGAGCTTCTCGATCGGCACCCGGACCTCGCCGATCCGCGCGCGCAGCTCCGGGTCGTCGTAGTAGGAGTCCGGGGTGTCGAGGAACTCGACGCCCGCCGCGCGCATCGCCTTCACCGTCGTGACGATGTCGTTGGTGGCCAGCGCGATGTGCTGGCAGCCCGCGCCGCCGTAGAACTCGAGGTACTCGTCGATCTGCGACTTCTTCTTCGCGATCGCGGGCTCGTTGAGCGGGAACTTGACGCGGTGGTTGCCGTTGGAGACCACCTTGCTCATCAGCGCCGAGTACTCGGTCGCGATGTCGTCGCCGACGAACTCCGCCATGTTCACGAAGCCCATGACACGGTGGTACCAGTCGACCCAGTAGTCCATCTTGCCGAGCTCGACGTTGCCGACACAGTGGTCGACGGCCTGGAACAGCCGCTTCGGCGCGCCCTCGGGGCGGACGATCTTGCTCTCGCGCGGCTCGTAGCCGGGCAGGTAGACGCCCGTGTACCTCGACCGGTCGATCAGCGTGTGGCGGGTCTCGCCGTAGGTCGCGATCGCGGCGATCCGCACCGTGCCGTGGTCGTCGGAGACGTCGTGCGGCTCCTCCAGGACGGTGGCGCCCTGCGCGCGGGCGTGCTCGATGCACTTGTCGACGTCGGCGACCTCGAGCGCGAGGTCGATGACACCGTCGCCGTGGCGGCGGTGGTGGTCGAGCAGTGGGGAATCCGGCTTGACGCCACCGGTGATCACGAAGCGGGCGGAGCCGGACTTCAACACGAACGACTTGCGCTCGAAGTTCCCGGTCTCGGGCCCGGAGTAAGCGATGAGCTGCATGCCGAACGCGACCTGGTAGAACCACGCGGTCTGCGTGGCGTTGCCCGCGATGAACACCACCGCGTCCATCGACTTCACCGGGAACGGGTCGGTCGAAGAATCGTGGTCGACGAGGCCGACGAGCTGACGCAGCTGGTCATAGCTCACGTCGTCAAGAGCACCCTGGGGTTCCATTGTGTGCGTCATGCCCAGAAGCATCCGAGCGCGTGACAAAATGTGCAACGGTCAAAGATTTCACTGCACACTATGCCCAGTGATGGCGGGGGTGACACTGTCATAGTGGACAACCTGTGTAGGAGGTAGGGGCGATGCCGGAAAGCCTCGACGCGCTGGACGCGCGGCTGCTGCTGTTGCTCACCGACTCGCCACGGCTCGGCGTGCTCGAATGCGCCCGTCGTCTCGGCGTCGCGCGGGGCACCGTGCAGGCACGGCTGGACCGGCTGACCGAACGCGGGATCCTCGGCGGTTTCCCGCCGGAACTCGACCTCGCGGCGATGGGCTACGGCCTCACCGCGTTCGCCGTCCTCGAGATCGCGCAGGGGCGCCGGGCCGAGGTGGTGGCGGCGTTGTCCGCGATCGACGAGGTGTGCGAGGTCTACGCGACGACCGGACAGGGCGACCTCTTCGTGCGGATGGTCGCGCGCAACAACGACGATCTGCAACGGGTGGTCGACGAGGTGGTCGGCGCGCCGTACGTGCGACGGACCTCGACGTCGATCGCGTTGTCGACGCCGGTTCCGCCGCGCGTACGGCCGCTGCTGGAACGGCTGGCCCGGTCGTGAGTGGCGATTCGGGTCAGTGAGGGGTTAGGCGAAGGTGTCGTTGTGGACGCGGGGTCACGGCACGTTTTGCTTACAACTCGGTGAAGTACGTGAAGGACCCCTTCCCCATTCGAACCCCGCAAACCCCAGCGATGTCACACCCGAACCACCAAGAGCAGCACTGGCCACCAGCCCCGCCACTCACCGCGGCCGGGAGTCCGTGAAGGCACTCCCTGTGGCGGGCGGCGCGCAGTGTTACCGCTAGTAAGGGGTTACTGCGGAAGGAGCCTTCACGGTCGGCACTCCCGCCACGAGCACGTCAGAGCACTTGGGCCAGGTACCGCTTCGCCGACCGCTGGACGGCCGCGTGCCCGTCGGTGCGGATGATCGCGTCCCACCAGGCGCCGTAGATCGCCTCGAACGCGTACGGTTCGAGCATCTCGGCCGCGCGCCGGACGACCTCGGGGCGCTCCGGGATCAGGTTCGGGTAGCTGTACATCATGCCGACGAACCGGCGATCCGGGATGACCTGCAGGATGTCGCCCGCGAGCACCGCGCCGCGGCCGTTCTCACCGCCCGGCCAGTGCAGCACCGTCCCTCCCTCGAAGTGCACGCCGAGGTTGAGCAGCCGCAGGTCGGGTGCGACGTCGAGGGTCGCGCCGCTCCACAGTTTGATGGCCGGGTCCTGCCTGCCGATCCACTGCCGGTCGTTCTCGTGCAGGTAGACGGGCACGTCGAAGGCGTGGGCCCATTCGACCATGGTGGTGTAGTAGTGCGGGTGGCTGATCGCGATCCCGGTGATCCCGCCGAGTTCGCGGACCCGCGCGACGAGGTCGTCGTCGATGAAGCCGGCGCAGTCCCACAGGAAGTTGCCGGATTCGGCCTTGACCAGCAGCGCGCGCTCGCCGATGGCGAAGTTGGGGGTGGATCCGACCCCGATGAGACCGGGGCCCTGCTCTTCGACGCGCGCGGTGTACGTCCCACTCTCGCGCACGGTCTTCAGGTCGGTCCACCGCTGCCCCGCCTGCGGGACGTACTGACGTTCGTCCTCGCAGATCGGGCAGTCGGACCGGGGTTCCGCGTACTGCATGCCACAGGCGACGCAGATCGGTAGCTCGCTCATCGTTTCCCTCCAGAATTATCCGGGGGTCACGCTAACGGCTCATATGCGCGCCCGGCCATATCGGGTCGGGCGCTGTGTCGGGCGCGGACGAGAACTCGCCGAAGAGGCGCCTGTCCGCAGTCGGCTCGCGCTACGTGCGGAGGCGCCTCTTCATCGAGTTTCCGGGCCTTCGGCCGCAAGCGGCGCGCGCCGCTTGGGAAGACCGGCGGTTCACTTACCGGTGTAGGGCACGGCCTTGACGAGGGTCACTTTCTGGATGCTGCCGTTGGGCAGCTCGTACTCGCGGGTCTCGCCCTCTTTGGCGCCGAGCAGCGCCTTGCCGAGCGGGGACTCCGGCGAGTAGACGTCCAGGTCACCCTCGGTGCCCTCTTCGCGGGTCGCCAAGAGGAAGTTCTCGTCTTCGTCGTCACCGTCGTAGCGCACGGTGAGGACCTTGCCCGGTCCCGCGCTGCCATCGTTGGCGGGCGGCTCGCCCACCTTGGCCGAGCGGAGGAGCTCCTGGAGGTGGCGGATGCGGGCCTCGTGCTGGCCCTGCTCTTCGCGGGCGGCGTGGTAGCCGCCGTTCTCCTTGAGGTCGCCCTCTTCCCGGCTATCGTTGATCTTCGCGGCGATGACCGGGCGGAGCTCGATGTAGTGGTCGAGTTCCTGCTTGAGCCTGTCGTAGGCATCCTGGGTCAGCCAGGTCACCTTTGTGTCGCTCACGGTCACCATCTCCTAGTAGGGCCTGCCAGGCTTGGGTGTACAAGCCGGCCACCAGGCCGACATGGCGCGCCGGTCTGGCTGAGATAAAGGAAAAACACGGCCCGTCTTGGGCCGTGCCGGTAGATCAGAGTAACACGGCGCGAGGCATCGCCGCCGGTCTAATTCGGTCGCGCCTCGGCGTTGGGCGCCCGTTTCACCCCGTTGGCCGCTATGGCCTTGACAGGTACCGTGGTACGTCGTATGAGCACCCGAAGATATCAGCCGTGACCGGCCTTCCGATGCTCTTGATGGTGGTAGTCACCCGGCTGTTCTTCGAACCAGGCTGAATCAGGACCTCTTTACGGCCGCTTTCCGCTCCGGCCTTGTCACGGACGCGGACGACGCACACTCCCGGACGGTTCACGTCGTCCCTGGTCACGTTGATGGTGATCTCCATCGCGTCGTCCGACACCTCTTTGAACGCGACGCGTTCGCCCTCGATGGGCGCGCTGCCGAAGTTCAGGTACGCGACGTAGGCGATACCGCCGCTGACCAGCAGCGCGATCACGCCGAACACCAGGCGCCGCCAGCGGGCGGGCCGCGCGTCGCGGGTCTTGCCGTACCGGCCTTCCGGCAGGTCCGTCCGGGTGCTTTCCGCGCTGGGAGCATCCTGTCCCGTGCTCAACCCGGGCCTCCCGGTTGGTGTCGTCGTGCTCGCAGGGACAATGGAGCCGTATGCGAGTGGTTCCCCTCGAGTATCCGCGTCCCGCCGCGCGGGCCGTCAGGCAGGGTCGCAGGGGAATACGGAACGAGAAGGGGACGTTCGGAGCATGGTGCTAGCCGAGGAACCGCCGAAGTCACGCCTCCGCCTGATGGCGGTGCACGCGCACCCTGACGACGAGTCGAGCAAGGGCGCCGCCACGCTGGCCAGGTACGCCGCCGAAGGGCACGAGGTCATGGTCGTGACCTGTACCGGTGGTGAAGCGGGCAGTGTGCTGAACCCGGCGATGGACCGTCCCGAAGTCGTGGCCAACATGACCGAGATCCGCCGGGAGGAGATGGCTCGCGCGGCCAAGATCCTCGGGGTGAGTCACGTCTGGCTCGGCTTCATCGACTCGGGACTCCCCGAAGGCGACCCGCTGCCCCCGGTCCCGGAGGGTTCGTTCGCGGTCATCCCGCTGGAAGAGTCCACCGGTGCGCTGGTGAAGGTCATCCGCGACTTCCGTCCGCACGTGATCGTCACCTACGACGAGAACGGCGGCTACCCGCACCCCGACCACATCCGCACGCACGAGATCTCGGTCGCGGCCTTCGACGCCGCCGGCGAGGCGGAGAGCTACCCGGACGCGGGCGAGCCGTGGCAGCCGTTGAAGCTGTACTACGTGCACGGCTTCTCGCGCGCCAGGATGACGACCTTCCACGAGGCGCTGCTCGCGCGCGGCCTGGAGTCGCCGTACGAGGAGTGGCTGAAGTCGTGGGATCCGGAGAAGGCCGACGTCATGGAGCGGGTGACCACCCGCGTCGAATGCGGCGACTACTTCGAGCAGCGTGACGAGGCCCTCAAGGCGCACGCCACCCAGATCGACCCGAACAGCCGCTGGTTCGCCGTCCCGCGCGACCTGCAGCGCGAGGTCTGGCCGACCGAGGAGTACGAGCTGGTCCGCTCACTGGTGGACAGCACCCTGCCGGAGGACGATCTGTTCGCCGGTGTGAAGGAGAAGGTGGGCTGAATGCACGCCGACGTAATTTTTCCCGCGGAGGCGTAATGAGCACAGTCTCGGTGCCGGCGTTCGCCGTCGTTCCAGTGACGGCGGCGTCGCAGTTCCTGGCACAACAGCCCGGCAACGGCGACAACGGCGGCCAGGGTGAGGACTTCGGCAAGTCCTCGCCGGTGGGGTTCCTGATCCTCATCCTGTTCCTGATCGCTGTCGCGCTGCTGGTGCGGTCGATGACCAAGCACCTGAAGCGGCTTCCGGAGAGCTTCGACGAACCCGCCGCTTCTTCGGAGTCTCCCGCTTCTGCTGAAGAGACGCCTGCTGACGACGAGGCGAAGGCCGCCGAGGAACCCGTCGCCAAAGCGGAGAAACCGACCGCCAAGTCCGACTGAGCGTGAGATGAACGGGACTTTCATTGCAAATTTCGCAATGAAAGTCCCGTTCATCTCACAGCTGAAGCGGGTCAGAGGCGCGGATCGACCGGATCCGACTCCAACGCCAGTACGGCGAACACGCACTCGTGCACCCGCCACAGCGGTTCCCCGCGCGTCAGCCGCTCCAGTGCCTCCAGTCCCAGCGCGTATTCACGCAGCGCCAGCGCCCGCTTCCGGTTCAGGCCGCGCTTGCGAAGCCGTTCGAGGTTCTCCGGCAGCGTGTAGTCGGGCCCGTAGATGATCCGCAGGTACTCCCGCCCGCGCACCTTCACCCCCGGCTGCACCAGCCCGCGCGTGCCGCGGGTCAGGTTCGCCGCCGGTTTGACGACCATGCCCTCGCCGCCCGCGCCGGTCAGCTCCAGCCACCATGCGACGCCGCGCGCCACCGACGCCGGGTCGGTGGTGTCGACGGCGAGGGTCCGTGTGCGCGTGAACAGGTCGCCGGTGAGCCGGTCCAGCAGCGAGAGGTGCCACTCGTGCGGCCGGTCGTGGTACGACCGGCCCTCCGACGCCAGTACCTGGAACGGCGCGAGGCGGACGCCGTCGAGGCCGTCGGTCGGCCAGCAGTAACGCCGGTACGCCCGCCGGTAGGCGTCCACAGTGGACTCTCGGACCCGCGTCCTGGTCAGCAGCTCCGACACGTCGACCCCGCGACCGGCTGCGGCGTCCAGTGAAGCGACGGCGGCGGGCAGCACGGCCTGAGCCGCCGCGCCGACAGCCGCGTACTGGCTCGAGATCAGTGAGCCCGCCTTCGCGCTCCACGGCAGCAGCTCCGCGTCGAGCAGCAGCCAGCCGGTGTCCAGTTCCTCGAACAGCTCTGACGCCGCTTCGCGCACACCGCTGAGCAGCCGCGCGTTCTGCTCGGGCGTGAAGAACGGCCGACCGGTGCGCGTGTACACCGCGCCGGAACCCCGGATCCCGAACCGGGCGGGAGCCACGTCCTCGTCACGGCACACGAGCACGACCGCGCGTGAGCCCATGTGCTTCTCTTCGCAGACCACGGATTGCACACCCGCCGCACGGAACTCCGCGAAAGCCTCTTCGGGGTGTTCGAGGTAACCGTCCAACGCGGATGTCGAACACGGCGCCATGGTCGGCGGCAGGTACGGCAGCCAGCGCGGGTCGACGGCGAACCGGCTCATCACTTCAAGGGCCGCCGCCGACTGTTCGGCGGAAACCCCGACCCGGCCGTGGTGATGCGTCTGGACGATCCGCTTCCCGGTGACGTCGCCCAATTCCAGAACCGCGGGTTCGCGTCCGCCCAGCGGCCGCTCCGGTTGAAGCGGACGCGCCGGCTCGTACCAGACCTTCTTCGCCTTGACGGAGACGACTTCCCGCTCCGGGTAACGCAAAGCGGTCAGCTTCCCGCCGAAGACACAGCCCGTGTCGAGACACATCGTCCCGTTGACCCACTCCGGTTCCAACGTCGGCGTGTGTCCATAGAGGACCATCGCGGTGCCGCGGTAGTCGCGAGCCCAGGGCAGCCGCACCGGCAAGCCGTATTCGTCCGTCTCGCCGGTGGTGTCGCCGTAGAGGGCGGTGCTCCGCACCCGGCCGGACGCGCGCCCGTGGTACTTCTCGGGCAGGCCGGCGTGCGCGACGACGAGCTTGCCGCCGTCGAGGACGTAGTGCGCGATGAGCCCTTCGCAGAAGGCTTGCGCCTTCGCGCGGAAATCCTCGTCCTGCGCGGAAAGCTGCTCCAGTGACTCCGCGAGCCCGTGCGTCACCTGGACCTTGCGCCCGTTCAGCGCGCGGACCAGTTTCTGTTCGTGGTTCCCGCAGACGACCAGCGCGCTGCCCGCCTCCGCCATCGCCATCACGCGGCGCAGCACGCCCGGCGTGTCAGGGCCGCGGTCGACGAGGTCGCCGACGAAGACCGCGGTGCGGCCTTCGGGATGCACGCCGTCGACGTAACCCAGTTCGGTGAGCAGTTCCTCCAGTTCCTCGCGGCAGCCGTGGACGTCGCCGATGACGTCGAACGGCCCGGTCAGCTCGCGCCGGTCATTCCGCAGTGGCTCGACGACGATCTCCGCTTCGGCGATCTCGGCTTCGCTCCGCAACACGTGGACACGGCGGAAACCCTCACGCTCCAACGACTTCAGCGACCTATGCAGTTCGCCGCGCTGACGGCGGATCACGTGCTCGCCGAAGTCGCGGTCCGGCCGGGACTCGTTGCGTTCCTGGCAGACCTTCGCCGGCAGGTCCAGCACGATCGCCGTCGGCAGGACGTCGTACTCCTTCGCCAGCTTCAGCAGGCTCGCCCGCGATGCGCGCTGGACGTTCGTCGCGTCGACAACGGTGACCCGGCCCGCTTCGAGCCGCTTCGCCGCGACGTAGTGGAGCACGTCGAACGCGGCGGCTGACGCGCTTTGGTCGTTCTCGTCGTCGGCAACCAGGCCGCGGAAGTAGTCGCTGGAGAGCACCTGCGTCGGCGCGAAATGCGTCCGCGCGAAGGTCGATTTGCCGGAGCCGGAGGCCCCGACGAGCACGACGAGGGACATGTCGGGAATGGTCAGCTTCATGCCACGGCCTCCTTTCGAGACGTGAAGACCGCCATTTGGGTCGGCGGTCCTGATTCTTGGGACTCGGGTCCTACCGGCAGGTGCCGGACGTCGTAGCCGTATCGCTCCGCGACGCTTCCGGCCCATGAGCGGAACTGCTCACGGGTCCATTCGAAACGGTGGTCGGCATGCCGGAACCGGCCCTCTTCGAGGAATTCGAAGTGCCGGTTGTACTCGGCGTTCGGCGTGGTGACGAGTACGGTCCGCGGTGCGGCGACGCCGAACACGGCGTGCTCCAGCGCGGGCAGGCGTTCCTCGTCGACGTGCTCGATCACCTCCATCAGCACCGCCGCGTCGTATCCGGCCAAGGACGGATCGGCGTAGGTGAGCGCGGACTGCCGCAGCGTCACCCGTGATTTGTCCTTCAGCCGCTTCTCCGCGATGTCGAGCGCGCTCGCCGACACGTCGACGCCGACGATCTCCGTGAACGACGGGTCCTTCTGGAGTACGCGCAGCAGGGCGCCGCCTCCGCAGCCGAGGTCGAGTACCCGCCGCGCGCCCGCCGCCCTCAGCGCCGCGAGTACGCTCCCGTGCCGCTGGACGGCCAGCGGTTCTGGCCGGTCCGGCAGCTCGGTGACCAGTGCTTCGGCCTCGGCGGGCACGTCGTCGTCTTCGGCGAGGCGATCGAGCGCGTACGAGACGATCGGGCGCCGCCGTTCGAGGTAGCGGTTGGTGATCAGGTCCCGTTCCGGATGTCCCGCGAGCCACCCTTCGCCGGCGCGCAGCAACTTGTCGGCCTCGTCCTGGCCGACCCAATAGTGCTTGTCACCGTCGAGCGCGGGCAGCAGGACGTACAGATGCCGCAACGCGTCGACGACCCGCTGGATCCCGGTCAGCCGGAGATCGACGTAGCGGGAATCACCCCACTGAGGGAATTCGGGGTCGAGCGGGATGGCCTTCGTTTCGACCCGCCAACCGAGCGGTTCGAACAGCTTGTGGACGACTTCGGCGCCGCCGCGCGCGGTCAGCGAAGGCACCCGGATCTCCAGGGGAAATGCCTCGTCGACCAGCTCCGGCCGGTTCGCGCACCGGCCGGCGAGCGCCGTGGTGAAGACCGCCCGCAGTGCCACCGCCAGGTACGAGCCGCCCGCGTACGGCCGGTCGTTGACGTACTGGGTCAACGACGTCCCGCCGCCGCGCACGAGGTCGATCGGGTCGATCTCGACCAGCAGCGCGACCGTGCAGCGGTCACCCGACGCTTCCGGGTAGAAGACGTGCGCCATCCCGGCCGAAAGCGTGAACGACTGCGCCTTCTCCGGATGCTTGTGCAGGAGAAAGCCCAGGTCGGTGGCGGGCGGGCGGGTGGTCGTCATGGTCAGCAACACCGCGCCAGTGTCGCGCAGAAGGCCGCCTGAGCGCGCCCGCTTTTCCGCGTGCGACCCTGGAGCCATGTCGAATCGCCTGAAGGCCGCGACCAGCCCGTACCTGCTGCAGCACGCCGAGAACCCGGTGGACTGGTGGCCGTGGGGAGAAGAGGCGCTGGCCGAGGCGAAGCGGCGGAACGTCCCGATCCTGCTTTCCGTCGGTTACGCGGCCTGCCACTGGTGTCATGTGATGGCGCACGAGTCCTTCGAGGACGAGGCCACCGCGACGCTGATGAACGCGAACTTCGTCAACATCAAGGTGGACCGGGAAGAGCGCCCGGACATCGACGCGGTGTACATGACCGCCACCCAGGCGATGACCGGCCAGGGCGGTTGGCCGATGACGTGTTTCCTGACTCCAGAGGGCGAGCCGTTCCACTGCGGCACCTACTATCCGCCGTCGCCGCGGCCGGGAATGCCGTCGTTCTCCCAGTTGCTCGTCGCGGTCTCCGAAGCCTGGGCCGAGCGCCCGGAGGAGCTGCGTTCCGGCGCCCGGCAGATCATCGCCCATCTCACGGAGAAGACGGGTCCGCTGCCGGAGTCCGTTGTGGACGGTGCCGCGCTGGACGCCGCGGTCGCCTCGCTGAGCGGGGACTACGACGCCGAGAACGGTGGTTTCGGTGGCGCGCCGAAGTTCCCGCCGACGATGACGCTGACCTTCCTGCTCCGCCACCATGAACGCACCGGCTCCGATCTTTCGATGGTCGAGCACACGGCCGAAGCGATGGCGCTGGGTGGCCTCAACGACCAGCTCGCGGGCGGGTTCGCGCGTTATTCGGTCGACGCTCGCTGGGAAGTGCCGCATTTCGAGAAGATGTTGTACGACAACGGGTTGCTCCTGCGCTTCTACGATCGGTTCCACGGCTTGACCGGACTCGACTACGCGCGGCGGACGGTCGAGGAGACCGCGGAGTTCCTGCTGCGAGACCTCGGGACGGCCGAAGGCGGGTTCGCCGCGTCGCTCGACGCCGACACGAACGGCGTCGAGGGGCTCACCTACGTCTGGACACCCGCGCAGCTCACCGAGGTGCTCGGCGAGGAAGATGGTGCTTGGGCGGCGGAGCTGTTCCAGGTGACCGAGCGGGGCAACTTCGAGCACGGCGCGTCGACGCTGCGGATGCGTGAGCCGCACCCCGAAGACTCCGAACGCTACGAGCGGGTCCGCCGGGCGTTGCTGGCCGCCCGCGACGGACGTCCCCAGCCCGCCCGCGACGACAAGGTCATCGCCGCCTGGAACGGGCTCGCGATCGGGGCGCTCGCCAAGGCCGGTGCCCGGCTGAATCGTCCACAATGGATCGAAGCGGCCGCACGGGCGGCGGCTTTCCTGATGGACACCCATTTCGTGGACGGGCGGCTGCGCCGGACCTCACGCGACGGCGTCGTCGGCACGACCGCCGGGGTGCTGGAGGACTACTCCTGCCTCGCCGAAGGATTGCTCGAACTCCACCAGGCGACCGGTGAGCCGCGCTGGCTGGCCGACGCGATCACGTTGCTGGACCTCGCCTTGGCGCATTTCGGCGTCCCGGACTCGCCAGGGGCCTACTACGACACGGCCGACGACGCGGAAGTCCTCGTGCAGCGGCCTTCCGACCCGGCCGACAACGCGAGCCCCTCGGGGGCCTCGGCGCTGGCGAGCGCGCTGCTGACCGCTTCCGTACTGGCCGGGCACGACCAGGTCGGCCGGTACCGCGAGGCGGCCGAGCGGGCGCTGGCGCGTGCGGGACGGCTCGCCGCCCACGCGCCGCGCTTCGCCGGGCATTGGCTGTCCGTCGCCGAAGCCGCGGCATCCGGGCCGGTCCAGGTGGCCGTGGCCGGACCGGATGCCGCTTCGCGTGCGGAGCTGCTGGCCGCGGCTGTCGCGTCGCTGCCGGACGGGGCCGTCGTGGTCGCCGGGGTCCCGGACGCCGACGGCGTGCCGCTGCTGGCCGACCGCCCGCTGGTGGACGGCTCGGCCGCCGCGTACGTATGCCGCGGGTACGTGTGCGAGCGTCCGGTCACGACGGCCGAGGAACTGCGGTCCCAGATCAGCTGACGTGTGAAGGGCGCTTTCCCCGCATCACATGCGGGGAAAGCGCCCTTCGTCGCATGCGATGCGAGGAAAGGCCCCTTCAGCCAAGCGGTCGGTGGGCGGTCACCAGTCCCACGCCATAGGGCCGAAGGCGCCGCCGCCGGTCTGCGGTGCCCCGACCGGCTTCACCGCGACCTGCGGCTTCGGCTTCGGCTTTGCCGTAGTGGACTTCGCAGGCTTCTGCGGTTTCGTGGTCGGAGGTTTCGTGGACGTCGGCGGCTTCGTGGTCGGTGGCGTCCCGATGATGGTGAAGGTGCGGGAAGTCTTCCTGCCGTCCGAGCAGGTGAACGTCGCCGTGTACTTGCCCGGCGTCTTGCCGACCTTGCCGTAGCCGGCGGCCTTCCCCCAGTTGCCGCCGATCGTCCACTGAAGCGGTGCCGCGAACCCTGGTGACGTCACCGGGGTCGCCGGTCCGCAACCGCCCATCGCGGCCCTCGTCTCGGCGTAGATCTGCCCGCCGGGTTCGACTTCGGTCGGAGCCAAGCCCCAGGACACGTCCTCGGTCTCCGTCGCCGCCGCCGGTGCGATCACGGCGAGCTGGGCCGCTCCGACGATGAGCGCGCCGATCATGGCCTTCTTCAGCATGAGGTTCCCCTTTTCCGTCAACTGCTGGTGGGGATACGTCCGCGCAGGTCATCTGGTTGCCTCGGGTTTCGCCGGGCGAGAACACGAGTGTGTGTCGGCGATTGCAGGCGTAGCGTCGGTAGCGTTGTAATCATGTAATCGCGGAGGCGAGCATGGACACCTACGTCAGGACGGCGAGGCATATGGGACGCGGTGGATGGAAAGGCCGGGGCGGCTGGCAGCAGGCGGAGATCCCGTCGGCGGACGACGCGGCCGCGTGGTTCGGCGGGCGGCTTCCCGACGGCTGGTTCGTCGGTGACCCCGAGGTCACGGTGGATCGCGAGGAGATCGTCATCGTCGGCGAGCTCCAGCCCCTCACCGGCGAATACGCCGACGACGCCGCCCGCGCGGCGGCCGAGGACGGCCGGATCAGCCGGTTCCGTGAGGAGACCCGCGACGAGCGCATCGAGATCGCGCGCCAGGCGGAGCACCGGTATCAGCGCAAGGTCGCCTGGGGCGCGAGCCTCGGCGGCACGAGGCACCTGTTCACCACGCATTCGGCGCCGGTGATGACCAGGCTGCGGCAGCCCGAACGCCTGGTACTCGACACCCTCGTCGACGCGGGCGTCGCGCGATCGCGATCGGAGGCACTGGCCTGGGCGGTCCGGTTGGTCGGGGAGCACGCGGACGCCTGGCTCGCCGAACTCCGGGAAGCGATGACGAAGGTCGACGATCTCCGCTCACAGGGACCGGACCTTTCCTGAGGCCGGTGTTCGCCCTACAGTCACAGATTCCGCCGTCTTGACCGAAGTCCTCTCGCGAAAGAAGGCGTCATGGACGGCAGAATCACCCGGCGGCGGTTGATCGTGGGCGGTCTGGCGGTGGCGGCGAGCCCCTTGCTCGCGCCCACCGCCTCAGCGGCCCCGTACGCGGTCTCGGTCCCCGTGCTTCCCTGGCCCGCGGCCAACGACATCGTCGCGCGGACGAAGCTCCCGGTCTTCCCGGACCGGACGTACTCAGTCGTCGATTTCGGCGCGAAGGGCGACGGGAAGACCGACAACACCACCGCGATCAAGAAGGCGATCCACGCGGCCAACGCGCACGGCGGCGGTCACGTCGTCGTGCCGAAGGGCACCTTCGTCACCGGTGCCGTGTACCTCAAGAGCAACGTGGACCTCCACCTCGCCGCGGGCGCGGTGCTCAAGTTCGGTTCCGACGCCTCGAAGTTCCCGAACGTGCTCACCCGCTACGAGGGCATCGAGTGCGTCAACCGGTCGCCGATGATCTACGCCCGAGGGGAGTCGAACATCGCGTTGACCGGTCCCGGCACACTCGACGCGATCGACACGGCGTCGTGGAACAAAGGCAAGGACCGCGATTACCTGGAATCGTTGGTGGCCAAGGGAATCCCGCCGGAGAAGCGGATCGTTCCCGGTTCCGGGCACGCCCTGCGATCGGCGTTCGTCGAGCCGTACGCGTGCGACACGGTACTCATCCAGGGTGTCACGTTGAAGAACCCGGTGTTCTGGCAGCTGCATCCCACGCTGTGCCGGAACGTCACGATCGACGGCGTCAAGACGGATCCGAACCCGGCCCACTCCAACACCGACGCGTGCGACCCGGAATCCTGCGACCACGTGGTGATCGTGAACAGCGTCCTCGGCGCCCACGACGACAACATCGCGCTCAAATCCGGCCGCGACGCGGACGGGCGCAGGATCGACGTGCCGTGTCAGAACATCGTCGTCGCGGACTGCGTGATGAACGGCAACTGGGGCGCGATCACCTGCGGCAGTGAGCAGACCGGCGGCATCCGCGACGTCTACGCGTACCGGCTCACGGTCACCGGAGAGACGAAGTACGCGCTGTACGTCAAGTCGAACACCCTGCGCGGCGGCTTCACCGAGAACATCAATCTCGCGAGGGTTTCGGGCACGTTCGCGCGCTCGATCGTGTACGTCCTCCCGGATTACAACGGGCAGACCGGCTCGTACGTCCCCAGGTTCGGGCCCTTCACGATCAGCGACTCGTCCAGTACGAAGTGCGGGCGAGCGGCCTTCGACGTCAGAGGGTTGCCCAATTCACACGTCCGGGGTTTGAGGGTGAGTGATTGCCGCTTCGATGGCGTCGCGAACACGAAGAACACCCTGGAACACGTCGACGACCTGCGGTTCGAGAACACCACGATCAACGGCCGCCCGGTCTGATTCGTCCTGCGCTCCCCGATGCGGTGCGGCAGGCTGAACGCAGACCGCACCGCATCGGAGGAATCGTGGACACACCAGGACTTCCCGCGAAGATCGACCCGGACGCGCTGACCACCGTCCTCGATGGACGGTGGGCGGAACTCCGCCGCGCGGTGCGGGCACAGATGGCGGCGGAGGACTTCAAAGACCCCGTCGACCTCGACGTCGAAGCGCATCGCGCACAGGTCCTCGAATGGCTGCGCCTGCTCGCCCGTACCGACCGGCCGGGACTCGGTTTCGACCCGGCGTACGGCGGTGGCGGCGACGTCGGCGGCTCGGTGATGTCGTTCGAGATGCTGGGGTTCGGCGACCTTTCGCTGATGGTCAAGGCCGGGGTCCAATGGGGCCTGTTCGGCGGCGCGGTGCAGCTGCTCGGCACCGAACGTCACCACGAGCGTTATCTGCGCAAGATCAAGGATCTGGAGCTGCTCGGCTGCTTCGCGATGACCGAGCACGGGCACGGCTCGGACGTCCAGCACCTGCGCACCACGGCGACCTACGATCCGGCCACCCGTGAATTCGTCGTGCACACGCCGGATCGCGGCGCGACGAAGGAGTACATCGGCAACGCCGCCCGCGACGGCGAAGTCGCGGTGGTGTTCGCGCAGCTGATCACCGGCGGTGAATCGCGCGGCGTGCACGCGTTCGTGGTGCCGATCCGCGGCGACAAGGCGCGGGGTGTCGAGATCGAGGACTGCGGCCGCAAGGCCGGGCTCAACGGCGTCGACAACGGGCGGCTCACCTTCGATCAGGTGAGGGTTCCGCGCGAGGCGCTGCTCAACCGCTTCGGTGACGTCGCCGAGGACGGGACGTACACGAGCCCGATCGAAAGCGACGGCCGCCGGTTCTTCACCATGCTCGGCACCCTCATCCGCGGCCGGGTCAGTGTCGCGGGCAGCGCCGGCAGTGCGACGAAACGCGCGTTGACGCTGGCCATCCGCTACGGCGAACAACGGCGGCAGTTCGCGAGGCCCGAAGGCGAGGAGGTCGTGATCCTCGACTACCGCGCCCACCAGCGGAAACTGCTGCCCGCGCTGGCGACGTCGTACGCGTTGCACTTCGCGCAGGAAGCGCTCGTCGCGAAGCTGCACGACATCGCCGAAGACGCGCCGGAGGAGGAACAGCGGGAGCTGGAATCGCGCGCGGCCGGGATCAAGGCCGTCTCGACCTGGCACGCGACGGCCACCATCCAGGCCGCCCGCGAGGCGTGCGGCGGCTCCGGCTACCTGTCCGAGAACCTGCTCGCGGGGCTGAAGGCCGACACGGACGTCTTCACCACCTTCGAGGGCGACAACACCGTGCTGCTGCAGCTGGTCGCGAAAGGCCTTCTGACCAGCTACAAGGACCACTTCGAGGACCTGAGCCCGCTCGCCACCGCGCGATTCGTGGCCGAGCAGTTCGTCGAGGCGGTGATCGAACGGACGGCCGCGCGGAAGGTCGTCGAGCGGCTCACCGAAGCCGACGACGGCGACGTGCTGTATTCACGCGAGTGGCACCTGAAGCTGTTCGAAGACCGCGAAGAGCACGTGCTCGGCGGCGTCGCACAGAGGCTTCGGAAGGCTGCTTCGGACCCCTTCGGCGTCTTCAACGACGCTCAAGACCACGTCCTGCGCGCCGGGCGCGTACACGTCGATCGGGTGGTCCTGGAAGCGTTCGTCGACGCCATCGCACGGTGTGCCGACGCGGAAGCGCGCGAACTGCTGGAACGGGTCTGCGATCTCTACGCGCTGGCGAACATCGAGGCGGACCGTGGCTGGTTCCTCGAACACGGCCGCCTGACCTCCGGGCGCTCGAAGGCCGTCACCGCGGCGGTGAACGCGCTGTGCGCCGACCTGCGCCCGCACGCGCGGACCCTCGTGGACGCCTTCGCTATCCCCGAGCAGTACCTAGCGGCTCCGATGCTGCGGGACTGAGTCCGGCCCGCTGCTCGGCGAGCTCGGCCCGCAACGCCTTGACTTCGCGGGTCAGCTCGTCGAGATGCTCGCGGGTCACGGCCTGCGCGTTCTCGTCGGCCTCGGTCACCCGGCGGATCAGCCACGACGCCAGCGTCGCGGTGACCACGCCGAGCAGGGCGATCCCGGCCAGCATCAACCCGACCGCGACGACACGGCCGGTACCGCTGATGGGATAACGGTCGCCGTAGCCGACCGTGGTGATGGTCGTGATCGACCACCACACCGCGTCGGGGAAGTCGGTGATCGGCGCGTCCGGTGTGGCGCGTTCGGCGTCGAGTACGGCGAGCGCCGAACAGAACACGATGAGCGCCGTCGCGCCCACCGTGTAGACCACGACGCGGCCGCGCAGCGACAGGCCGGCGTTGCGGTTGAGGACGTTGAGCACCGTGACCAGCCGGAGCAGCCGCAACTGCCGGATCAGCGGGAGCACGATGATCAGCAGGTCGAAGATGTTGTTCTTCAGGAACTCACGCTTGTCGCCCGCGTGCTTCAGCCGGACACCGTAGTCCAGGGCGAAGACCGCCCAGGCGAGCCAGGTGACGACCTCGAACCAGAGCCGTCCGGTGTCCCCGATCGAGGGTTGGAGGATCGGCCACGCGTAGGCGGCCAGGAACAGTACGGCGGCGGCGTTGAGCGGCCACTCCATCCGCTTTTCCCACATCGGGCGTCTCCTCACCTGGCCTTTTCCAGGTGCACGCTAAGCGATGTCGAGGGCCGTTCCATAGAGTTTGTCGGTTTTGAGGGTGATGAAGAGCCTGTGTTCACCTTCGGGTGTCCGCGTGACTTCGGAGAGTTCCGCCTTGCCTTCCACGACCGCGAATTTCCAGTGGTCGGCGCTGGAGACGTAGAGCGACGCGGTGGGGTTGTGGCGGAGCTGCTTGACCTTGAGGCGGTCTTCGGTCGTGCTGATCCGGACCTCGCGGGTTTCGGGGTTCCAGTCGTAGAGGACGGTGGAGAGATGCGGGCGGCCGTCGCGCTTGAGGGTCGCGAGGGCGCCGAAGGTGTGCTCGGCGAGGAATTGGCTGAGGGCGGCTTCGTCGAGTGAGCGGGGCGGGGCGTTCTTGGTCATGTGGTGATCATGGCCGGGGTTCCGCGGCGGCCGGAAGAAGGCACTTTCTTGTGCCAGAGGGAACACGCTTGTGTCCGTCCTGGTCACGGTGGTCGTGTCCGCCGATAGATTCGGGCCATGACAGCCGAGCCGGCCGAACACCCGAAACCGATCGACCAGTGTCGGGACGTGTATGACGTCCTCGCGCAGATCAGGCTGCGGC
Organism: Amycolatopsis sp. NPDC033938; assembly: GCF_055575975.1. NCBI lineage: Bacteria > Bacillati > Actinomycetota > Actinomycetes > Pseudonocardiales > Pseudonocardiaceae > Amycolatopsis > Amycolatopsis sp. NPDC033938. The sequence continues at coordinate 76,316 of NZ_JBVIRO010000008.1, forward strand.
CGGGCATGTGGATCAGGCACGGATCGCTCCGCGAGCTGGAGAACATCCTCATCGGCTACAGCGTCGCGTTGGAGGTCCATGGGATCGACGAGAAGCCCGTGATGTGGCCTGACGGCCCGTTCGCCCAGTGGGTGCAGAGCCGTCTCGGGTGGTCGATGTCCGCGGGGTGGGCGTTCGCCATTCAGGCGAACGCCGACGGCGAGGAGCCGCTGGAGGTGTTCTTCCGGCTCCTGGACGAGTACCGCGCCGGCTGACTACGAGTACATCGCCAGCCAGATCGCGACGTAGTGAGACGTCGCCGCGAGAACCGTGCACGCGTGGAAGTACTCGTGGTAACCGAATGTCTCCGGGAAGTGGTTCGGCCATTTGACGGCGTAGAACACCGCGCCCAGCGTGTAGAACAGCCCGCCGACGCACAGCAGCACGAGCGCCGCGACGCCGGCGTGCGAGGCCAGTTCGGGCAGGACGAAGACGGCGACCCAGCCCAGCGCGATGTAGATCGGCACGCCGAGCCACCGCGGGGCGTTCGGCCACAGCATCTTCAGGGTGACGCCGCCGACCGCGCCGCCCCAGACGATGGCGAGCACGATGTACCCGGTCGGCTGGGACATCGCCAGAAGGGTGAACGGCGTGTAGGTGCCGGCGATGAACAGAAAGATCATCGAATGGTCGGCACGCTTCATCCATTCGTATGCTCGTGGGCTCCACAAGCGACGGTGGTAGAGAGCGCTGACGCCGAAGAGGCCGAGCACAGTCAGCCCATAGACCGAAGTGGACAAAGCGGCTATAGGCGACACAGTGGACGCGGCGAGACTGATCAGAGTCACCGCTCCGGCGACCGCGACGAAGAAAGACCAGAAGTGGATGTGCCCACGCAGGCGAGGACGGGTGTCCACCAAGGGCGCGGGGCCGGACGGCTGCTGTTCGGACTCTACGCTCACCCTTCCCAGGTTACGGCACCGTAGGTTTTTCGCCAGTGTCCGTGGCGCGTCCCACTGAGACGCGAAGGGTGCGTACTCTCCGGTGGCGTGAGTCTTCGGTCCTTCTTGTCAGACGTCGTGTACAGCGCCTACGGCAGGCGCCTGATCCAGCAGGCCAAGGGGCGTCATCCACGCCATATCGCCATCATGCTGGACGGCAACCGTCGCTGGGCGCGCGAAGCGGGCTTCACCGACGTCGCCGACGGCCATCGCGCCGGAGCCAAGAAGATCGCCGACTTCCTGAGCTGGTGCAACGAGGCCGACGTCGAGGTCGTCACCATGTGGCTGCTCTCGACCGACAACCTCGGCCGCGCGGCCGAGGAACTGAGCCCGCTGCTGAAGATCATCACCGACGTCACCGACGAGCTCGCCGCGCCGCACACGCCGTGGCGGCTCCGCATCGTGGGAGCCCTTGACCTGCTGCCCCCGGAGGTCGCGAAGGCCCTCAGCGCGGCCGCGGAGCGCACCGAAGGGCGCTCCGGGATGGAGGTGAACGTCGCGGTCGGTTACGGAGGGCGTCAGGAGATCGCCGACGCGGTCCGCAAACTCCTGCTCCAGCACGCCGACGAGGGCACCTCGATCCGCGAGCTCGCGAAGATACTGGACGTCGATCATATTTCCGAACATATGTACACCTCCGGCCAGCCGGATCCGGATTTGATTATCCGCACCTCGGGTGAGCAGCGGCTTTCCGGATTTCTGCTCTGGCAATCGGCGCATTCGGAATTCTGGTTCACCGAAGCGTATTGGCCCGCGTTCCGCCGGGTCGATTTTCTCCGCGCGATGCGTGATTACGCGTGGCGGCACCGGCGCTTCGGTTCCTGACCCTGGACAAGACGAAGGCCCCGGCGTGCACTCCGGGGCCTTCGACGTCCACACTGAAGGTCAGTGGTGGTGGTGCTCCAGCGAGTGGAGGATCAGGGCCGGGGTGGTGGCGACGCCCGTGTAGGCGCCGGCGACCAGCGAAGCGGCACCGTAACCCAGCGCGCCGCCACCCTCGATGAAGGTGTTGTAGGCGTCGCCGAACGTCGGGTCCGGGGTGCCGGAGGTGTCACCGGTGGCGGCGAACGCGGTCCCGCCGACCATCATGATGCCCGCGGCGACGGCGGAAACGAAACCAGCCTTCTTCAGCACTTCGCACACTCCTTGGTAGAGATATTCAGGGATCGGGGGCACCGAAATCCGGTGGGGGTGTCCCGCAGTGAGAAAATTACTCGCTATTCAGGTCCTGTGACCATGTCGTAAGCCCATTGTGTGAGCCCGGAATGACCGTCTTCACTCGGTCCGGTTCTCTGTCCAGGTCACAAAATGCGCTCCGCAACCAAGCGTGGTAGAACCCCGAATCTCGTCGAGTGAACGCCCTCTGTCGCGTTAATCCGACAGGGTCGCGTCAACGAGCGTCCCTGAATGGAGATCATCACTACCCACCGTGACGGTGACTGGGTGTCGGTGTCAGACGACCGACAGTGAGATGACGGTTTGGCGAATCACCGTGGTGGCTGCCTGCGCGATCGCCCGGACGCAGGTACCTTCCGGAAGTGAGGGTTCGCGTCCCATGCGGACTCTCACGGGAGGCCCTGGTCGTGGCGGTTGTCGACAGGGCGGCTCAGCCGCCCAGTGGATGCACGAGGGGGCCGGCACCCGGCCCTCGCGGCCGTGCCGACTGACGCGTCGAGCGTCAGAAGGAGCGGTTAGCCAGGGAGGTGCCCGGCCCAGCGAGTGCGGGCGTGGTGCCACGCCCACGAGGGAGATGCCGTCGTGACTGCGCAGCGTTCACCCCGCAAGGCCTCTGGCCGTTCTTCGACCGGTGCCTCTGGCCCGGAGAAAGCCTCGATCTCGCCCGAATCCCAGCGCGCCACCTACGTGCTCGACACGTCGGTCCTGCTCTCTGACCCCTGGTCGGTGACTCGTTTCGCCGAACACGCGGTCGTGCTCCCGCTGGTCGTCATCAGTGAACTGGAGGCGAAACGTCACCACCCCGAACTGGGCTGGTTCGCGCGCGAAGCGCTTCGCATGCTCGACGACCTGCGTCGTCAGCACGGCAGGCTCGACGCGCCGATCCCGATCGGCGAGCACGGCGGCACCTTGCAGGTGGAGCTGAACCACTCGGACCCCACGGTGCTCCCGGTCGGCTTCCGCACCGACTCCAACGACCACCGCATCCTCGCCTGCGCGCTCAACCTGGCGGCGGAACGCGCGTCGGTCACGCTGGTGACCAAGGACATCCCCCTGCGCGTCAAGGCGGGCGCCGTCGGCCTCGAAGCCGACGAGTACCGCGCGCAGGAGGTGACGCCATCGGGCTGGACCGGGATGGCGGACGTGGACGTGCCGCAGACCCTGGTCGACGCGCTGTTCAGCGGGTCTTCGGTGGATCCGGCGGAGTTCGGGATGCCCGAGGTCGGTGAACTGCCCTGTCACACCGGGCTGAGGCTGCTGGCGGGGAGTTCGAGCGCGCTGGGGCGGGTCACCGCGGACAAGCGGATCCGGCTCGTGCGGGGCGACAAGGAGGCGTTCGGCCTGCACGGCCGCTCGGCCGAGCAGCGGGTCGCGCTGGATCTCCTGCTGGACTCCGACGTCGGCATCGTCTCGCTGGGCGGACGCGCCGGTACGGGTAAGTCGGCGCTCGCGCTCTGCGCGGGGCTGGAATCGGTGATGGAACGCCGCCAGCACCGCAAGGTCGTGGTGTTCCGGCCGGTGTACGCGGTCGGCGGCCAGGAGCTGGGCTATCTGCCCGGTTCCGAGAGCGAGAAGATGCAGCCGTGGGCGCAGGCGGTGTTCGACACCCTCGGCGGGCTGGTCAGCCAGGACGTCCTCGACGAGGTCTTCGACCGCGGCATGCTCGAGGTGCTGCCGCTGACCCACATCCGGGGCCGGTCGCTGCACGACACGTTCGTCATCGTGGACGAGGCGCAGTCCTTGGAGCGCAACGTGCTCTTGACCGTGCTTTCGCGGCTCGGCACGGCTTCGCGGGTCGTGCTCACGCATGACGTCGCGCAGCGTGACAACCTGCGGGTCGGGCGGCACGACGGCGTTTCGGCGGTGATCGAGAAGCTCAAGGGGCATCCGCTGTTCGCGCATGTCACGCTGACGCGTTCCGAGCGGTCTCCGATCGCCGCGCTGGTGACCGAGATGCTGGAGGACCACGGCTGACGCGTGCGCTTTCACCCTGAGGTGCCGACCAAGGGTGGTTTAGGTACCTACGGTGGGTGGGTCCGGTGCGGCCGGGCCGTGAAGGACTCCTTGAGGGACTCTGAGTCCCTCAAGGAGCCCTTCACGGCCTGGGAAGGCCATCACGAGCCTCGGCAGCACCACCAGTCACAACGGCTGCGCGTGAAGGCCCCCTTCCCTCGGCTCAGCCGAGGGAAGGGGGCCTTCACGCGCAGCGCCGCGAGCCAGGCCGCAGGCCACGCGTAGGTACCTAAGAGAGCGTTCGTTCTCACGGCACTTACCACTCACGACCCCGCGGCCTTCGGCTGATCGACTGCCATGAAAGGTCCTTTCCTTGCGAAATTTGCAAGGAAAGGACCTTTCATGGCGCTCAGGTGACCGGTTTCGCCCAGGGCAGCGGCCGTCCGTCCACGTCGTCGGTGAGTTCGACGCCGAGCATGGCCGAAAGGGTCGCGCCCAGGTCGACGACGTCCAGATCCGGCAGCTTCGCCCCCGGTTCGAAACCCGGGCCGCTGGCGAGCAGCAGCCCGTCCGGGCGGTGGTCGCCGGTGCGCCAATGCTCGTCCGGACCGTAGACGACGCCGGTCTTGGGCGACCAGACCGTCTCGATCGGACCGGTGCGCGCCCAGTCGATCAGCAGATCCGGCAGGGTGTCGTCGGCCTCGCGGTCGTAATGGTCGCTCGTGCGCGAGACCTCGCGTACGACGGGTTTCCCGCTCGCGACGTTCACCAGCGAGAGCAGATCCTCGGTCAGCCGCGCGCAGACGTCCTCGTACTCGGCGCCAGGCTGGACGACGCCGTGCGGTTCGCGGCCGACGAGGTTGATCCGCACCCCGCCGAAGACGAAGTTGTTGGGCGACAGGTAAAAGCGCTGCTTCGACCGTTGTTCGGCGGTCGCCCAGTTCGGTACCGCGGGCAGCGGTGCCGCGGCCAGTCGCTTGCGCAGCAAGGGCATCGCCGCGGACGCCAGCGCGGTCCTCAATGGACCGGGTAGTGCGGCGTAGCCGCGTTTGGCCAGCGTCATCGGGGCACCGCCGCGCAACCCTTCCGACGCCACCCCGTCGAGCAGCCGCAGGATTTCGTGCAGCAGATGACTTCCCTCGTACCTCGGGCCCATACCGTGGCTCAGCAGCACGAAGACCGTGGTGTCCGGTCCGGACAGGGCGAGGTGCTCACCGATCGCGGTGTCGAGGCTCCGATACACCGAGCGGATCGGATCCAGTTCGGCGGCGAGCGCCGGGTCGTGGTCGCGGTGCGCGGGATCGTGCAGATGCCACTGCTGATGGCCGATGCTGTGGGATTCCCCGTACACCGAAAGGAAAAGATCCCAGCCGCCGTCCGCGAGGAGCTTGGTCGACACCTGGGTCTTCTGCGCGATCCCGGCGACGAGGCCGTGGGTGAGCGCGCGCTCCTCGTCGGGTGTCCGATGTGGACCTTCGCGGTGCAGGTAGTCGTCCGGGGCCCAGTCCCGGACCAGGTCCGGTTCGGCGGTGAGGATGGGGGTGAGCCCGATTTCGGCCTCGATCTCCTTCGCCAGCTCGGGCGGCGAGGTGTGGAAGCCGAAATGCCGGTCGTGGCAGGCGTATTCGCTCACCATGACCCCGTTGAGCGGTTTGTCCGCGCGGGAATGCGGGACGTCGAGGACGGCGACGCGTTTGCCCGCCTCGGAAAGCGTCTCCCAGAACGGGGTGCCCCGGATTTCGAGCGGGCTGGTCAACCGTCGTTCATAGGTCTTGGTGTCGACCTCTTCCCAGCAGTGGAACCCGGTCCGCGCGGCCGTGCGGGCGGTGAAGAAACTGCTCCACAGCGAGCCGACGAACAGGCCGTACGGGTTGTGCGTGGTCGCCGACGCGCTGCTTTCGAGCAGACGTGCCAACGTCGGCACCTCGCCGGCCGCGGCGAGTTCACGGATCGTGCCGGGGTCGCAGGCGTCGAGTGCGACGACGAGGATCTTGGCGGGGTCGGTCACGGGCTGTCCTCGGTTCCGGAATGCTTGCGGCGGATGGCCGCGAAGTCGGCGTCGTAGGTCGGTCCGTGGGAAAGCCGGTCCTCGGACGCGGTCGAGTAGTAGCAGGCGATCGCGGGGATGACCAGGGGAGCGCGCTCCGCGGTCAACGCCAGGAGCAGGTCCCAGTCGCCCATCTCGACCAGGGACTCGTCGAACCGGGCTTCCGTCAACCCCGCTCGATGCGCGACAGCGCCGATGTCGGCGAGATTCTCCTTCAGCAGCGTTTCCCGGTCGTACCGCCGTAGGAACAGGGTCGGGAGACCGCCGATGTCGTCGATCACGAAACCGCCATAGGCCGCGGTGATCTCTGGATGCTCACCGAACGCCCAGGCCAAGGCCTTGAGCCACAACGGATGCAGGGTGTTGTCGTCGTCGAGGTAGGCGACGACGTCACCGGTGACCTCGGCCAGCCCGGCGTTGCGGGCGGCGCAGACCCCGCCGTGCGCGACGCGGATCGTCCGGATACGCGGATCTTCGAGGGCGGCGAGCACCTTGGGCGTGGAATCCGCGCTGGCGTCGTCGACGATCACCAGTTCCCAGTTGAGATAACGCTGTGCCTCGACCGAAGCGATCGCGCGTGGCAGCAGCCCGGCGCGGTTGTGCGTCGGCAGGACGATCGAGATCTTCGGTGTGGCCGCGAGTTCGTGCTGGTCGAGCCAGTGGGTGAAGGTGCGGACGTCACGGGCCGCTTCGAGCTGCCCTATACGGACGTGAAGTCCTTCGAACGCGGTGTCGTGGCCGTCGAGCCAGCCGTCCAGGGCTTCCTGCCGCTCGTCGAGGGCGCGCTGCCGGGCCTCCACCGTGGTGGTGCGGGCATCGGCGTCCCGCAGCGCCCCGCCGTGGTCTTCGAGCCAGGCGGTGTGGTGCTCCAGCACTCCGCGCAAACGCTCCAGTTCCTCGGCCTGTGCCGCGATCCGGGACCGGAGTCCGGCGATTTCGTCATTGTCCGCGTGGCGGCGGTCCAGCGCCGCCGCCACGATCCGTCTGAGGGGCCTCACCCGGTGCACCATAGTGCTATCCGGGCGCGGGATCACCAGCCAGCGGGCAGCGGGCGTCCCTCCGCGAAACCGGCGGCCGACTGGATGCCGAGCACCGCGCGCTCGTGGAACTCCTCCAGCGTCCGCGCGCCCGCGTACGTGCAGGCCGACCGGACACCGGAGCCGATGGAGTCGAGCAGATCCTCGACGCCGGGGCGAGCCGGGTCCAGCGCCATCCGCGACGCCGAGATGCCCTCTTCGAACAATCCCTTCTTCGCGCGCTCGAAGACGTTGTCCGTTCGCGTGCGGGCGCCGACGGCGCGCTTCGACGCCATGCCGAACGACTCCTTGTACGGTTTGCCCTGCTCGTCGTAGCGCAGGTCGCCGGGGGATTCGTGGGTACCGGCGAACCAGGAGCCGACCATCGCCGCGGACGCGCCGGCCGCGAGCGCCAGCGCGACGTCGCGCGGATGCCGCACGCCGCCGTCCGCCCAGACGTGTTTGCCCAGTTCACGCGCCGCGGCCGCGCATTCGGCGACGGCGGAGAACTGCGGGCGGCCGACACCGGTCATCATCCGCGTGGTGCACATGGCGCCGGGGCCGACGCCGACCTTGACGACGTCCGCGCCCGCGTGGATCAGGTCACGGGTGCCTTCCGCGGTGACCACGTTCCCGGCGACGACCGGGACCCGCGGGTTCACCGAACGGACGGCCTTGAGCGCGGAGATCATCTTCTCCTGGTGGCCATGCGCGGTGTCGACGACCAGCACGTCGACACCCGCCGCGAGGACGGCCTCGGCCTTCGCCGCGACATCGCCGTTCACGCCGATCGCGGCGGCGACGCGCAGGTTCCCGCCGTCGTCGACGGCCGGGGTGTAGATCTCCGCGCGGAGCGCCGCGATCTCGGTCAGGACGCCCGCGAGCCTGCCGTTTTCGTCGATCCCGAGGGCGAGCCGGCCACCGTGGGCGTGCAGTCGCTCGAACACCTCACGCGGCGGGGTGTTCAGCGGGACCGTGACGAGTGCCGGTTCCGCGACGTCGGCCAGCCGCGCGAAGCGGTCGACACCGGCGCAGGCCGCTTCGTCGACGACGCCGACAGGTTTGCCGTCCTCGTCCACCACGACGACGGCGCCGTGGGCACGTTTGCCGACCAGGTTGAGCGCGTCGGCGACCGCGTCCCCGCCGCCGAGTACGAGCGGGGTGTCCCACACCGTGTGACGGCTCTTGACCCAGGCGACGATGTCGGCGACGGCGGCGGTGTCGACGTCCTGCGGGAGCACGACGAGCCCGCCGCGCCTGGCGACCGTCTCCGCCATGCGGCGGCCCGCGACGGCGGTCATGTTCGCCACCACGATCGGGATCGTCGCGCCGGTGCCGTCCACAGTGGACAGGTCGACGTCGAAACGGGACTCCACGTCCGAACGGTTCGGCAAGAGGAACACGTCGTCGTAGGTCAGGTCGTGAGCGGGCCGGTGCCCGTCGAGAAAGCGCACGAGGCCCCAGGATACCCGCGTGGGACACTGGCGGCATGACCGACCGGGACCGTGACGAAGCCGGACGAGCCCGCAACGCGCGCCCCAGGGACGGCCTCGGCAGGCCGCTCCCGTACGGCGCGGACGGGGTCGAGCGGCAGCCAGAGGGCATCGAACGGACCCCCGAGGACACCATTGCCGAGGCCCAGCGCCTGCTCGACGCGGGCCGCCCGTTTCACGCGCACGAGGTGTTCGAAGACGCGTGGAAGACCACCGACGGACCCGACCGGGAGCTGTGGCGCGGTCTCGCCCAGCTCGCGGTCGGCTTGACCCACGTGGCCAGGGGAAACGGGAACGGCGCGGTCTCGCTGCTGGAACGTGGCGCGGCCAACATCGAGCCGTTCCGCGAGGCGCGTCCGCACGGGATCGACGTCCCCGGGCTCCAGGCGTGGGCACGGGCGATGGCCGATGAGGTGAAGACGCGGGCGCGGGTGGAGCCGGTCGCGCCCCGGCTACTCCGCCAGTAGCGCCGAGCCTGAGCGGTACAGCTCGATCAACAGCGGCCGAAGGGACAGCCCCGCCTGGGTGAGCCGGTAGCTGGTCCGGCTCGGGAAGCCCGGCAGTTCCTCGCGGACGGCGAGGCCTCGCGCGGTCAGGTCGCCGAGGCGTTCTGTCAGCACCTTCGCGGACAGGCCGGGCAACGCCGCGCGCAGGTCGCCGAAGGAGCGGGCTCCGCCCATCAGCTCACGGAGGACCAGCGTCGTCCAGCGGCCCGAGATCGCGGCGAGCGCGACCTCGACGGGGCAGTCCGGCTCCGGCCGCCGCGTGCGGCCGCGGGCGTCCGGCACGAGTTCGCTGTCGAAGGTTTCCGTTTGGTGACCTGCTTCGCGGTCGGTTTCGCTGTCCGCATGACGCATTCCCTCAGTGTGCCTTTGACCGCCGACCCCGCCGGACATCCCTTCGTCTTCCAAGCCGCCTTCAACACCGGATCCACCGAAATCCTCGACACGATCTACGAGCCGGACGCCGTGTTCGTCCGTCGGGACGGGGTGCGGGTGACCGGTGCGGAACGCCGGGCCGCGAACGGCGGGATCCTCGCGCTCGGGCAGCCCATCAAGGTCACTCCGCGCCAGGTGCACGTGTCCGGTGACTTGGCCTTGCTGATCGTCGACTGGGTCATCGAGGGCCATCTCGCCGCGACGGCCACCGATGTCGCGAGGCGTGGAGAGGACGGTCTTTGGCGCTACGTGATCGACAACCCCTTCGGCGTCGGCGCACCTTGAGTACGCGGCATACCGCGAGTATGTTACTTCGAGTAGGAATACTGACCAGTAGGTAACGGCGGGAGGAAGCGCGGATGAGCGAGCCCCAGGAACTGCTGGCCGAACCGCTGAAACTGCGGTGCGGCGCGCTCCTGCCGAACCGGCTGGCCAAGGCGGCGTTGAGCGAGCAACTCGGCGATCGCCGCAACCGGCCGACCCCGGAACTGGCCGAGCTGTACCGGACGTGGTCGCGAGGCGGCGCCGGGACGCTGATCACCGGCAACGTCATGGTCGACCCCACCGCGCTCGGCGAACCGCGCAATGTCGCGGTCCCGAGGGATCCGGACGCGACGGAGTTCAAGTCGTGGGCGCGGTCGGCGGACGGGACCGAGACCGGGCTGTGGGTCCAGCTCAACCACCCTGGCCGCCAGAGTCCCCGGTTCCTGTCCCGGCAGCCGGTCGCGCCGTCCGCGGTGCCCTTCGGCGACCGCGGCATCCGCTCGGTGTTCGCGACGCCGCGGGCGCTCACCGCCGACGAGATCGAAGCGATCATCGAGCGGTTCGGCGTGGCCGCGCGCACCGTCGTCGACGCCGGGTTCGCCGGAGTCCAGATCCACGGGGCGCACGGTTATCTCGTTTCGCAGTTCCTCTCGCCGCTGACGAACCAGCGCACCGACGGCTGGGGCGGTGACGCGCTCCGGCGGCGCCGGTTCCTGCTGGAAGTGGTCGCCCGTGTGCGGGCCGAGGTCGGCGACACCGTGCCGATCGCGGTCAAGCTCAACAGCGCGGACTTCCAGCGCGGCGGTTTCAGCGAGGAGGAATCGCTCGAAGTCGTCCGCGAACTCGGCGAAGCCGGGATCGACCTGCTGGAGGTCTCCGGCGGCACCTACGAGAAGGCGGCCATGATGGGCTCCGGCCGGGCGAGCACCGCCAGCCGTGAGGCCTACTTCCTCGACTACGCCGCGAAGGCGCGGCAGGTCACCGACGTCGCGCTGATGGTCACCGGCGGCTTCACCAGCCCGGAAGGCATGGCGGACGCGCTGCGGTCCGGCGCGCTGGACGTCATCGGCCTCGGCAGGCCGCTGATCGTCGATCCGGGGCTGCCCGGCCGGCTGCTGCGCGGCGAGGACGTCCGCGCCGAGCGCACGGCCCCGAAGACCGGCATCCGGCTGGCCGACAGCCTGCTCGAAATCCAGTGGCACACCCAGCAGATGCACCGGGTGGCCGCCGGGAAACCGGTCGACCGGCGGCTCGGCGCGGTGCGGACGTTAGTACGTGCCGGCGTCGCGGATCCGCTCAACGCCTTCCGCCGGGTCCGGGGCTAGGTAGTCGTCAGGCTCGTCCCGGCGGCTGAAGGTGCGGTCGAAGCCGACCGCGGCCGCCGCGAGGCCGATGAACAGGACCCCGATCAGCACGCAGTTGAACGCGACGCCGCCGTAGCCGTTGATGCCCGGGTCGACGAACGGGTACGGGTAGAACCCGATGATCGCGCCGCGCACCAGTGTGACCGCGAGCCAGGCCAGCGGGTACAGCAGCGACCACGACAGGACGCGCCACGACAACTGTCCGCGCGGCCCGAACAGCAGCCAGCCCGCGACGCACATCAGCGGCGACACCTTGTGCAGCATCGTGTCGGCGAACACGGCCCAGCCGTGCAGTTCGTAGAGGTCGGCGAGCGCGACCTGGAAGACGACACCGGTCACGGTGATGCCGACGAGCCCGGTGAGCCGCAGCACGCCGGACAGGGTCGACCGTCCCGCGACGCCGAGCGCGAGCAGCAGGCTGCCGACGCCGACCAGGATGTTCGAGTCGATGGTGAAGAAGGCCAGCAGATTGGCCACCCGCCCGGCCGGGGTCTGGAAGGTGCCGCCCGTGGTGCCCGCCGAAACCGGGATCTGCGCGGCGAGACCGGCGATCACCACCAGCGCTGTCGCGCCGAACCAGGCACGCGCGATCTTGGAAGCCTGCATTCCACCTACTTTATGGGTGACCGGGCGGGGACGTCCCGTCACCACCGCACGTCGCCACTCGATCGGGGGCGGGACGCCGACGGGAAATCCCGCGCATCGGGTCATATCGTGGAGGCGATGGACGTCGAGCGGATGCCGGGGCGCCGCGGCCGGGTCGCCCGGGGCCCGGTGGAAGACAGCGGGCCCGTCGCCGGATTCGCGCGACGGCTGTGGGAGCTCAAACGGGCCGCCGGTGACCCTTCCTACGACCGGATGCGCGACGAGTACGGCGCGCTCGCTTCGAAATCGGCGCTTTCGGCCGCCGCGCGCGGAGAGCGTCTGCCCAGCTGGGAGACGTCCTGGGAGTTCGTCCGCGTGCTGGCCGTCGGGGTGCTCGGCGGTGACGAGGACGAGGTCCGCCACGAATGGCGCGGCGAATGGGAACGCGCGCGGGACGGGCTGGCCGCCGGTGCCGTGCCGGAACCCGTGCCCGAACGTGCTCCGGGACGTTCGCGCCGGACGGCGTTCGTCCTCGCCGGGGCCGTGGCCCTCGTGCTCGTCGCGGCGCTGGTGTTCGTCTTCACCGTCCCCTTCGGTTCCGGGCCCGCCGCACCGGTCGGCGACGCGTCGGAATTCGTCGCCGACGTGACCGTGCCCGACGGCAGCGAGGTCGCGGCGGGGTCGGTCTTCGTGAAGACCTGGGAGTTCCGCAACGCGGGAACGGTCGGATGGGTCGGCCGCTATCTGGTCCGCGCCGGCTCGTTCGGGAATCCCGGCGAATGCGGCACGCCCGAACGTGTACCCGTCCCGCAGACCGCGCCCGGCGAGCACGTGCGCGTCTCCGTCGAGGTCCGCGCACCCGATCGTCCCGGGCATTGTCAGGTGTACTGGAAGATGGCCGACGAACAAGGGCACATCCTGCTGCCGAACACCCGTGCCGTGTTCTTCTCGGTCCGCGTCATTTGACCTTCCGGGCCGATGGTCAAAGCGCTGACCTGCGCGGACATTGGTTTCCCTGCCATGGCCATTTCGCGGTCGTGAATTGCTTCCGAAGTGGCTTCGGGCGCCCTTAACGTCATCGGCGTCCGGAATTCCGGATGGGGATTTTCCGAAACACTCTCACATTCATTGCGGAAAGGGAATCCATGCGTCCGTACGTCAAGGTCGCCGCATTGGCCGGGACAGCGCTCACCGTCGCGCTCCTGCCGGTGACCGCCGCGCAGGCGGCGCCGTCGTCCGCCTCGGGCAGTGATCCGATCATCACCTGTGAATCCGGCTATCACGGTTGGATGCGCCGGGCCGGGAAGGACGCGATCTGCCTGAAGCCGGGCACGCGTACCTGGGACGTCAAGGTCTTCGAATGCGCCGGGGATCTGACCGTCCACTTCAAGAACGGCCAGAAGGCCTACTGCGGCGGGAACATGAAGATCGGCCTCGACCTCGCCGTCCAGTCCAATGTCGTCAAGACCGTTGTGGGGAACCGATGAAGAAGAAGCTGTTCGCCGTCGTCCCGGTCGCCCTGGCGGGCACCCTGCTGATGGCACCGTCCGCTTCGGCGGCGTCGAAGGTCTGTGAGGGCGGGCCGCTGATGGGCGCGTCGACCAAGGTCGTCGAGGTGAGCGCGGGGCAGAACATCGACATCACCGTGCACAACCACGACTACCGGGGAATGCTCGTCCAGATCATCGACGACGTCTTCGACAAGGGCATCTGGAGCGGGGCGATCGCACCCGGCAAGGAGCGCACGGTGAAGCACGGTGTCCTCGGTGAGCCGCCGGTCTATCACAAGATCCGGTTCGAGGTGACCTCCAACCTCTCGAACAACTACACGTACCGGATTTCCTCGGACCGCTGCTACTGACCTGAGGCAATTAGTCCTCTACACGCGCAAGGACCGCGTGTAGAGGACTAATTGCCGGGTTTGAGGAGGCTTCGGACGGTGTCGATGGTGTCGGCGTCGGCGGCCTCCTTGTCGGGCCGGTAGCGCACGACCCGCGCGAACCGCAGCGCCAGCCCGCCCGGATACCGTGTGCTCACCTGAGCGCCGTCGAGTTCGATCTCGACGACGATCTCCGGCCGGACGTGCACCACCCAGTCCGTGCGGTGGGTCTCGATCTCCTGGAACGTCTTCGTCTGCCAGGCCAGCAGTTCGTCGGTCATGCCCTTGAACGTCTTGCCGACCATGATCGGCGGCCCGCCATCGGGGTCTCGCGCGCCGAGATGCAGGTTCGAGAGCGTGCCGGTGCGCCTGCCGTGTCCCCATTCCGCGGCCAGGACGACCAGGTCGATCGTGTGCACCGGTTTCACCTTGAGCCACGCGCGCCCGCGGCGCCCCGCCGCGTACGGCGACGCGAGATCCTTGACCATCACGCCCTCGTGTCCGGCGGCCATCGCCGCTTCCAGCACCTCCTCGGCCGACGCGGGCGCGACCTCGCCGGGAATGACGTGCTCTCCGGCGACCTTCCGCAGGGCGGCGTTGCGTTCGGACAGCGGCGCGTCCAGCAGGTCGACGCCGTCGAGATGCAGGCAGTCGAAGAAGTACGGCCGCAGCAGCAACGCCTTGACCTGCTCCTCGCGGGTGCTGCCGAACCGGCTCATCGTCTCCTGGAACGGCCTCGGCCTGCCGTCGTCGGTGAGCGCCAGCGTCTCGCCGTCGAGGACCACCGACGAACACGGCAGCGACCGCACGAGCTCCACCAGTTCGGCGACGCTGCCGGTGATCTCCCGCAGCGTCCGGGTGTAGACGCGCACCTCGTCGCCGTCGCGGTGGACCTGGATCCGCGCGCCGTCCATCTTGTACTCGACCAGGGCCTCGGCGTGTTCGGTGATCGCCTCGTCCAGCGACTCCGCCGGGGACGCCAGCATCGGCCGGATGGGCCTGCCCAAGGCCAGCTTGAACTCCGCGAGCCGTTCTTGCCCGCCTGTCATCGCCGCAAGCGCCGTCACCGGGAGCTGCCCGGACAGCATGAACGCCCGCCGGACGTCCTCGACCGGGATCTCGGACGCCGCCGCGATGGCGTCCACCATGATCCCTTCGAGCGCGCCCTGGCGCAGCTCGCCGGTGAGCAGCCGGAAGAGGAACTCCTGCTCGGCCTTGGTCATCTTGGTGAACAGCGCCCGCAACGTCTCCGCGCGCAGCTTCACCGAGCCCGACCCGGACGCCGCCCCGACCGTGCCGAGCGCCGTGTCGACCTCCGCCACGGTCAACGACGGTTCGGCGGCCGGAGCCGCGTTCAGCTCGGCGAGCGTCCGCCAGCCGGTGCCTATCCGGCCCTGCGTCGGCTGCCCGGTGAGGAACGCGACCACGGCGGGCAGTTCCAGCTCGCCGGCGGCGCGCAACAGCGCGGCCAGAGTGGCGATCTTCGCCTTCCTGGACCTCGTGGCGGCCAGTTCGGCCGACGCGGTCACCACCGCGGTGAGCAACATGGGTCCATCATGACCGCGGGCACCGACAGTTTCGCGCTGAAACCTGATCGGGGCTGCGAAGGGCGCAAGTGTGCCCTGAGGGGTCCGTGAAGGCCTCCTTCCCTACTCTCAAGGTAGGGAAGGAGGCCTTCACGGACATTCGAGATCTTGCAGGTCAGGCGATTGTTCCTGGCTGTGGCGGGGTCGTAGGCGTCGGTGGTGGAGCAACGATGAGTTCAGTGTCCACAAGGGATATCGCCGAGTGATTGAGCGTCCGATTGATGTCGCTATGTACGATTCTGCCCGGGGGTGGGGGGGGGGGGGGGGGGGGTGTGGTGGAATAGAAAGACCAACAACCCCCCGCCCCACCCCCCCAGACTTCTC
>NZ_JBVIRO010000008.1:91930-242942 GCF_055575975.1 Amycolatopsis sp. NPDC033938
CTGGTCCGCCGCGATTGTTGCGGTCGCGTGGTTTTGAGGCTCCGTCGCGGCCGGGGGGGGGGGGTGCGTGGCGTCCGATTCTCCCACCCCCCCCCCCCCCCCCCCCCCCCACCCCGGCTCAAACCGCGCAATTTGCCCAAACCAGGCGCATTTGCCCGCAAAGTGTCCCTTGGGGACAGTCAAGAGTGGTCCCTTTGTGCGCGCCCGCCCCGCCGGGTCCACCACGACACGTTCGCCTTGTCCCGCTCTGGCGGCGGAGCCGACCAGCAGTCATGCGACTTTGCCGGGCCCGGCCGGGCCCGCGGGCCCTCAGGCGTGCGCGGGATCCGCGACCCAGCTGGCGAGCAGGCTGAGCGCCCGCTCGCTGTCGGAGCCGGGCTCGGCGGTGTAGATCACCAATGCCTGGTCCGGGTCGTCGGGCAACCGCAGCGTCTCGTAGCGCAGCCGGAGTTCGCCCACGATCGGGTTGATCATCACCTTCCACGCGTGCGCCTTCTCGCGCACGGTGTGCTTCGCCCACAGCCTCCGGAACTCCTCGCTGCCGAGGGAGAGCTCGCCGACCAGCTGCGCGAGATACGGGTCGTCCGGGTACTTCCCGCTCTCGGATCGCAGGTTCGCCACGACCTCCTTGGCCACGGTCTCCCATTCCGGATGCATTTCTCTCGCGTTCTCGTCGAGGAAGAACATCTTCGGGATGTTGCGCTCGCCGGGAGCGCAGGCGGCGAAGTCGAACGACAGCGCGCCGCCGAGCGAATTCCAGGCCAGCACGTCCAGATAGCGGCCGAAGACGAACGCGGGTGACTGGATGGCGTTCAGCATCGTCTGCAGCTCCGGCCGGACGCGCTGCGCCCGCGGCCGCGCGACGCGTTTGCGTTTCGGGGCGGCCAGGTTACGGAGGTAGGTCTCCTCGTCGCGGTGCAGCCGCAGCGCCCGGCTCAGCGATTCGAGGACCGAATCGGACACGTTGCGCGCCCGGCCCTGTTCGAGCCGCGTGTAGTAGTCGACGCTGATCCCGGCCAGCTGTGCCAGCTCCTCGCGCCGCAGCCCGGCGACCCGTCGCTGGTTGAAGCCCGTCGGCAGACCAAGGTCCGCCGGGTCCAGCGCGGCTCGGCGCGCCTTGAGGAAATCGCCCAGTTCGGCCGTGTCGCTCATGCCGTCGAGTATCCCGGACGCCGCGGGCGCGTGCCTGGTTCTGCCAGACCTACCCCTGGGGCGGAACGACGAGATCCGCGCAGGACTTCTCGTCGGGCAGGAGGGGGCGGAAGACGACGAGCCAGGTCGTTTCCGCGGTCCGCCATCGCGTCCCGGCGGTGGCGGACCGCGCCAGCTTCTCGGCCTCGCGCACGGCGTCTCCTTCGATGAGGACGCACAGGCCGCCGTCGACATGCGTGGTACCGGCGAAGGGTGCGAAGGGCCACGGCCGCACATCGGAATTCTCGGGATGCTGATCGGACGCCCAGGCGACAGCGGCCAGCCGGGTCGGCCGGTAAGAGCCAGCGGTCTCAGTGGCGCCCTTTGCCACCTTGGCCAGGTCGTTCCGGAAATCGGCGAGTTCTTCAAGCCTGCCACCGGATTCGCTCTCCGGGGTGGCGGCGCGGACCTGATGTCCGCCGTACAGCGTGAAGACGAGCAGATAGCCGTCGATCACGTCGTTGCGCACGTATTCGTCGCGGTCGAGGTCGGCATCGTAAGCCGCGTCGTAGACGCTTCTCGCAGCCTCGTCGTCCAGGTGTTTCTCGCGGACGACCTGCAAGGCCCCCTCGGCTTCACCGGGAACGAGCAGTCTCCCGCCGCCATAGAGGCTGAATTCGGGGAGCAGTGCGGGTTTCGGGCTCGGCATGCCGACGTAGGTCTTGGCGCGCAAGAGCAGCGTGTCCGGATCCGACGGTGGTGGCGGCCCACCACCGCAGGCGGCCACCAGCGCGAACAACGACACGAAAACGAGCCCCAGGCGCATACCGCGGAGACGGAAACCGGGCCCGTTCCGGTTGCGTCGAGTTATGGTCCTTTCACTTGGGTACGATCTGGCCCTGTGCTTCGGACCAATTGGCCGACATCGTGGACCCATGGACAGCGAACGAAGAAGTGTGACGATCGGCGTACTGGGGGTGCTGGTCGTCGGCGCGTCCGTGCCGGTGACGGGAATGCTCGACGGTTACCCGGTGATCACCGGACAGGCGCTGCGCTACGCGCTGGCGGGAGTCATCCTGCTGGCGTGGGCGCGGCTGAGCGGGCGCCCGTTGCCGTTGCCCGGTCGGCGTGACCTGCCCGCGCTGCTCGCCCTCGCGGCGACCGGGATGATCGGGTTCCAGGCTTGTCTGCTGTTCGCGCAGCGCTACGCCGAACCCGGACTGGTCGCGGCGTTCCTCGGCGGCACACCGCTCGTGCTCGCGCTCGCCGGCCCGCTGGCCAGCGGGAAACGCCCGTCCTGGGCGCCGGTGACCGGGGCGGTGCTCGCCGGACTCGGGATCGCGGTCCTGTCCGGCGGCGGCGCGGCGCGCTGGCAGGGGCTGGTGCTCGCGGCGCTGGCGATGGTGTGCGAAGCGCTGTTCACGCTGCTCGCAGTCGGCGTGCTCGAGAGGCTCGGGCCGTTGGCGACCGCGACCTGGGGTTGTTTCGCCGCGGGGATCGGCGGCGCTGTCGTCGGCACGATCGCCGACCCGTCCGGCGCCTGGGCGTGGCCGGACGGGCGTGAACTGATCGCGCTCGGTTACCTGACGGTCGTCGTCACCGCGATCGCGTTTCTTCTTTGGTACTCGGCGGTTTCCGCGCTGGGCGCGGACCGGGCCGGGGTGCTGGTCGGGCTGATGCCGGTCTCCGGGCTCGCCGTCTCGCTCCTGCTCGGTATGCAGGATTTCCGCTTCTCCCAAGTGATCGGGGTCGCGCTGGTGTCTTCAGGCGTCGTGATCGGCCTGCGCCGCCGCGAGCTCGACGAGCCTGGCGCATTTGAAGTCGAAGTGCTTCACGAGGTCGCCGCCGATGATCGCGACCATGACCGAGCGCAGCGGCCCGGCGAAGGTGACCTTCTGGACGAACTCCGTCCCGCCGTCGACCGCGGTCAGGCTCAGTTCGAGAGCCATGGCGCCCAGCGGAATCGGCTGACGGAAGGCGATCTCGCGGTGCTGGGCCAGGGACGTGATCGTGAAGGGGTCAGCGAACCGTGAGTGCAGCCGGCCGCGGAATCCGGTCGGTACGAGGAATCCGGTCGTTCCCACCTCCGTGGGTCCGTGGAGTTCGACGCTGACGAGGTCGGGATCCCAAGCGGGCCAGCGGGTGAAGTCGGCCAGCGGCGCCCAAAGCGCGGCCGGTGAGCAGGGCAGGATTTCGCGGGAGGTTCTGGTCCAGGTCATCCCCGGACGATATATGGAACTGGCAGTCTCGTAAACTGGGTGCATGGTGCGAGGCAGGCCGAGAGAAGAAGGAATCGACGACGCGGTCCGCGACGCGGTGCGGGCACTGCTGGCCGAAACCGGTTACCAGCGCTGCACGATCGACGCGGTCGCGGCGCGGGCTGGGGTCGGCAAGGCCGCCGTGTACCGGCGGTGGCGGTCGAAGGCGGAACTCGTGTTCACCGCGGTGATCCATTCGGCGGACTTGGCCCCGCCGGAGGACACCGGTTCGCTGCGGGGTGACGTGGCGGCGGTCCTCGAGGTGATCCAGTCCTCTTTGGACGGTCCGGAGCTGCGGCGGGCGCTGCCGTCGCTGCTCGCCGACGTCCGGGCGGATCCCACGCTGGAAGCACGGTTCGGCGAGGTCTTCCTCGGGCGGGAACGCGGATATCTGGTCCTGATGCTGGATCGGGCCGTCGAGAGAGGCGAACTCCCTCGACGGCCCGATCCGGCGCTCGTGCACGCGATGCTGCTCGGCCCGGTACTGACGTGGCTGCACCTTTTCACCGAGCCGCCGCCTTCCGGCGGATTGGCGGCTTCGCTCGCCTCACCGCTCCATGCGGCTGTGGTCGCCCTCGGTGCTTAACGGCCGCCGCGCGCCATGCGGAGCACGTCGAGTGCTTCGTCGAGCTGGGCTTCGGTGAGCTTGCCGTTGGCGACGTGACCGCGTTCGATCACGACCTCGCGGATCGTCTTCAGTTCCTTGAGGGCCTGCTTCGCGATCGCGGCGGCTTCTTCGTACCCGATGTATTTGTTGAGCGGCGTCACGATCGACGGGGAACCCTCGGCGTACTCCCGCGCGCGATCGGCGTTCACCGTCACCCCCGCGAACACCTTGTCCGCCAGCAGTCGCGAAACCGCTGCGAGCAGCCGCGCCGATTCGAGCACGTTGCGCGCGATCACCGGCAGGTTCACGTTGAGCTGGAAGTTGCCGGCGGCGCCGGCGAAGGCGACCGCCGCGTCGTTCCCGATCACCTGGGCGACCACCTGCAGTGTCGCCTCCGGGATCACCGGGTTCACCTTGCCCGGCATGATCGAGGAGCCCGGCTGCAGATCAGGCAGCGCGAGTTCGGCCAGTCCGGTGCGCGGGCCGGAGCCCAGCCAGCGCAGGTCGTTCGCGATCTTGTTCAGTGACACCGCGACCGTGCGCAGATGACCGGAGGTCTCGACGACGCTGTCCTGCGTCGCCTGCGCCTCGAAGTGATCGCGCGCTTCGGTCAGCGGGAGACCGGTGACCGAAGCCAGTTCCTGCGAGACCGCTGCGCCGAACCCTTCTGGCGCGTTCAGCCCGGAACCGACCGCGGTGCCGCCGATCGGCAGTTCACCGAGCCGCGGCAGACCGGAACGCAGCCGCTCGACACCGAACCGGACCTGCGACGCCCACGCGCCGGCTTCCTGCCCGAGGGTGATCGGAACGGCGTCCATCAGGTGCGTGCGGCCGGACTTCACGATGTCCGCCCATTCGGCCGCCCGCGTCTCGATCGCGCCGGCCAGGTACTCCAGCGCCGGGATGACGTCGGACAGCACGGCTTCCGTCGCGGCCACGTGGATCGTCGTCGGGAAGGTGTCGTTCGAGGACTGCGACGCGTTGACGTGGTCGTTCGGGTGCACGTCGCGGCCGAGCGCCCGCGACGCGAGCGTCGCGATGACCTCGTTGGCGTTCATGTTCGACGAGGTCCCGGAACCGGTCTGGAACACGTCGATCGGGAAATGCGCGTCGTGCTCGCCCTCGGCGACCTCGTCGGCGGCCTTCGCGATGGCCTCGGCGACGTCGGCGTCCAGCACACCGAGTTTCGCGTTGACCCGCGCGGCCGCGGCCTTCAGCAGGCCGAGCGCGCGGATCTGCGCCCGCTCCAGGCCACGGCCGGAGATCGGGAAGTTCTCGACGGCGCGCTGCGTCTGCGCGCGGTAGAGGGCGTCGACGGGGACGCGCACCTCGCCCATGGTGTCGTGTTCGATCCGGTATTCCTGTTCAGCCATGCCTCAAGTTTCGCGCAGTGACACCTGGCGCGCTCCGTGTCTTTCGGCACGCGAGGTCTAGGATCGATTGTGTTCTCGATCACGCCGCCCACCACCGGCCGGGGAGAGTGCCGAATGAGCGAGTCCGCTGGGGAAACGTCGTACGACCTCGTCATCATCGGGGCAGGTCCGACGGGTTTGTTCGCCGCCTACTACGCGGGATTCCGCGGCCTTTCGATGGCCGTCGTGGATTCACTGCCGGAGGCGGGCGGGCAGGTCACCGCGATGTACCCCGAAAAGATGATCTACGACGTCGGCGGCTTCGCGGAGATCCGGGGCCGGGATCTGGTGCAGGGCCTGCTCGACCAGGCCGCGCCTTGGAAGCCCACGTATCTGCTCGGACGCAAGGCGGAGAAACTCGAGAGTGTCGAAGGCGGCATCACCATCACACTCGACGGCGGACAGGTCCTGCGCGCCGGGGCGGTGCTGATCACCGCCGGGATCGGCGAGTTCACCCCGCGTCCGCTGCCCGCGGGCGAAGGCTGGCTCGGCCGCGGAATGGTGCATTTCGTGCCTTCGCTCCAGGCACACGCGGGGCAGCACGTGATCGTCGTCGGCGGCGGGGACTCGGCCTTCGACTGGGTGCTCGCGCTGCATCCGGTCGCCGCGAGCGTCACCCTCGTGCACCGGCGCGCGAAGTTCCGCGCGGCCGAATCGATCGTGCGGCAGGTGCGGGAACTCGGCGTGCGGATCATCACCGACGCCGAAGTCACCCGGTTCTTCGACCGCGATGGCGCGCTGGCGGAGGTGGAGGTCCAGGTCAAAGACGCCGAACCCGAGGTGCTGCCCGCCGATTCGGTGGTCGCCGCGCTCGGTTTCACCGCGGATCTGGGGCCGATCGAAAGCTGGGGGCTGCGGATCGACCATCGCGCGATCGCCGTCGACTCGACCATGGCGACCCCGCGGGAGCGGGTCTACGCGGCGGGTGATGTCGCGGCGTATCCGGGGAAGGTCAAGCTGATCGCGACCGGCTTCGGCGAGGCGGCGACGGCGGTCAACAACATCGCGGTGCTGCTGGACCCGGACGCGCACCTGTTCCCCGGTCATTCGAGCAACGCGGAGTAGTGAGTGCCAGGAAAGGCTCTTTCCTGGCAAAAGCTGCTATGAAAGGACCTTTCCTTGCAAAATTTGCAAGGAAAGGTCCTTTCATAGCGCGTCAAGCCGGCGGAGCGGGCACCGGAGGAGTGGTCTTCTCCGCGATCCACTGCGCGTAAGCCACCACCGAAGTAGCGATCGACGGCGAAGTCGCGCAGACCGGGTCGGCGTTCCCCGGACGGCTGATCGCGCCCAGCAGAACCCATTTCTCGTCGACCTTGGCGATCTCCGGTCCACCGGAATCGCCGTAGCACGAGCCCGACTTCCCGCCGGGGTTGTCGGTGCACAACTCGACGGCACCGTCGAATT
Source organism: Amycolatopsis sp. NPDC033938 (assembly GCF_055575975.1). Classification (NCBI taxonomy): domain Bacteria; kingdom Bacillati; phylum Actinomycetota; class Actinomycetes; order Pseudonocardiales; family Pseudonocardiaceae; genus Amycolatopsis; species Amycolatopsis sp. NPDC033938. The sequence goes on from NZ_JBVIRO010000008.1 coordinate 98,743, forward strand.
TCGCGGTGCAGCGCACGCCTTCGACGATCTTCGTGTCCAGTTGCTGCAGCTTCGCCGTGCCCTTGCCGCAGCCCGAAGTCGGGCAGGTCTGGCCCCAGCCGAGCAACCGTGTCGGCGTTTCCGGCGCCACGGCCGTCCCGATCGCGATCGGAACCGACTTCACCGGGGCGGCCAGCCGCACCAGCGCGAGATCGCCGCCCGCGTGTTCGGGCGCCGGGTTGAAGGAGGGGTTCACGATGATCTCGGCGGGTTTCGCGATTTCGCCGCCCGTGGTGTTGTCGTTGCTGCCGATCCGCGCGGTCAGATTCGCCGGGTTCTTGCCCTCGACGCAGTGTCCCGCCGTCACCAGCCAGTCCGCCGCGATCAGCGCTCCGGCGCAGAAAGCCTTACCGGAGGCCGAATGCAGGGACACGATGAACGAATACGGCTCGTCGGCCTCTCTGCCGCCGACGAGGTCGCCCGCGCCCGTGGCCTGCCCGACCGGCGTCAAGACCATCGCCGCCAGCAGGACCACGAGCACGCGCTTCAGCACGGATTCTCCTTAGGGGAGCGGGGGAACGACGTCGTCTTCCAGTGAATCGTCGAGGTGCCCGTCGAAGTTGACCGACGAGTACGAGCGGAGCTTGGTCAGCCGGTGGTAGCCGTCGATCATCCGGACCGTGCCGGACTTCGACCGCATCACGATCGACTGGGTCGTCGCGCCACCCGCGCGGTAGTGCACGCCGCGCAGCAGGTCGCCGTCGGTGACGCCGGTGGCGCAGAAGAAGACGTTGTCGCCGCGGACGAGGTCGTCGTTGCCGAGGACCCGGTCGAGGTCGTGGCCCGCGGCCAGCGCCTTCTCACGCTCGGCGTCGTCCTTCGGCCAGAGACGGCCCTGCAGTTCGCCGCCGAGGCACTTCATCGCGCAGGCCGCGATGATGCCTTCCGGGGTACCGCCGATGCCGAGCAGCATGTCGACGCCGGTGGTCGGCCGGGCCGCGGCGATCGCGCCGGCGACGTCGCCGTCGGAGATGAAGCGGATCCGGGCGCCCGCGTCGCGGACCTCCTTGATCAGCCGCTCGTGGCGCGGCCGGTCGAGGATGCACACGGTGACGTCGGAAACGCTGGAGTTCTTGGCCTTCGCGACCCGGCGGATGTTCTCCGCGACCGGTGCGGCCAGGTCGACCTTGCCCGCGGCGTCCGGGCCGACGGCGAGCTTCTCCATGTAGAAGACCGCGGACGGGTCGAACATCGCGCCGCGTTCGGCGACCGCGAGCACGGCCAGCGCGTTCGGCATGCCCTTGGCCATCAGGGTCGTCCCGTCGACCGGGTCGACCGCGACGTCGCAGTCCGGCCCGTCGCCGTTGCCGACCTCTTCCCCGTTGAACAGCATCGGGGCTTCGTCCTTCTCGCCCTCGCCGATGACGACCACACCGCGCATCGAAACGGTCGAGACGAGCTGGCGCATCGCGTCCACGGCGGCGCCGTCCCCGCCGATCTTGTCCCCGCGCCCCACCCAGCGGCCCGCGGCCATCGCGGCGGCTTCGGTCACGCGGACCAGCTCCATCGCGAGGTTGCGGTCAGGCGCTTCAGGGCGTCGAGAAGAGCCGGCGGACGAGGTGGGGGTGGGCATGAGGCCTCCCGGGTCAGGGAACTCGGCGGGGTCCCAGTCTCTCAGATACCCGCCGTGCATCGGCGACTCGGAGAGCATGGTGAACGTCACTGACCGTCGCCGGTCTCCTCCTCCACGGACGACAGCGCGGCCTCGATCCGCTCGCGCGCGCCTTCGAGGTGGTGTTCGCAGACCTTCGCCAGCTGCTCGCCCTTCTCCCACAGGGCGAGCGACTGCTCCAGGGACAGCCCGCCCGCTTCGAGCTCGCGGACGACCTCGACCAGCCTGTCGCGGGCCTGCTCGTAGCCGAGTTCGGCGGTCTCGCCACCGGGTTTGCTCACGCTGTGCTTCCTTCTACCGGACGTCGGTGCTTGCCGATACCCGCGCACACTACCGCGCCGGCCATGGCGTTGTCGTAACCCACGAAGGCGAGAGCGAACTCCTGTCCGTCACCCTCCGCGATCGCCGCGACAAGGTTCTCCTGGGCCCGCGCCACCCGTTTGCGGTGCCCCGCCCCGTCCGCGAACCACCATTGGGTACCGACGTGCTCGGCCGTGGCTTCCGACAGCCTGCGCAACTGGGCGTCGAGATCCCGCTTGGTCGAGAGCTCGCAGCCTGCCAGCAAGACCGTCCAGCATTCGGCGGCCGCACGGTCGGTCAGGAGCGCGTGGCGCAGCACCTCGGGAGCGTCGGCACGCTTCGCGGCGTCGAGGGTCAAAGGCAGAAAGGTCGCCGTCACCTAGTTTTCCTCCGCCTCGCCCGACACGACGGCGCCGAGTGCGCCGTCGACCACGCGGACGCGCAGTTTCGCGCCGTCCGCGACTTCGGAGACGGACCGGAGTACCTGGAGGTTGCCTTCGGCGTCGGTGTACTGGACCACCGCGTAGCCGCGTTCGAGGGTCGCCGCCGGGCCGAGCGCGGTCAGCCGCGCGCGGGCACTGGCGATCTCCGCCTGGTCCTTGGCGAGCAGGGTGAGCATCGCGCGGCGTCCGCGTTCGCGGTGGATCTCGACGTCGTCGGCACGCCGCTGGATCGGGCCGAGCGGGTCGGCGAGCACGGGACGGCTGCGCAGCTGGGTCAGCAGCCTGACCTGGGTGTCCACCCAGCCGTGCAGGGCGCGGCGGCCGCGGTCGCGCATCTGGTGGACCCGCTGGGTCTCCTCGCGGACGTCGGGCACGATCCGCTTGCTGGCGTCGGTCGGCGTCGAGCAGCGGAGGTCGGCGACGTGGTCGAGCAGCGGGGTGTCCGGTTCGTGCCCGATGGCGCTGACCACCGGGGTCCCGGCCGCGGAGACCGCGCGGCACAACGCCTCGTCGGAGAACGGCAAGAGGTCTTCCACGCTGCCGCCGCCGCGCGCGATCACGATGACGTCGATGTCCGGGTCACGGTCCAGTTTGGACAAGGCCTGGAGGATCTGCGGAACGGCGAGCGATCCCTGCACGGCGGTGTTGATCACCTTGAACGCGACATGCGGCCAGCGGGCCTGCGCGTTCACCAGCACGTCGCGCTCGGCCGCAGAGGCACGGCCGGTGATCAAGCCGATTCCCTTGGGCAGGAACGGGATCTTGCGTTTGCGTTCCGGCGCAAACAGGCCTTCGGCGGCCAGCAACCGCCGCAGCCGCTCGATCCGCGCGAGCAGTTCGCCGATGCCGACCGCGCGGATCTCGTTGGCGCGCAGGCTCAGCGAACCGCGGTTCATGAAGAACGTCGGCTTCGCGTGCACCACGACGCTCGCGCCCTCGCGCAGCGGCGGTTCGATCGTGCGCAGCAGACCCATCGGGCAGGTCACCGACATCGAGACGTCCGCGGACGGGTCACGCAGCGTCAGGAAGGCGGTGTTGGTGCCTTGGCGGGCCGAGATCTGCGTGACCTGGCCTTCCACCCAGACCGCGCCGAGCCGGTTGATCCACTCGCCGACCTTGCGGGCGACCGTGCGGACCGGCCACGGGTTTTCCGCGGTGGTGGACGGGCCCGCCGCCGCGGTGGCGGGTTCGGCGCTCACTGGCCTTCCGCGCTGTCGCCGTCGCTCTCGGCCTTTTTCACGTTTCCGATGCGGCGCGCGAGCATGCCGACGAACGAGGGCCTGTCGGCGTTCGCGCGTTCGTAGGTCAGCAGCTCCTCCAGTTGCGCCAGGTCGAACCGGCGCAGCCGGGCCCGCAGCTGCGGCAGGGTGAGCGTGTCGTAGTCGGTCAGCCCGGCAGGACCGGAGGTCACGGGCGCCTTCGCGCTGTCGAACTCGCCGTCGGCGTGATCCTCGGCGAGCGCGCGCTCCTCCTCGGCCCACGGGTCTTCGGTGAGCTGTTCGAGGTCGCGGAGGTGCCCGTTCGTCTCGGCACGTGGCTCGGGGACCTCGGCCTCCTCACGCAGCGGGATCACGCACGAGTCGCGTTCGTAGCGACGCTCGTTCACCTCGGGCGGGAGGTCTTCGTCGAAGGTGGCCCAGCTGGGGGTGTCTTCGACCGGGCGAAGGCCCGACAGCGCGTCGTCACCCTTGATCGCGAGCTCGGTGACGTGCTGCTGCACGCGCATGGAGAACTGGAGCACCTGGCTGACCACCGTGACGGGGAGCCCGGTGAGCTGCTTGGGAAGTTCGCGAACCCGCTCGGCGGTGGTGACGGCGAGGCCCGCGGCGACCCGGAGGGGGAGCGGGAGAGGCTTCATACGTCTAGCCTGCCGTATCTGGTCCATCCTGCCCAACCGAACGAGTGGGTCGGCTCACCGGACGTGACGCCACGCACATACTTTCGAGGGGTTCGCAGGTCACCTGAACGTGAGTGCGAGGTGCCCCGGGGACAGCCCGTACCCTGGGGGCATGAGTTCTGCGAGTCCCGGAATCACGCCCGCCGGCAGTCCGACGATCACCGAGTCCGGTGTGCCGGCAGGTGGCAAACGTGTCCTGCTCGCGAAGCCTCGCGGCTACTGCGCCGGTGTCGACCGCGCGGTCATCGCCGTCGAAAAGGCGCTCGAGCTCTACGGGGCGCCGGTGTACGTGCGCAAGGAGATCGTGCACAACCGGCACGTCGTGGAGACCCTGCGCGAACGCGGGGTGATCTTCGTCGACGAGACCTCCGAGGTGCCGGAAGGCGCGTTGGTGGTGTTCTCCGCGCACGGCGTTTCGCCCGCGGTCCACGCCGAGGCGGCCGAGCGCAACCTGCGGACCATCGACGCGACCTGCCCCCTCGTGACGAAGGTGCACAAGGAGGTCAACCGGTTCGCGAAGGACGACTACGACATCCTGCTGATCGGTCACGAAGGCCACGAAGAGGTCGAGGGCACCGCCGGCGAAGCTCCCGACAAGGTGCAGCTGGTCGACACCGCCGAGGACGTCGACAAGGTCGAGGTCCGCGATCCCTCGAAGGTCATCTGGCTTTCACAGACCACCCTTTCGGTTGACGAGACCATGGAGCGCGTCGACCAGTTGCGGGACCGGTTCCCCGGCTTGGCCGACCCGCCCAGCGACGACATCTGCTACGCCACCACGAACCGCCAGGTCGCGGTCAAGGCGATGGCCGCCGAGTGCGACCTGGTGCTGGTGGTCGGCTCGACGAACTCGTCCAACTCGAAGCGGCTGGTCGAGGTCGCGCTGAAGGCGGGGGCGCGCGCGTCGCACCTGGTCGACTTCGCGCACGAAGTCGACGAAGCGTGGCTCGAAGGTGTCGAGACGGTCGGCGTCACGAGCGGTGCTTCGGTGCCGGAGGTGCTGGTCATGGACCTGCTGGCGTGGCTGGCCGAGCGCGGCTGGGACAACGTCGACGAGGTCACCACGGCGAACGAGAAGATCGCGTTCGCGCTGCCGCACGAGCTGCGTAAGGCCGCGAAGGCCTGAGCCTCACCGGATACGGAAAAGGGCCGTTCGAGGAGTTCCTCGAACGGCCCTTTCTTCGGATTGAGCGCTGGTCAGAGGCTCAGGCGAGAGCAAAGGTCCCTTGCTTCACCGCTCGTCGTCCCACGGCCGGCGAGGCGGTTGACCACCGCGGCGCGGATCGTCCGCACGCGGCGGACGGCGGCGCGGGGCACCGGGAGCGCCGTCGGCACGCGGGTCGCGGCGACGGGGTTCGCCGCCCTCGGGAGGCCGCGGCCGCCGGGGCTGACGTCCCGGTGGCGGCGGTTTACGGACGCCGGGCTCGGCGTCGCGGCGAGGACGCCGTTCGTCGTCGGCAGGACGGCGGCGCGGCGGCGCGGCGTCCCGCGGCGCACCACGGCGCGACGGCGGGGGCGGCGTCTGGCCGGTACGGGAGGCCGGACGGCCACGGCCCGCGGCGGGCTTGGCCGGGGGTTTGCCCTCGTCACGACGTTCCGGCTTCGCGTTCGACTTCAGCTTCACGGGGGCGTCGGGATCGCGTTCGCGATAGATCCGGAAGACGCCGATCGCCAAGGTGACGCCGGTGGTGATGGCCATCGTCGGGAAGCCGTTGATCAGCGGGCCGCCGACGTCGACGGCTCTGGACAGCAGGTCGGTGCCCTTGCTGCCGTCCGAGGTCAGGAGGATGACCCCCGGGACGGTCACGGCGAGGACCAGGGGCGGCTGCACCATCGGGCCGAACAGCCCGCGGCGCTGGACGGCCACCACGGCGGCCACCGCGCCGAGCGCGTAGCACGCCTTGAACAGCAGACCCAGGTCCTTCTGCATCATCATGTCGACGAAGGCGCCAAGAATGGCGAGCCCGAAGCCCACCAGGACGGCCGCCCACCAGGGCAGCCCACGCCTGGCGCCGACGAGCGGACGCTCGTCCCAGGCAACGGGAACGTCGTCGGCATCAGGATCGCTCTGGCGATCGCGAATCGCGGTCACAGGCCCCACCGTATATCCAAGCTGCGGACATACCGCCAACAGGCGGTATGTCTATCGCCTGGTAGTGGTCATTCCGGACCACCCGGACGGACTGCCCGGGCTCTTCCAGGAGGTAGTACGCATGAGGGTGCGACAAGGTTGTCACGGGGACGAAACGGAGCCTCCGATTCCGGAAAACCGCAGGTGGTTGAAGGCATCACCACCTCACGAGGCGGGGAGTTCGTCCGCTTTCCTGATCAGCGGCACCTGCGCCGGGCTGCCCGCCGCGTCCGTCAGCGGGGAGACCGTGCTCCGGAAACTCTCGAGCGCCTCCAGTTCGCGCCGCCGTGCCGAGATGAAGCGCTGCAGATGGGTGCTCGACAGGTTCAGCGCGTCGATCGCGTTGCCCGCGGCCCGGTGCGCGGCCGCGGCACCGGCGCGCACCTGCTCGACGTCCTCGACCAGCGCGCGCTCGGTCGCGGCGAACAGCGCGGCGGACGCCAGTACGGCGAACCCGGTCGGCCCGCATAGGAAGACTCGCCTGTCCAGCATCCAGCGCAGCAGCTCCGGATCGGTGTCCAGCGCGGCCACCACGGCGGCGTCGGACGGGACGAACATGATCGTCCCGTAGATCGCGTCCGCCCAGCGCTGGTAGCCCTTGCCCGCCAGTTCGGCCGCCCGCGATCGCAGTTGCCGGACATGGACGCGCAACGCGTCCAGCCGTTCTTCGGGATCGTCGGTCTCGACCGCTTCGGCCCAGCAGGCCATGCTCGCCTTCGCGTCGACCGGCACCGTCCGGCCGCCGCCCACCCGCAGCACCATGTCCGGTTTCGCCGCGCCGCCGCCTGCCAGGTCCGTTTGCAGGGTGAAGTGCAGTTCCTCGCGGAGCCCGAGCGCGCGGGCGGTCTCCAGCAGCACCTGTTCGCCCAGTTCACCGCGGCCGCTGATCGAGGCGAACGCCACTTCGTACCGGCGCAGCGCGAGCTGCTGCTGATCCAGCTTCGACCGTTCGGCGGCGACCAGTTTCGCCGCCGCGTCCGCCCGCCGCATGCCGTCGTTGTACAGCCGCCACAGCAGCGCGACGGCCACGAGCAGCAGCAACGCGAGCACGACGGCCGCGGTGGTGATCACCGTCGCCACCGGTACCTCCCCTCCGACACGAGTCGGGGGACATCATGGCGGAACCCACCGACAAAAACGGAGCGGCGCGGTCGCGCTCCGTATCTGACCTGCGCCGTCCCCGGCGTGTCGGAAACCTCGGCCGCGTCAAGGGCGCGCCTCCGCTCTCCGGCCGGTGCGCGGCCCTACCTTGGGCTGCGTGAAGCTCCTGCACACGTCCGACTGGCATATCGGCCGCACCTTCCACGGCGCCGATCTGCTCGCCGAACAGGAAGCCGTGCTCGGCCACCTCGCCGATCTCGTGATCGCCGAGTCGGTCGACGTCGTGCTCGTGTCCGGGGACATCTACGACCGCGCGGTGCCCTCGGCGGAGGCCGTCCGCGTGGCCACCACCGCGCTGGGCAGGCTCCGTCAGGCCGGCGCCAAGTTGGTGATGACACCGGGCAACCACGATTCCGCGCCGCGGTTGGGCGCCTTCGCCGAATTCGCGGCGGCGGGCGGGCTGTACCTGCGCGCCACGATCGACGGCCTCGCCGAGCCGGTGCTGCTGCCCGACGTACACGGCGAAGTCGCCCTCTACGGCATTCCGTACCTCGAACCGGAGCCCGCGCGCCACGCGCTCGGCGTCCCGGAGGCCCGTGGCCACACCGGCGTCCTCACCGAGGCGATGCGGCGGATCCGGGCGGATCTCGCCGCGCGGCCGTCCGGCACGCGCTCCGTGGTGCTCGCGCACGCCTTCGTCACCGGCGGCGAGCCGACCGAATCCGAGCGGACCATCGCGGTCGGCGGTGTCGAGCAGGTGCCGGGTTCGGTGTTCGACGGCGTCGATTACGTCGCACTCGGCCATCTGCACGGGCCGCAGACCCTCGCCGAGCACCTGCGCTATTCGGGCAGTCCGCTGGCGTACTCGTTTTCCGAGACACGCCAACGGAAATCGGTATGGCTCGTCGACCTCGACGCGGAAGGCCTCGCCGAGGTCCGGCGCCATGAACTGCCGGTTCCACGACAGCTCGCGATGCTCCGGGGGGAGCTGGCGGACCTGCTGTCGGATCCCGGACACGACGGCCTCACCGAGCATTTCCTCTCCTTCACCGTCACCGACCGGGTCCGCCCGATCGACGCCATGCGCAAACTGCGTGAGAGGTTCCCGTACGCCGTGCACATGGACTGGCAGCCGGAAGGCGGGCACGACGGCGCGGTGCTGAAGTACGCCGAAGCCGTCCGAGGGCGCTCCGACGTCGAGATCACCCGTAGCTTCCTCGAAGACTGCCGTGGTTCGGCGCCGTCGGAGAGCGAGGAGCGCCTCGTGCTGGCCGCTCTCGGCGCCGCGGGCAGGGAGCGCGAAGTATGAGGTTGCACCGGTTGGAGGTCGCCGCTTTCGGCCCGTACGCGGGCCGTGAGGTGGTGGACTTCGACGCGCTCGGCGCCGACGGCCTGTTCCTGCTGCACGGCGACACCGGCGCGGGGAAGACGACACTGCTCGACGCCATCGCGTTCGCGTTGTTCGGCACGGTCCCCGGCGCTCGCGGCGAGGTCAAGCGGCTGCGCTGCGATCTCGCCGAGCCCGACCAGGTCACCGAGGTCGTCCTCGAACTGACCGTGCAGGGCCAGCGGATGCGGATCGCGCGCAACCCCGAGTACCAGCGGCCGAAGCGGCGCGGCGAGGGGATGACCGTCCAGCAGGCGAAGGCGGTGCTGAACTGGGTCGGGACAGTGCCCGCCGGGCACGTCGCCGAGGGCATCACCCGGATCGACGAGGTCGCGCGCACGGTCGAGCGGCTGATCGGCATGACGCACGAGCAGTTCTTCCAGGTGGTGTTGCTCCCGCAGGGCGAATTCGCGCGGTTCCTGCGCGCGAACACGGCCGAGCGGGAGGAGTTGCTGGAGCGGCTTTTCGGCACCGAGCGGTTTTCAGACGTCGAAGACTGGTTCGCGAACCTGCGCGCCGAGCGCGGCCGGGATCTGCAGGCGCGGCAGCAGTCGCTGCGGGAGTGGGTCGCGCGGTTCGCGCAGGTCGCCCAGCAGGAAGCGCCCGAGGAGGGGCAGGCCGAGTGGATCGACGCCGTCCTCGCCGAGTCGGCACAGCGCGTCGCCGAGGCGAGGGAACGGGAAGCCAAGGCGAGGACGGCGGCCAAGACCGCCGAAGCGATCTGGCAGGAGAACCGGTCCACCGCCGAACGCATCCGCCGGGTGCGGACCGCGTACACGCGTCTCGCGGCGATCACCGAGCAGGCGGGGCAGCGCGCGGAGTGGGCGGAAGAGGTCGAGGCGGCCCATCGTGCGGCCGGAGTGGTCGCGGAGGCCGATCTCCTCGAACGCAGGCTGGAGCAGCTCGCGGAGGCCGAGGCCACGGAAGCCCTCCGGGCCCGTGAAGTGCCTGACGCCGCGGACAGCTCCGCCGTCGAACTTCGCGCACGTGCCGGCGGTTCGCGCGAGGAGGCCGGGGCGCTCGCCGAACTCGTGGCGGAAAGCGAGCAGCAGCGACGGGATCTGGTTCGCCGGGAGCAGCTGAACGCGACCGCGGAGAAGGCGAAGAAACAGGCCGAGGAATTCGCCGCCGAACTCGATTCCGCGCCCGAGAAGGTCGCGGCATTGCGCGCGGAGGTGACCGCGGCCGCCGAAGCCGAAGCGAAACTCGACGGCGCGCGCACCCGTGTCGATGAGCTGACCGCGCTGGTCCGCGACGCCGACGAGCTGCCCAAGGCCCGCCAGGTCGTCGAGCGGGCGCGTGCGACGGTCAGCGAGGCCGTGGACGTCCATCAGCGGGCCCGTCAGCACCGCTTGGATCTCCGCGAGCGTCGTCTCGACGGGATGGCGGCCGAACTCGCCGCCGGGCTGCACGCCGGCGAGAACTGCCCGGTCTGCGGCGCGACCGAGCATCCGACGCCTGCCAAGCACACCGGCGGACTGGTCGATCCCGAAGACGAACGTCGTGCCGAACTCGCGGAGCAGCAGGCCGACGGTCGGCGCGAGAAGGCGAAAGCCGCGTTGCTGGAAGCCGAAAACCGGCTGACGGTCCTGCTCGAACGGCTGGGTGAGCACACCGCGGAAACGTTGCGGACCGGCCTCGGCGAGGCACGGGAACTGGTCGCGTCGCTGACCGGAAAGGCGCGTCGCAAGCCGGAACTGGAGACACGGCTCCTCGAATTGGAAAAGAAGATCGAGCGGCTGACCGACCAGCGCGGGGTGGCCGAGCGGCGGGTGGTCGAGGTCTCGACCGAGGTCCGCGGTCTCACGGAACGCCTGGCCGAACGGGAACGGCGGCTGGACAACGCACGCGGTGAATTCGCCGACGTCGCCACGCGACGGCAGCATCTGCTCGGCTTCGCGAGCCGCCTCGACGCGCTTGCCGAAGCGAGAATCGCCGTCGCCGGTGCCCGCGAGCGCCACGACGAGCAAGCGAAATTGGTCGAGGAAGCGTTGCGCGCCAAGGGGTTCGCGGATCTCGACGAAATGCGTGCCGCGGCGCGGCCGGAAGAGCAGATCACGAAACTGGAGACCAGCCTCGCCGACGCCAAGGCGATGGAGCAGGCTGAACGGCAGGCCCTCGCCGAACCCGAACTCTTCGGGATCTCGCCGGAGGACGAGATCGACGTCGCAGCCTCCGAGGAAGCGGCGCGGGAGACCCGGGGCGAGGCCGAACAGGCCTTCGTCGCGCTGCGGACGGCCACGGCCCGGCACACGGACCTGACCAAGCTGTCCGAGCGGATGGCTTCGGTGATGGCGGAGCTGGCGCCGGTCGAGGAGCGATACCTCGAACTCAAGGCGTTGGCCGAGGTGGTGAACGGACGCGGGCAGAACGCGCGGAAGATGTCGCTGCGCTCGTACGTCCTCGCCGCCCGGCTGGAGGAGGTCGCGGTCGCCGCGACCCACCGTCTGCGGACGATGAGCCAGGGCCGCTACTCCTTCGTGCACTCGGACGCGGCCGGTGCCCGCGGCACCCGCGGCGGGCTCGGTCTCGACGTGCTCGATGACTACTCCGGCACCGTCCGGCCCGCGAAGACGTTGTCTGGTGGCGAGTCCTTCCTCGCGTCCCTTTCGCTGGCACTGGGGCTCGCCGACGTCGTCGCCGCCGAAACCGGCGGCGCGCTGCTGGACACTCTGTTCATCGACGAGGGCTTCGGCACCTTGGACGCTGAAACGCTCGACATCGTCATGAACATCCTCGACGAGCTTCGCGCCGGGGGGCGCGTGGTCGGGCTGGTCTCGCACGTCGAGGAACTGCGGCAGCGGATTCCGACCCGTCTGCGGGTGCGGAAGGCGCGTACGGGCTCTTCGGTGGAGATCCACGCCGCCTGAGCGCTGCCTTCACGCGCTCCGCCGCGAGCCAGGCCGCAGGTCACGTGTAGGTACCTAAGAGAGGGTTCGCTCTAACGACACTTACCACTCACGACCAGCTTTCGGGCCCGGTGACGTGGGGCGGTGGCTCTGACCGGCGGCGTGTGTCACGGGTCCTGAGTGGCCGGACGAGGCCTGACCTCGCAGGTAGTCGACTCCTTGCGACGGTCTGCACCGCGAAACCAAGATAAGAAGGCGCTATGAAAGGTCCTTTCCTTGCAAATTTTGCAAGGAAAGGACCTTTCATTGCACGCGGAGGTGCGGCTCAGGCGGCTTCGTGGGTCAGCAACCACTGCTTCGCCGGCACACCCCACCGGAAGTTACCCACCGCACCGCCGGTCCGCACCACCCGATGGCAGGGCACGAACAGCGCCGCCGCGTTCTTCGCGCACGCCGACGCGGCCGCCCGCACCGCCGACGGATTCCCCGCCAGCGCCGCGTATTCCGCGTAGCTCACCGGCTCCCCGGCGGGCACCTTCCTCAGGATTTCCCAGGCGTGCTCACGGAAAGCGCCGGATCGCTGCCGCACCTCGATGTCGGCGACAGCGTCGAGGTCGCCGCCGTGGTATCGGCGGATCGCCGTGCTCACCGGCCCCAGGTCTCGTCGCTGCTTCACCTCGGCGGGAGCCAGTGACGGCGAGATCAACGGTGTCAGTTCGCCGACGTCACCCGTCCAGCCCGAGGCGAGCACGGCGCCGTCTCCCGCCACCACGGCGGTGAACGGGCCGATCTTCGTGTCCATTGTGGACCAATACGCGATGCTCATCATCTTCCCTTTCAAGCGCGCCACAGGTACATGCCGGCGTACGAGGACCATGGCTGCCAAGCCCGCCCGCGTTCGGCCAGCGTCGTTTCGTCGTCGGCGATGCCCAGCGCGGCCGCTCCTCGGCGCAGCGCGGGGTCACCGGTCAGGAGGACGTCCGGCGCGCCCAGTACGCGCATCAGGACGTAGTCCGCGGTCCGAGGCCCGATTCCGGGCAGGTCGAGCAGCTCCGCTCGTAACTCCATCGGGTCACGGCCGACGTGGACCGAAATGTCGTTCGCCAGCGCGCGGGCCACCGCGGCCACTCGCTCAGGGCCGTGTTCGGCGACTTGCGCGGCTGTCGGGAACACCGTGGTCACCCCCTCCAGTGACTCGTCGCAGCTGGGCACGCGCTCGCCGAGGGCGTCGGCGAGTGACGCCGCGTCGGCCGGGGACAGCATCGCGCGCAGCACGAGTTCGTCCCCGTCGACCGCGCCGGGCACCCGGATTCCCGGGATCGCCTCGACCAGCGGCGCGAGCGCCGGGTCGGCACCGAGGACCCGCGTGACCGCCTCGGGGTCGGCGTCGAGATCGAACAGCCGCCGCATCCTGGCCACCGCGCTACTCAGATCACGCAGGTCGGTGAGCCGCAGGTCACAGAGGACGTGATCGTCCTTCGCCGTCAGCCGCGTCACGCCGGTGCCGTGGGCGAGTCGCAGCGTGCGGGCATAGCCGGTCACCCCGGCATCGTCGCGCGTCACGTGCTCGACGCCGTGGACGGCCCGGTCGGCCAGGAAGTTCAGGACGCCATCCGCGTCGAACGGTTTACGGAACGGCAGCCGCAGGCTCAGCCGGGTCCCGGTCGGCGTTTCGTCGGTCTTACGGCGTCCGCGCCGCAGGCTCGCGGCCCGAAGCTGCGAAGGCGTCGTCGCGAACACCTCGCGGATCGTCTCGTTGAACTGGCGGACACTGGAGAAGCCCGCCGCGAACGCGACGTCGGTCAGCGGAAGCCCAGACATCTCGATCAGCAGCCGTGCCGAATGCGCCCGGTGCGCCCTGGCCAGCGCGAGCGGTCCGGCACCGAGCTCCGCGGTGAGGACGCGCCCGAGCTGGCGTTCGGAATAGCCGAGCCGCCGAGCGAGCCCCGGGACGCCGTCGCGTTCGACGGTCCCGTCCGAGATGAGCCGCATCGCCCGCGCCGCGAGGTCGGCCCGGATGTCCCAATCGGGTGAGCCGGGGACGGCGTCGGGGAGGCAACGACGGCAGGCGCGGAAGCCGTTGGCCTGCGCGGCGGCCGACGTCGGGTAGAAGCGGACGTTCTGCGGTTTCGGCGTCGACGCGGGGCACGACGGGCGGCAGTAGATCCCGGTGGTGCGCACGGCCATGATGAACTGTCCGTCGAAGCGGGAATCACGGGCGGCGACGGCGCGGTAACACCGTTCGGTGTCGCGCCACACGGCCCGCTCGGCCAGCGTCTGCTCGGTCATGACGTCGATCGTGCCACCAGGTCGAGGGTGCGGCTGGCGGAAATCCGACACGGCGGTCCAGGCCTCGGTGACCGGCACCGGGAGCGGCGGCGGGCGGCACGTAGACTTCTGGCCCGTGAGTCTCACCCTCGGTATCGTCGGCCTGCCCAACGTCGGCAAGTCCACCCTGTTCAACGCGCTGACCCGCAACGACGTGCTCGCCGCGAACTACCCGTTCGCGACGATCGAGCCCAACGTCGGCGTCGTGCCGCTGCCGGACCCGCGGCTGGACGAGCTCGCCAAGGTCTTCGGCTCCGAGCGGACCGTCCCGGCCGTCGTGTCCTTTGTGGACATCGCGGGCATCGTGAAGGGCGCGTCCGAGGGAGCGGGGCTCGGCAACAAGTTCCTCGCGAACATCCGCGAGGCCAACGCGATCTGCCAGGTCGTCCGCGTCTTCGACGATCCGGACGTGATCCACGTCGACGACCGGATCGACCCGGCGAGCGACATCGAGACGATCAACACCGAGCTGATCCTCGCCGACCTGCAGACGCTCGACAAGGCGCTGCACCGGCTCGAGAAGGAGGCGCGGACCAAGAAGGAAGCCAAACCCGCCCTCGACAACGCGGTCAAGGCCAAGGAGATCCTCGACTCGGGCCGGACCCTGTTCCAGGCGCAGAAAGAGGTCGACTTCGAGGCGCTGCGCGAGCTCAGCCTGCTCACCACGAAGCCGTTCCTCTACGTCTTCAACGCCGACGAAGGCATCCTCACCGACGAGTCCCGTCGCGAAGAGCTGGCCAAGATGGTCGCCCCCGCCGACGCGGTGTTCCTCGACGCCAAGGTCGAGTCCGAGCTGCTCGAACTCGACGACGAGGAGTCCGTGCGCGAACTGCTGGAGTCCGTCGGCCAGCATGAGCCGGGCCTCTACTCGCTCGCGCGCGCCGGTTTCCACACCCTCGGCCTGCAGACCTACCTGACCGCCGGGCCGAAGGAATCGCGCGCCTGGACGATCCCGAAGGGCGCGACGGCACCGCAGGCCGCCGGTGTCATCCACACCGACTTCGAGCGCGGCTTCATCAAGGCCGAGGTCGTCTCGTACGCCGATCTGATCGAGCACGGCTCCATGGCCGCCGCCCGGTCCGCGGGCAAGGTGCGCATGGAAGGCAAGGACTACGTCATGGCCGACGGCGACGTGGTGGAGTTCCGCTTCAACGTCTGATACCGCGCGATACCGGACCCAGAGCTAGAGAACGGCCCGCAGGAACGCCACGAAGCCGGCGATCCCGAAGAGCGCCAACCCGCCAGTCCAGATCCGGTATGACGGCAGCCGGATCATCCGGCGACGGCTCCGGCCTGCGTTCCGTGCCCTGACTTCGCCCGTCGCGAAGATCTCCTGCCAGCCGTGCTCCTGTTCGATGCGGTGCAGCAACAGCGAGTCGGTTACCTCGTTCTGTCGCTGGCGGAGCAGCAACTGGATCGACATCGCCGACACAGCCACGGAGAGCAGACCGGCTACAGCGGCCGCGAAGGATGTCGACTGCGATCCGTAGGCGAGCGACAAGAGAAAGGACTGCGCCGTCAGGGACAGAGCCGGTACCTGCCACATCAGCGTGTCGAAGGACTGACGCCGCGTGGCGAGGATCTGGTACTGGGTGATGGTCGTCGGTGAGGCTGCGGGCGGCGGGTCCTGTCTGTCGTGCGAAGGCGTCACCGAATCAGAATGACAGCTCAGGCGAATCTCGTGAGTGGTGATGACGGTTCTGGCCAAGGGTGTTTGAGGTACCTACGGTGGGTGGGTCCGTAGCGGCTGGGCCGTGAAGGACTCCTTGAGGGACTCAGAGTCCCTCAAAGGCCCCCTCACCCGCCCCGGAAGGTCATCACGAGCCTCAGCAGCACCACCAGTCGCACCGGCTGCGCGTGAAGGACCCCTTCCCTCGGCTCAGCCGAGGAAACTCGACCTTCACACCTTGCCCAGTACATGATGGCCCCCTTCCTTGCGCTAGGCGCAAGGAAGGGGGCCATCATGTACTTCACCACGAGCCAGGCCGCAGGCCACGCGTAGGTACCTAAGAGGGGTTCGCTCTAACCGTCATCACCACTCACGAGGCTGGCTACTTCCGCAGCAGGCTGTACGCCGCCGATCCGATCAGCTCCAGCGAGACCTGAAGCCGCTCAAGCGAAACGTTGTCCTTGATGGTGTCTTCCGGCGTGTGGTAGGTCGGCTCCAGCAGCGCCGGGCCCGTCTCACCACGCCAGCTGAAGTTGCCCGACGCGATCCCGCGCTCGAAGAACGGCACGTGGTCGCTCGAACCGCGCGCGACCGGGCCCTTGACCCGCGGGTCGTAGCCGAGCCGTTTGGCGGCGGCGTTGACGGCCGCGGTCGTGGCGTTGTCGGCGCCGTCGACCGAAAGCAGCCAGTAGGTGATCGCCGGGTCCCAGCTGGTGGCGACCATGTCGTTCTGGAAGCAGCCCGCGATCCGCTTCGCTTCCGGGTCGGACAGCTGCGAGACGTAGTACCGCGAGCCGATCAGGCCGTACTCCTCCGAACCCCACAGCGCGAACCGCAGCGTCTTGTTCGTCGGCAGGTACCGCAGCACACGCGCGAGTTCGAGGCACAGCACGGTGCCGCTGCCGTCGTCGTTCGCGCCGGGGGAGCCGGGGACGCTGTCGTAGTGCGCGGTCACCATGACCACGCCGTCGTCCTTGCCGGGGAACGTGGCCGGGCGCTCGGCGATGATGTTGTGCGACGTCAGGTTCTTGTGGTGGACGGCCGACGCCTTGACCGTCACCGGGCCCTTGGCGAGCCGTTCACGCAGGCGCTCCACCTGGACCTGGGCCAGGCCCAGCACCGGGATGGTCACCGGGGTGGCCAGCGTCGGGGAGAACGCGGACAGCTTCCGCGCCGGGTCGGCGCCGATCCGGCCGAGCAGGACGGCGACCGCACCGCGCTGCGCGGCCGTCAGATAGGCGTCCGCCTTGTTCGCCACCGCCGCGATCAGCACGATCTTGCCGGTCAGGTCGTCGGGCAGGGTGTTCCCGTCTCCGGCGTCGACGACGACCGCTTCGCGCGTGACGTCCTGCGCGCCCTGCGGCGACGAGCCGGTCTGCCAGCTGTCGCTCCCGACCGACAGGGCACCGAGGAACTTGTCGGCGATCGGGAACGGCTGCACCGTGACCTGGTAGCGCAGGTCACGCAGCACCTTCGCGATGTAGTCCTTGGCACGCAGCTCGCCTTCGGTGCCGGCGATCCGGGGGCCGATCCGGTCGCTGAGCACTCGCAGATGCTCCAGCGCCCGCCGCGACCGGACCCGCGCGACCACGGGATAGTCGCCGAAGTCCAGCGACGGCGGGGACTGCGCGCCCGGACGCTGCTGCGTCGCCGCGGCGGCGGTGCCGGGGTTCAGCCCGATCGTCGCCGCGCCCGCCAATGCCACCGCGCCCGCGAGCACCTCACGCCTGCGCAGACCTGCCATGGAACACCCCTCACTTCTCGAAGAACCTTCGTTCGAGTAGCTAAGAGACGCGGGGCCCGGAGAGCAACCTCCGATCGTCCCCTTTTTCCGGTTCAGCGCACGGCGACCCGGCGGTAGGCCTGGGAGACGGCGGCGACACCGCAGGCCGCGGCCGCGATCACCCCGCCGATCAGCAGTGCGGTCCCGGCGAACGGGCCGAAGTCGCGCACGTCGGCGAGCCGTCCCCAGAAGGAGCCTTCGAGCAGGGCGCCGACCAGGATGAACACCGGTGCGGCGACGCCGAGGAGGAGGATCCACCGGAACCTGGCGGACAACGTCAGGACGAGGATCCCGGTCACGCCGAGTATGAACGGGCCGGGCGGGACGTCGGGAAATCCGGGGACGCCCGCGACGATCTGGACGATCAGGCCGGCGACACCGAGGAAAAGGAAGAAGGCGTTGGCGACGGCCGCGGTGGAACGGTTCATGGTGGATCTCCTCACTGGTTCGGATGGCCACTGAAGAGTCCCGTCCACCGGCCGTGCGGCGCGTCGGCCCGGAAGCGGCAATCCGGTCTACGCGGACCTGCGTAGGGGCTCGCCGAGGACTTCGGTGAGCTCCGCCGAAATCGCCGTCACCAGCGCTTCGCCGAACACGCAGAGCGTGTACTCCCACGGATGCCCGAACGTGCCGAGCCGGAAGTCCGGCGTGAGGTAGCTGTAGTAGTCGCCGTCCGGGAACGGGCTGAGCGGCCAGTCCTTCGCCGACGTCGGGAACAGGTACGACTCGTGCTGCCAGTCGAGCGCGTACAGCTCGTCGGCGCAGGCGGTCAGGCCCCGTCGGACCACGGAAACCAGCCGGTCCAGTAGCCGGTACTCCGGATCGTCGTCGAGGGCGGTCAGGCTCCAGGTCACCGAACCCGACGGCTCACTGATCCCTGGCCACTGGAACCGGTCCGTGCTGGGCCGGAAGGCGAAGTCCGCGTAGAAGCGGTGCCACACCTGGCGGTATTCGGAGTCTCCAAGGGTCTCGACGCTCACCCAGGGAAAATACGCGCAAGGGTGTGCTACCAGAGTGGTATCATCGACGGCATGGCCATGACCCTGAGGTTGAACGACGAGCAGGAGCGCGCTCTCGCCTTGCTGGCCGAGGCCGACGGCGTGAGCAAGCACGAAGCCACGGTCCGCGCCATCACCGAGGCCGCCGGACGCCGCGTTCGCGACGATCGTGTCCGGGCACTGTCGAAGGACGGCCGAGAGCGCTATGCCGCTCTGCTCGACCGCCTCGCCCAGTGATCGAGTATCTCACCGTCGAAGACCTCCTGACGCTCGCCGAAGATCTCCGGGTGCCCAAGGTTCGTGACCTCGGGCTGCTCGACTCCGCCGCGCACCGGCCGCAGGCTTCCTTGATGGGCCAGGACGCTTATCCGACGCTGCACGAAAAAGCCGCGGTCCTGTTGGAGTCGGTCGTACGCAACCACCCGCTCGTCGACGGGAACAAGCGTCTTTCCTGGATGGCGACATTCGTCTTCTACGGGCTCAACGGACACGATCTCGACGCGCCGGAAGACGACGCCTACGACCTGGTGATCGCGATGTCCACCGGCTCGCGCACCTACCGGGAAGCCGCGGCCGACCTGGCGGCGTGGACGCGGGTAGCTTCGAACGGGTGAAGCCGTTGAGTCCCGACATGTTCGCGCCCGGTTGCCCGTCGAATCTGACGCCGTTCCGGATCGGCGACAAGTGGGCGGGTCTGGTCGTGCTGTGCCTGGAAGAAGGACCGCGCCGGTTCTCCGAACTGCGGGTACCGCTGCGGGGCGTCACGTCGAAGGTCCTCACGGAAACGCTGAGGGCCTTGGAGCGCGACGGCATGATCACGCGGACGGCGTACGACGAGACGCCGCCACGGGTGGAGTACGAGCTCACCTCGCTCGGCCGGACGCTGTTCCCGGCGATGGAGGCATGCCGCGAGTGGGCGGCGAAGCACCTTCCGGAGCTTGTCGCCGCCCGTGAGGCGTATTCGGGATAAGAGCTAGCCGAGAAGCCCCAGCACGATGATCGTCAGCAACGTGATCGCGGTGGCGAAGGTGGTCACCCAGGCGCGCTGGGCGGCGGTGATGGAGGCGTTGTTGTGCACGGCGGTTCCCCGGGGGAGAGAAGCGACAGGTCCGCCGTGAACAGCGCGTTGATCAGGCTCCGCGTTACCTTCGGCGGGCCGCTGTGATCAAGGTCACTGATCGTGCTGGTGATGCCGCCCTCGCGCCGTGTACCAGAGCACTCCGGCCGCGGCCGCCACCATCGTGCCGAATGCCGAGAACCCCACCACGATCGCTTGCGTCATCACTCGTCCTTTCTCGTTGTTCCTACTGGAAGGACGTCCGAGAAGCGGCGACGTGGCGTGATCGTCGCGGACGTCACACCGCGTCGAGTACCCCGTCGATCTGCGACGCAAGCGCGAAGTCCTTCTCCGTCAGCCCTCCGGCGGAGTGCGTGCTGAGCCGGAACGTCACCGTCCGCCAGCGGATGTCGATATCGGGATGGTGGCCGGCCGCCTCCGCCAGTTCGGCCACTTTGTCCACCGCTTCGATGGCCTTCGGGAAGCTCGGCAGCTCCGCTTTCCGCTCGATGGTGACGCCCTCGCGGGTCCAGCCGGAGAGCTTCGTCACGGCTTCGTCGGCCTGCGTGTCGTTCAAGATTTCCGCCATGACTCCATGGTGGTACGCCGTCGGCTACGCTGCACGTTTGCCACGGGTCCCCCATGAAAACGCAGGAGGCTAGATGAAACGCGCCCTCCGCACGCTCGTTGCGGCTGGCACGGTGGCCGCCCTCGTCGCGGGCTGCTCACTCTCCGGGAACTCCGGAGAAGACCCGCAGGGACCGACGACGGTCACGCTCGTCACGCATGATTCGTGGCTCGCCCCTCAGGACGTCCTCGACGCGTTCGAGCGGCAGTCCGGGATCAAGATCTCCGTCCTCAAGCAGGGTGACGCGGGCGCGCTGACCAACAAATTGGTGCTGACCAAGGCGAACCCGATCGGGGACGTCGCGTACGGCATCGACTCGACCTTCGCCTCCCGAGCGCTCGCCGAGGGCGTTTTCGAGCAGTACACCAGCCCGGAAGCCGATCGCGGCCCGCAGCGGTACTCCATCGACCCCGGGCACCGGCTCTCCGCCGTCGACCTCGGCGACGTCTGCGTGAACATCGACACCCGGTACTTCGCGGACAAGGGCATTCCGGAGCCGAAGTCGTTCGCGGATCTCGCCGATGCCAAGTACAAGGACCTGATGGTCGCCGAGAGCCCCGCGACGTCGTCGCCTGGCCTGGCGTTCCTGCTCGGCACCATCGCTCAGTTCGGCGACCAAGGCTGGCAGGGGTACTGGACACAGCTGAAGGCCAATGGACTCAAGACGGTCAGCGGCTGGGAAGAGGCCTACACCAAGGAATTCTCCGGCTCCTCCGGCAAGGGGCCGCGGCCGATCGTCGTCTCCTACGCGTCCTCGCCCGCCGCCGAGCTCGGCGAAGACGGCAAGCCGCGCACGAAGGCGCTGCTGGACACCTGCTATCGCCAGGTCGAGTACGCGGGCGTGCTGGCGGGCGGCAAGCAGGTCGAGAAGGCCCGCAAGGTCGTGGACTTCCTGCTGTCCCAGCAGTTCCAGGTGACCGTGGCGAGCAACATGTACGTCTACCCGGCCCGCCAGGGCGTCGAACTCCCGCAGGGCTGGGCGCAGGCCGCGCCGCTGCCGCAGGAGCCGAAGACGCTCGAACCGGCCAAGATCCAAGCCGGGCGTGAGCAGTGGATCGCCCAGTGGCGCACTCTCTTCGAGGGCTGAAGACTCCTGCGCTGACTTCCCGCGGAGCCGGGCTGGCCGCACTCGCCGTGCTGCCGCTCGGCTTCCTCGTGGTCTTCTTCGCCTGGCCGGTCGCGGCGATCGTCGCCCGTGGTTTCGGCTCCGGCGGGGTCGGCGCGGCCATCGGCGACCCGCTGACCTGGAAACTCGCGGGATTCACCCTCGCCAGTGCCGGGGCTTCGACGGTCGTCGCGGTGCTCGCGGGTCTGCCGGTGGCGTTCCTCCTCGCGCGGGTGCGGCTGCCGGGAGTCTCGCTGGTCCGGACGCTCGTGCTGGTGCCGTTCGTGCTGCCGACCGTCGTGGTCGGCCTCGCCTTCCGCGCGCTCTGGCCCGACGGCGGCCTGCTGCCCTTGGTGCTGGCCAACGCCTTCTTCAACGTCGCCGTCGTCGCGCGTACGGTTTCCGGGCTGTGGAGCCATCTCGACCCGCGCACCGTGGACGCGGCGCGGGCACTCGGCGCGTCGCCATGGCGTGCCTTCCGCACGGTGACGCTGCCCGCGCTCGCGCCTGCCATCGCGTCGGCCGCGGCCGTCGTGTTCCTGTTCTGCGCTACCAGTTTCGGGGTCGTGCTCATTCTCGGCGGGGCGAAATTCCGGACGCTGGAGACAGAGATCTACCTGCGCACGGTCGAACTGCTCGACCTCTCCGGCGCGGCCGCGCTGTCGCTCGTGCAGTTCGCGGCCGTGGTCGCCGCGCTCGTGGTGGGCGCGCTCGCCAGGCGCCGCCGCGAGAACGCGGTGCGGCTGCGGGCGCGGAGTGAGACCGCCCGCCGTCCCCGCGGGGGCGAATGGTGGGCCGCCGGGGCGGGACTGGCGGTGATCGCGCTGCTGATGACGCCGATCGTGGCGCTGCTCGTCGAGTCCGTGTCCACTTCGGACGGTTGGAGCCTGGCGGGGTACGAAGCGCTCGGCAGCCGGGGAACCCGTGGCGCGCTCCAGGTTTCGGGCTGGGACGCGGCTTCGATGTCGCTGCGGACGGCGTTCGACGCGACGATGCTCGCGATGATCGTCGGGGTGCTGGCCTCGGTGGTGCTGGTGGCGTTGCGGCGCACCCCGGGCAGGCTGGCGCGGGGGATGGGCGAGACGATGGACGCGGCGTTGATGCTGCCGCTGGGCGTGTCCGCGGTGACCGTGGGTTTCGGCTATCTCATCACGCTCGACGCGCTTCCCGGTGACCTGCGGACGTCGCCGCTGCTGGTCCCGCTCGCCCAGGCGCTGGTGATCATCCCGCTGATCGTGCGGATGGTGCTGCCGGTGCTGCGTTCGGTCGACGTCCGGCTGCGGCAGGCCGCCTCGACGCTCGGTGCGAGTCCCGCACGGGTGTGGCGGGAGATCGACCTTCCGCTGACGGCGCGATCGCTGGTCGCGGCGGCCGGTTTCGGTTACGTGGTCGCGCTCGGCGAGTTCGGCGCGACGAGTTTCCTGGCCAGGCCGGACGCGCCGACATTGCCGGTCGCCGTCGCGACGCTCATCTCGCGGCCGGGTGAGCTGAACAACCAGATGGCCTACGCGGCCTGTGCGCTGCTCATGATCGTGACCGTGGCGGCGGTGGTGCTGATCGACCGGTTCGGCGCGGTCCGCGGGCAGAATTCGGTAGGGGAGTTCTAGTGTCGCTGTCGGTACGGGATCTGACCGTCCACTATGGATCTTTCGTCGCAGTGAAGGATGCTCGGCTGGACATCGCCGACGGCGAGGTGCTCGCCCTGCTCGGCCCGTCCGGTTCGGGGAAGTCGACGCTGCTGCGGGCCATCACCGGGCTGGAGCCGCTGACCTCGGGCACGGTGCGCTGGGACGGCGAGGATCTCGCCGGGGTGCCGGTGCACCGGCGGGAGTTCGGGCTGGTGTTCCAGGACGGTCAGCTGTTCCCGCACAAGGACGTGGCCTCGAACATCGCGTTCGGCCTGCGGATGCACGACGTCCCGCGCGCCGAGCACGCCGAGCGGGTCCGTGCCCTGCTGGAACTGGTCGGGCTGAGCGGTTACGAGCGGCGGCGGGTGACCGAGCTTTCCGGCGGGCAGGCGCAGCGAGTGGCGCTGGCCCGCGCGCTGGCGCCGGAACCGCGGTTGCTGCTGCTGGACGAGCCACTGTCCGGTTTGGACGCCGGGCTACGGGAACAGCTGGCGATCGACCTCGCGGCGTTGCTGAGGCGCAGCAAGATCACCGCGCTGCTGGTCACGCACGATCAGGAAGAGGCGTTCACACTCGCCGACCGGGTCGCCGTCCTCGACGACGGTGAGATCCGCCAGGAAGGCGCGGTGCGCCGCGTCTGGCGGCAGCCGGTGGACGAGGGGGTGGCGCGCTTCCTCGGCGTGACGACCTTCGTCGACGGCGAGGCGTCCAGCGGCACGGTGCGGACAGTGCTCGGCGACGTCACGCTTCCCGACGTCAAGGACGGTCCGGTCCGGCTGGGACTGCGGCCGCATGGCCTGCGGGTCTCGGAACGCGGGATCGAGGGTGAGGTGACGGCGGTGGTGCACCGGCGGGAACACGTCCGGCTCGTCGTCGCACCCGGCGGCGATCTGTCCACTGTGGACGCTGTCGCGCCGGTCACGGCCGATCTGCGTCCCGGCGACACCGTCCGGCTCGCTCTGGACCCCGACGGCGTCGCCCAACTCCCGCGTTCGGAGGACGAAACGCGGTAGCCGCGGGGTCAGACCGCGCCCCGACGCCGTGAAGGCCTCCTTCCCTACCCTGAAGGTAGTGAAGGAGGCCTTCACGGAACGACGGGTCAGCCGTCCCGCGTCGTCAGGCGCGCGTAGGCGATCGAGAGCCCGATGGCGATGTAGCAGGCGGCGCGCAGCGCGCCTTCGCCGAGCATCGCCGTGTCGAGGGGGTCCATCAGCACCGAAGCCGGTGCCTGGGCCCAGTTCTCGTTGAGCAGGAACGGATGCAGCCATGAAACCGCGTCCAGCACGCCGAGGATGGTGAACACGATCGTCCCGGCCAGCACCGAGGCGACGACCAGCATCGGGTGTTCGGTGAACGACGAGATCGCGAGCGCGACCGCCCCGACCGCCCACAGCTGCAGGATCACCCACGCCGCCACGAGCAGGATGCGGCCCAGCGCGTCCCAGACACTCAGCGTCGAGCCGGTGAGGGTGAACATCGAATCGGTACCGCTGATGATTAGCCCGGTGACGAAACCGGTGAACGTCATGGCCAGTACGGCGATCGTCGAAACGGTCGCGACGCCGAACGCCTTGATCGCGAGCAGCCTGCCGCGGCCGACCGGGGCGACCAGCCAGCCCCGCAAGGTCCCGTGCGCCGCTTCACCGGCGATCGCGTCCGCCCCGGCCATCGCCGAAGCGAGCGGGAGCAGCAACGCCAGCGTCATGGTCAACGCGGCCACGGGGAGGATGAACCCGTTGCTGACCGCGGAGGCGAGCAGCGCGCCGTCCCCGCCGCCACGGCCCTCGTTCGCGGCGCTCGTGGGGTCGACGAGGGTCAGCGCGACGCCGATGATCACCGGGATCAGCGCGAGCAGCCCCAGTACGGCCAGTGTGCGGGGCCGCCGGAAGATCCAGCGCAGTTCGGCGCGGTACAACCGGAGCAGGCCGACACTGTCCCGGCCGGTCCGTGCCGCGGGTGCCGCGGGTGCCGCGGCCAGAGCGTGGGTCACGACTCCCCCTCAGTATCCACAGTGGACTCGGGCTGGGTCAGCCTGGCGAACAGATCCTCGAGTCCGGTCCGCGCCCGTGCCGCCTCGTGCACCGCCACCCCGGCCGTCACCAGATGCCGCAGTACGTCGGGGGCTTCGGCGGCGGTCAGGTCCACGCGGACGCCGTCCGGGGTGAGCCTGCTGCCGATCCTGTTCTCCCGCAACGTTTCCACCGCGAGTTCGGCGTCCGGCGTCCGTACCAGCAGCGCCGCGTTCCCCGACTCCAGCAGTTCGGTGAGCTCGCCCTGTGCGATCACGTTCCCCGACTGGAGTACCGCGACATGCGTGCAGGTCGCCTCGACTTCGGCCAGCAGATGCGACGACACCACGACGGTGACACCGTCGGCCTGCAGTTCACCGATGATGCGGCGGATCTCCCTGGTCCCGGCCGGGTCGAGGCCGTTGGTCGGCTCGTCGAGCACGACCATCCGCCGCGGCACGAGCAACGCGCTGGCCAGCCCCATCCGCTGCTTCATCCCCAGCGAATACCCCTTGTAGCGCCGGTTCGCGGCGCCGCTCAGGCCGACCCGTTCGAGCGCCGCGTCGACCGCTCCGGGGATCCCGGCCGAAGCCAGCCTCGGTTCGGCCGCGGCCGCGCGCAGCAGGTTCTCCCGCCCGGAAAGAAAGGGATGGAAGCCCGGTCCTTCGACCAGCGCCCCGACGTCGGGCAGCGCGTGCGCCGCCTCGTCGGGCATCCGCTTGCCGAAGAGTTCGACCTCGCCCTCGGTCGGGCGTACCAGGCCGAGCAGCATCCGGATGGTCGTCGTCTTGCCCGAACCGTTGGGGCCGAGCATCCCCAGCACGGCGCCTTCGGGAACGTCGAGGTCGACGTGGTCCACGGCCACCGTGCGGCCGTAGACCTTGCGCAGGCCCCTGGTGCGGGCCGCCATGGGTACCGCCGGAGCGGACGCCTCCTGGGAGACGTCCGCCCCGGCTTCGAAAGTGGTGGTCACTTCGCGGCCAGTGCCTCGAAGAGGACCTGCTCCGGCACCGCGCCGACGGCGTAGCGGCCGTCGTCGGTCAGCACGCCGGTGCCGACCTTGGTGGTCACCAGCCAGCCGCTGCCCCACGCGCCGCTGACCGGCTTGGCGAACCGCGAAAGCAGCGCCTTCGGGTCGACCTGGTTGCCTTCGCCGTCCTTCGCGCTTCCGGCCTTCGCCAGCGCGTCGGCCGGGATCTTGCCGGTGATCGCGGTGTCCCAGCCGTCGCCGACGACCTTGACGTCGCTCTTCGCCTGCTCGGCCAGCTCACGGTCCTTCTGGTCGATCTCGGCGGTCTTCTCGGTCACCTTCGCGCCCTTCGGCGGGGTGAACTCGAAGTTCGACGCTGGCTGGTTTGCGAAGTTGATCTCGCTGAACGAAGCCTCGAAAGCCGGCGAGGAGGTGCCGTTGGCCAGCACCGTCACGCGCAGCGGCATCCGCGTCTGCTCGTCGATCGCGACCCGGATCTCGCGCAGGAGCGTCCGCTCGGTCGGCTTCGGCGTCAGCACCAGTTCGTACGCGGCGCGGTTGGCGACCGACGACGTCCCGTCGACGGCGATCGTGCTGCTCTCCCGCACCTTGCCGAGCAGTTCCGAGGCCACCGTGGCCGGATCGACGGCCTGGCCCTGGGTCTTGTTCTGGTGCTCCTTGGCCAGTTCATCCGGGACGGTGATCTTGGTGGCGGAGTTGTCCTTGGAGTTGTACTCCCAGACGGTCTGCCCGTTCCGGACGATGGTCTGCTGGCTGGAACCCTCGGTGAGCGACATCTTGCTCTTGCCCGTGCCATCGGTCGAGACCTGCGCCGAGTCGATGCTGAGCACCGACGCGCCCGGCAGCGTGCTGCCGACCGCCGGCAGGCCGAGGTCGTTGTCGACCTTGACCTTCCCGTCGAACGCCGACGGCTTCGCGTTGAGCGTCGACTGCACCAGCTCTTCCGCGCTGATCTGCGGCAAGACGGGCGCGTCACCGGCGGTGGCCGGCATCGCGACGACGGCGAGCCCGCCGACGCCCAGTGCCGTCCCCACCACCGCCGCGGTGATGGCCTTCCTCTTCGGATCCATGCTGTCTCTCCCTGTTTCCCCGAACCCGGAGTGTGCTCGGGTCTTGGCGACAACGCTTCCCCGGAAACGCTGAGATACCACTCAGACTCCGCCTTCGCAGCTGAGATGGCGCTGAGAGCTCGCGCGTGGCCTGGTGAAACCGTGAATGATGAGTGACGTGAAACCTCGAGTACTGGTGGTCGACGACGAGCCCGGCGTGCGTAAGGCGTTGCAGCGCGGACTGCGCGCCGAGGACATGGACGTGGTCACGGCGGGGGACGGGCCCAGCGGTCTGCGGCTCGCGCAGACGGGCTCCTTCGACGTCGTCCTGCTCGACATCATGCTTCCGGGGCTTTCCGGCTACCGCGTGCTCGAACGGCTGCGCGCGATCGGCGTCACCACGCCGGTGCTGATGATCTCCGCGAAGGACGGCGAGGTCGACCAGGCCGACGGACTCGACCTCGGCGCCGACGGATATCTCGTGAAACCGTTCTCGTTCGTCGTCCTGGTCGCGCAGGTGCGCGCGGTGCTGCGGCGGGCCTCGCCCGACGCGATCCGCGGACCGCTGCGGATCGGCGCGCTCGAAGTCGACCGGAGCCTGCGGCAGGTCCGCTACGACGGCGTCGAGGTCGCGTTCAGCCCACGCGAGTTCGCGCTGCTCGAAGTGCTGGCGGGCCGGGCGGGCACGGTGGTGACCAAGGATGAGCTGCTCCGCGCGGTCTGGGGTGACGAGCAGGCCGCGACCCGCAACGTCGTCGAGGTCTATGTCGGTTACGTGCGCCGCAAACTCGACGCCGTCGGCGCCGGAGCCCTGGTCCGGACCGTGCGCGGGCACGGCTACCTGGCCTCCGACCCGCAGCTCGACGAAGTCATCGCCCCGGCGGGCCAGGGGTGATCGGCTCACCGTCTTGGTGGCGCCGCCGTTCGCTCCAGGTCCGGATCACCCTGCTCGCGGCCGCGGTCACGCTCGGTTTCCTGCTCGGGCTGGCGGCGGTCGCCGGTGACAATCTCCGGCCGCTGCTCATCGGCTCGGTCGACGACGAACTCGGCGCCCAGCTGGCGACCGCGACCGCCGACGTCGCCGCGGGCAGGACGCCGTCGGGATCGGCGGTCACCGTCCGCGTCCTCGACACCGGGGGCGGCCCGGTCGACGGCCTGCCGCCCGCGAATCTCGGTCCCGCCGAGGTCCGCGCGCTGAAAGCGGGGGAGTCGATCACGACCGGCGGCGAGCACAGCTGGCGGTGGGCCGGAACCGTGGTCACCGCGCCCGACGGGCAGCAACGGCTCGTCGTCGCGGGGGCGGGGCTGGTCGGTTTCGCGACGGCCGTGCACTCAGGTGGCCTCTGGCTGTTCTTGGTCGCGTCCGTCGGCGCGGTGGGCGCTGGGATCGCGACGTGGCTGCTGGTGCGGTTCGCGCTGCGGCCGGTGGCCCGGATGCGGGGGTCGGTGCGGGCGCTCCCACCGGGTGCGCGGCTGCCGCTGCCGGATTCGCACGACGAGCTCCGCGCGCTGGCCGAGGAGTTCAACGCGCTGCTGGCCCGGCAGGAAGAGAGTGCCGGGCGGCTGCGGCGGTTCACCGGGGACGCGGCGCACGAACTGCGGTCGCCGGTCGCGTCGATCCGCGTACAGGCCGAGGTCGCCGTCACCAACCCCGATCCCGATCTCGCCCAGGAGACACTGTCGGACATCCTCGAGGAAGCGGAACGGCTTTCCTCACTGCTCGACGGCTTGCTGACGCTGGCGAGGTCGGACGCGGGGGAGGTCCCGCCCTCGGAACCGGTCGAGCTGGTGAGCGAGGTCCGGGCGGTGGTCGCGCGGCTGGCACGGTCGTCTCCGGACGCGCCGGAGATCCGGGTCACCGGAACCGTCGGGACCGCGTGGGCGCTGGCCACGCACGCCGAGGTCGAACTGGTGCTGAGCAACCTGCTGCGCAACGCCTGCCGGTACGCGCGCGGGGAGATCGTGGTGTCGGTGCTCGCGGCGCGGTCCACCGTGCGGGTGGTGGTCGACGACGACGGGCCGGGTATCGAGCCGGAACACCGGGAGCGGGTCTTCGACCGGTTCTATCGCGTTTCCGATTCGCGGGCGCGGTCCTCCGGTGGCACCGGCCTGGGGCTGGCGATGGTCGCGGAGGCCGTCCGGCGGCGTGGCGGCCGGGTGCGCGTCAGCGAATCACCCGATGGCGGAGCGCGCTTCCAGATCGTCTGGCAGGCGGCGCGGCCGCACTAGGGTGTGCCGCGTGGTGATCGTGGGCGCCGCCATCGTGCGGAACGGACAGCTGCTGGCACAGCAACGGGCTTGGCCCGCCGACCACGCCGGGCAATGGGAACTGCCGGGCGGACGGGTCGAGGACGGCGAAGGCGACGAGGCCGCCTTGGCGCGCGAATGCCTGGAGGAACTCGACGTCGCGGTGACGGTCGGGGGCCGGGTCGGCGATGACGTCCCGCTGCCGGGCGGGAAGGTGCTGCGGATCTACGCGGCTTCGCTGGTCTCGGCGGGGGACGAGCCGCGGGCGGTGGAGCACAAGGACGTCCGGTGGGTCTCCGCGCGCGAACTCGACGCCCTCGACTGGCTGCCTGCCGACCGGATCCTGCTGCCCGCGTTGCACGCCTTGCTCGAACGTCCGTGAAGGCCTCCTTGAGGGACCCAGAGTCCCTCAAGGAGTCCTTCACGGAACTTCAGCCGGCGCCGATGAGCCGCAGCGCGGACTGGAGCCGGTGCTCGCCCCGTTCCGCCGCCCGGACGGCACCCGCCTTGCGGACCCGCTCCAGCTCACCGGGGTCGGCGAGCAGTGCCAGCGCGCGTTCCCGGACCGGCCGCAGTTCTTCGATCAGCGCTTCCGCGACCGCCTCCTTCACCTGGCCGTAGGAGGCGTACTGATCGGCGAGGACATCGGGCTTCTCTTTGACGCAGGCCGCGAGGATGTCCAGCAGGTTCGCCATCCCCGGACGGGTTTCCGGCGCGTAGACCGGCTTCGACCCGCCGTCGGTCACCGCGCGTTTCACCTTCCGCCTGACCTGGTCGGCCTCGTCGAGCACGAAGACGACCCCGGCCTCTTCCCGCGTCGATTTCGACATCTTCCGCGTCGGCACGGAGAGGTCCATGATCCGCGCCCCGGCGGGCGGCAGCACCGCCTTCGGCATGGTGAACACCTCGCCGTAGGTGGAGTTGAACCGCTTCGCCAGCGTTCTGGCCAGTTCGACGTGCTGCCGCTGGTCCTCGCCGACCGGGACCTCGTCCGCGCCCTGCAGGAGGATGTCCGCCGCCATCAGCACCGGATAGGTCAGCAGGGACAGCCGGACCCCGGCGCGGCCCTTCGACTTCTCCTTGAACTGGATCATCCTCGCGGCCTCGCCGTAGTTGCAGGTGCATTCGAGGACCCAGTTGAGCGCGCCCAGTTCGCGCGCGATGTCGGATTGCACGAACACGCGGTCCGGTTCGATCCCGGCCGCGATCAGCACGGCGAGCTGCTCGGAAGCCATCGATCGCAGTTTCGCCGGGTTGTGCGACGTCGTCATGGCGTGCAGGTCGGAGACGAAGTACAGGTCGTCCGGCCCGCCCTCGTCCGCCCAGCGCCGAATGGCCCCCAGGTGATTCCCGACGTGGACGTGGCCGGACGGGGTGATCCCGGACAACCTGATCATCTGCCTTCTTCCTTCCGGATTCGGGCCGCCCCAGGGTCCGGGCACGAAAAAGGCCGCCCGCTGGGGCGGCCTGGTGGTGCGCTCGTCTGGTTCAGCGCAGGACTTCGGGGCCGCCGGAGGGCGGCCACCACTGGGCGTTCTGCGCGCGCATGCCGACGATGCTAGCGCAACCCTCGCAAGCGGAGTGAAATAAGGGTGAGTCACTCATTCCGGGCACGTCGCGTCAACACTTCATATCGGCCGGGGCAGTACGCCTGTCACATTGGAGATCCGGGTCTACCTTCATCTCATGTATGTCGTCCTGCTGACCTACACCGCACCCATCGAAGAAATCGACTACGTGCTCCCTGATCACGCCGACTGGCTGACCAAGCAGTACGAGCACGGGTATTTCCTCGCCTCCGGCAGACGCAATCCGCGCATCGGCGGGGTCATCATCACCAGGCCCATGACCAGGGGAAAGCTCGACGCGATCCTCGCGACGGACCCGTTCTCGATCAAGCACATGGCCGCCTACGAGGTGATCGAATTCTCGCCGACCCGCACCGCTCCGGAACTGCGGGCGGTCAACGAGGCGGTGGTGCGCTGAAGATCTTTCACGACAACTGAGGTCAAGCCGCTTTCGCGATCTTCGTCTTCGCCTTTTTCAGCGCGAGAACGGGACATTTGCCGCACCGCGATTTGGATCGGCAGCATTTCTTCTTGACCTTGCCCGCCTTCATCCACTTGCGGACGAGCTTGTGCGGGTCGTCGGGTAGCTTCTTGCCCACTCGCGCTCCTCGTCGGACTCCGTCGGCGGCGCCCGCCACGCCCTCTCACGTTAGGTGAGGCTAACCGATCTTGGGGCGTGGGGGTGCTCACAGTTCGGCTACAGGTACCCTGGTGTGGTCCGCGTATGGCCAAAGTCGGCCGACGTTACTCGATCGCGTGAGTAAGCCTTCGAGGCGGCGCGGGCACCACACCCGAACTTGAAACCTTTGGAGCCCTCGCGTGCCCGCAGCCAGCGCCACCGCAGTCGATGCCGGCCGCCTTTCCGGCAAGACACGGCCCGACCTGCGCAACGTCGCCATCGTCGCACACGTCGACCATGGCAAGACGACCCTCGTCGACGCGATGCTCCGGCAGTCCGGGGCCTTCGAGGAGCGTGCCGAACTCGTCGACCGCGTGATGGACTCCGGAGAGCTCGAGCGGGAAAAGGGCATCACCATTCTCGCGAAGAACACCTCCATCCACCGTGAGACCGAGGACGGTCCGGTGACGATCAACGTCATCGACACCCCCGGCCACGCCGACTTCGGCGGCGAGGTCGAACGCGGTCTCGCCATGGTCGACGGCGTCGTCCTGCTGGTGGACGCCAGCGAGGGCCCGCTCCCGCAGACGCGGTTCGTGCTGCGCAAGACCCTCGAAGCCGGTCTGCCGGTGATCCTCGTGGTCAACAAGACCGACCGCCCCGACGCCCGGATCTCCGAGGTCGTCGAGGAGACCCACGACCTGCTCCTCGACCTCGCCGGTGACATCGAGGACGCCGACCTCGACGCGATCCTCGACCTGCCGGTCGTCTTCGCCTCCGCTCGGGCCGGCAAGGCGAGCCTCGAGCAGCCCGCCGACGGCGCGGTGCCCGAGAGCGAGAACCTCGACCCGCTGTTCGAGACCCTGCTGCGCCACGTGCCGCCGCCCTTCGCGGACAAGGAAGGCCCGCTGCGCGCACTGGTCACCAACCTCGACGCGTCGAACTTCCTCGGCCGGATCGCGCTGATCCGCATCCACTCCGGCAACCTCCGCAAGGGCCAGACCGTGGCCTGGATGCGTGAGGACGGCACCATCCAGAACGTCCGCATCTCCGAGCTGCTGGTCACCGAGGCGCTCACCCGCGTCCCGGCGACCGAGGCCAGCGCGGGCGAGCTGGTCGCCATCGCCGGTATCCCCGAGATCACCATCGGTGACACGCTGGCCGACGTCGAGAACCCCGAGGCGCTGCCCCGGATCGCGGTCGACGAGCCCGCGATCTCGATGACCATCGGTGTCAACACCTCGCCGCTGGCCGGCCGCAGCGGTGGCGACAAGGTCACCGCACGCCTGGTCAAGGCCCGGCTGGACCAGGAGCTGATCGGTAACGTCAGCATCAAG
Organism: Amycolatopsis sp. NPDC033938; assembly: GCF_055575975.1. Taxonomy (NCBI): domain Bacteria; kingdom Bacillati; phylum Actinomycetota; class Actinomycetes; order Pseudonocardiales; family Pseudonocardiaceae; genus Amycolatopsis; species Amycolatopsis sp. NPDC033938. The sequence goes on from NZ_JBVIRO010000008.1 coordinate 131,518, forward strand.
GTGCTGCCGACCGAGCGTCCCGACACCTGGGAGGTCCAGGGCCGTGGCGAGCTGGCGCTGGCGATCCTCGTCGAGCAGATGCGCCGTGAAGGTTTCGAGCTGACCGTCGGCAAGCCGCAGGTGGTCACCCGGATGATCGACGGCAAGCTGCACGAGCCGTTCGAGCGCCTCTCGATCGACGCCCCGGAAGAGCACCTCGGTGGCATCACGCAGCTCCTGGCCGCCCGCAAGGGCCGCATGGAGCACATGGGCGGGCACGGTTCGGGCCGGATCAAGCTCGACTACGTCCTCCCGGCGCGTGGCCTGATCGGTTTCCGCACCGACTTCCTCACCGAGACCCGCGGCACCGGGATCGCGAACCACGTGTTCGAGGGCTACTTCCCGTGGGCGGGCGAGATCCGCACCCGCCACTCCGGTTCCTTGGTCGCCGACCGCTCCGGCCCCATCACCGCGTATGCGATGATCCAGCTGGCCGACCGCGGCACCTTCTTCGTCGAGCCGGGCGCCGAGGTGTACGAGGGCATGGTCGTCGGCGAGAACCCGCGCGCCGAGGACCTCGACATCAACATCACCAAGGAGAAGAAGCTGACCAACATGCGTCAGTCCTCCGCCGACGTGATGGAGACGCTGGCCCGCCCGCGCAAGATGGGCCTGGAAGAGGCGCTGGAGTTCTGCTCCGTCGACGAATGCGTCGAGGTCGCGCCGGACGTCGTCCGGATCCGCAAGGTCACGCTGGACGTCAACCAGCGCGCCAAGGAGCGCAACCGCAACAAGAACCGGGGCTAGTCTCCCGCAGCTCGCAGTACATGAAGGCCCCCTTCCTTGCGCCAGGCGCAAGGAAGGGGGCCTTCATGTACCTCTGTGGACGGTTCACGGACTCCGGGACCGCCACATGTGGCCCGCGAGCATCGGCAGTCACAACGGCTGCGCGTGAAGGCCCCCTTCCCTCGACTGAGCCGAGGGAAGGGGGCCTTCACGCGCAGCCGTGACCGAACCGCGCAGAAGGTGCAGACCGGACATCTGTCACCGCACGGTCCTGTATGGACGGTCGCCCATGAGCAGCCTGGGGCATTACTCTCCGTAGTTGATCGGGCTCCTGCGGTGAGAAATTCGATTTCCCGCGTTTTTCCGCGTTCCTTTTTGGACTCGCGTTCACAACACCGGAACGGCTTCCCGGCGCGGTGAGAGGACGGCCGCGGACACCGTGCCGAGAACGCCGACACAACCCAGCGCGAAACAAATGATGCGAAATGCGTCGGTATAGGCCTCGCCGGAGAGCTTCCCACCCGTAATCGACGCGAGAACGGCACCGACAACCGCGATCGCGATCGTTTCCGTCGCCAATCGCGCGGTGGTGAACATTCCGGCCGCCGTTCCGGAATGTTCCGGGCCGACGGAACCGATTGCCAAACCGTCCAGCAATCCCATCGTCAATCCCGTGCCCGCCCCGACCAGAACGAGGGGGACGAGCAACGAGAGCACGCCGGAGGAGGCGTTCATGGTCATCAGCAGAAAGGCGCCGATCCCGCTCACGGCCACCGCGCCCGCGACGAACCACGACGACGGCAGCCGTCGCGCCAGCGCGGCACCCACGGTCGGGAACAGCACGGTCGGCGCGGTGAGCATCAGCAGCCACAGCCCGGCCTCTCCGGCGCCGAGCCCGACGACCTCGATCAGGTACGACGGCAGATAGACCAGCAGCGGCACCAGGATGGTCACCAGCGCGCCCGCCGCGACGGCGAGCGACGTGAAGCCGCGGTTGGCCAGCAAGGAGAGGTCGAACAGCGGATCGGCGCGCCGCCGCTCCACGAACGGGAAGACCACCGCGAGCACGACGGCCAGCAGGAGGGCGCCGACGACGAGCGGATGCGCGAAGCCGAGTTCGCCTGCTTCGACCAGTCCGAAGATCAGCAGCATGATCGCGCCGGTGAAGAGCGCGGCGCCCGCCAAGTCGACCCGGCGCCCGGCTGTCCCGGGAACTCGCGGGAGAAACGGCGTCAGGGCCAGCACGAGGGCGGCCACGGCGGCCGGTGCGCCGAAGACGGCCCGCCAGCCCAGCAGATCGACGAGCAGGCCGCCGATCGACGGCCCGAAGGCGAGCCCGATCCCGAGCACCGTGCCGACCAGACCGAACGCCCTCGTCCTCGACGCGCCCTGGAAGGTTTCGGTGAGGATCGCCAGCCCGCCGGTGACCGCGGCGGCCGCGCCCGTCCCGGCGATCAGGCGGACGATGTCGAGCACGACGATGTTCCCGGCCACGGTGCAGGCGATCCCGCCACCGACGAACAACGCGAGACCCGCCACGTAGATCCGGCGTCTGCCCAGTACGTCGGCCAAAGAGCCCGCGAACACCAGGAAGCTCGCGAAGCAGGCGTTGTACCCGTTGACGACCCACTGGGTCGCCGCGAGGCCCGCGCCGAGGTCGTCGGCGATGTCGGTGAGGGCGACCGAGGCGCCCGTGATGGTCAGCGGGAAGGTGAACGTGGACATGAGCACGACCACGAGGACGAGCGCGCGTTTGGTCACCCCGGCAAGCTAGCGGCCGACTCCTTCGTGCGGCTAAGCGTTTTCCCGCGGCCTGAGCAGGAACCTCGCGGGCCTCCCGGACGTCCACCGGATGGGTGGTACTCAAGCCGGTCGGGCGACGGCCGGGCCGATATGGGAATCTCGCAGTGGCGGTCGGATCATCGTGGCAGCATGGCGAGGGACAAATCAGGAGGATTCAGGCGTGCGGTTAGTGACCACAGCGGCGCCCATGCTGGCGTGCGCGGCCGTGCTCCTCGCCGCCTGCAGCAATACGCCACCCCCGCCCGTGGTCAGCTCCTCGGCCTCTCCAGTGAGCTCCTCGACCACGAAGACCCCTTCGCAGGTCGTAGTGGGTGTCGACGACATTCTCGGCGGCTACAACCCGCATAACCTCGCGGACGCCTCCCAGGTGACGTCGGCGCTCTCGCAGCTTCTGCTCCCGTCGGTGTTCCGCCCGAAGGACGACGGCACCGTCGAGCTGGACAAGAACCTGATGAAGTCCGCCGAGGTCGTCTCGCAGCAGCCGTTCACGGTCGCCTACACGATCCGGCCGGACGCCTCCTGGTCCGACAGCGCGCCGATCGCCGCCGAGGACTTCGCGTACCTCCGCGAGGCGATGCGCGACCAGCCCGGCGTGATCGGTGCCGCGGGCTACCGGCTGATCTCCGACATCCAGTCGCGTGAAGGCGGCAAACGGGTCGAGGTCACCTTCAGCAAGCCCTACCCCGGCTGGCAGACGCTGTTCACGAACCTCCTGCCCGCCCATCTGCTCAAGGACGCCCCGAACGGGTGGCAGGGCGCGCTGGCGACCACCTTCCCGGCCGTCGCCGGCCCCTACTCGATCAAAAGCCTCGACACCGCGCGCGGAGAGGTGATTCTGGAGCGCAACGAGCGCTACTGGGAGAAACCCTCCGCACTGGACCGGATCGTGCTGCGTGCGGCCGATCAGGACGGCACACTGGCCGCGCTGCGCAGCGGCAACGACCAGTTCGTGATGACCAGGACCGGCGCCACCGGCCTCAAACGGCTCGGCGAGCTGGGTTCCGCCGTCCAGCTGCACACGGTCGCCCGGCCGACGGTCGCGCAGATCCTCCTGCGGCCGGTGAGTTCGACGCTGTCGGATCCCAAGGTGCGCGAAGGTGTCACCGCGCTGATCGACCGCGGCAAGCTGATCACCGAGACGGCGGACGGCGGCCCGTCGGACAAGCTCCGTGCCGACGCCCAGGTCCGGGTGCCGTCGGGAACCGGTTTCCAGCCGACGATCCCGGCGCCGGGCCCGCCGTCGGCGCCCGATCCGGCCAAGGGCGAGGAACTGCTCAAATCCGCCGGCTACGCCAAGGAAGCCGGGACCTGGCGCAAGAACGGGAAGAACCTTTCGCTGGTCGTCGCCTCGCCCGCCAAACAGGAGCCGTACGCGACGATCGCCAAGGAGCTGACGGCGCAACTGGTGGCCGCGGGCATCGAGGTCAACTCGATCGCGCCGCAGCCGAGGGAGCTGTTCTCGACGCTGCTGGCGATGCCGGTGCTCAACGGCCTTCAGCAGACGACGTCCGAGGGCGCGGGCAACGTCGGCATCGACATCGCGGTGATCGGCCAGGCCACCGGCGGCGCGGACGTCGCTTCGGTGCTGGCGTCCACCTTCGGCTGCAGGCCTGATCAGCTCGCCGACAAGACCAAGGCCGTCGTGCCGGGGAACCCGCTCGGCTTCTGCGACCCGGCCCTGCAGCCGACGATCGACGCCGCGCTGACCGGCGCCACGCCCGTCGCCGACGCGCTTTCGACCCTCGAACCGGAATTGTGGCGCCGGAATGTGGCCATTCCGTTGTTCCAGCTGGCCGATACCCTCGCCATCGGCTCTGGTATTTCCGGAGTAACCGCTGGTCCTCCTATGGTGGGCCCTTTCGGGTCGGCGGTGAACTGGACCCGGGGTCCGAAGTAGCCGAATCGCGGTCAAGTTCGCGCCGGAGGGTGACCTTTCCCGGCACGTTCGAGTGGCTGACTGATTCCTCCTGGTAACCAATATATTTCTCGAAGTCAGCCGGAAGTTACCCTTTGGTCACGATCGCCCCGCAACTGGTGACTGTTAGTGCATTTCCTTTCTAGCGTGCACCCGCAGTGCGCCAAATGAGGTTGCTTGGCGTGTCATAGGCTCCGGGCCATCTCACCGGAGCGGTGTGGGGTCCTGTTCCGATCTCAGGAACCCAGTGCTAGGAGGGCACACTTCATGAGGAAGTCCAAGGCAGTCTCCGCCTGGTCGCTGGTCGCGGCCTCCGCGCTTGTGCTGAGCGCATGCAGCGGTGGCGACAGCGGTAGTTCCGACCAGAACGGGTCGTCGACCGACATCAAGAGCATGGCGATCGGCAAGGCGCAGAACGGCGAAAACTTCAAGCTCGCGGACCTCAAGGGGTACGAGGGCACCGTCACCGTGGGTATCGACGACGGGTACTCGGGCTACAACAACGACACGCCCGACACCAACACGTCGTACAACACCTACATCCTGACGGCCGTGCTGGCCGGTGCCGATGTGCTCGACGGCAACAACAAGGTGCTGCTGAACAACGACGTGTTCGACTCCTGGGAGGTCACCTCCAAGGAGCCGCAGACCGTCGTCTACAAGATCAAGCCGAACGTGAAGTGGTCCGACGGCGAGGCGTTCGACTGCGACGACATGTACCTGTCGTGGCTGTCGCACTCCGGTGCCGCCAAGACCTCTGACGGCAAGCAGGCCTTCCTCGCCGCTTCGACGACCGGCTACCAGCTGATCAACCAGGCGACCTGCAAGGACGACCTGACCTTCGAGACCAAGTACACCGAGCCGTACCTGGACTACAAGGGTCTGTTCAACTCGACGGCGATCATGCCCGCGCACATCGTCGAGAAGCGCGCGAACATCCCCGACATCACCAAGCTGACGCCGACCAGCGACTCGGCCCAGCTCAAGGCGGCGGGTGACTTCTGGACCAACGGCTTCAAGCAGTTCAAGGCCGAGGACATGCCGGCCTCGGGTCCGTACAAGATCACCGCGTTCGACGCCAACCAGAAGGCCGTCACGCTCGAGAAGAACCCGAACTGGATCGGTGGCAAGGGTGGCCCCTCCAAGATCGTCGTGAAGGCGATGGAGGACACCAAGGCCATGGCGACCGCGCTGCAGAACGGTGAGATCGACATCGCCGCTTCGACCCAGCCCGACGCCACCGCCGCCGGCACCCTGAAGAGCCTTTCCGCTCAGGGCGTCACCTACGGTTCGGCCTCGCAGCTGACCTTCGAGCACATCGACCTCAACTACAAGCGCATGTTCAAGGACAAGAACCTGCGTAAGGCGTTCTTCGAGGTCGTGAACCGCCAGGAGATCACCGACAAGCTCCTCAAGGAGGTCCAGGCCGACGCGACCCCGCTGAACAGCATCGTGTTCATGCCGGGCGAGCAGGGCTTCAAGGACCTGTACAGCAGCAAGGCCGGTCTGGGTGCCGAAGCCGCCGCCAAGACCCTGTCCGACGCCGGCTGGGTCAAGGGTGCCGACGGCATCTTCGCCAAGGACGGCCAGCGCGCGTCGTTCAAGATCTCGCACAACCAGAACGCCCGCCGTCAGCAGACCGTCGAGATCATCATCTCGCAGGCCAAGCTCGCCGGTATCGAGATCACGGACGACCAGGACGCGAACTTCCTGAAGGGTGGCCGCCTCGCGGCCAGCGACTACGACGCCGCGCTCTTCGGCTGGTCCGCCGCTCCGTTCAAGGCCGAGCAGAAGTCGATCTACATCACCCGGGTCGACGACAGCAGCCAGAACTACCAGGGCCTGTCCAACCCGACGATCGACTCGGCGTTCGAGGCGGCCGTGAAGGCCACCGACGAGTCCGTCCAGCTGGAGAGCTACCAGAAGGCCGACCAGGCGATCGCGGACGAGTACGCGACGCTGCCGCTGTTCCAGACCCCGTCCATGTGGGCGTTCAAGGGCATCGACCGCACTTACATGCAGTCGTACAACGGTGTCCTGTGGAACGCCGGTGAGTGGGAGCAGAAGAAGTAGGGCTTCCGCCCCGCTTTTTCACCACTCGCTTACGCGATCCTGGTGGTAGGGGGGCCCGGCCACAAGCCAGGCCCCCCTACCCGCCGGAAGTAGCTGTTGACCGTAGGGTTACCGCCACTACGGTGGACAACCGGGCGACGGTCCAGCACTTCGGCGGCCAGGCCCGGATGAGGAGCAGTTCGTTGAACCTGGTGATCTACATTCTTCGCCGTCTGGCGATATCGATTCCCGTCCTGCTGGTCGGGACTTTTCTGTGTTTCATCATGGTCGCCGGCACCGGCGACCCGCTCGCCGAGCTGAAGAGCAACCCGGCCATGAACCCGCAGGTACTCGCGGAAACGGCCGCGCGGCTCGGGCTCGACCAGGGCATCATTCCGCGGTACTTCTCGTGGCTCGGCAACTTCGTCACCGGCGACTGGGGCGTTTCCATCGCTCAGGGCAACGCGCAGGCCCCGGTGTTCCCGAAGGTGATGGCCGCGTTCGAGGTCACCTTGAAGCTCGTCGTCGGAGCCGAGATCCTCGCGCTCATCCTCGGTGTGCTCGTCGGTGTGGTCGCGGCCGTCAAGCAGTACTCGATCCTCGACTACGTCGCCACCACGCTGGCCTTCCTGCTGTTCTCGATGCCGATCTTCTGTGTCGCCATCGTGCTGAAGGGCTACGCGATCCAGTTCAACGGCTGGGTCCGGGACCTGGGACTGTCCGATGTGCTCGGTAATCCCTGGATTCGCACCACTAGTCCGGAATCACTGAATTTCGACGGGCCAGGCGGTTTCCTCGCCAGTTACGTCGGCGCGTATCTGCTGCCGACCCTGTCCATCATGGCCATCAGCTTCGCCGCGTACAGCCGGTTCCAGCGCGCTTCGATGCTGGAGACACTGAATGCGGACTACGTGCGGACCGCGCGCGCCAAGGGCCTCGCCAACGGCCGGGTCATCTTCCGGCACGCGTTCCGGAACGCGCTCATCCCGGTGACCACCCTGTTCTCCGTCAACTTCGGTGCGGTGCTCTCGGGCGCGATCATCACCGAGTCGGTGTTCAACTGGAATGGCATGGGCAAACTGCTCGTCGAAGCCGTCGTCAAAAACGACACACAGGTGATGATGGGCTGGCTGGTGCTCATCGCCAGCAGCATCATCGTCGCCAACCTGATCGCCGACCTGATGTACGGCATCCTGGACCCGAGGATTCGCGTTGGCTGACTTGAACTCCCTCATCGCGGCGGAAGGCTCGACGTCCGCCGACGGCAAGCTTCCGGAAGAGGCCCTGCCCGAACCCCGGAGCCAGGGCAAGCTGGTCCTGCGCAAGTTCCTGCGGCACAAGCTGGCGATGGTCTGCACGGCGATCCTGCTGTTGCTCGTGCTGACCGTGATCATCATGCCGATCTTCTGGCCGTACGACTACGAGGACAGCTCCTTCCCGTCCTTCGCCAAGCCCAGCGGGGATTACCCGCTCGGTACGACACAGGTCGGCAAGGAGATGGTGTCGCAGATCCTGCGCGGCACCCAGTACTCGCTCCTGATCGCGCTCATCGTGTCGATCGTCGCCACCACCATCGGCACCATTTTCGGGGCCATGGCGGGATATCTGCGTGGCTTCACCGACTCGGCGATCTCCCGCGTGACGGACCTGTTCCTGATCGTGCCGCAGATCGCCGCCGCGGCGATCCTGGCGAAGGTGTTCGGCGGCGGTACCTGGTACATCGTCGCGATCGTGCTGGCCGCCTTCGGCTGGATGCCGATCGCGCGGATCGCCAGGGCCGAGTCGATGTCGCTGTCCCAGCGTGAATTCGTGGACGCCGCTCGCGCGTCCGGCGCCGGGACGATGCACATCGTGTTCAAGCACCTGGTGCCGAACATGGTCGGCCTCATCACGGTCAACGCGACCCTCGCGATCGCGCAGGCCGTGCTGATCGAGGCGGCGCTGTCCTTCATCGGGCTGGGGGTGCAGCTGCCGGACACCTCGCTCGGCCGCGTCATCCTCGAGAACTACTCGCAGCTGCAGAACCGGCCGGCGTTGTTCTTCGGTCCGTTCATCGTGCTGGTGCTGATCTCGCTGACGATCAACTTCATCGGTGACGGTCTGCGGGACGCTTTCGACCCGCGGCAGCGCCGGATGAAGGCGTAAGGCTCCTCTTTAGCGCGTGAAGGCCCCCTTCCCTCGGCTCAGGTTTTGAGTGACCAGCCGAGGGAAGGGGGCCTTCACGCGCTTCGGGGTCGTGCGCTGTGTCCACAAGGGACGCTTTCCACCGACCTGATGTCCGATTGATGCCGGTATGTGCGGTTCGCGTCAGGGTCGTGAGTGGCAAGTAGGGTTAGAACCCGACTTAACACTCACGACCCCCTTGCGGAATCGGGCAAATTAGCCGAATCCGCCGCACGCGTTTCGCTCCCTCGCCTCCAAGTACGTGAAGGCCCCCTTCACTGCGTCAGACGCAGTGAAGGGGGCCTTCACGTACTTCCAGAGGCTAGTCGGCCACCGGGGCGAGCTTGCCCGCCTGCCAGGCCGCGCGGCGCTCGGCCTGTAGCACCGGGTCCGCGACCGGAGCGGCCGAGAGCAGACGGCGGGTGTAGTCCTCGCGCGGCGAGTGCAGCACCTGGTCACGCGTGCCGACCTCGACCAGCTTGCCGTGCTGCATGACCGCGACGCGGTCGGCCAGCAGGTCGACGACGGCGAGGTCGTGGCTGATGAACAGGCAGGCGAACTGCAGCGAGCGCTGCAGGTCCAGGAACAGGTCCAGCACGCGTGCCTGCACCGAAACGTCCAGCGCCGAGGTCGGCTCGTCCGCGATCAGCAGCGCCGGGTCGAGCGAGAGCGCCCGCGCGATGGCGACGCGCTGGCGCTGGCCGCCGGACAGCTCGTGCGGGTACCGGTTGCGGTAGTGGCCGCCGAGCTCGACCTTGTCCAAAAGGGACGTCACGCGCTCGTTCAGCGCCTTGCCCTGCAGGAACTTGTGCAGCACCATCGGCTCGGCGATCGACTCGCCGATGGTCATCTTCGGGTCGAGGGTGGACGCCGGGTCCTGGAACACGATGGAGAAGTAGCGGCGCAGCGGGCGCAGTTCCTTGTTGGACATGTTCGTGATGTCCTTGCCCGCGATCGACACGGAACCCTCGGTCGGGGTCAGCAGGCGGATCGCGCAGCGGCCGACGGTCGACTTGCCGGAACCGGATTCACCGACCAGGCCGACGATCTCGCCCTTGGCGATGCTCAGCGAGACGTCGTCCACCGCGCGGTTCTTCGCCTGGCCGCGGCGGCCGGGGTACTCCAGCACGAGGTTCTTGATCTCGAGCGCGGGTGCGTCCGCTTCGATCACGGCTTCGAGTTCGGTGTCCTTGAGGCGGATGTCCTCGGCGATCTTCGAAGCCTCGTCGCTGTCGGCGTCGATGCCGGAGTCGTCGAGCAGACGGCGTCCTTCGGGGCGCTGGCCCAGCACCGGCACCGCGGCGAGCAGCTTGCGGGTGTACTCCACCTGCGGCGACGCGAACAGGTCGCGCACCGGCGCCTGCTCGACGATGTTGCCCTGGTACATCACGACCACGCGGTCGGCGAGGTCGGCGACGACGCCCATGTCGTGCGTGATCAGCACGATCGCGGTGTTGAGGGTGTCACGCAGCTTGCGCAGCAGGCCGAGGATCTCCGCCTGCACGGTGACGTCGAGCGCCGTGGTCGGCTCGTCGGCGATGATCACCTTCGGGTCGCACGAGATCGCCATCGCGATGACGACGCGCTGACGCAGACCACCGGAGAGCTGGTGCGGGTACTGCTTGAAGCGCAGCGGCGGGTTCGGGATGCCGACCATCTCCAGCAGCTCGATGGCGCGCTTGTCGGCGGCTTCCTTCGAGATGTCCTGGTGCGAGCGGAGCGCCTCACGCAGCTGCCAGCCGACGGTGTAGACCGGGTTGAGCGCGGTCATCGGCTCCTGGAAGATCATCGCGATCTGGTTCCCGCGGATCTTCTGGAGGTCCTTCTCCTTGAGATCGGCCAGGTTGCGGTCGCCGAGGCGAAGCTCGCCCGCGATCCGGCTCGTCTTCGGGAGCAACCCGAGCACCGACATCGAGGTCACGGACTTGCCGGAACCGGACTCGCCGACCACCGCGACGATCTCACCCGGTTTGACGTCGAATCCGATGCCCTTGACGGCGTCGACAACGCCTTCGTCGGTCGGGAACGAGACGCTCAGGTCGGAGATGGACAGAACCGAACCCGACACGCCGCCGAGGTCCGACGATGCTGCTTCAGTGCTCACCAAGATGCCCTTCGTGGGGGTACATATGGTCACGGCGCATCGGCCATGACGGTGTCAACGCGTCCTCGGCGGTAAAGAGTGCCTCGGACGTGCGCGAGGATAACCGAGAGTCGCCCGACTAAGGTCGGTGCTCGTGGCTTCCGTTCCCGACACCCTATAAAGGAATGCCCGCCGTGTTCGAATTAGTCTTCAAGCCGTGATCTCCGCTCAGGCCAAATTGCTACTGGTGCACGCCCATCCGGACGACGAAAGCATCACCACCGGCGGCGCCATCGCCCGTTACGCGGCCGAAGGAGCCGACGTGACCGTGGTCACGTGCACTCTCGGTGAGGAAGGCGAGATCATCCCGCCGTCTCTCGGCGGGCTCGGTTCGTGGGCTTCCGACCAGCTCGGCGGGTATCGCGCGGGCGAACTGGCGTCGGCGTGCGCCGCGCTCGGCGTCTCCCGGCATCGCTATCTCGGCGGCATCGGCCGCTGGCGCGACTCCGGGATGGCCGGCACACCGTCCGCGGCCCATCCGCGCGCCTTCTCCGGCGGCGACGTCGAGGAGCAGGTGGCTCAGCTCGCCGAGATCCTCGACGAGGTCCGTCCGCAGGTCGTGGTCACTTATGACGCTTTCGGGGGTTATGGGCACCCCGACCACATTCGCGCGCACGAGATCACGATGGCCGCCGCGCCGAAGGCCGCGTCGGTCGAGCGGGTGTTCCATACGGTTTCTTCGCGTGACGCGGTCGCGGCCGGGCTCGCCGCGTTGCGCGGGCACTCGCCGTTCCAGGTGCCCCAAGACGGCGAACTGCCGGTGACGCCGGACGAGACGATCACGACCGTCCTCGACGTCCGCGCGCACCTCCCGGCGAAGGCCGCCGCGCTGCGGGCGCACGAGACCCAGGTCAGCGTGCCCGCCGCCGAAGACCACTTCGCGCTGAGCAACGACGTCGCCCAGCCGATCACACCGGACGAGTACTTCGTGCTCGTTCACGGCCCGGCCGAGGGTGCCGCTGCCGATCTGTTCGGAGGACTCGCGAAGTGACGGTCACGCCCCAGCCGCTCACGCCGCGTCAGCGTGGACTGCTGGTCCTGCTGTCCTTCGACGCGTTCCTGCTGGGGCTGCTCGAGTTGTTCTTCCTGCCGCTGCGGCTCGACGGCATCGTGCTCCCGAAACTCGGGGACGCGCCGATTCCGCTGACCGTGGTGCTCGCCGTGCTCACCACTCCCTTGCTCGTCATGACGACCGCGAAAGTGATCCGCCCGTCCTTTTCGGTGATTCCGCTGCTCGTCTGGGTACTAGTCGTACTCGGGATGGGCGTGACGGGCCCGGGAGGTGATCTGGTGCTGGTACAGGACTGGCGGGCGCTGCTGCTGATCGGCGGCGGCGCGCTGCCGGGCGCGCTGGCGCTGGGCGGAGGTCTTGGCACGGTGGCGAAGGCGGGCAAGGGAGGTAACGATGGGTGAAGCGATTTCGGATCGCCAGGTCGTGGCGGTGCTGCGGCCGTTCGTCCGCGCCTGCGGTCCGATGGTCGACGCGTTGCGGGTCGCGGATCCGTTCGGCCTGCAGGCCAGGGGCCGTCGTGAGGACGCGCTGGAAGGCGTCGAGCCCAAGCTGAAGGACAAACTCCTCGACGGGATCACGTCGGTCAAGGTGCCCGGCACCGCGGCCTGGGCGGAGATGTCGAACTACCAGCGGACCCATTGGTGGGTGAACCGGGTCGGCCGGGTCACCGCGCTGATCACCGCCATCCCCGGGCTGGGCGGCGCGCTCGCCGACCGGCTGCCGGTGCAGGACGCGCTCGGCTCGGCGTCCCAAGGGATCCTGCTGTGCGCGATCGCGGGGGAGTACGGCGTGACCGACGTCGGCGCCCGGGTCCGGCTGATCGCGTGGGTGCTCTTCGAACGCGACATCGATCCGGTGATCGCGGCGGGTAAGCACGCCGACCACGACAAGACCGCCGAAGACGACGAAGCGGCGAAGCTCACCGAAGAACTCGAGGATGCCAAGAAGAAGCACGGCAAAGTCACCTTCAAGGCTGCCGCGGGCACGCTGTGGCGCCTTGGCCGGGGACTGCTGGGCATCGTCGACGAACTGGAGAAGCGGCCGCGTGGCCGCTTCATCCACCGGGTGCTCGGCAAGCTGCCGGTGGTCGGTATGGCGGGCGACTACCTCGGCGAGCGCTCCGGACTGAAACGCGTCTGGAAGCGGGCGCACACGTGGTTCACCGAGCATCCCGAAGGCGAGTGACGTTCACCTCCAGAACATGAAGGCGTCCTGCCCGTATTGAGCCGCGAGCGAGAAGCCGCCGACAGTGTCGAAGAGCGCGTAAGAGACATCCCAGAGCACCCCGCTGGCTCCGGGGACGGCGAACAGCACGGCGAACAACGCGAGCGGCGCCCACGGCCGGGCCTTGGCACCGAACTCACGCGCGCCGGGCGAGAGATAGGGCTCGATCGCGCCCCAGCCGTCGAGGCCGGGAATCGGCAAGATGTTCAGGATGAACGTGACGATCTGAAGCAGCGCCAGGAACGAGAGTCCGATCACGAGCCCGGTCGCCATCGGCACGAGCGCGACGACGAGGGTCAGCAGCACGCCGACGGCGAGGTTGCTGAGCGGACCGGCGAGGGAGACCCAGGACTGGACCCCGCGTGAGCGCAGCCGTCCGTGTTCGATCCAGACCGCGCCACCCGGCAGCGGGATGCCGCCGATGATGAGGAATACCAACGGCAGGACGATGGACAGCACCGGATCCGTGTATTTCCGGACGTCCATGGAGAGGTAACCCTTGTGGGCGACGCTGTGATCGCCGCCGCGGAACGCCACGATCGCGTGCCCGAACTCGTGCAGCGACAGTGACGCGACCCAGCCGCCCGCCACGAGCAGGACCACGCCGGTGATGATCAGCGGGTCGTAGTGCCGAGTGGAAATCGTGGTCGTGTCACCGAAAGCCGCCAGTACACCGCCCAGGACGGTGACCGCGAGGATGCCGAGGAAGATCGGGCTTGGCCGCACTGCTGATCTCTGCACCCCACCAGTCTTCCGTATGCCCGATGTGAAGTTCTCGGCGTGTCCCCTTGCGCGGCCGCGCCGAAGTATCCCCCGAACTCGCTACTCCGCTTGACCTGACCGCACTACACGGGTGTAATCACAGTGATGTCATTCGTCGCTGGAAGGGGGCGGCGGATGGTGTTTCAACACCGCCAGCCTGGGGAGTGCGTGGACAGCGAGGAGGCGGACGTGCGGTTGGAAGCAGATGGAAGGGAATGGGGGCAAGTCGTGGGTTGGGGTGAGGTCCCGGAGCAGCAACTGGGCGATCTCACCGAGCTTTTCGACGATGCCTCCGCGGAAGAGCAGGACTGGCAGGAACGGGCCCTCTGCGCGCAGACGGACCCGGAGGCGTTCTTCCCGGAGAAGGGCGGCTCCACCCGCGAAGCCAAGCGGATCTGCCTCGGTTGCGAGGTCAAGGACGAGTGCCTCGAGTACGCCCTCGCGCATGACGAGCGGTTCGGTATTTGGGGCGGGCTCTCCGAACGCGAGCGTCGGAAACTGAAGAAACGAGCTGTGTGACGGCGATCTCCGGCACCCCGTGCGCCGGAGATCGCTTCCTGCCCGCTTCCACCGGTCTTGATTCCACACGGTCTTGATTCCACAGTGTGGGGCCACCAACGGGTGACAGGGTCGCGTCGTAGGGTGGCGGCACTCGACTTCGCCGCCACGACTGGAGTGCCCGTTGTCCCGCACTGCCGCGTCACCCGCACTGCGCACGGTCCCCGTTCTGGCCATTGTGGTCTGTCACAACGGCGAGAACTGGTTGCCACTGGCGCTTTCCGCGTTGCGGCGCAGTGGCGTCCGGCCCCGGCACGTGCTCGCCGTCGACACCGGTTCCACTGACCGGACCGCGCGGATCCTGACCGATGCGGCGGCGGCCGAAGGTGTCGCCGGAGAAGCGCCGGTCCTCGACGGAATTCTCACGCTATCGAGTGATGTGGGCTTCGGTGCCGCTGTCGGCGAGGCCGTCGAGTACGCCGTCGAACGCTGGGGTGATCCCGGCGGCTGGGTCTGGCTGCTGCACGACGATTGCGCACCGGAACCCGACTGTCTCGAAAACCTGTTGGCGGCGGCCGAAAACGAGCCTTCCGCGACGGTGCTCGGTCCGCTCGCGGTGGACTGGAGCGACCCGCGGCTGATCGTCGAAGCCGGGCTGTCGACCGACGCCATCGGCCACCGGCAGCAGATCTCGCCCGAGGAGACCGCCGCGGCGGTGCTCGCCGTGCCGAGCGCGGGATCGCTGGTACGGCGGGAGAGTTGGCACGACCTCGGCGGATATGACCCCGGATTTCCTTTGCTGCGCGAGGATCTCGACTTCGGCTGGCGCGCCAACGCCGCGGGCGGCCGCGTGCTTTCGGTGCCGTCGGCCCGGCTTCGGCACGCCCGTGCGCTCAGCACCGGACAGCGGGAACCGCACGCGCTCGGGATTTCGCTCGCCGCCGCCAACCGCGCGCACGGACTCCGGGTGTTCCTCGTCAACTGCTCCCCGTTGTCGTTTTGGTTCGGCTTGTTTCGAATCCCGTTCTTCGCGGTGCTGCGCGCGCTCGCGTTCCTGCTGCTGCGCCGCACCGGCGAGGCGAGCGCGGAACTCGCGGCGATCCGGTACCTGCTGCGCGGCCGCGGCGGATTGCGCGCGGCCCGCGGCGAACGCCGGAAGGACGGCAAACCCGGCGATGTCCGCGGCCTCTTCACCGGGCGGATGACGCGGGTGCGCAACGCGGTCCGCGCCGGTGTCGTCGGTCTCGTCCGGCGCGGCGTCGAACGGGATTACGCGCTCGGGACCGTGCCGGAGACCGCGGATCAGCAAGGCGCCTGGATTCCACCGGAAGCGTTGAAGGCCGGGCAAGAGCGGCCGGTCGGCCCCGGCGCGCTGCCCGCCGGCGCGATGCGCGGTGTCGGCTCGCGGGGGACCGGTCTGCGGCGGCCGAGCGGGGTGGTCGCGGTCGCGGTGCCCGAGCAGGCAGCCGAGCCGCGCGGCGAGGGCAGGCCGAAACCGTCGCCGGTACCGCGTGACGGCGGGCGGGCGCCGGAGCCGGAACTGGTGTTCGTGGAGGTCGACCGGAAACGGGTGCTCGGCGCGACCGTGTTCGCCCCGCCGGTGGTGATGCTCGTCCTGCTGACGGCGCTCGCGTTCGTGGTCAACGGTTCGCGGCTCGGGCTCGACCTCTCCGGCGGGAAACTGCTGCCGGTCGGCGGGCTCGGCGAGATCTGGTCGTCGTATCTCGCGCCGTGGCACGCGATCGCGGGCGGGACGGCGAGTCCCGCACCCGCGACGCTGCCGGTGCTGGGCGTCCTCGGCGCGCTCTTCACGCCGATCGGGGGTCCCGCTGCGCTGGTCGCGATCCTGCTGATCGGTGACATCCCGCTCGCCGCCCTGAGCGCGTACGCCGCTACTCGGCACCTTCGCGTGCGTCGCTGGGTGCGTGCCGTCGTCGCGGCGGCGTACGGCGTGCTTCCCGCCGCCACGGCCTCGGTCGCGCAGGGACGGCTCGACGTCGTCGTCGTGCACCTGTTGCTGCCGCTGGTGATCGCCGGCGTCGTGGGGTTGCTGGTCCGCGCGGACTCGCGGTGGCTGCACGTCTCCGCGCTGAGCGCGATCGGGCTGGCGCTGATCGGCGCCTTCTCGCCGCTGGCGCACGCGCTGGCGCTGGTCGGGCTGGTGGTCGGGTTCGTGGTGCTGCCTTCGCCGAGCGGGCTCGCGCGACGGATCGCGTCGGTCGGCATCGTGGTCTTCCTGCCGCTGGCGCTGCTGCTGCCGTGGCCGAGTGTGCTGCTGCGGCATCCGGAACTGCTGCTGCACGGGCTCGGCGGCGGGGCGACGGCCGCGTCCGGCGCCGATCTCGCCGGGCTGGACCCTGGTGGTCCCGGCGCCTGGCCGATCGGGGTGGTGCTGGTCGCGGCCGCGATCGTCGCGCTGGTGGTCCGGCCGTCGAGGGGTGCGGGCGGCGGCGTCGCGGTCGTCGTACTGGGGGTGCTCGGGCTCGTGGCCGTGCGGTTCGTGGCGGTGACGCCGATGTCGGGCGGCGCGCACGCGACCGGATACGCCGGGGTGCCGCTGCTGGTGATCGGCGCGGGGCTGCTGTGGACGGTGCTGGCGACCTGGCAGCGTGGCGCGGCCGTCGTCGAACCGGCGCCGTGGCTGGCGAAGGTCACCGCTGTGGCCGGCGTGCTCGTGCTGCTGGCGCTGGCGACCGGTGCCGTCGTCGCCGGACGGGAAGGGCCTTTGCGGTCGGGTGACCGTCCTTCTCTGGCCCCGGAGATTTCGGCGGAACTGGCTTCGAGCGGACGTTCGGTACTGGTGGTGGGCTCGTCTCCGGACCTGGTCCGGCAGACCGGCGGGCGGTTGCCGCTTTACGGCGACGACGAACTCGCGCCGACACCAGGCAGCGCCGACAGGCTGGCCTCGTGGCGCCGGGACCTGCTGCAGGGCTCACCGGACGCGGTCAAACAGGCCTTCGCGGCGGCCGCGGCTTCCGGGGTGCAGTACGTCGTGCTGCCCAGCGGGGTGGACGGCTCGGCCTTCGTCGGGCTCGCGCGGGACCTGGTCGCGCCGGTCGCGCCTGCCTCCGACGGGCGGGCGGTGCTCCGGCTGCTGCCCGCCGGTGGTCAGGTGGCGTTGATCTCCCCGGAACTGGCGCAGGCGGCGGTGACCGGGAAGGGCGCGCCGGGCGCGTCGCCCGGGGTGGCGCCGGTGCAGGCCGGGCTGCCGGACGTGCGGGTGCGTGTCTCGGAGGGGCCGACCGGGCGGCTGCTCGTGCTGGCCGCGGAGTTCGAGGCGGGCTGGCAGGCGACCGTGGACGGCAAGGCCGTGCCGATCGTGCGGGCTTGGGGCCACCAGGTCGCCGTCTCGGTGCCTCCCGCGCCTTCGGAGGTGGTGGTGGAGCACCAGGGGACCACGCGGAACCTGTTGCTGCTGGCGCAGATCGCGGCGGTGCTGTTCACGCTGCTGACCGCTGTGCCTACGCGGCGGCCGCTTTCTTGAGCGCTTGTGGCTCCTGCGGATGTCGCAAGGGCCTCCTTTGAGACGTTCAACGTCTCAAAGGAGGCCCTTGCGACATCGCTGCGTCGTCTCCTCGAAGCGCGCTATGAAAGGTCCTTTCCTGGCAAAATTTGCGAGGAAAGGACCTTTCCTCGCACCAGAACCGAGTTGTCCACAGCGTGCCCCGGTTGTGGACAACTCCGCGCTTCAGTCCCGTTTTCCCAGGTCAAGTCGGTCCCTCGCGGTACGCTGGGCTGGGGACGCCCCCCGGGGAAGGGCGGGGGCTGGGTCGGGGTGGGTGGGGAAGGTGAGGGTTATTCGCCTTCGATGACGTCGGGTTCGACGCCGAGGTAGCCCGCGACCTGTTCCACGAGGACGTCGTGCACGAGTTCCGCGAGTTCGCCCGGGTCCTTCGCGCGCGCTTCGAGGGGGCGGCGGTAGAGGACGATGCGGGCGCGCGTCGGCAGCCCGGCGCGGTCGACGCCGGCGGGGACGAGCCGCGAGAGCGGGACGGCGCCATCGTGCAACACGCCGTCCACTCCGCTCGGTGCGCCATCCGAGCGAACTTCGGGGACGTCGTCGACGGCGACGTCGAGCTTCGTCAGCTCGTGCCGCCACCGCGCCTCGATCGGTTCGAGCGCGTCCAGAACCAGTGCGTCGAACCTTTCCGCCCTGCTAGCGGCGGCGGGAAGGGTCGACGGATAGAGCGCACCACGCAGGCCCCGGCCGTGCCGGTCCCGGCGCATCCGCCGTCGCTGTCGGGAATCACGAGCCGTCGCCACGAACCGAAGGGTACGCGCTCGGCGAGTCGAAGCGCGTGTCGCCGGTACGCCGGGCTCGCGACGCGCTATCGTTCTCGATCGTGCGGAGCGTACGAAAGTGTTCGCGAACGGGTTGCCTCGAGCCCGCTGTCGCCACGCTCACGTATGCCTACAGCGATTCGACGGCCGTGGTGGGCCCTCTGGCCACCGCGAGCGAGCCGCACTCCTATGACCTCTGCGAAGCCCACGCCCTCCGGCTCACCGTGCCCAAGGGCTGGGAAGTCGTCCGGCACGAGGGGGCCTTCGCCGCCCCGGACCCGTCCGCCGACGAGCTGACCGCCCTGGCCGAGGCCGTCCGCGAAGCGGGCCGTTCGGACAAGCCCGCGCCGGCGCCCGAACCCGAGGGACCCTCGGGCAGGCGCGGCCACCTGCGCGTCCTGCCCGGCCGCGCCTGACGCAAGGGCTCGCCGGTAGGCTTTCGAGGCGCCAGAGGGCGTTGTAACGAGACTATTGGCGGGGAGCAGGCGTGCCAGACCTTTCGGGCATCGTGAAGGCCTACGACATTCGCGGCGTGGTCGGTGAACAACTGGACGTGGCACTCGTCCGCGACCTCGGCTCGGCGTTCGCCCTGTTGATCAAACCCGAGTCGGACGCGATCGTCATCGGCCACGACATGCGCGACTCCTCGCCGGAGCTGTCCGCCGCGTTCGCCGACGGCGTGACCTCGCAGGGCCTCGACGTCGTCACGATCGGTCTCGCCAGCACCGACCAGCTGTACTTCGCGTCCGGTTCGCTGAACCTGCCCGGCGCCATGTTCACCGCCAGCCACAACCCGGCCAAGTACAACGGCATCAAGCTGTGCCGTTCGGGCGCGGCCCCGGTCGGCCAGGACTCCGGTCTCGCGGAGATCCGCGACACCGTCGAGCAGGGCGTGCCCGCCTTCGCGGGCCAGCGCGGGTCGGTGACCGAGAAGGACGTCCTCGCCGACTACGCGGCGTATCTGCGCAAGCTCGTCGACCTGTCGGGCAGCCGTCCGCTGAAGGTCGTCGTCGACGCGGGCAACGGCATGGGCGGTCACACCGTGCCGACCGTCTTCGCGGGCCTGCCCATCGAGATCGTGCCGATGTACTTCGAGCTCGACGGCAGCTTCCCGAACCACGAGGCCAACCCGCTCGACCCGAAGAACATCGTCGACCTCCAGGCGAAGGTGCGCGAAGAGGGCGCCGACGCCGGTCTGGCCTTCGACGGGGACGCGGACCGCTGCTTCGTGGTGGACGAGCGCGGCGAGCCGGTGTCGCCGAGCGCCATCACCGCGCTGGTCGCGATCCGTGAGCTGGAGAAGGAGCCGGGCGGCACCATCATCCACAACCTCATCACGTCGAAGGGCGTCCCCGAGATCGTCGCCGAGCACGGCGGCAAACCGGTACGCACCCGGGTCGGGCACTCGTTCATCAAGGCCGAGATGGCCAAGACCGGTGCGATCTTCGGCGGCGAGCACTCCGCGCACTACTACTTCCGTGACTTCTGGCGCGCCGACACCGGCATGCTGGCCGCGCTCCACGTCCTCGCCGCCCTCGGCGAGCAGACGGGCCCGCTGTCCGAGCTGACGGCGGAGTACTCGCGCTACGCGGCCTCTGGCGAGATCAACTCGACCGTGGACGACCAGGTCGCGCGCATGATCGCGGTCAAGGACGCGTTCGGCGCGCGTGACGGCGTCGAGATCGACGAGCTGGACGGGCTCACCGTCCAGCTGCCCGGCGGCGGCTGGTTCAACCTCCGCCCGTCCAACACCGAGCCGCTGCTCCGCCTGAACGTCGAAGCCGCCGACGCCGAAGCCGTCCGGGCACTGACCGAAGACGTACTGGCGATAGTCCGTGGGTAACGAATGTGTCGTGAAAACACACATAGAGACATCTCTTGGTCTCGAAGGTGGCATTCACGACGGACCCACAGGTAGGGAGTAACCATGGCCGTCACGCTTGACGCACAGTTGCTGGAGATCTTGGCCTGCCCGTCCCCCGATCACGCGCCGCTGCGCACGGGGACGACGGCGGACCCCGAGGCCGACGCGCTGACCTGCACGGAGTGTGGCCGAGTGTATCCGGTCCGTGATGGAATCCCGGTATTGTTGCTGGACGAAGCCACCGAGCCGACGAACCCGGATGGCGAACATGCCGACGGTCCCTGACGATTCCCTGCTCGACGATCCCGCGAGGCTGGCCGAGGCCGACACCGCGGGACTGCTCCGTGCCGCCGCGATGGCGGGTGCCCAGGTCAGGGCGACCGCCGAAGCCGCGGCCGAACTCGAGCTGAGCGATCGCCTCGACGTCGGGCGTCCCCGCTCACTCGTGCTGCTCGACCGGCCAGGGGTCAGCCGGACGCTGACCCGGCTGGTCGCCGCGCTGCTGACCCCGTCGTGCCCGGTACCGGTGGTCGTCGCCGAGGTGGTGCCCAGCTGGATCGGCGCGCTCGACGTCGTCTTCGCGCACACCGACGACGCCGGTGACCGTGAGCTGGCCGCTTCGCTGGAGCGCGCCGCCCGGTTCGGCGCGACAGTCGTGCTGTCCGCGCCCGCCGAAGGCCCGGTCGCGGCCTCCGTGGCGGGGAAGGGCGTGCTGCTGGCGCCCCGGATCCCGGTACCGCCGGAGATGGCCTTCCCGCGCGGGCTCGCCGCCGCGCTGGTCACCGCGAACGCGCTCGGCCTGCTGGTGGCCGATCTGGAGCAGCTCGCCGACCACCTCGACGCGGAAGCCGAGAAGGACTACCTGGCCAGGGAGTCGTTCGCGAACCCGGCCAAGGCGATGGCGCTGCGCGTCGCCGACCGGCAGCCGCTGCTCTGGGGACTCGATCCGGTCGCGGTCGCCGTCGGCGAGCACGCGGCACACGCTTTCGCCGCCCACGCGGCACTCGTCTGTGACGTGGAGGACTACCGCCAGGCGCTGGCCAGGCCCGCTTTGCGGCGCGCGGCGTTGTCCGGGGGCGTGGAGCGCGATATCTTCGCGGACCCGGAGGAGGGGGTCGGCTTGACGCCGAGGGTGTTGCTCCTCTCGGTTCGGACGGGGCCCGCCACGGAGGCGGCCCGCTTCGAGGCACAAGACCTGTTGCCCGGTGCGGACGTGATCGCCCCGGCCGAAGAGATCGAAACGGACGAGATCGTGCGTGCGGCCGTTCTCGCGCTGCGTTTCGAGCTGGCCGCGGTCTACCTGGGGCTGGCCGTCGGCAGCATCGGCGGCGCCGGGAGGTACACGCCTGCAACGGCGTGAGCCCCGCGCGCGACGTGAATGAATGAGGGCCGGCACCACCCGTGCCCGGCGAGGAGTTGAGGTGACAGTGGAGCTGCTGCGCAATGCCGTGCGGCCCTACGCGTGGGGATCGAGAACGACGATCCCCGAGCTGCTGGGGCGTCCGGTGCCGGCGCCGCATCCGGAGGCGGAACTGTGGATGGGCGCCCACCCCGGCGACCCGTCCCACGTCATCGGCCCGGACGGCACCGAGCGGAGCCTGCTGGAGCTCGTCGAAGCCGACCCGGTCGGCCAGCTCGGCACGAGCTGCGCCAACCGCTGGGGCGGCAGGCTGCCGTTCCTGTTGAAGATCCTCGCCGCCGAAGAGCCGCTTTCGATGCAGGCACACCCCTCGGCCGCGCAGGCGGCGGAGGGTTACGCCCGCGAGGAGTCCGCCGGGATCCCGCGCGACGCCTCGAACCGCAACTACCCGGACCCGACGGCGAAACCGGAACTCGTCTGCGCGCTGACGGAGTTCCACGCGCTGGCGGGCTTCCGTGACCCGGAGCGCACGATCTCGCTGCTGAAGGCGATCGAAACGCCCGGTCTGGCGAAGTACGCGGTGCTGCTGGAGGCACAGCCGGATCCGGCCGGGCTGCGCGCGCTGTTCACCACCTGGATCACCCTGCCGCAGGCCGCGCTCGACGAACTGTTGCCCGAAGTCCTCGATTCGTGTGTCAAACACGTGCAGGAACGCGGCGAGTTCGACGTCGAATGCCGGACCATCCTGGAACTCGGCGAGTCGCATCCGCGGGACGCGGGCGTGCTCGCCGCGCTGCTGCTCAACCGGCTCACCCTCAGCGCGGGTGAGGCGATCTACCTGCCTGCCGGAAATCTGCACCTGTACCTGCACGGCACCGCCGTCGAGATCCTCGCGAACTCGGACAACATCCTGCGCTGCGGGCTGACCCCCAAGCACGTCGACGTGCCGGAATTGCTGCGCGTCGTCGACTTCGCGTGCGGTGAGATGCCGGTCCAGAGCGGCGAGCAGGAGGCGCGCATGTCGGTCTATCGCACCGACGCGCCCGAATTCGAACTCTCGCGGATCGAATGGGAGGCCGGGGACGACGGCGAGGTCGCCGTCCACGACGTCGGCCCGCAGATCCTGCTGTGCACCGCGGGCAGTCTCCAGGTGACCGCCGACGACGGCGAGCAGGTCGAACTCCGCCGAGGCCAGTCGGTGTGGCTCCCGGCCGCCGACCCCGCCGTCCGCGTGCGGCCGCTTTCCGCCGAGCGCACCCAGGTCTTCCGCGCCACCGCCGGTACCTGCTAGCCCTCGACCCCTCGCGGTTCGTCCTCTGAATGCGGTACTTGGCCGAAGTGTGTGCGTTCCGTGTGGTGGGTTCCGCAACTATCGCCCGAAGGGGTGACCCGACGGTTGTCGTCGGCTCATCCCGGATGTCGATAGCCAAGGAGTGACCAGCAGTGACTTCCCATCCCGACGCGGCGAGCGGGCGCGTTTACCGGGTGCGGGTTTCCGTGCGCCCCGGTGTCCTGCTCACCGCGCTCGGATTCGCCGTGGTGACCGTGCTCGTCCCGGTCGTCGACCGGGCGCGCCTGCTGTCGGACGGCCAGGACCTGGTCGTCTCGGCGCAGGGGCTGGCGGGGCTCGCCGCTGACGTGATCGAGGCCACCAAAGCCATGGGTTCCGGTCTGCACGGGCTCGCCGCCGACGCGGAAAGCAGGCTGAACCTCCCGCTGGTCGTGCTCGCCACCCTCGGCGCGCAGGTACTGCTCACCGCCGCGCTCGTGGTCACCGGAGCGCAGCCCACCCGCGTGATGCTGACCGTCGCGGGCCTGCTCAACATGTTCGCGGTCGCGCGGCTCGAACCCGGCTCGCCGTCGGCGTGGGACGCCGCCGCCAACGGGGCGCTGGTCATCGTGCTGGCCTGGTTCTCCTCGAACCGTCGTGAGCCGCGGTTCGCGCTGAAGTGATTTCCGGGTGGTGCTCGTCTGAGGGGTCGGGCACCCCCCGGTCAGGCCGGGGCGGGTTCGGTGAGCGACAACAGCAACCGGACGAGGGTCGAAGCGTTGGCGTCGTGGGGGACTTCCAATCGCTTCGCCTCTTCGCCCGCCGCCTCGGCCGCCCTCGTCTCCCCGACGGCCTCGTACGCCCGGCGCAGCACGTGCAGGGTGAGGCCGGTCGCGGGTTTCCCGCCCATCGCCCGGAATTCGTCGAGGCAGTGGCGCAGCACGGGAATCGCGCGATCGGCCCGGCCGTCGCCGATCCAGCTGGCCGCGATCGCGCGGGTGCAGGAAAGCTCCCGCGGCCGTTCTTCGAGCGCGCCGGCCAGCCGCCGCGCGTTCTCGTAGGCCTTCACCGCGCCGACCCGCCGACCGGCACCCGCGAGGATGGCGCCCTGCGTGCGCAACGACTTCGCCAGCGCCGATTTCGCCGTCGTCCGGCGCAGTACCCGGACCGACTCCTCGATCGTCTCCAGTGCTTCCGCCGGACGCCCGTCGAGCATCAGCGACCACGAAAGTCCTTGCAGGGCAACGCCGAGCTGGCGTTCGTCGCCTCGTTCGCGGGCGTGCGCGAGGATCCTGCGGTCGATCTCGAGCGCTTCGGTGACCTTGCCGAGCCGGTGCAACGCGGCGGACTCCGCGTGCCGCGCGTACGCTCCGGGTCCCGTTTCCTCCACAGTGGACAGTTCGCGGGCCTGGGTCGCGGCGTGCAGGGATTCCCCCGCCCGGCCGAGACCGACGAGGCAGTGCGCCAGATTCGTCTCGACCCACGCCTGCGCGGAACTGTCGCCGAGCGCCGCCAGCTCCTTCGAACATGCGCGATAACCCTCGACGGCGCGTTCGTACTCGCCGCGAGCGTGCAGCAACACCGTCAAGTTCGCCTCGGCGATGGCCACGATATGCCTGTCACCCGCCTCTCGGGCGGCGTCTCGCAGAGTCTCGTACGCCGTCCGCATATCGGTGTAGTGGCTGTGCAGGTACAGATACGCGCTCAGCCTTTCCAGTATCCGCAACGCTTTTCGCCGCCAGCCGATGGCGCACAGCGACGAGACGGCGGTGACCAGATTGGCCCGCTCCACGGAGAACCACGCGCCGGGGTCGCGCAGCAGCCGCTCGACCAGTTCGCCCGCGAGCGGTTGCGCGGGCAGATCCTGATCCGACAACGGCATCGGCACCGTCCTCGGCAGACGGCGGGCCGCCGTGTCGGCGAGGCACAGCGCCGCGTCCGACACCTTCGCCACGGTGGCCACCCGCTCGGCGTGGGTCTCCAGTTCCCGGCCGAGTTCGGTGGCGAACACGCGAACGAGGTCGTGCACGCGGAACCGCTGTTCGCCCGTCGGATCGAGGCCGGTGGCTTCGAGCAGGCTGGCTTCGACGAGTTCGTCGACGGCCGCGTCCGCTTCTTCGTCGGCGGTGTCGTTGATGAGGGTCGACACCGCCCAGGCCGGAAGGTCGAGGGTGCGGCAGCGGCCGATCAACCGGAACGCGCGCCGCGCGCCCGGACTCAGTGCTCGGTAGCTCAACGCGATGCTGCCGCGGACCTGAAGATCGCTGACCCGCAGTTCGTCGAGGCGGGAGACCTCGTCTTCCAGCTTCGCGGCGAGTTTCCCCAGCGGCAGTCCCGGCCGCATGGCGAGCCTGCTGCCCGCGATCCGCAGCGCCAGCGGGAGATTGCCGCAGGCCTTGGCGATCCGCTCCGCGTCCGCGCGCTCGGCGTCCACCCGGCCCGGCCCGGCCAGCCGCTCCAGCAGGGTCATCGCCTCGGTGCCGGACAGCGGCGCGAGGTGGAGGCGATCGGCCCCGGCGAGGCCGGAAAGCCGTTGCCTGCTGGTGATCAGGACGGCGCAGCCCGGCGTTCCCGGCAGCAACGCGCGGATCTGTTCCGGGCCGGCGGCGTCGTCGAGCACCACGAGTACCCGCCGGTCGGCGAGGCGTCCGCGGTAGACCGCCGCCCGCGCCTCGACGTCGTCCGGGATCGCGGGGCCGGTGACACCCAGCGCCCGTAAGAGGTCGCCGAGGACGTCGGTGAGATCGCGCGGGCTGGAGGCGCCTGCCAGCGGGACGAACAGCTGACCGTCCGGAAAGGACCGGCGCAGCCGGTGCGCGGTGCTGACCGCGAGGGTGGACTTGCCGGCACCGGGTTCGCCGGTGATCACCGCGACCGGGACGCCGGTGCCGTCGCCGAGCAGGCCGGAGAGTCGCACGATCTCGCCTTCGCGGCCGGCGAAATCCGCGATGTCCGGCGGGAGCTGGCAGATCGGGAAGACCGGCGCGGCCTTGGTGGCGGGCACCGGATCCTCACCGCGGAGCACGGCGGCGTGCACGCGGCGGACCTCGGCGCCGGGTTCCACGCCGAGTTCTTCGACGAGGGTGGCGCGCAGATCGCGGTAGACGGCCAGCGAATCGGCCTGCCGCCCGGCGCGGTGCAGCGCGATCATCAGCTGCGCGGCCAGCCGCTCACGCAGGGGGTGTTCGGTGATCATCGCCTGGAGTTCGCCGGTGAGTTCGCCGTGCCTGCCGTCGGACAATTCGGCGTCGACACAGTCTTCGAAGGCGGCGAGCCGTTCCGATTCGAGCCGGGCGACGTCCGCGTCGAGCCGGGGGACGTGCAGTCCGGACAGGACCGGCCCGCGCCATTCCGCGAGCGCGCGGCGATAGTGCCCGGCCGCCGCCGCCGGATCACCCGCCCGCGCGGCGGCTTTCCCCGCGGCCGCTGCCTCGCGGAAGGACAGCAGATCGAGTTCGCGGGGCTCGACCACCAGCCGGTAGCCGTGCGGATTCCGCTCGATCTCCAGCCCCTCGATCCGCGCACGCAGACGGGAGACGTAGGTGTGCAGATTCGAGGCGTACGACTTCGGCGGCGTCTCCGGCCAGAGCGTCTCGACCAGTGCGTCGACCGGGACGGACGAGTTCGCGTTCAGCAGCAGGACGGCCAGCAGGGTGCGCTGATGATCGCCGCGCGGCGTCGTACGCCGCCCGTGCGGGCTCTCGATCGTCAACGGTCCGAGCACGCCGAATCGCGGCACGGGCACCTCCCCAGCTCATGAGAGGGGCGAGACTAGCGAGGGCGTCCGACAATTCTGTGACCTGTCCCCGGGTGGGGCCGCCCAGCGCGTACGGGCTCATCTGCACTGCTAGCCTTCGAACCCGGCATATCGGGACACCATTGGGGAGTTGCACGTGTCTGCAGGTGGCGGAACCAAGGCGATCATCGCCGCGCTCGTGGCGAACGCCGGCATCGCGGCCGCGAAATTCACCGGCTTCCTCATCACGGGGTCGTCCTCGATGCTCGCCGAGTCCGTGCACTCGCTCGCGGACACCTCGAACCAGGGGCTGCTGCTGCTGGGCCAGAAGACCTCGCAGCGCAAGGCGACCCGCACGCATCCGTTCGGGTTCGGACGGGACCGGTACTTCTACTCGTTCATCGTCGCGCTGATGCTCTTCAGCCTCGGCTCGGTGTTCGCGCTGTGGGAGGGCATCCACAAGATCGGCGAGCCCGAGGCGCTGACCTCGCCGCTGGTGGCCGTCGGCATCCTGGTGGTCGCGATCGGGTTGGAGTCGTACTCCTTCTACACCGCGATCCAGGAGTCGAAGAAGATCAAGGGCGACGTGGGCTGGTGGGCGTTCATCCGCCAGGCCAAGACCCCCGAACTCCCGGTGGTCCTGCTGGAGGACGCCGGCGCGCTGCTCGGCCTGGTGTTCGCGCTCATCGGCGTCGGGCTTTCGGTCGTCACCGGCGATCCGGTGTGGGACGGTATCGGCACCGTCATGATCGGCCTGCTGCTCGGCGTCATCGCGATCATCCTGATCATCGAGATGAAGAGCCTGCTGATCGGCGAGGGCGCCTCTCCGGCCGACCTCGACACGATCGTCGACGAACTGGCCGCGGGCAAGGTCGAGCGGGTCATCCACATCCGCACCCTCTACATCGGCCCGGACGAGATGCTGGTGGCCGCGAAGCTCGCTTTGGTACCCGGATTGGACACCGGCGAGGTCGCGCGGGCCATCGACGACGCCGAAGCGCGTGTGCGCGCGAAGGTGCCGACGGCGAAGCTGATCTATCTGGAGCCGGACCTGGACCGCTCCCTGGTCTGAGCCTCGCTCGGCCCAGCTTTCGGGCCCGGTGACTTGGGGCGGTGGGACCGTCTGCACCGCGAACCAGGAGGAAAAGCTGCAAGGAAAGGTCCTTTCCTCGCAAATTTTGCGAGGAAAGGACCTTTCCTTGCGTGCGGGTGCGGTGGCGGGTGCGGGTGCGGTGGGTCGCCGGGTGGCGATCCGGGCCAGACCGGACCGCCCGCGTGAAGGGCGGTGGGGGTCGGGATCGACGACGTGGCCCGAGCCCGGACCTTGATCAACGGAGGATCCTCCCCACTCACCCACGGCGGCCTTCGGCATCCCCAGCCTCAAGCCGAAAAGTCCGTGAAGGCCTCCTTCCCTACCCTCAAAGTAGGCAAGGAGGCCTTCACGGACTTTTCGTACCGCCGCGACCGCCGTTCGGAGCAACTGTCCGTACTCCGCCGGTTACCATCGCGACCTCCTCGTACTTCGTTGCTCTCCCACCGCGCTGCCGTTCCGGCCGGGAGATAGGGTCCGTTGAACCGCAGTCAGGTGTAGGAGGTCAAGGGTGCCCGGAAACGGTCTGTGGCGTACGAAATCCATCGAGCAGTCCATCGCGGACACGGACGAGCCGGGGACCAAGCTCAGGCGGAACCTGGGCGCGTGGGATCTGACCGTCTTCGGTGTCGCCGTCGTCATCGGTGCCGGGATCTTCACCCTCACCGCGCGGACCGCCGGTGACTTCGCGGGACCGTCCGTCTCGCTCGCGTTCGTGTTCGCGGCCATCGCCTGTGCCTTGGCCGCCCTTTGCTACGCGGAATTCGCGTCGACCGTCCCGGTGGCCGGGAGCGCGTACACGTTCTCCTACGCCACGTTCGGCGAGTTCATGGCGTGGATCATCGGCTGGGACCTGATCCTGGAACTCGCGGTCGGCGCGGCCGCGGTCTCGAAGGGCTGGTCCGCCTACCTCGAAACCGTGCTCTCCTACATTTTCGGCAAGGGCACGAAGACGACGTTCGAGATCGGCCCGGTGCCGGTCGACTGGGGTGCCCTGCTCGTGGTGCTCGTGCTGGCGACACTGCTCGCGGTCGGCACGAAGCTGTCGTCGCGGTTCTCGATGGTGATCACCGGGATCAAGGTCGCGGTGGTGCTGTTCGTGATCGTGCTCGGCATCTTCTACATCAAGGGTTCGAACTACACCCCGTTCATCCCGGACGCCCAGCCTGCCGCGGAGTCGGCGTCCACCGGTGTCGACCAGTCGCTGTTCTCGCTGGTCGCCGGTGGCGGCAGCAGCGCGTTCGGCGTCTTCGGCCTGCTGGCCGCGGCGTCGCTGGTGTTCTTCGCGTTCATCGGTTTCGACATCGTCGCGACCACCGCCGAGGAGACCCGCAACCCGCAGAAGGCCGTGCCCCGGGGCATTTTCGGCTCGCTCGCCATCGTCACGGTGCTCTACGTCGCCGTGTCGCTCGTGGTCGTCGGCATGGTGAACTACAAGGATCTCGCCACTTCGGCCGGTGACGGCGGCAAGAAGACGCTCGCGTCCGCGTTCGCGGCCAACGGCGTCGACTGGGCGGCCAACATCATCTCCGTCGGCGCCCTCGCCGGTCTGACGACCGTCGTCATGGTGCTGATGCTCGGCCAGATCCGGATCATCTTCGCGATGTCGCGTGACGGCCTGATGCCGCGCGGCCTGGCGAAGACCGGCGAGCACGGCACGCCGAAGCGGGCGACCATCGTCGTCGGCGGGCTGGTCGCGGTCGCGGCGACGTTCTTCCCGGCGGACAAACTCGAGGAAATGGTCAACGTCGGGACGCTTTTCGCTTTCGTTCTGGTCTCCGCGGGTGTGCTGGTGCTGCGCAAGACCCGGCCCGATCTGCCTCGCGCCTTCCGGGTGCCGTGGGTTCCGGTGATCCCGATCCTCGCGATCGTCGCCTGTGTCTGGCTGATGCTGAACCTGACCGTCCTGACCTGGCTGCGCTTCCTCGCGTGGATGGCGCTCGGCGTCGTCATCTACTTCGCCTACGGCCGTCGTCATTCGCTGCTCGGCAAGCAGAACAAGGACGAGGTGCCGACGTCCGTATCGGACTGATCATTCTCGTTTCGGCGGCCCACCATTCCTTTGTGGATGGTGGGCCGCGCCGTTCGGGGCCCCGGTTTCGGTGTGAAATCGGTGTGCGATAGCGTCCGGGCTCTTACTTCCCCCTAGTGGGTGAACGGGGCTCGTGTAGAAGCACCGCGAGTTGACCTTCACCCCTAAAGAGGCACCTCGCTTTGCTCGTTTGTCCCCCGATCGGTACAGGAGAGCTCTGAATGCAGATCATCACCAGACGGCGTGTCCGTTCCGCCGCCACCGTCTTCGCGCTGGCGACCGCCGCCCTGCTCGGCGTCACGGGCACCGCGCTGGCGTGCCACACCGACGACGGCCGCGCCATCCCGACGCCGAAGAACGTCAGCACCTGTGAAAAGGCCCAGCTCCCGGGCACCGAGATCTCGACGAAGGACCTGACCTTCACCGGTGGCACGGAGAAGGACAAGTACCTCAACATCACCGCCGTCGGTGAAGGCGTCACCGTCACCGCGATCGTGGTCAAGGGCGGCGACGGCTACAACATCTACGAGCCCGGCAAGCGGGGCCTCGGCAAGACCCCGCCGTGGGAGAAGCTGCGCTCGCCGATGAACAACGGCGGCCAGCAGGCCGACATCAGCCACTGGTTCGCCTGTGGCGAGAAGAAGACCGAGCCGACGAAGCCGCCGAAGCCGACCGAGCCGACGAAGACCACCACGGCCAAGCCGCCGACGTCCGCCCCGACCACCTCGGACAAGCCGACCCAGACGTCGGAAGCCCCGAGCAGCACCACCGCCCCGGCCCCCGCGGTCGGCGGTAACGGTGGCAACGGCGGCGGCCTCGCGGACACCGGTTTCGACAACGCCTGGCTGCTGTGGGCCGGTGGCCTGCTGGTCCTGGCCGGTGCCGGCGTCCTGATCCTGCTGCGCGTGCGCCGCAAGGCCAACTGACGTAGGTAGCTGAAAGGGCCCTTCACCGCATGACATGCGGTGAAGGGCCCTTTCGCTGCGTCCGACTCGGGGAAAGTTCCCTTCAGCGCATTTGGGGGAAGTCCCCGAAGAGCGATCCCTGCTCGCCCCAGGGGTTCGTCGGGCGCGGACGGCCGAGCCCGGCGGCCATCGCGACGGCGTTGTCCCATTCGGCGTCGACGACGTAGTCCGTGTGCTTGAGCACGCCGGGTGCCCAGCGGTGCCGCCCGGTCGGCCCGCGCATCGGGTCGGGCAGCCAGTGATCGCCCCCGAGCACGAGGACGCCCTTGTCGTCGGCTTCGGCGGCCAGCGGTCCCGTCCCGCCGCCGGGCAGATAGCCGTCGCCCAGCAGTTTCCCGCCCACTACCCGGTGCCGCCACGTCGTGACGCCGCCGCCGAAGATGTCCGTGCCACGGCACAGCGCCCGCCAGCGGCCGTCGAGATCTTCGTACAGCGCGGCCAGTTGTGCCTGCGGCAGCATCGCCGGGAAGGCCCGCTGATAACCCCATTGAAGTGGTGAACCGGCGGTCAGCAGCCCGACGCGGTCGCGGTCTTCCGGCGGGAGATCGGCGATCACCCGAGCCGCGGCGAGCACGGTGAGCAGGCTGCCGAGGTTGTACCCGGACAGCACCACCCGCGTGCCCGGATCGGCGAGGTGTTCCTTGACCCGGTCCGCGAGTTCCGGGACGACCTTGAGCGCGTAACTCGGCGGAACGGTCGGATGCGCGGCACGCGGCCAGAAGCACACGAGGTCGGCCAGCGCGCCGAGGTGACGGCTGCGTTTGGGGGTCGTCGCGGCGGCGAACACGACACGCAGCAGCCCCGCCGCCATCGCGCCCAGCGCGAACACGCCGATCGTCGAGAGCGGCGTGAACCAGCCGGGTAGATGCCCGAAACCGAAGCGCGCGACCAGGAGGGCGCCACCGCCCGCCGCCATCGCCAGCGCGACGGTGAGGGCGAGATGGTGCAGATGCTTGCGTTCCCACGAAGCACGGGCCCAGACGCGCGCGGCCTCGTCTTCCTGTGCCTTGCCGATCTCCATCAGCGCGACGATCTCCGGGATGCCGCGCCGCAGCCGCCGCAGCGGGACCGCGACGGCGAACCCGAGCACACCGAGCACGACGGCGAGCGCGAGCCCGGCGCCCCACAGCACGGTCACCAGGACGTAGGTGTCGGGCAGGCGCAGATCGTTCGCGCCGACCAGTTGCCGCAGCGCGACCGCGAGTCCCGCGCCGAAGCCGCCACCGAGCAGCCCGGCGAGCGCGAGGACCGGGGCCGCGGCCCAGCCGCCGAGCCACGGCCGCAACCGGTGCGGCAGGTGCTTCCAGGTCGGACGGCCGAGCAACGCCGCCGGGACGAGCATCAGCGCGAAGAGCGAGGTCACCGCGACCATCGCCGCGCCGAGCGCTTCGACCGTCCCGTCGGCTCCGCCGAGACCGCCGCCCGACAGCCCGGCAGGCAACGGTGTCCGGCGGACGACGGCGATCCCGACCAGCGCGACGGCGATCGCGATCAGTCCGCCGCGGACGATCGGGCCTGCCGAGAAACCGACCGTCGAGGCCACGAGCGCGGCGAGGACGAGCGCCAGCGCGCAGCTCCAGACGATCAGGTCGAACGTCGCCGTCGGCAGCCGGAACGGCCCGCCGAGGAGCGGAAGCGCGACACAGGTCAGCGCGGCGACGGTGTGCAGCGTGCGCAGGCCCGGCGTCCGCGGCAGGTCCTGGGGCTGTAGCGGGCTCGAACTGTGGGCGCGGTGCAGCCGGTTCCGTGAGCGCCAGTCCGAGGACGGGATCCGGTCGAGCACGAAGATCAGCGCCAGCAGCGGCAGCACGCCGATCGCGGTCCGCAGCGGCGCGAAATCCCGCAGGAACGACGGCGCGCCCGTGAGGCAGGCGGAGCCGGGGGCGAGGCATTGCGCGGCGAACAGGTCCAGCGAGACCACCGCGAGCTGGCTGATCAGCAGCATCGTCAGCAGCAGCGAAGCCACTCGCAACACACCGCGGCAAGCGGCGGCGAGCAGCGCGGCGGACCGTTTGCCCTCCGGGACCGGCGGCAGCATCCAGTGCGCGACGTTCGCCAGCGAAAAGGGGAACAGCAGCGCCCAGGTGGCCTTGGCCGCGCCCCCCGACGTCATCCCGCTCCACAGGTAGCCTTCGAGAATGCGCGGGATCGAACGGCCGAGCGCGGGCAGCACCGGACCGGGAGCGGGACGGCGCAGCCGGTCCGACGGCCGGATCAGCCTGCCGATCCCGTCGCCCGCGACGTCGACCACCGACGTCGAATCCAGCAGGCTTTCACCGCTCGTGCCCACTAACCCGGGTACGCGTATTTCGACGACGCGGGTGTCGGGACCCGGCATGACCACGGTGAAGGCCTCCAAACCATTCCAGTGGGGACTGAGCCGACAACGGTACTGTTCCGATGTCATCCAACCTTGGAGGAAGCGCGCATATGACCCCCGAAAGCGTTGCCAAGCGGCACGACACCCGCAACGGCATCGAGTTCGCCGTCGCCGATCTCGAGGCCGCCGAGTTCGGCCGCAAGGAGATCCGCCTCGCCGAGCACGAGATGCCTGGCCTGATGGCGTTGCGCCGCGAGTACGCCGAGGTGTATCCCCTGCGGGGAGCCCGGGTTTCGGGCTCGCTGCACATGACGGTACAGACCGCGGTGCTGATCGAGACCCTCGTCGCGCTGGGCGCGGAGGTGCGCTGGGCCTCGTGCAACATCTTCTCCACGCAGGACCACGCCGCCGCGGCGGTCGTCGTCGGCCCGCACGGCACCGTCGAGGAGCCGAAGGGGGTGCCGGTGTTCGCCTGGAAGGGCGAGTCGCTGGAGGAGTACTGGTGGTGCACCGAGAAGATGCTGACCTGGGACGGCGAGGGTCCCAACATGATCCTCGACGACGGCGGCGACGCCACCATGCTGGTGCACAAGGGAACCGAGTTCGAGAAGGCGGGCGTCGTCCCGTCGCCGGACGAGAACACCTCGGACGAGTTCCGCGTGTTCCTCCAGCTGCTGAGCGCCTCCGTCGCGGCCGACACCGGCAAATGGACCAAGATCGGCGAAGGCATCCGCGGGGTCACCGAGGAGACCACCACCGGCGTGCTGCGGCTCTACCAGCTCGCCGCCGCCGGTGAGCTGCTGTTCCCGGCGATCAACGTGAACGACGCGGTGACCAAGTCGAAGTTCGACAACCGCTACGGCATCCGGCACTCGCTGATCGACGGCATCAACCGCGGCACCGACGTCCTCATCGGCGGCAAGGTCGCGGTTGTCTGCGGCTACGGCGACGTCGGCAAGGGTGCCGCGGAATCGCTGCGCGGCCAGGGCGCGCGGGTGATCGTCACCGAGATCGACCCGATCTGCGCGCTGCAGGCGGCGATGGACGGCTACCAGGTCAAGAAGCTGGAGAACGTCCTCGGCGAGGCCGACATCATCATCACGACCACCGGCAACAAGGACGTCGTGCTCGTCGAGCACATGGCGAAGATGAAGCACCAGGCGATCCTGGGCAACATCGGCCACTTCGACAACGAGCTCGACATGGCGGGTCTGCAGCGCTACCCGGGCATCCGGCGGATCAACATCAAGCCGCAGGTCGATGAGTGGGTGTTCCCGGACGGCAAGAGCATCATCGTGCTGTCGGAAGGCCGACTGCTGAACCTGGGCAACGCGACCGGCCACCCGTCGTTCGTGATGTCGAACAGCTTCTCCAACCAGGTGATCGCGCAGATCGAGCTGTTCACCAAGTACGAGGAGTACGACAAGGAGGTCTTCCGCCTCCCGAAGAAGCTCGACGAGAAGGTCGCGAAGATCCACCTCGACGCGCTCGGCGGTGAGCTCACGAAGCTGACCAAGGAGCAGGCCGAGTACATCGACGTGGACGTCGAAGGCCCGTTCAAGACGGATCACTACCGGTACTGACGGCTGCCATGAAAGGTCCTTTCCTTGCAAAATTTGCAAGGAAAGGACCTTTCATGGCGCCTTTTTCATCCTGGGTTCAGAGGTGTGGGTGTCGTGAGTGGTAAGTGTCGTTCTGGCCAAGGGTGTTTCAGGTACCTACGGTGGGTGGGTCCGGTGACGGCCTGGCCGTGAAGGACTCCTTGAGGGACCCAGAGTCCCTCAAAGTTCCCCTCACCCGTCGCGGACGACCATCACGAGCCTCAGCAGCACCACCAGTCACACCGGCTGCGCGTGAAGGACCCCTTCCCTCGGCTCAGCCGAGGAAACGCGACCTTCACATCTTCCCCAGTACATGATGGCCCCCTTCCTTGCGCCTACAGCAAGGAAGGGGGCCATCATGTACCTCACGCCAGCAAGTCCGCAGGACACGGGTAGGTACCTAAGAGAGGGTTTGCTCTAACGACACTTACCACTCACGACCAACTTTCGGGTCCGGTGACGTGGGGCGGCGGCTCTGATCGGCGGCGTGCGAGCGTGTCTCACGGGTCTTGAGTGACCTGACCTCGCAGGTAATCGGCTCCTTGCGACGGCCTGCACCGCGAACCAAGATGAAAAAGGCTCATTGCGCGCTAGCGCCACTCGACCTCGATGCCGGCCAGCCCCGGCCCGGCGTCGCTGAAGTAGCCACTGGTCACGCCGCCCATGTCGAGCGGCAGCTCCTCGGACTCGACGGGCACGGCGTCGTCACGGGTCCGGAACTGCCGCGTGCAGCGGGCGGGCAGCGCGCCGAGCGCGAACTTGAGCTGCACCAGATAGCTCGAGCACTGGTCCCGCAACATCCGGAAGTAGCCGGGCGACGCGGTGCCCGAGTCGTCGCGGACCTCGAAGCAGAACACGTGGATCTCGCCCTCGGCGAGCTTCCGATCGAAGAGCAGTTCGGTGGCCATCGTCTCGGCGTCGGCGTTGCGCCGGATCCGGCCGACCCGGCAGCCCTCGGCGGTGATCAGCTCGACGTCGCCGATATTGCAGCCGGGGTCGCCGTTGTAGACGGTGACGTACCGGTCCGGGCCGTGCCGCCGTGCCCGGCACACCAGCCGGGTCTGCAGGCCGACCTGCCGGTGCGCGGCGTCGAAGGTGATCGTGTCGTGCACCGAAAGCATCTCGAGATCGGCGTTGTAGCGATTGGCCGACGGGTACGCGCCGAGTTCGGACAGCAGCTGGTCGACGATCGAGCCCATGTCACCGGAACGGATGTCGTGGAACGACGCGGCCATCTGATGCCCGCGCGCCCGCGCCGTCCGTGGCCCGATCAGCACGACGAGCGCGTCGGGAGGCAGCTGCAGCACCGATTCCAGGGCACGGACCGCCGGCAGCGCCTTGGGTACCTCCGGCTGGCGTAACCCGCGCTGCCAGTAGCTCAACGTCGACTGTCCGATTTGGACGCCGCGAAGCCCGAGATGGGCGCGAAGCCTGGCCAGCGAGAGACCGCGATAGGCGATCGCCTGCCGCAACGCGTGGTGGAATTCGCCGCTGCGAAGGGCTTCGACCAGCTCTTTGGGCAGGGCTTCGAGCGGTTGACGGCGCGCACCGTCGATGATCGTCGGGGTGTCCCCTTCTCGTGTCACCGCTCGTCCCTTCACCAGACCAGTGTGTGCGCTGAGCGTGAACACCGCGGAACGTTCACGTTAGCAGCGCACTGTGAACACTACGTCCCCCGTTCGGGGTGGTTGACCCCGGAAGAGTGACCGTTCCGGGGTGTGGAAACGCCCCGGAACGGTCCGTTCCGCCGAGTGCCCATCTTGCTCTGTGTGAACCTTCTGTTCACCGTTGTGACCACATTGGTTCGCCATGGTGACCAGGAGGCCCGTCGTGCCTGTGTTCTCGAGGAGGGTTTGCGCCGCGGGCGCCGCGAGTCTCGCGGCGTGGCTCGCGGTCGCGACCCCGGCGAGCGCGCTGCCCCCGTCGTCGGCCCGGCAGCACTCCGCCTATCAGAACCCCATCGTCATGCAGGTACAGGAAAAGCCGCAGTGGTGCTGGGTGGCTTCGGG
This sequence comes from Amycolatopsis sp. NPDC033938, assembly GCF_055575975.1. Classification (NCBI taxonomy): domain Bacteria; kingdom Bacillati; phylum Actinomycetota; class Actinomycetes; order Pseudonocardiales; family Pseudonocardiaceae; genus Amycolatopsis; species Amycolatopsis sp. NPDC033938. The sequence continues at coordinate 168,383 of NZ_JBVIRO010000008.1, forward strand.
CAACACCATCGCGGCACGCCACGGCGTCACCGTCAGCCAGAACGAATTCTGCCGGATGGCCCACGACGAGCGGCGCCGGGACTGCGCCGACCGCCCCGGGACGCTGGGCGACGTCCGGCACGCCTTCGGCAAGCTGGGCTTCTCGGCCCCGGGGAACTACGTCAAGGGCCGCATCCCGTACGCGGCCGTTCAGGCGCAGGCCGATGCCGGGCAGCCGGTGCAGACCCGGGTCGGCTGGGCCGCGGGCGGCGGCCACATGCACGTGCTCTACGGCTACGACACCGGCCGGAAGTGGGTCTCGTGGGGGGATCCACTGCCCACCGGTAACCGCTACAACTGGTCGACCTACGACTTCTACGCCGGCAACCGGTCCTTCACCTGGACCCACACCCTCACCGGGATCCGGCGATGAGGGCGCGGCGGATCCTCGGGCTCGCCGGGCTGGTCGCGATCGCGTTGCTGATGTCGGCGCCGGGAGCGCGCGCGGATCACCTGTCCGGTGAAGATCTCGCGGCCGCGAAGGCGGCTGCCGACGATCCCACGCTGCGTGCGGAAATCAGTCGCTTCTTCACTCAGACGGGTGGTTCGGGGCATTCGCCGTCGGTCACCGTCGTCGGCGAATCCTTCCCGGTTTACGAGCTTTCGAGGGATTTCGTCGCCGGAGACGGCGCGGTCGCCGGGCAGCTCGCCTACGTCGCCGTCCCGGTGACGGCGTCCGACGGGCAGACCGCGACGGTCTGGTCGGTCCGTGGCGACGACGGTGTCTGGCGCGTCGGCAACATCGCGTCGGGTGACCGGGAAAGCGAACTGGCCCGGCGGCTGCCCGCCGGTGCGACGCTGCTCCACGAGCCCCAGGTCGACGCCTGGTACGCGCTGCGCGACGGCCGGGTGACGCTGCTCGACTCGGGCGCCAGCGGCTACGCGGACGGCGCGTCGGCCACACTCGCGGAGTACCAGAAGACGGTCTCCGGCCGGTACGGGCCGATGCTCGCGGGCTCGCCCTACGCCCAAGAAGGCAAGGCCGGCGGTTACAACGCCCAGGTGATGCCTCGCGGTGACGGCGGCCCCGCACCCGACGCGCAGGACACCGGCTTCGTCCCGCTGCTGATCTTCGGCGGCTTGCTCCTCATCGGTATCGCCGGCTTCTTCCTCCACTCGAAGCGGCGCGTCCCCTAGCGGACCGGTGGGCCGGGCGTGTGCTGACCCCGCCTGGCCCGCCGGTCGACCACGGCACCTTAAAGTAGGCGCTGTGGGACGACTCGTGGTGATCGAAGGTCTGGACGGCGCCGGAAAGCGCACCCTCGCCGACGCGCTGACCGGTGCGCTGAACGCCGACGGTGCGAGCGTCACGTCGATCGCGTTCCCGCGTTACGGTGAAAGCGTGCACGCCGACCTCGTCCGCGAGGCGCTGCACCGAGGGCACGGCGACCTCGCCGACTCCGTGTACGGCATGGCGATGCTCTACGCGCTCGACCGTCGCGGCGCGGCGGACGAGATCCGCGCCCGTCTCGACGATCACGACGTCGTGCTGCTCGACCGGTACGTCGCGTCGAACGCGGCGTACGGCGCGGCCCGGCTCCACCAGGGCGTGGACGGCGAGTTCGTCCGGTGGCTCCGCGACCTGGAGATCGATCGGTTCGGTCTGCCGGTGCCGGCCGCGCATCTGCTGCTGCGGGTCACCTCCGACGTCGCCGCCGAACGCGCGCAGCGCCGCGCGGAGGACGACGCCGCCCGTGCGCGGGACTCCTTCGAGACCGACGACGCGCTCCAGAAGCGGTGCTCGGTGGTCTACGACGAGCTGGCCGCGACTGGCTGGCTCGCGCCTTGGCACGTTCTCGACGGCGTCGCCGGGGTCGATACCGCCGCGCTGGCCACCACCCTTCTGCGCGTTTAGTCCTCTAAATGCTTGAGCAGCCAGTCGTGGAACTCGCCGATGTGGTGCTCCGAGGGCATCAGGACGCCGCCGCCGCGGTAGGCGCGGGACGCCATCGCGGGCTGACAGCGTTCGCACGCGGCGAAGTCCTGCTCGTTGACGCGGTGGAACAACTCCACCGACCGTGACACGTCCCGGCCGGAGGCGACGACGTCGGCCGCGTACAGCCAATCGCATTCGACGACCGTCCGGTCCGGCGCGAGCGGGTACATCCGGTGGAAGATCACGTGATCCGGCACCAGGTTCACGAACACCTGCGGCCGGATGGTGATCGCGTAGTACCGCCTGTCCTGCTCGTTCGCGACGCCGTCGAGCCGGTCGAAGCCCGACCCACCGTCGATGGTGAACCCGTCGACGTCCTCGCCGAACTCGGCTCCGTGCCCGACGTAGTACTGCGCCGCGTAGCCGTCGGCGAACTCCGGCAGCACCTCGGTCAGTTCCGGGTGGATCGTCGCGCAGTGGTAGCACTCCATGAAGTTCTCGACGATCAGCTTCCAGTTCGCCTTGACGTCGTAGGTGATCCGGCGCCCGACCGAAAGCCCGTCGAGGCCGTACCGTTCGATCGACTCGACGTCGCCCAGCCGTTCGCGCACCGCGCCTTCGACGTCGGCCTCGAACGACGGCGGGTCCGCGGCCAGGCAGACCCACGCGTAACCCAGCCACTCCCGCAGGTGCACGGTGTGCAGACCGTATCCGGCGCGATCGATGTCCGGCAGATTCGCCAGATTCGGCGCCGCGATCAGCTTCCCGTCGAGTCCGTAGGTCCACGCGTGGTACGGGCACTGGAAAGCGCGCTTCACCGTGCCCGACTCCTCGGTGCACAGCCGGGCGCCCCGGTGGCGGCAGACGTTCAGGAACGCCTTCAGCCCGCCGTCACGGCCGCGGCTGACGATCACGCTCTCACGTCCGATTTGGACGGTCCGGAAGTCGCCCGCCGACGGCAGATCCGCCGAACGCGCCGCGCAGAACCACCCGCGCTCGAAGAGCTTTTCCTGTTCGGCCGCGAAGATTCCCGGGTCGGTGTAGTAATCGCCGCCCAGGGTCGGGATGAGACTCGTCATCTCGGCACTCCCGTCAGCCTGGCGGGGTCGAACAGGGCGATCGGATGTTCGGTGGTGCCGTCCACCACCAGGTCGGCGAGCACCTCGCCGACCACCGGCACGAATTTGAAACCGTGCCCGGAGAATCCGCAGGCGACCACCACGCGTTCACAGGTGGGATGGCGGGAGATGACGAAATGCTCGTCAGGGGTGTTCGTGTACATGCAGGTCGCCGCCCGCAGGAAGGTGCCGGGCAGTGACGGCATCTTCCGGCCGACGAAAGCGGAGATCTCCTCGACCTCCTCGGCGTGCACCGTCCGGTCGATGGTCTCCGGAGTGCAGGTCTTGCCGCCGCGGAAGAACGCCACCTTCACGCTCCCGGAGTCGTCGTGCGACGGGAAGCCATAGAATTGACGGCCGTTCTCGCCTTCCCAGACGTAGATCGGATGCCGTTCCGCGCGGAACGGCTCCGCTCCGCCCGACGGGGCGAACCAGTACTGGATCTGCCGTTCGATGGTGAACTCGACACCGAGTTCGGCGAGCAGTTCCGGCGCCCAGGCGCCGGGGCAGATCACCAACTGCTCGGCGGTGTAGAAGTTCTGCGAGGTTCCGACCCGGACACCAGTGGACGTCTGGTGCCACGAAAGGACTTTCTCCTCGTGACGCAGTTCGGCCCCGGCCCTCGCGGCCAGCTGCAAATGCGCCGCCACACTGCCTTCCGGCACCACGAATCCGGCGGTCTCCTCGTACAGTGCGATTTCGCCCTCGGCCGGGTTCATCGTCGGGAACCGGCGCCGGACCTCGGACGCGTCCAGGATCTCGTGCGGCAGATCCCATTCCCGGGCGCTGGCCAGGCTTCCCGACACCGTCCGCGAGCCGGGTCCGCCGAGCATGATCCCGCCGCAGCGGGTGAAGATCTTCCGGCCGGAGTCGCGTTCGATCCCGTCCCACAGTTCGTGTGCCCGCACCAGCAGCGGGACATACGCAGGATCTTCGAAGTACGCCTGCCGGGTGACCCGTGAGCCGCCGTGGCTGGAGCCGAGGTTGTGCACTGGCGCGAACTGATCGATGCCCAGCACCCGCTGTCCGCGCCGGGCGAGCCGGTACGCGGCCGCGCTGCCCATCCCGCCGAGGCCGATGACGATGACGTCGTAATGGCTCATGCGGCACTCCTGATCCGGGTCATGCCGGCGTCGAACAACGGTTCGTTCGCCACGACGGCGGGGATCCGCTCGCCGAAGTACTCGATCTCCAGCGGCCTGCCCGGCTGGGTGAATTCGACCGGAAGCCAGGCGTAGGCGATGTTCTTCGCGACGGTGTAGCCGTACGCCGCACTGGTGACGTATCCGGCGGGGCGGCCGTCGGCGTACACCGGTTCCTTGCCGAGGACGACCGAGTACGGATCGTCGACCGTGAGGCAGGTCAGCTTCCTGGTGACGGTGTCTTCCGAGCGGCCGGCCAGCGCGTCCCGCCCGACGAAGTAACCCTTGTCCATCCTTACGGCGAAACCCAGTCCGGCCTCGAACGGGTCGTGCTCCGCGGTGACGTCGGTGCCCCACAGGCGGTACCCCTTTTCCAGCCGCATGCTGGAGAAGGCGTCGCGTCCGGCGGCGATGACGCCGTGCTCCTGGCCGGCGTCCCAGAGCGTGTCCCACAGTTCGCGGCCGAGGTCGGCGCTCGTGTACAGCTCCCAGCCGAGTTCGCCCACATAGGACAGTCGCATCGCGGTCACCGGAACTTGGCCGATGTAGGCCTGTTTCGTCTTGAAGTAGCCCATCGCCTGGTGCGAGAAGTCCGTTGTGGACAGTGGCTGGAGTACCGCTCTGGCGAGTGGTCCCCACAAACCGATGCAACAGGTGCCCGGCGTGGTCTCGTGGATCTGCGCCGCGCCGTCCCCCGGCAGATGCCGTCGCAGCCAGTCGACGTCGATGGCGCTGTTGACCCCGACCTGGAACCGCTCGGCGCCGAGCCTGGCCACGGTGAGGTCGCTGCGCACGCCGCCGTCCTCGCCGAGCAACAGGGTGTAGGTGACCGAACCGGGTTTCTTGTCGAGCTGGTTCGTCGTCATGGTCTGGAGGAACGGCAGCGCGCCGGGTCCGGTGACCTCCACGCGTTTCAACGACGTCATGTCGAACATCGCGACCCGCTGCCGCGCGACCAGTGCCTCGGCGCCGCCGATCGGCGACCAGTACCGCGCGGCCCAGTCGTTGCGGGCCGGGATGAGGTCGACTTCCGGCAGGTTCGCGTTCGCCTCGTACCAGTGCGGCCGCTCCCAGCCGCTCGCTTCGAGGAAGAACGCCCCGAGCTCCGCCTGCCGCTCGTAGAACGGGCTCGTCCGCAGCGGCCGCGGTTCCTCCATGGGCTGCAAGGGATGGATGACGTCGTAGACCTCGACGAAGCTCTGGCAGCTGCGTGCCATGACGTAGTCCGGGGCCAGCTGCACCTTCTCGAACCTGGCGAGGTCGCAACCGTGCAGATCCGCTTCGGGCTGCCCGTCGACCAGCCATTGCGCCATCGCGCGGGCGACCCCGGCCGAATGCGTGATCCAGACGGCTTCCGCGACCCAGAACCCGTCCAGCTCCGGATGCTCACCCAGCAGCGGCATCCCGTCCGGGGTGAACGAGAACAGCCCGTTGATGCCCTCTTCGACCTTGGTCTCGCCCAAGGACGGCAGCAATGCGACGGCGGCCGCCCAGGACTGTTCGAAATCCGGCGGCGTGAACGCGAGTTCCGACGGCATTCCCTCCCCGGCGCCGATCTCCTTGGCGGGCAACGGCATCGGCCGGTGCCCGTACGCGCCGATGCCGATCCGGTCGGCGTGCTCACGGAAGTAGAGGTCGGCGTCCTGGTGCCGCAGGATCGGCAGGGTCGCTTCTTCGCTCGCGCCGGCGAGTGACGGCAGGGGATTGGTGCGCGCGTACTGGTGCGCCATCGGGACCAGCGGGATCGCGAGGTCCACCAGTTCGCCGAGCACCGGACCCCACATCCCGGCGCAGGAGAGCACGATGTCCGCGCGGAAACTCCCGGTTTCGGTGGTGACGCCGGTGACCCGGCCGCCCGCGCTTTCGACGCCGACGACCTTTTGGTGCGCGAGGAACTTCGCGCCGCGCCCGATCGCGCGCCGGGCCTGTGCCTCGGCCGCCCACAGGGGTTTCGCCAGACCGTCGGACGGGATGTGAAACCCGCCGAGCACCTTGGCCGGATCGAGCAGCGGATGCAGCGTGGCGCATTCGTCCGGCCCGATCAGCCTGCTTTCGACACCCGACGCGGTCGCCCAGCCGTGCCGCCGCTTGAGGTCGGCCAGCCGCTCCGGCGTCGTGGCCACCTCCAGCCCGCCGACCGGCCGGAAGCACGGCTTCCCGTCGAGTTCGAGCGCGCCGTATTTGGCGACGGTGTAGCGGGCGAACTCGGTCATCGTGCGGCAGCCGGTGGTCTGGAAGACCAGTCCGGGCGCGTGCGAACTGGACCCGCCGGTGGTGAACAGGTCACCCTGTTCCAGCACGGTGAGGTCGGTCCAGCCGCGTTCGGTCAGCTCGTCGGCGATCGCGCAGCCGACGATACCGGCGCCGATCACGACCACGCGGGGTCTGGGGGCCATGGTGAGGGGAACCTCCTGCCTGCCCAGGCGTCCACAGTGGACACGGGGCATCGGGGTGACCGGCGCTGTTGCGGATGAGGCACGGTGTTCCGTCTTCAGCAACAAAGTGCGGCACGCGCGGGCACGCTGTCAAGAGCCCGAAGAGGTCGGCTGCTTCAACCCGCGCGCGCTATGAAAGGTCCTTTCCTTGCAAAATTTGCAAGGAAAGGACCTTTCATAGCGCGCTTCAGGGGCGTGACAGGACCGGTCACCTCACTCGGCGAAGTACCCCAGCTGCGCCGAGAGATCCGCGGAGGCCTCGGTCAGCGGCCGCACGATCTGCCGCACCCGCTGCTTCGAGAGCCGGTACGAGGGGCCGGACGCGCTCATCGCCGCGACGACCTCGCCGCCGGGCCCGTGCACCGGGACCGCGACGGCGTGCATCCCCAGCTCCAGCTCTTCGAAGCAGGCCGCGTACCCGTCCTCGGCAATGCGCTCCAGTTCGGCGGTCAGTTCGTCGGGGTCGATCGTGGTCCGCGGCGTGAACTGTTCGAGTTTCCGCCGGAGCAAGCGTTTGCGCTCGACGTCGTCCATGTATGCGAGCAGGACCTTTCCGCTGGAGGTGGCGTGCAGCGGCGTGCGCTGGCCGGTCCAGTTCTGCGTGGTGATCGCGGCCGAGCCGCGGGCCTGGCTGATGTTGATCGCGACCCCGTCGTCGGCGATCGCGATGTTGACCGTTTCGCCGAGCGTCTCGGCCAGCCCCTGGCAGGTCTGCCTGCCCAGTTTCGCCAGATCCATCCGGCTGGTGGCGGCGCCGGCGAGCCGGACGACCCCGAAACCGATCGCGTACTTGCCGCGTTCGCCGAGCTGCTCGACGAGGCCGCGGTTTTCCAGGACGCTCAGCAGCCGGGAGGCCGTCGATTTGTGCACGCCGAGTTCCCCCGCGATCTCGGTGATGCCTGTTTCCCCGTTGCGTGCCAGCAGTTCCAGCACGCTGATCGCGCGGTCGACGGACTGCACCTGACTGGGTGTTGCGTTCCCCGTGTCCTGGTTCCGCATGACGCAACAGTAGCCGTTTTGCCCGCATCCGCTCGGCTGAGTGGGCGAATCTCTTGACGCACCGGCCCGTCGAGGGCGATTGTTGCGCAGAGCACGTCCCGTCTCGTAATACGCAACATCAACAAACCGTCGGTCCTTTCCCCGGAGGCCCCGATGATCCGTGCCTGCTCCGTCTCCGAACTGCCCGAAGGCGAGGCTCTCCGCCTGGAGGGCCCCGTCCCCGTCTCGGTCTTCCACGCCCAGGGCGGGTATTACGCCCTCGACGACACCTGCACTCATCAGGACGCGTCGCTCGCCGACGGCTGGATCGAGGACTGCTTCGTCGAATGCCCGCTGCACGCCGCGCGATTCGATCTGCGGACCGGCGTCCCGGCCTGCCTTCCCGCGAAGCACGCCGTGCGCACGTACCCGGTCGTCGTCGACGACGGGGTGATCTACGTGGACACCGAGGCACGTCAGGAAGTGGCTTGAGAACCGTCGCCGTCGTCGGCACTTCCCTGGCCGGGCTCCGGTCGGCGCAGGAGCTGCGCGCGCAGGGCTTCGACGGGCGGCTGGTGATGATCGGCGCGGAACCGCCGTACGATCGGCCGCCGTTGTCGAAGGATTTCTTGCTGGGCAAGGTTTCCGCCGAGGATCTCGCCCTCGACGGGCAAACCGGTCTCGACGCGCTGGAGGCCGAATGGCATCTCGGCGTCCGCGCCGAACGGCTCACCGGCGACGGCGTGGCGCTCGACGACGGTACGACGATCGCCGCGGACGGTTACGTCATCGCGACCGGCGCCGTGGCCAGAACCCTTGGCGCGGCAAGGAATCTGAAAGGCGTTCACACCTTGCGGACGCTCGGCGACGCCGTCGCGCTGAAACGAGGCCTCGCGGCCGGGCCTTCCGCGGTGGTCGTCATCGGCGCGGGATTCATCGGCGCGGAGGTCGCGTCCGCCTGCCGTCTGCTCGGTCACGACGTCACCGTCATCGAGGCGATGCCCGTTCCGCTGGCTTCGGTCGTCGGCCCGGAAATGGGCGCGGTGTGCGGCGCGCTGCACACCGAAAACGATGTCCGGTTGCTCACCGGCGTTCCCGTCTCCGGGTTCGCCGGGACCGATCGCGTCACCGGTGTGCGGCTCGCGGACGGCAGGGAGATCGCCGCCGATCTCGTCGTCGCCGGGGTGGGGGCGAGACCGGCCACCGAATGGCTGACCGGTTCCGGGCTCGCCGTCGACGACGGGGTGCTGGTCGATTCCGGCTGTGTCACAGCGAATCCCCGAGTGATCGCGGTGGGTGACGTCGCGCGGTACCGCTGCCGTCTGCGCGGCAGACGGCTCCGTGCCGAGCACTGGACGGCCGCGAACGAACAGGCTGGCGTCGCGGTCGCGAATCTGCTCGCCGGCGCGACCGTCACGCATTTCGCACGGCACGGTTACTTTTGGTCCGATCAGTACGGACGCCGCATCCAGTTCGCCGGAGTGGCCACAGAAGACGTCCGGATCGTCGAAGGCGATGTCGCGGCGAAGCGTCTCGTGGCGGCCTACTACCGCGATGACGCCTTAACCGGTGTGTTCGCCATCGACTCTCCTCGTCCCTTCACCAGGCTCCGGCGCTCCCTCTAGGGTCCGAATGCCCTACTCGGATGGAGCAATTTGCCCGATTCGATGATCTTTCTGGTGGTCACATCGCCGGGTCGCGCGCTCGCGCGGGGAAACTAGTGCGAACATAGGTTTATGAAGGCACGTGTTCTGGTCGTCGACGACGATCCTGCTCTCGCGGAGATGCTCACCATCGTGCTGCGTGGGGAGGGGTTCGACACAGCCGTCGTGGCCGACGGCTCACGGGCGCTGCCGGCGCTTCGTGAGCTGAAACCGGATTTGGTCCTCCTCGACCTCATGCTGCCCGGCATGAACGGCATCGACGTCTGCAAGGCGATCCGGGCCGAGTCCGGTGTGCCGATCGTGATGCTCACCGCCAAGAGCGACACCGTGGACATCGTCCTCGGGCTCGAGTCGGGTGCCGACGACTACGTGGTCAAGCCCTTCAAGCCGAAGGAGCTGGTGGCCCGCGTCCGCGCGAGGATGCGCCGCACCGAGGCCGAGCCCGCCGAGTCGCTGACGATCGGCGACCTCGCGATCGACGTCCCCGGCCACGAGGTGACCAGGGAGGGCAAGGCCATCCCGCTGACCCCGCTCGAGTTCGACCTCCTGGTCGCGCTCGCCCGCAAGCCGCGGCAGGTGTTCACCCGTGAGGTGCTGCTCGAGCAGGTGTGGGGTTACCGCCACGCCGCCGACACCCGCCTGGTGAACGTGCACGTCCAGCGTCTGCGGTCGAAGGTGGAGAAGGATCCGGAACACCCCGAGGTGGTGTTGACCGTTCGCGGCGTCGGGTACAAGGCCGGCCCGCCGTGATCGCCCCATGAGAGGACCTTCTCCTTCGTTCGCCCAGGCTGAACCCCCAGGATCCCCGCGGGATTCCCAGCCGAAAAGCGTGCTCCGAGCCACGATGCGCCAGATCCGGCGCATCGTGGTTTTCGTGCGCCGTAAGTCCACCGCCTTCAACGAGCTGTGGCGGCATTCGCTGCAGTTCCGGGTCACGGTGTCCACACTGGCGCTGTCGTCGGCCGTGGTGTTCGTACTGGGCATGGTGCTGCAGAACCAGATCACCGAACGGCTGCTCGAAACCAAGCAGAACGCGGCGATCGCGCAGACCAGGGCGGTCGTCGAGACCGCGGCCAGCGAGCTGGTCGGCGTCGGCGCCGAAACGCCGGAAGCGATGGCCGCGCGGCTGAAGAACGCGCTGAAGAAGATCTCCAGCACCACGACCTCGCAGGACGGCGCGGGCTCGGCCGCGGGCACCTTCGAACCGGTGCTGGCCGCCGGTGGCCGCGACCTGTCGAGCCAGCCGGTGGCCGCCGGTCCCTACGAGCGGGTGCCGGTGCGGCTGCGCCAGTTCGTGGAGACCGAGCAGGTCAGCTACCTGATACACACGGTCACCGAACCGGACGGCGGCAAGACGACGTATCTGATCGTCGGTGCCCCGGTGACCACCATGATCAACCCGCTTCAGCTCTACTTGCTCTACCCGCTGACCAGCGAGCAGAACACCGTCTCGACCGTGCAGAACACGCTGCTCGTCGGCTGCCTCGTGCTGCTGCTCCTGCTGGCCGGGATCACGAACCTGGTCACCCGGCAGGTGGTGCGGCCGGTCCGGCAGGCCGCCGCGGCGGCGGAGGGATTCGCGGGTGGCGACCTCGACCAGCGGCTCGCCGTGCTCGGCGAGGACGATCTGGCCAAACTCGCCGTGTCCTACAACGAGATGGCCGCGAGCATCCAGCGGCAGATCCGGCAGCTCGAGGACTTCGGTGGCCTGCAGCGCCGGTTCACCTCCGACGTCTCGCACGAACTGCGCACCCCGCTGACCACCGTCCGGATGGCCGCCGACGTGCTGCACGCGTCCCGCGAGCAGTTCCCGGCCGGTCTCGCCCGCTCCACCGAACTGCTGGTCGACGAGCTCGACCGGTTCGAAGCCCTGCTCGGCGACCTGCTGGAGATCAGCAGGCTCGACGCGGGGGTGGAGGAGCTTTCGGCCGAGCTGATCGACGTCCGGCCGATCGCGACCAGGGCCGTCGAACAGGTCCGGGTGATCGCGGGCAACGCGGGCAGTTCGGTCGAGCTGGTACTGCCGGACGAAGAGGCCGCCGCCGAGGTCGACGCGCGCCGCGTCGAGCGGATCCTGCGCAATCTGCTGGCCAACGCGGTGGACCACAGCGAAGGGAAGCCGGTGGTCCTGACACTGGCGGTGAACGAGACCGCGATCGCCATCACCGTGCGCGACCACGGCGTCGGGCTGCGCCCCGGCGAGGCGGAACTGGTGTTCAACCGGTTCTGGCGCGCCGACCCGTCCCGCAACCGCCGGACCGGCGGCACCGGGCTCGGCCTCGCGATCAGTCAGGAGGACGCGCGGCTGCACGGCGGCGTGCTCGACGCGTGGGGCGAGACCGGCCACGGCGCCTGTTTCCGGCTCGTACTGCCGCGACGGCAGGACACGCCGATGGGGGAGAGCCCGCTGGTGCTGCCACCGCCCGATCACAAGGGGACCGACACGCACGGCTCGTCGTCCGGACTGCTCGAAGTCCGGCCGGCGCCCGAGGCGATCTTCGCCGAGTCCGAGGAGGTCGGCCGATGAAACGGCTGCTGACCCTGCTCGCGGTGTTCCTGCTGGTCGCCGGTTGCGCGAACATCCCGCTCGAATCCCAGCCCGCCGTCGTCTCCGGGGACAAACCCGCGCAAGCACCGGTGGACGTCCCCGAACCGGCGGCCGGGATCGACTCGCTGACCGTCACCCGCCAGTTCATCCGCAACTCCGCGACACCGGGCACCGCGAACGCCAACGCGCGGGTCTACCTCGACGACGAAGCCCGGCGCACCTGGAAGCCGTCGCCGGGGCTGACGATCATCGACGACACCTTCGGCACCGTCTACGACACTTCGTCACCGCAGGCGAACCCGGACGAGCAGCTGGTGAACGTCCGCGGGTTCAAACTCGGCACCCTGAGCCCCGACAGCGCGTTCATCCCGCAGAAGGCCGAGTACTCGCAGCAGTTCAAGCTGCGGAAGCAGTCGAACGGCCAGTGGCGGATCGTGGATCCGCCGCAGGATCTCGCCATCACCGACGAGGATTTCTCGGTCAACTACTTCCGGGTGCCGATCCGGTTCTACTCACCCGATTCCGGCACCTTCGTCCCCGATCTCCGCTACGTCGCGGCGAAACCGCAGTCCGGGCTCCCGGGCCGGGTGATGGACCTGGTGCTGCAGGGGCCGTCGGAAGGGCTGAAGGGCGCGGTCAAGGACCTGCTCGCCGACCAGGTCACCACTGACACGAACGTGCGCAGCACGGACGACGGGACCCTGGACGTCGCGCTGACCGGCATCGGCGGGGCCAGCCCCGCGGACCGGACCCTGATCGCCGCGCAGATCGTCCTCTCCCTGCAGACGGTGACGCTGAGCCGGATCCGCCTGCTCGCCGACGGCACCGCGCTGGTGCCGGACCACGAGTACTGGCGCTCCAGCGACCTTCCCGCGTACAACACGGAGATCGAGCCCAATTCGGAGCTGAAGGGGCTGATGACCGTGAACGGGCGGGTCCGGTCGCTCGGCGACGGGGCTCCGGTCGGGGGACCGGCGGGCAACGGCGGGTACAAGGTCGTCAGCGCCGCGCAGTCCGTCGACGGCAAACGGCTCGCGGTGGTCGAAGAGCGGGACGGCAGGCAGTGGCTGCGGGTCGGCGATCTCGGCCACGACCTCGCCTCGGTCGACCTGTTCGGCGGCAGCCTGAGCCGCCCGACCTGGCGGCCGGTCCCCCGCGGCAGCGGCGGGATTTCGGGCGAGGTCTGGACGGTCGTCGACCACAACACCGTCGCCAGGGTCACGCTGGCCGCGGACGGCCGCTGGGTGAAGGCGGGCGTCGACGCGACCATGCTCACCGGACTCGGCCAGATCACCGAACTGCGGCTCTCGCGCGACGGATCGCGCCTGGCCGCGGTGGTCAACGGCCAGCTGGTGATCGCCTCGATCGTGCGGACGGCGGATTCGGTGGCCCTGCGCGCGCCTCGCTCGCTGCAGGAACGCCAGCTCAAGGACGTCGTCGACGTCGACTGGGCGACGCAGGACCACCTGATCGTCGCGACGTCGTCGAGCACCCTGCCGGTGGTCAAGGTGCCGCTGGACGGGCAGCGGATGGACACCTTCAACAGCTCGAACCTGACCCCGCCGGTGCACGGCGTCACCGCGGCGCCGAACCGGCAGAACCTGGTCGCGGACGCGGGCGGGCTGTGGGTCGCTTCCGAACTGGGCGAGGTCTGGCGGCCGCAGGCGCACACCGTCACCGACGCGGATCCGTTCTACCCGGGCTGAGGCTTGCCCGTTCCCGCGTGAAGGCCCCCTTCCCTCGGCTCAGTCGAGGGAAGGGGGCCTTCACGCGCGGCAGAAGGGAGCAAGGGACCTTTAGTATCGCTAGCTTTTCTAGCAGCGCTAGCGAATGGGTGCGCCCGGAAGTCCGTGAAGGCCTCCTTCCCTACTTTGAGAGTCAGGGGCCCGGCAATGTCGGGATCGTGCAGGTCGGGGACCTCTTCGTCATGGCGCAGGCCGACGTCTATGAAGGAATTGGGACGTTGAGTGTCCCAATTCCTTCATGGACACGGGGTCGCACCCCGGTTGCGAAGCTTGATCAACAGAGCTTCAGGGGCATGCCCCTGAAGCCGGTGCACCTCGGACCCCGCAGGCATCAGCGATGCCACATCCGGACCACCAAGAGCCGCCTGACCAGCAGCTATGCGACTTTGCCGGAACCCTGACTTTGAGGGTAGGCAAGGAGACCTTCACGGACCGCGAGCCCAGGGTGGCCGGGAGGCCCGAAGGCGGCAGGAGCGGCGAAGGAGCTTCGCCCAACAGGCGGAGCGGCCTTCTTCAGAACTGCCGTCATGACCGGTCACCTTTGGCTCGGAACCGTCCAAAGCGGACCTCTCACGACACAAGCCGCCCGGAAATCGTCGGTATCTCCGAAGACACTCGGCCCCATGTCCGAAATCCTGGATCTCCTCATTCCCGCCCGCTGCGCCTCCTGCGGTGTGCCCGGCGCCCCGTGCTGCCCGGTCTGCCAAGCCGTTTGGGGTTCGCTCAGCGAGATAACCCGCGGCCCGACGGCCGGTCTCGTCCCCGTTTACGCCTTGGCCCGTTACGCGGACGAAGCCCGCCGTCTGATCCTCGCCTACAAGGAGCGCGGCCGACGCGATCTCGCGCCTTTCCTGGGCCGAGCCGTCGCCGAAGCCCTGCCTCAACTCTCCGCCGGACAACACGCCGGATGGTGGCTCGTCCCTGTCCCGTCGAGACGGCACGCCTCACGTGTCCGAGGTGGACCGCATATCCAACGGCTGGCCGAGGAATGCGCGAAATCCCTTTCACGTAAGGGGAAACGAGCGAGCGTGGCGCCTGTGCTCAGTCTCAAGGCGGGCGTCCGCGACGCCGCGAAGCTCACCAAGGCCGAGCGTGCGGCGAACCTGGAAGGACGCGTCCGCGTCGCTTCCGGAGCCGTCCCGCCGAAGGGAACGCCGGTCATTCTTCTTGACGACGTGATCACAACCGGAGCGACGGCCGCCGCTTGTACGCGCCGGTTGGACGCAAGCGGAATTCATGTTTACGCCGTGGTCGCACTGGCCGCCGCCGGGTGATGGGGCGATCACCTACAAGAGTGATGAATAGACGGGAACGAGAATGGGTACAAGGGCGTTGACGGGATATGAGGAAGCTACCGGGGAACACTCCGACAGCCCGCCACTCCACCGGGGTGGCGGCGGATTCCCCGGGCAGCGTCACCCTCGGCTTTTTCCTGTCCGAAGGCTTGCGCCGTCCGCGTGAAAACAAATCACGGGGACGACGCCCGACAGGCCGGATTGTCCCGCTGTCCACACCTCCGTCGTCGCGTGCGGTGACGAGGTCTCACGTCCTGATATCCCCCGGCTCGGGGGCTGTTGCTCGCGGCGTGATGCAGCTAACGTGCAGCGCTATCAGCAATCCCGGCAGGCAGGGAGGTGACCAGCCCATGTCCCTGGCGCCGGAGCCGCGCTGAGTCCGCGCTCAGACATCCGACACGAGACGTCGTGGCGCATGCCGAGTTCTCTCACCGCCCGCGATCCGGGCTTCGTCCCCGCTTTACCGGCGCCCTAGTGAACACATCTACAGCTCGCAGTCATTTCAGCGAGGGAGGTCGTGTATGGACATCGTCGTTAAGGGCCGCAACGTGGAGGTGCCCGACCACTATCGGGCACTCGTCAGCGAAAAGCTGGCCCGGCTAGAGCGCTACGACAAGAAGGTCATCCGTTACGACGTGGAACTCTTCCACGAGCCCAATCGCCGGCAGTCCAAGAACTGCCAGCGGGTCGAAATCACCGGGAAGGGACGGGGCCCCGCCGTACGCGCTGAAGCGTGTGCAGGCGACTTCTACGCAGCGCTGGATTCCGCACTGAACAAGCTCGAGAACCGGTTGCGGAAGACACACGACCGACGGCGCGTGCACTATGGCCGCAGCCGCCCGGAATCCGTCGCCGAGGCGACTTCGATCGCGGTCGCCGGTGGCATGACCACCGACACCCGACATCTGGCAGGCACCGCTGTCCTCGAAGCGCCGGAGGCCGAACCCATGGCCAATGGTTTCGCTGTCGAGAGCGGTGACGACTTCGAGATGCCCCAGCAGCAGCGCTGGGATGACGGGGTGACCGAACATCAGCCCGGTCGCGTCGTCCGCGAGAAGAAACACGACGCGGTACCGATGACGGTGGACCAGGCCCTCTACGAGATGGAACTGGTCGGCCACGACTTCTACCTCTTCAACGACTCCGACGCCGGATGCCCGAGCGTCGTCTACCGGAGGCGAGGCTTCGACTACGGCGTGATCCGGCTGAGTTAGCCGGCCCTCCAACCGACCACTGACGCCCATGACGGCGGCCCGCACGTGTTCGCGTGCGGGCCGCCGCCGTGTCCGGATCAGGTGCGATACGACCCCGCCTCGTCAAGTACCGACAGACGGTGCGTGCGCGAACACCGAGGTGTTCCCTACGATGGGGGTCGGACGGTGGTGCGGTACCAGGCACCACCGCGTACGAGATTGCCCGGGACCGGCTCGGGTGCGATCACAAATCAGCTAGTGAGGTCGACCGGATGGTGCTGAACCGCCTGCTCCGCGCGGGCGAGGGCAAAATGGTGAAGCGGCTGCGTAACATCGCCGATCACATCAACACCCTCGAAGACGACGTCAAGGAACTTTCGGACACGGCGCTGCGGGCGAAGACCGACGAGTTCCGTAAACGGCACGCGGACGGCGAGTCACTCGACGACCTCCTGCCGGAGGCGTTCGCGGTGGCGAGGGAGGCCGCCTGGCGCGTGCTCGGCCAGCGGCCCTACGACGTCCAGCTGATGGGCGGCGCCGCGCTGCACCTCGGCCAGGTCTCCGAGATGAAGACCGGTGAGGGCAAGACCCTGACCCAGGTCCTCCCCGCGTACCTGAACGGGCTGTCCGGCAAAGGCGTGCACGTCATCACGGTGAACGACTACCTCGCCAAACGTGACGCCGAGTGGATGGGCCGCATCCACCGCTTCCTCGGACTCGAGGTCGGGATCATCCTGGCCGACCAGACCCCCGAGGTCCGCCGTCAGCAGTACGCCGCCGACATCACGCACGGCACGAACAACGAGTTCGGCTTCGACTACCTCCGCGACAACATGGCGTGGAGCCTCGAAGACTGCGTGCAGCGTGGCCACAACTTCGCGATCGTCGACGAGGTGGACTCCATCCTCATCGACGAGGCCAGGACGCCGCTGATCATCTCCGGCCCCGCCGACCAGTCCTCGCGCTGGTACATCGAGTTCGCGCGGATGACCCCGCTGATGAAACCGGACATCCACTACGAGGTGGACATCCGCAAGCGCACCGTCGGTGTCACCGAAAAGGGCGTCGCCTTCGTCGAGGACCAGCTCGGCATCGAGAACCTCTACGAGGCCGCGAACACGCCGCTGGTCGGCTACCTGAACAACGCGCTGAAGGTCAAGGAGCTCTACAAGCGCGACAAGGACTACATCGTCCGTGACGGCGAAGTCCTCATCGTCGACGAGTTCACCGGCCGCATCCTGCACGGCCGCCGCTACAACGAGGGCATGCACCAGGCGATCGAGGCCAAGGAAGGCGTCGAGATCAAGGCCGAGAACCAGACGCTCGCCACGATCACGCTGCAGAACTACTTCCGGCTCTACGACAAGCTGTCGGGCATGACCGGTACCGCCGAGACCGAGGCGGCCGAGTTCCACCAGACCTACAAGCTGGGTGTGGTGCCGATCCCGACCAACAAGCCGATGGTCCGCGCCGACCAGGCCGACCTGATCTACAAGACCGAGCAGGCCAAGTTCGAGGCCGTCGCCGAGGACATCGCCGAGCGGCACGAGAAGGGCCAGCCGGTGCTGGTCGGCACCACGAGTGTCGAGAAGTCCGAGCACCTGTCGAAGCTGCTGCTCAAGCTGGGTGTCCCGCACGAGGTCCTCAACGCGAAGCACCACGACCGGGAGGCGCTGATCGTCGCCCGCGCGGGGCGTAAGGGCGCGGTCACGGTCGCCACCAACATGGCGGGCCGCGGTACCGACATCGTGCTCGGCGGCAACCCGGACATCCTCGCCGACGAGGTGCTGCGCCAGCGCGGCCTCGACCCGGTGGAGCACTCGGAGGAGTACGAGGCCGCCTGGCCGAAGGTGCTCGAAGAGATCCAGGCGGAGGCCAAGGCCGAGGCCGAGGAGGTCCGCGAGGCCGGCGGTCTGTACGTGCTCGGCACCGAGCGGCACGAGTCCCGCCGGATCGACAACCAGCTCCGCGGTCGTTCCGGCCGTCAGGGCGACCCGGGCGAGTCCCGCTTCTACCTGTCGCTCGGCGACGAGCTCATGCGCCGCTTCAACGCGTCGATGGTCGAGCGGGTCATGACCACCATGCGGCTGCCGGACGACGTGCCGATCGAGCACAAGATGGTCTCCAAGGCGATCAAGAGCGCGCAGACGCAGGTCGAGCAGCAGAACATGGAGATCCGCAAGAACGTCCTCAAGTACGACGAGGTGATGAACGAGCAGCGCAAGGTGATCTACGCCGAGCGTCTGCGCGTCCTCGAGGGCGAGGATCTGCGCGAGCAGATCGAGCACATGCTGGTCGACGTCATCAACGCGTACGTCACCGAGGAGACCTCGTCGGGCTACGCCGAGGACTGGGACCACGAGAAGCTGTGGACGGCGCTCAAGACGCTGTACCCGGTCGGGATCACCTGGGAAGAGCTCACCGAGGACGACGACCTCGACGCCGAAGGGCTTCGTGAGGCGCTGCTCAAGGACGCTCACCGCGCGTACGACGAGCGCGAGGCCGAGATCGACGCCAAGGTCGGCGAAGGCGCGATGCGCAGCCTGGAGCGTCAGGTGATGCTGACCGTGCTCGACCGTAAATGGCGTGAGCACCTCTACGAGATGGACTATCTCAAGGAGGGCATCGGCATGCGGGCCCTGGCCCAGCGCGACCCGGTCATCGAGTACCAGCGCGAGGGCTACGACATGTTCCGCGCGATGCTGGAGTCGCTGAAGGAGGAGGCCGTCGGCTTCCTGTTCAACCTCCAGGTCGAGCAGGCCGAGCCCGCCGCGCCGTCGCCGGAGTCGGCGGCCGCGCTGCCCGCCGGTGTCGCTTCCGGGAACGGCCAGGCCAACGGCGACGGCCGTCACGCCCGTCCGACACCTCCGCAGGGGCCGGCGACCGACACCGAATCGGTGCCGACAGCCTTGCGCGGCAAGGGACTCGGCGGCGGTTCGCGGTCCGGGCTGACCATGTCGGGCCCGTCCGAGGACGGCGGCGTCGAGTCGCATTCGGACAGTGCCGCCGGTGACGGTGGTGACCAGAGCGGGACCCGCCGGGAGCGTCGCGCCGCACAGCGCGCCTCCCAGAAGAAGGGCAAGAAGGGCCCGCGCCGCTGAACGCAAAGCCAGAGGGGGCCTTCTCCGCGCAGGACCGGCGGGGAGGGCCCCCTTTTTTCACGCCGTCAGACGGAGCGCGGAAACGCGGCGCGGCGGCTTCAGCAAATGGAAACGGGTGCACACCCAGCCCGTCGGCGTCCGCTCGAAGCGCGCGGCCAGTGCGAGGCAGCGGCTGTTCTGCTCGACGGTCGCGCAGGCCTCGATGACCCCGTCCGCCGGATGACACAGGTGGATCGACTTCGGCCGGTAGCCACCCGCCGGACGGCGACGGGCGCGGTCGAGCAACGCGCTGTGGAGCGCCGGATCGAGGATGGGCCGTACCTGGACCGCCGGACGGCGTCCGTCGCAGGCTTCGAGGATGGTGGTCAGCAGCCTGCCCACCTGCCGCCCGTCCAGCGTGTCGGCCTCCTGCTGGGGCTGTGGTGCCTGCGCGGGCACCGCGCCGGGCAGCGGCAGGTCCAGCACGAGCTGGTTGTCCGGCGGCGGCACCCGGTGGATCAGCCGATCCGGACGGTTTGTGGTCCGGTAAGCCGGTTCACACGGTTTCAGCCGTCTCAGTACGTACGAAGGCATCAGGTCGTCCCCCTTCGCGGCCCCCTCGGCCGCGCCCAGCAATTAAGGGGCCGACGGCGGCCGAGAAGACGACAGGAACCGCCCGAGAGGATGAAACGGGCGATAATCGCTTGTGGACGGCCGGGGTACGGTGGGCTGGTGCTGAAAGGGCTGGTCGTCGACTACGTCGGGGTGCTCACGGACGCCGACGCGGACGAGCTGTACGCCTTCCTGCGGGCCGCCAGGGAACGCGGCATCAAAACGGCCTTGCTCTCGAACGCTCCCGGCGCGTCGGACGAGGCCAAACAGGCGCTGGACCCGTTCTTCGACGCGCTCGTCTTCTCCGGCGAGGTCGGCGTCGCCAAACCCGAGCGCGAGGTCTACCTGCTCACCGCCTGCCTGCTCGACCTGCCCGCCGACCGGTGCGTGTTCGTCGACGACGCCGCGCACAACGTCCGCGCCGCGGTGGCGGCCGGGATGGCGGGAGTGCACCACACGTCGGTCGAGGAGACCCTGAGCGAGCTCAGTGCCCTCTTCGCGGCGGACCGCTAGCCCGCCGGACCAGCTCGAACGACAGCACGGCGGCGGCAGCGGAGACGTTGAGCGACTCGACCTCACCCGGCATCGGGATCGACACCCACTCCGTCACCAGTTCGCCGACTTCGGTGCTGACGCCGTTCGTCTCCCCGCCCAGCACGAACGCCGCGCGCTGCGGCAGCTCGACGTCGAACACCGAAGCGCGTGCCGAAGCACCCAGCGCGTAGATCCCGTACCCGGCTTCCGTGAGCATTTCGGCGGCTTCGCGCGCGCTGCCGCACCGCAGCACCGGCGCGCGGAACGCGACCCCGGCCGAGGCCTTGACCACCATCGGGTCGAGGGCGGCGACCCCTCGCCGCGGCACCACGACACCTTCGAGCCCGGCGGCAGTCGCCGTGCGCAGGATCATCCCGACGTTCGCCGGCGTGGTGATCCCGTCGAGCAGCAACACCCGCGACGGTGGCCTGCCGTCGGACAGGGCGGCGTGCAGCGACCGCATCCGCGGGGCGACGACGTCGGCGAGGACGCCCTGGTCCTGCTTGCCGTTGCCCGCCAGCACCTTGACGCGGTGCGCGCTCGCCCGCTGCACCGGTACCCCGGCGGCCTTCGCGGCACGCTGGATCTCCGCGGCGTTCGGCCCTCGCACGGTGTCGGCGAGGATCACCTTGTCCACCTCGAGCGTCGCGTCGTCCAGTGCCTCGAGCACCGGTTTCCGCCCGTACACCGTCAGGAACCGGTCCTTCGGCGAAATCACCGACTCATCACCCACACCGGCGAGTGTCCCACTATGTAAGGATCGGCTCATGCCCGACCGCCTCTCCGCGCTGGACGCCTCGTTCCTGTACGTGGAAGACCACTCGACCCCGATGCACGTCGGCGGTGTGGCGATTTTCGAACGGCCGCGCGACGGCTTCACCTACGAGCAGCTGCTGGACCTGATCGGGCAGCGCCTGTCGTTCCTGCCGCGCTACCGGCAGCGGGTGCTGGAGGTCCCGGGTCACCTCGCCCGGCCGGTGTGGGTCGACGACGTCGACTTCGATCTCAGCTATCACGTCCGCCGGTCCGCGCTGCCGCAGCCGGGTTCCGACGGGCAGTTGTTCGACCTCGTGGCCCGGCTGATGTCGAGGCGGCTCGATCCGGGAAGGCCGCTCTGGGAGGCGTACTTCGTCGAGGGGCTCGCGGGGGACCGCGTCGCGCTGGTGACCAAGACGCATCAGGCCGTTGTGGACGGGCTGGGCACCATCGAGCTCGGACAGCTGATCCTCGACGCCATCCCGCAGGAGCCAGAACCCTTCGACGACAACTGGCATCCGCGCCGCGAGCCGAGCCGTACGCAGCTGATCCTCGACGCGGTCGCCGAGACCGTGCAGCGGCCGACCGAGCTGGTCGAGAACGTCCGGTCCATCGCCCACGACGCCACCGCGATGGCGGGCAAGGTCACCGAGACGGTCGGCGACGTCGCGTCGGCGTTGAAGACCATGGTCCATCCGGCGCCGTCCGGGCCGCTCAACGTCCGCACCTCCGGCGGGCGCGTGTTCGCCGTGGTCCGTACACGGCTGGAGGACTTCCGCAAGGTCCGCGCCGCGCACGGCGGCACGGTCAACGACGTCGTGCTGGCCGCGATCACCGGCGCGCTGCGCGAGTGGCTGCTCTCCCGCGGCTCGAACCTGACCGCGACGACCACGCTGCGCGCGCTGGTCCCGATGGCCGTGCGTGACGCCGAGACGGCCGAGTACTCGACGCCGGCGCTGGTCGGGAACCAGGTCGACGCCTACCTGATCGACCTCCCCGTCGGTGAACCGAACGCCGTCCTGCGGCTCCAGCACATCGGCCACGCGATGGCGGATCACCTCGACTCCGGCCGGTCGGTCGCCGCGCGCGGGCTGCTGACGGTCGGCGGCTTCGCGCCCGCGACGCTGCATTCGCTGGGCGCGCGGGCCGCCGGATCGATGTCGGGGCGCATCTTCAACGTGCTGATCACGAATTCGCCGGGCCCGCAGGTGCCGCTCTACGCGGGACAGGCGAAGATGGTGGAGATGTACCCGGTCATGCCGCTGGTGCGTAATCAGGCGCTGGCGATCGGGGTCACCTCGTATCACGGGGGTGTCTACTTCGGACTGAACGGCGACCGCAAGGCCGTGTCCGATGTGGACCTGCTCGCCGGGATGATCGAGGAATCGTTGGAAGAGCTGAAGGGTGCGCACTGGTGAGGGTCTATCTGCCCGGGACGATCGCGATGCTCCGTGATCTCGAGACCGCCGGTGAATTCCGGGCGCGCAGCGGTACCGGGTTCGCGCTGACCCCGGCGTTGCGGGAGTCCTACGCCAGCGGCTCCGACGAGGAACTCGAGTACGCCGCGCTGCTCGACGCGGCGAGGGCGTCGCTCCGGCTGATCGCGGCCGAGGAGAAGCCCGAGCCTCGGCGGGTGGTGATCTCGGCCGACGTCGACGACGTCACACTGCGCCCGGATCTCGACGCCGCCGTCGTCCGGCTGTCCGGGCCGGTGAAGATCGCCGACGTCGCCGCGATCCACGTCGACGCGGCCGAAGCCGCCGAGTCCGTGCAGGCCGCGGCCGCGGTGATCGACCAGGCCGACCTCGGTGACCCGGACGCGGAGTTCACCCTCGGCGACGCCGAAGACCACGAACTCGCCTGGTACGCGCCCCAGGAGCTCCCCTTCCTCCTCGAACTCCTCTGACGCTCCTCCGAAGGCGCCAGGGGTGGAGTCCTAGAACCAGGAGGGGCCGGGCACCGGGCGTTCGGGGCGCCATCCGGTCGCCTCGGTGAGCCGGGTCGAGACGACCCGCTGTGAGCGCGCCAGTACCGACATCAGGCCCAGCCGGTTCGCCGCCCACTTCGGCAGCGCGCGTGGCCGCCGGACACCGGCCGCGGCGGCCATCGCCGCACCGAGCTCCTGCTTCCGCACCGGATCCGCCGCCAGGTTGTAGACGCCGCTCGGCGCCCGCAGTGCCGCGATCGCCCCCGCCGCCGCGTCGTCCGGGTGGATCGGCGCGGTCCAGTCGGAACGGCGGCCGATGATCAGCGGCGCACCGCGCCGCGCGGCGGCCAGCATCGTCTTGGTCATCGCGTCGTCGGCGACCAGTGACCCGATCCGCAGCCGGATCACGGTGCGGCCCTCGTCCGCCAGCTCGGCGACGTTCGCGTGCGCCACCGTCGAGGACGCGATGTTGTCGCGCAGCGCCAGAGGCGCGTCCTCGTCGAGTTCGCGGTCGCCGCCATCGGCGTAGACGAACGAAATCCCTTCCTGGACAACGATTCCCAGCTCGTCGACCCGTCGGACGGCGGCCGCGAGCGTCCGGCTGCCCTCGATCCGCACGCGGTCGTTCTCCGCCCAGCCGGCCAGCCTCATCGCCCGGCGAGCGTCCGGGATCCGGGTCGCGACGTTCACCACCGCGTCGTGCCCGCGCAGCGCCGCGGCCAGGGAATCGACGTCGAACAACGAGCCCGTCACCGGTTTCGCGCCGGTCGCGCTCACGGCCGCGAGCCGGTCCTCGCCGCGGGCCAGCCCGCTCACCTCGTGCCCCTCGGCCAGCAGACGCCGCACCAGCGGCCGTCCCAGCACTCCCGTCGCCCCGATCACCATCACGCGCATGTTCGTCCCTCCTGTTCCGCCTTCACGATGGGGACGAGACGCCCGGGAGGAACGTGACAGGCTCAGCCGCCCGGGATTTCGCCGATCTGGTCCGGCGGCGGTGCCTGGATTTCGGCCTGCGTGCCCCACTCGGTGTAGCGCGTGACGATCCTGGCCATCGCGCTGTCCGGGACACCCGAAGCGGCGAGGACGGGGGCGAGGTCGAGCATGACCTGCAGCGGCTGGTGCGCGTCGTCGAGCCAGAGCTCCATGGGGAGCTTCCCGAGCTTGCCGCCCAGCTCCCCGACGGCCTCGGCCGACAACCCGGCCGGCAGATCACCGCCCAGCGCGGCCACGTCGATGTCCAGCCGGTAGCGCTCGGCGGACACGCCGTCGAGTTCGGTGTGCCCGGACTCGACGAGGGTGCCCGCGCGCCGGATCTGGTCGAGCGCGCGACCGGGATCGTTCTGTTTCGCCAGCTGGTCGATACTGCCGCCGGCGACCTGCGAGAACGGGTCCGCGCCGTCGGCGGACACCTTGACCCACGGCTTGCCGCCGGGAACGTCCTCGCGGGCGCTCTCGGGCACCTTGGCGAAGACGATCTTGCCGACCAGCCGGAGTTCGAGCGGCTCGCCGAGGAAGTCCGTGGTCATGGCCAGCGCGGTACCCGCTCGCGCGAACCTGGCCTGCCCTTGGCTCTTCGAGCGCATCGCGCCCGCCGTGACGTCCGTGGCGAACTTCGCGGCCTTGCCGTCGATGGCGGAGGTGGTCCCGTCCGCGAGAGCGCGGGCGTCGGCGAACGCGACGGTTTCGCCGTCGCAAGCGCCGAGCAGGGCGCCGAGTACGAACACGACGGTGGACAGGGCCGTTCTCCGCATGAGGACCTGCTTTCAAGTGCGGGCACCCAAGCGAAACACAGCCGCGGACCTCACCCCGATCGGGGGAACGGCTCAGCGGCTGTCGCCGATCGCCTCGGGCGGCGGCGCGATGATCACCACGTCCGAGGCCCAGCTGTCGTATTTGACCGTGGACCTGCCGAAGGTGACCTGCACCGGGCGTTGCTCGGCGTCGAGCCACATTTCGGCGGGGGCGCCGCCGAGGTCGAGGACGTAATGCGTGGCGGCGGTGCCGTTCACGTCGGCCTGCTCGGATTTGACGACCTTGCCGGACTTCGAGATCCGGTCGATCGTGCGCGTCGGATCCATCGTCTCGACGACCTTCGTCATCAGCTCGCCATTGGCCGCGGAGATCGCGTCCTTGCCGCCGGCGGTGATCTTGACCCATTCCTTGCCGGTCTTGAGTTCCTGGAGCTGCGCGTCGGACAGGTGGTAGTAGAGGACGCCGTCGGCGAAGATCAGATCCCGTTTCTCACCGGCGATCTCGGCGACCATGGAGAACTTGCTGTTCGGTCCCTCGTAAAGCCCGGAACTGGTCACCGCGACCTTGCGGCCGTCCTCGGCGGTGGTCTCCAGTGCCACCTTCGACGAGCGGGCCTTCTGCGTGCCGGCGGCGGCGACCGAGGCCAGCTGAGCCGCGTCGGTGACCGGCTTCGCCACCGGTTTCTCTTCCCCGGAACAACCGCCAAGCAGGAGGATGGCGGTACAGACGACGGCGAATCCGGTGGCACGCATAGGACTCCCTGAGGTGAATGGTCTGTACCACCACCGTAGCCAGAGAACGGCGGCGCGTGAAGGCCCCCTTCCCTGCTTTGAGGGTCAATGTCAGGAACTTGTTAAGGGGTAAGGCAAACATGGCGTGCCCCTGCGTGGGACCGGGCTGCCTGACGGAAGCCGGGCCGCGCCCAGCGTCCGCAAGGGGCACCTTCCCTAAGAAGGCTGTCCGACTTGGGTGTTTTGCGCGGTTTTGCGCGGGGGTTGTAAGTGGCAATGAGGGTTGGTACGTGAATCGTTGCACCTGAGGCTGGTGTGTCTAAGGGGACTTTTGTGGTGGTGTCTTTGCGCGTGAAGGCCCCCTTCCCTCGGCTGAGCCGAGGGAAGGGGGCCTTCACGCGCATCAGAACCGGGCGTCAGGGGATTCGCATCCCATCCGCGAGCGGGCGCGCCAGCGCCCATCCCCAGTGCTAACCCTATTCGCCACTCGCGCCCCCCTGTGGAACCGTATATAGCGTCATCAAGCGGACACCGAGCCTTCGGCAGGTGTCCCTTGTGGGCAGTCGCGCGACGCCCTTCGGCTCAACGGGGAGCTCCTCGCCTGCCGTCAGGCGGCGGTTTCTGAGGTTCTCAACTGTCCATAAAGGATTCATCGAGGGGTGATTCGTCCGGTTGAAGTCCGTGAAGGCCTCCTTGAGGGGCTCGCCTTTGTTTACCTACTGGTGTGGAGCTTGTGCGGGTTGCCGGTGCGGTCCGGGTGGGGAACATTCCGGACGTTGAGCGTCCGGAATCTTCCCCGCTCGATCGCCGGTCCACCGGTCGTGAGCGGGCACACGCTTGATCAACGGAGGATTCGGGACGTTGAGTGTCCCGAATCCTCCGTTGATCAAGGGACCAGACCGGGGAACCGCCACCCTCGTCCAGGTCAGGCGTAGGTACCCAAATGCGGGTTCTCCTTGAGGGAATCAGAGTCCCTCAAGGAGGCCTTCACGCGGAGCAGGGGCTAGTTACCTGCCCTCTTCCTCATTTCGGCGTAGTCGCCCACCTCGTCGGCCGGTGGCGGAGTGACCTCCACCGGCACGCCCCAGTCGCTGTAGGTGTAGGTCGACTTGGCCTCACCCTCGATGGTGCTGCCGGCGGACTTCAGCAACGAGGACATGTCCATGGTCATCTTCAGCGGAAGCTGCTCGGCGTTGAGCCACATTTCCGCGGGGACCCGCAGATCCTTGCCCTCCAACCGCTTCTCGAGCTTCGCCCGTTCGTTGGCGGGGACGTCATCGCCGAGGAACAGGTCGATCTGCTTCTTGCCGTCGAATTCCACGAAGTAGTGGTTCACCGGCACGCCGTTCAGCTGGGTCTGCTCCGAACGGATGATGCGGCCGGTCTTTTCGACCAGTTCCAGCTGTTTCGCCGGATCGCCCATCTCGAACGACTTCACCATGGCCTTCCCGAAGGCCTTGGCCTGGGGGTCTTCGGTGTCCAGGTCGACCTTCCCCCAGTTCTTGTCCGTCTTGAGTTCGGCTTTCTCGGAAGGCGGCAGCTTGAGGAACAGCGTCCGGTTCACCAGGCGCAGGATGCCCTGTTCGCCGTCGACGGTCAGGTCCGCCTCGATCTTCGAGGCGGGGCCGTCGTAGAACGCCGTCAAGGTACCCGTGACCTTGTTGCCGATCTTGCTGTCGATGGTCGTTTTGGAGGACTTGGTCTTCGCCGTGCCCTGCTTCGCGGCCTCGACCAGGCCGAGCGCGTCGGTGAACGGGGTGGCGAGCGCCAGCTCGCCGCCCTTGTTCTCGCCAGTCGCGCTCGGGCGGGCGCCGCAGCCGGTGACCACGAGGGCCAGCGCCGCGGCCACCGCGGCGAGCTTGGTTACGCGCTTCAAAGTGAACCCCTCAGAAAAGTCGATCTGATCCGAACGGGGTATCGCACCAGCGCGAATTTAGTTACCGCTCGTCATCATGTCCGGCTCGGGAGCCCAAAAGGCGACGCAAGGAGCCCAGTCGTTCCGGGCTGGCGTGACCCTCGGTGACGACGTCGTCGAGCGCGCAATCCGGATCCGACGGCGGTCCGAGGTGACCGCAACCCGACGGGCACTCCTCGGCCGCTTCGGCGAACTCCTCGAACGCGAGCACGATGTCGTCCGCGGTCACGTGGGCGAGGCCGAACGAGCGGATACCGGGGGTGTCGACGACCCAGCCGCCGCCGGGCAGCGGGAGCGCGACCGCCGCGACCGACGTATGCCTGCCCTTGCCGACCGCGCTGACCACCCCGGTCGCCAGCCCGGCGTCCGGCACCAGCCGGTTGACCAAAGTGGACTTCCCGACCCCGGAATGCCCGACCAGCGCGGTGACCCGGTCCTTGAGCCGTCCGGCCAGTTCGTCAGGGTGCTCGTCGTGCCGGGTGACCACGGCCGGGATGTCGAGGCCCGCGTAACCGGCGAGGAGCTCGTCCGGGCTCGCGAGGTCGGCCTTCGTCAGGCACAGGACCGGCTCGAGTCCGCCCGCGTAGCAGGCGACGAGGCAGCGGTCGATGAATCCGGTGCGCGGCGGGGGATCGGCCAGCGCGGTCACGATCAGCAGCTGTTCGGCGTTGGCGACGACCACCCGTTCGTAGGGATCGGTGTCGTCCGCGGTCCGGCGGAGCACACTGGAGCGTTCCTCCACCCGGATGATCCGGGCGAGGGTGTCCGGCTTGCCGCTCACGTCGCCGACGATGCCGACGGTGTCACCGACGACGACCGAGACCCTGCCCATTTCGCGGGCCCGCATCGCGGTGACGACCCGGTCCGGATCCGAGTCGATCGCGCAGGTCCAGCGCCCGCGGTCCTTCCCGATGACCATCGCGGTGGAGGCGTCGGCGTGTTCGGGACGACGTTTGCTGCGCGGTCTGGTGCCCTTGCCGGGACGGATCCGCACATCGGATTCGTCCAGTCTGCGCCAGTCCTTGCCCGACAAACCGCCTCCTGCTCTTCGAACACCGCGGAAGAATGATCCCATGCCGCTCGCCATCGCCTGGCGAGCGTGTAACGATGGCTCTTCGACGAGGAGGTTTTCGCATGTGCGGGCGCTACGCCGCCACGAAGGACCCCGCCGCGCTGATCGACGAGTTCGCCGCGGTGGACCTGACCGAAGGCCGGATCCGGACCGATCACAACGTGGCGCCGACCAAGGAGGTCGCCACCGTGGTGCAGCGGCATCCCCGGGACGCCGACGGCACGGTGCTCGAGGACGAACCGGCCGTCCGCTCACTGCGGATGATGCGCTGGGGCCTGGTCCCGTTCTGGGCGAAGGACCCGGGTGTCGGCTCGAAGATGATCAACACGCGCGCCGAGACCGCCAAGGAGAAGCCGTCCTTCAAGAAGGCGGTTTCGTCGCGGCGCTGTCTGGTCCCCGCCGACGGCTGGTACGAGTGGCGCCGCGACGGCAAGGAGAAGCAGCCCTTCTTCATGACAGGCCCCGATGACGCTTCGCTCGCCTTCGCCGGTATCTGGGAAACCTGGCGGCCGAAGGACGACAAGGACGCGGACCCGCTGATCACCTTCTCGGTGATCACCACGGACTCGGTCGGCAGGCTCACCGACATCCACCACCGCATGCCGCTGCTGATGCCGCGCGAGAAGTGGGACACCTGGCTCGACCCCGACCTGTCCGACGTCACCGAGCTCCTCGTCCCGCCCCCGGCGGAACTGGTCGACACGATCGAGCTGCGGCCGGTGTCCAGTCTGGTCAACAACGTCCGCAACAACGGCCCGGAGCTGCTCGACCGGGTCGAACCCGCGGCCGACAGCGCGCTTTTCGACCTGCCGAACTCATGACGAAGCTGGAGATCGACACCGTCCACGGCCCCGCGCGGGCCGAGCTGCACTGTGCCGAAGAGGGAGCCGCGGTGCTGATGCTCGGCCACGGCGCGGGTGGCGGGATCGGGGCGAAGGACCTGGTCGAGGTCACGCGGGCGGCACAGGCCGTGGGCGTGCACGTGGCGCTCGTCGAGCAGCCGTACCGGGTCGCCGGCCGCCGCGCGCCCGCTCCGGCCACGCAGCTGGACACCGCCTGGCTCACCGTGGCCGACGAGATCTCCGCCCGGTTCGACGATCTCCCGATCGTGTTCGGCGGCCGGTCCTCCGGCGCGCGTGTCGCCTGCCGGACGGCCGCGGCGGGGCAGGCGGTGGCGGTGCTCTGCCTGGCCTTCCCCGAACATCCGCCGGGGAAGCCGGAGAAGACCCGGCAGGCCGAACTGGACGCCGTCGAGGTGCCGACCCTGGTGATCCAGGGCGAGCGTGACCCCTTCGGCCTGCCCAAAGGCGGCCCGCATCACGAGATCGTGGTGCTCAAGGGCGACCACAACCTCACCGCCGACCTCGAAGGCGTGTCACGCGCGGCCGCCGAGTGGCTCGAGCGGGTGCTGCGGCCGCTCACCTGAGAGCCGCCGCCGGGCGTAGTGCACGGTGACGGCCGCCAGCAGCGGACCCCAGAGCAGGAGCGGGGCGTAGCAGGCGGTCATGACGACGCCGTAGACCGGCGAGGTCTCCCAGCTCCCCGGCGACATCGAGGAACCGGCCTCCGCCCAGCCGAACAACCCCTGGACACCCAGCGCGGTCAGGATGATCGCCCCCGCCGCGGCCGGGACGATCGCCGCGAGCGGCGGGATCGGACGGCCGCGCAATCCCGGGACCCAGCGCGGCCACACCTCACCCCACGGCCGGACGAGGCCGAGGGTGAGGAACGCGAGTGTCTCGGCGAGGATGCTCAGCCCGAAGACGTAGGCCGTACCCCAGCCGGGGATGCCGAACTCCACCAGTCCTTGCGCGGTGAACCCGACCGGGATGCCCAGGCCCATCGCGATCCGCCACAGCCCGGACGGCAGGGTCGCCAGCAACGTCGCGTGGGCGGCGATGTTCGCCCACCTCGGTACGCCGGGCACGGTGTCGGTCATTTCGGGGCTCCCAGGAGTCGTCGTTCGCTTGCCGATGACGATTCCCGAGTCCGGCCGGCCGATCTTCCCGCCGCGGGACGACCTCGCTCCCTCGCGAGGGGGAGATCAGGCGGCGATCGGGGCCAGGACGGCACCGGTGAGCCGCACCAGGTCGGCGGGCGCGAGTTCGACCTCCAGGCCCCGGCGCCCGGCCGAGCAGTGCACGGTCTCGAACTTCTCCGCCGTGGCGTCGATCACCACCGGGAGCCGGCTCCGGTGCCCGAGCGGCGAGATCCCGCCGAGCACGTACCCCGTCGCGCGCTGCGCGGCCGCGGGGTCGGCCATCTTCGCCTTCTTCCCGCCCGCGGCGGCGGCCAGCGCCTTCAGATCCAGCTGACCGGTGACCGGGACCACACCGACGGTCAGCTTCCCGTCGACCTCGGCGACCAGTGTCTTGAACACCCGCGCGGGCTCCAGCCCCAGCGCCTCGACCGCTTCGAGACCGTACGACTCGGCCCGCGGATCATGGTCGTACGCGTGCAGCACGTGCGGCACTTTCTGCTTCGCCAGCAACGCCGTCGCCGGGGTTCCCTTGCCTGCCATGGGCGGAGTCTACGAGCGCGCCGGGAATGCCCGGCCGGACCGCGCTGTTGAAAGGCACGTGTCCACCACACTGGAAGCTCCCCGAATCCTGATCCCGCGCACGCCGGGCGGCCAGGTGATCCGCCCGCGCGTAAACTCGGCGACGTCTCATGCGCACAAGCGCATCGACGCCGATCGGGAAGGGAACGGTTTGCCGAGCACGCAGAATCCTGCGCCGGAAACGGGCACGGACGCCGAAGAGGTGGCCGTGCGGGCCGAGCGCTTCGAGCGGGACGCGATGCCCCTGCTCGACCAGTTGTACTCGGCCGCCATGCGGATGACCCGGAATCCCGCCGACGCTGAGGACCTCGTTCAGGAGACGTACCTGAAGGCGTACGCGGCTTTCGCCTCTTTCAAGGCGGGTACGAACCTCAAGGCGTGGATGTACCGCATCCTCACGAACACCTACATCAACGGCTACCGCAAGCGTCAGCGCCAGCCGGTGCAGCAGCCCACCGAGGAGATCACCGACTGGCAGATCGCCAAGGCGGAGAGCCACACCTCCAGCGGCCTGCGCTCGGCCGAGGTCGAGGCGATGGACAATCTGCCCGACGTCGACGTCAAGGAAGCGCTGCAGAAGCTGCCGGAGGAGTTCCGCCTCGCGGTCTACCTCGCCGATGTCGAAGGTTTCGCGTACAAGGAGATCGCCGAGATCATGGACACGCCGATCGGCACCGTGATGTCCCGGCTGCACCGCGGCCGTGCCCAGCTTCGTGACCTGCTCGCCGACGTCGCCCGCGAGCGGGGCTTCATCCGCGCCGGCAAACAGCAGGAGGTGGCGGGGCGATGAGCGAGGACTACTGCAGCGGCGCGGACGACAAGGTCAAGTGCGAAGAGGCCCTCGCCGACATCTACCTGCTGCTGGACAAGGAGTGCAGCGCCGAACGCGACGCGGCCCTGCGCAAGCACATCGAGGACTGCCCGCCGTGCCTCGAGGAATACGGCATCGACGAGCACATCAAGCAGTTGCTCGCCCGGAAATGCGGTGGTGACCACGCGCCGGACGATCTGAAGTCCCGGCTGCGGGCCTCGATCCGCCAGACCGTGCAGACCAAGGGCTCGCTCACCATCGAGCGCACCGAGGTCAAGATCGAGCAGACCTTCGAATAACCACTTCGGACACGCGAAGGCCCCCGTACCGAATCCGGTGCGGGGGCCTTCGCCGTCCGATCGATGATCAGGCGTTGGGCTTCTTGCCGTGGTTCGCGCCGTTCTTCTTACGGTCGCGACGCTTGCGGGCGCGCTTCGACATGTTCCACTCCTTGTCCAAGTGGCCCTCGCGGGGTGATACGACACCGCTGGGCCAGGGTCAACCGCTCCAGTGTGTCATGCGGCCCTCACCCTGCTTGGATGGGGACGTGTCGACCCTCTCCGATCTGCTCGCCGAGAACACCGGTCTGTCCGGCGAAGCCGCGGACCACCTCCAGACCGTGGTCGCCGAATGGCAGCTGCTCGCCGACCTTTCCTTCGCCGATTTCCTGCTCTGGGTAGCCGTCTCCGAGGAGCTGCAGCCCGACGGTGGGGATTACGTCTGCGTCGCGCACGCACGCCCGACGACGGCGCCCACGGCCCATCCGGAGGACGTCGTCGGCTCCCGGTTCACCGTGGACGAGCATCCGCAGCTGGCCAAGGCGAGCCGCGAGGTGCGGATCTGCCGTGAAGAGGATCCGCACTGGTACCGCGACCTGCCGATGCGCCGCGAGGCCATCCCGGTGGTGTTCGGCGGCACGGTGATCGCCGTCCTCAGCCGGGAGACCAACCTGGCGGCCTCGCGGGTGCCGAGCCCGCTCGAGATCGCCTATCTCGGCAGCGCGGGCGACCTGTGCCAGATGATCGTCGACGGCACCTTCCCCAGCCCGGGAAACCAGACGGACACGCACACCAGCCCGCGCGTCGGCGACGGCCTGATCCGCCTCGACCCGACCGGCACCGTGGTCTTCGCCAGCCCGAACGGGTTGTCGGCCTATCACCGGATGGGGCACGAATCCGACCTCGTCGGGCAGCGTCTCGCGCCGCTGACGCGCTCGCTCATCCGCGACCCGTTCGACGCGACCGAGGTGTCGCACCGGATCATCGAGGCACTCGACGGCAAGCCCAGCAGCCGTACCGAGGCGGATTCACGCCGCGGTGCCGTCGTGCTGTTCCGTGCGCTGCCGCTGCGCCCGGCCGGGCAGGCCGCCGGCGCGCTGGTGCTGGTGCGTGACGTCACCGAGGTGAAGCGTCGCGATCGTGCCCTCCTTTCGAAGGACGCGACCATCCGCGAGATCCACCACCGGGTGAAGAACAACCTGCAGACCGTGGCCGCGCTCCTGCGTCTCCAGTCGCGGCGGACCTCCAGCGAGGAGGCGCGGCTCGCGCTCGGTGAGTCCGTACGCCGGGTTTCGTCGATCGCGATGGTGCACGAGGCGCTGTCCATCTCCGTGGACGAGCGGGTCGACCTCGACAAGCTGCTCGACAACGTCCTGCCGATGGTCGGCGAGGTCGCGACGGCCGAGTCGCAGGTCGGGCTCTCGCGCAAGGGCTCGTTCGGCATCGTCGTCGCCGAGATCGCGACGCCGCTGGTGATGGTGCTGGCCGAACTGGTGCAGAACGCCATCGAGCACGCGTTCCCCGGCGGACGGCCGGGCAAGGTCGAACTCGAGGTGGAACGGTCGGCTCGCTGGCTCGACGTCGTCATCCGCGACAACGGGCGCGGACTGCCTTCGGGCTTCTCCCTCGAACGCAGCGACGGCCTCGGGCTGCAGATCGTGCGGACGCTGGTGGAGTCGGAACTGCGCGGTTCGCTGTCGCTTCGCGGTTTGCGTGGGGAGCAAGAGGAAAGCGGCGGCCGCCGGGCGGGAACCGAGGCGGCCTTGCGGATCCCGCTTTCCCGCCGTCTCTAGTGGACTGTCCCCATTGATCATCCTTTGTGGACCGTCTGATCCGGACACGTTTAAGGGCCGGCGCCCGAAGAGAAGTGGCGCCGGCCCTGCAACGGTTCCGCGGGAGGACTGGGTAAAAGTCCGGTGAAGCCATACCCCCGTGGGGATGTGTCGGCCTCGCTTGTTAAGCTCAAGTCGGGTACGTGTCACCTCGCAGCGCACGGCCATACAGCCATTGCGCCGCGGGATTGGCCCGAAGCTTGGATGTAGCTTTTGGTTGCTGTGATGAAGAGTGCTGAGTCTCGAAAGACTCAGGCGGAGGTACGCGTGCCGATGTGCGTACGACGGCGCTTCAGGGCCCGTCGCTCGTCCTCGCTCATCCCGCCCCAGACGCCTGCGTCCTGCCCGCTGGCCAAAGCCCAGGCCAAGCAGTCGGATGCGACGGTGCAGCGGTGGCACACGGCCTTCGCCTGCGTTACCTGCGACAGAGCCGGACCACTGGTTCCCACGGGGAAGAACAGCTCGGGGTCCTCGTCTCGGCAGGCCGCGTCATGGCGCCAGTCCATGTTTCTGAGCTCCTTCATAACGGCGCGGTACTCCGCGCCATAGTCGTCATGGCGGTCGTTTTTTTGGGTGCTTGTGAATGCTTTCACGAAGCACCCGTTTCGACAAGGGTTTTCTGAAGATCGGTGAGTCAGCTCACCCGGCCGAGCGACGCTCCTGACCTGCGGTTTCGTTCCGAAACGGCCTCCCGTTGGGAAGGCCGATGCGGTGAGCGGAGGTTCTGCGTCGATGAGCGGCAGATACCACTTTGCCGCAGGCGATCAGCGGTCCGGTTCTCACACGGTTACTGTCAGTGCTTCCGGGACGCTGAAGAACTCCACCCTCGTCCGCTGGCCGACGAGGTCGCCGTCCACCTGGAAGTTTACCGGTTCAGCAGCGTCAATGCGGATCATCGGCAGGTCATCGTGACGAAGGAGACGTCGCCCGCGTTGGTCGCTCTTCGTGAGCAATGCCTGCCGTACATGCTTGAACACGGTGGGCAACCGCAGACCGCTCAACGCGAAAAGCCCCAATCCGGTGTCGAACGAGCTGCCCGGGTTCAGGTGCACGGGACGGTCACCCAGGTAACTCCACGGATCGGTGTTCGACACGAAAGCGGTCAGCACTTCGGTGGGCTCCTCACCCGGGATCCGCACGGTGAGGGGCGGACGACCGAGCGGAGGTCGGAGATGGGACGCCACGGCGGCCCTCAGGTAGAGCCCCGCGGTGGTCTGCTTGCCCCGCCGCTTGGCCACCCGGCCGACGACGTCGGCGTCCCAGCCCATGCCCGCGTTGAAGGTGAACCAATGGCCGTCGGCGAGGCCGAGGCCGACTTTGCGGCTTCGGTCGCTCTCGATGGCGTTGAGGAGCTGATGCGTCGCTTCCACCGGATCGTGCGCGATCCCCAGCGCGCGGGCGAAGACGTTCGCCGAGCCGCCCGGTACGACACCGAGCATGGGGACGTCGCCGATCTCGGCCGGATCGCCGTCGGCGTCCGCGAGGAGGCCGTTGACGACCTCGTTGACCGTGCCGTCGCCGCCGTGGGCGACCACCAGGTCGATCCCGTCACGGGCGGCCGAGCGCGCCACGGCCATCGCGTGGCCGCGGTAGTCGGTCTCCACCACGTCGAGCTTCACCTGGCTGGCCAGCGCGTGGGCCAGCACGTCACGGCCACCGGCGGTGGTCGAGGTGGCCTGGGGATTCACGACGAGGATGGCACGCACTACCGCAGGGTAAGTGACGTCGGCCCGTAGGGGGGAGCGTCAGGTGACGCGAAGCTCAATGCCCGTGCGTCCTCGAAGCAACACCGTATGACCCTGTGGCGGGCGTTCCTCCTCATCGCCGGCGACTGTCGCTCGTCGTGACAAGTGCACCCGGGCCGACCGCCCGCTCATCGACGACGCTTCCAATTCTTCCCACACGGCGGTCAGGGGAAACCGGCCGACCGGGTGGCATACGATCGAAAGTGCTCACGTACGGTGACCCGCCCTGATGGAGCGCCGTGTCCGGAAGCCTGGAAGGCTGTTTCGCCGTGTCCATCGCCGACAAGCTCTCGCCCGCGCCCCGTGAAGTCCGCCTCGCCGGGGCCATCACCGCGCTCCCCGGGCTCGCCCTCATCGTGTTCGCGGTCCTGCTACTGGTCAACGGCCAGGCCGGACCGGAGAACCTGGTGGCCGAGGTCGCCTATTACCTCGTCCTCGCCGCCGGAACGCTCGCGTGCGCCGCGGGGCTGGCCATGGGGAAGACCTGGGCCAGGTCGCCGGGGGTGGTCGTCGGGCTCATCCTGATCGGCGTCGGCTGGTACGGTGCCGGACCGTCCGGGCAACCCGTCTGGGGCGTGCCGCTGGGCCTGGTCGGCGTCCTCGTCGTCGTGCTGCTGTTCCGTCGCCCCTCGCGCGCGTGGGCGCTCGGGCTGCGGGAGGGCGAGACCGAGGAAGAGGCCGCCGAACGTGACGGCGCCGCGGGTCGTGCCGCCCGCCGGGAGCGTGAGGAGCAGGACGGCCGCTAAACCGCTAGACCTGTGCCGCGAGCGCCTTCAACGGCTCGTCGGTGAGCCGGTCCACGGTCCACTCGTCCATCGGCACCGCACCGAGGGACTTGTAGAAGCCCTGCGCCGGGTTCCAGTTCAGCACCGACCATTCGAGACGGGCGTAGCCGCGCTCGACGCAGACCGCCGCGAGGGTGGCCAGCAGCGCCTTGCCGAGACCGGAGCCGCGCTGTTCGGGGCGGACGTAGAGGTCCTCCAGGTAGATGCCGTGCACCCCGCGCCAGGTGGAGAAGTTGAGGAACCAGAGCGCGTAACCCACGATTTCGCCGTCGACCTCGGCGACGTGCCCGAACAGGGCAGGCGCCTCGCCGAACAGCGCGGTGCGCAACTGTTCGGGAGTGAGGTGGCATTCGTCGGGGGCGCGTTCGAATTCGGCGAGGTCGTAGACGAGCCGGACGACGGCGTCGAGGTCTTCTTCCCTGATGCGCCGGATGCGCTCGTCGGACACTAATCCTCCGTGGTGGGGAGCAGGTTGAGGTGTTCGATCTGCGGCTCGCCGCGTTCGTCGCCGAGCACCGCGACGCCGGCCGGGTCGAGTCCGAAGTGGACGCCGGCCGTCGACGGCAGCCCGATCCAGCGCGCGACCAGGACGCGGCTGAAGTGGCCGTGGCCGACCAGGATCACGTCACCCGTGCCGAGTGGCTCGCGGACGCGGTCGATCAGCTTGTCCGCGCGGGTGTTGACGTCCTCCGCGCTTTCGCCGCCGGGGATCGGATGCGACCAGACCGTCCATCCGGGAACGGTCTCGCGGATCACCGGGGTGGTGACGCCTTCGTAGTCGCCGTAATCCCATTCGGCCAGCTCTTCGGTGACCTCGTCGACGCGCAGCCCGGCCAGTTCGGCCGTCCGCAGCGCGCGGGTGCGGGGGCTGGAGAGGACGAGCGCGGGAGCGCCGCCGAGCACGGCGCGCAAGGTGCCGCCCGCGGCGCGGGCCTGCCCTTCGCCGGCGGGCGTGAGCGGGATGTCGGTGCGGCCGGTGTGCCGTCCGTTGACGGACCACTCGGTCTGACCATGCCGGAGGAGGAAGAGCCGATGAGCCACGTTGCGAATATAGCCTGCGGTCCGGTTATGCTACTGATGAGTAACATGGTGAGGAGACCGTGATGGCGCAGAATCCGACCTACGCGATGTGGAACAGGCTGGCCGGGAAGCCGGTCGGCAAACAGCTGTTCTCGGCGGCGATGTGCCTGCGTGTGCCGTACTTCCGGACGGTGCTCCCGTCGGTGCGCGAACTGCGTCCCGGCCGCTGTGAGGTGACGTCCCCGAAGTGGTGGGGTGTTTACAACCACATCAAGACTTTTCACGCGATCGCGGCATGCAACCTCGCCGAGATCGCCATGGGCATGCTCGCCGAGGCGACCGTCCCGACGACGCATCGCTGGCTGCCCAAGGGGATGACGGTCTCCTATGTGGCGAAGGCCGAAACCGGCCTTCGAGCCGTCGCCGAACTGCCGGAGCTGCCGGAATTCGGCGACGAGGGCTTCGAGCTCCCGGTCCCGGTGACGATCACGGACACGAACGGGAAGCCTGTCGTGACCGCGACCATCACCATCTGGGTGACCAAGAAGAAGTGAGCACCTTCGCCGATCGGGATGCCAGGATTCCGGCATGGCGATCGAGGTGTTCGAGGACGGTGACGAACTCTTGTGCGTCCAGGCGACCCGCCCGGACGGCGACGAAGCTTGGATCTATCAGCTGAGCGAGGCGCGTCCGGCTCCGTCTTCGTGGGGTGGAACGTCCGCGGCGGGCGCAGTCTTGCCGGGTGACGCGCTGGTCACGGTCACGGCTTACGACCCTGATGTCGAGAAGTCTCCCTGCGTCTCCTTCGAGACCGGCGAAGTGGTCACTTTGACCTCGCTGAGGAGGTTCCTCGATCGCGTCACCGAACACCTCGCCGGCTTGCGTCGTGAGCGGTAAGTGTCGTTCTAACCGTCATTGCCACTCACGAGGCGCGCCCTGCCACGCCACTGTGGTCGCTCGCCGCTGCAGTACGTGAAGGCCCCCTTCTTGCACCCAGGCGCAAGGATGGGGGCCTTCATGTACTGGGCAAGGTGTGAAGGTCGAGTTTCCTCGGCTGAGCCGAGGGAAGGGGTCCTTCACGCGCGGCCACCGCGGCTGGTGGGGGAGGTGGTGTTTCTGAGGCTGCGGATAGCGATCGCGTAGTCCGTGAAGGCCTCCTTCCCTACCTTCAGGGTAGGCAAGGGTCCTTCACGGACCTACCGCCAGCGTCAGTAGACACCCTTGGTTCTAACGACACTCATCACTCACGACCCCAGCGCCGGAACGCGGACGGTCAGAGGCTTTTGAACTGCACGTAGGTCGTCTGCTTGAAGGTGTTCGCCCCGCTCGGCGACGGCAGGCCGAGCAGGCGGTCGGCCACCGGCGTCAGCCGTCCGCAGCCGGTCGTGCGGGGGAGGGCGAGTCGCGTGTCCACGACGCCGAACTTCACCGTCTTCGGGTTCTGTGAGATCACCTCGAAGGGCACCGCGGGATCGTCCTCGACCACCGAGTGGAGCGGGTCGTCGATCGTCCCGAGCGTGCATCCCTTGGGCAGCAAGGGATGCCACAGGACGGCGTACAGGTCCAGTTCGCCGCGGCGTTCGTCGTTCGACTGGAAATCCGAGTAGCCGCCGTACTTCAGCTGCATGCTCGCGCCGAAAGTACCGTCGATCCTGGCGGGCGCGTGGCGCAGTTCGCCGAACACCTGCGCGTACTTCCCGTCCACTTCGCCCTCGGAGAACGTCAGTCGTATCTCGCCGAGCGCGATCTCCCGGTCACCGATGGTCAAGACCCCTTGGGAGACAAAGGCTTCGCAGCGCCAGGTGCCCGGATCGGCGTTGGCGGGCGGGGCGGGGCATGCGGAGAAGTCGAAGTCGGGCAAGGGTGACGGCGCCGCGGAGGCGGAGCCGGGCAGGACGACGAGGGCGGCGGCGGACAGTGCGGCCGCGGCCGCTGCGAGAAGACGTCTCATGACCGGAAAGAGTGGTCTGCGCCGCTTGCGGCCACATCGGGGAAGACACCCAGGGGATCCCGGAAATCGCCACGTTCGAGTGAACATTAACGGTGTTTACCCAGCTGACGCGAATCCTCTTCGGATTCGGTCTTGAAGGCCCGCGAAGCGGCGGGTGATCATCGGCCCATGTCCCCACTGTCGCGCCGCACGTTCCTCGGGTTCACCGCACTCAACTCCGCCGCCGCTCTCGGGCTCACCACGATTTCCACCGCGCGGGCCGACCAATCGGCTCCGGGCTTCTCGACGGCCGTGGTCGTCGGAACCGGGTACGGCGCCGCCGTCACCGCGCTCCGCCTCGGCGAAGCCGGGATTCCCACCGTCATGCTCGAAATGGGCAAGCTGTGGGCCGACCCCGGCCCCGACGGCAAGGTCTTCTGCGACATGCTCAAGCCGGACCGGCGGGCCATGTGGTTCAAGAACCGCACCCAGGCCCCGCTCGCGTCCTTCCTCTGGCTGGATCTGGCGAACCGGGACATCAAGCGGTACCCCGGTGTCCTCGACAGGGTGAACTACGGCGACATGTCGGTGTACGTCGGCCGAGGGGTCGGCGGCGGGTCGCTGGTCAACGGCGCGATGGCCGTGACGCCGAAGCGGTCGTACTTCGAGGAGATCCTGCCCGCCGTCGACGCAGACGAGATGTACGGGACCTACTTCCCCAGGGCGAACCGCGCGCTCGGGGTGAACGACATCGACCCGCGCTGGTTCGAAACCTGCCGTTCCTACCGCTACGCGCGGGTTTCCCGGAAGGCGGCGGCGCGAGCGGGCCTCAAGACGGTGTTCGTGCCCAGTGTCTACGACTTCGAGTACATGAAGCGGGAAGAAGCGGGCACGGTGCCGCGGTCGGCGCTCGCTTCGGAGGTCATCTACGGCAACAACCACGGCAAGCGTTCCCTCGACAAGAGTTATCTCGCGGCCGCGCTGGGCACCGGGAACGTGACGATCAAGACGCTGCACCAGGTGCGGGGGATCACTCGGCAGACTGACGGTACCTACGTCCTGACCGTGCATGAGACGTCCGAGAACGGCACGGTCGTGGCGAGGAAACAACTCGGCGCGAAATACCTCTTCCTCGGTGCCGGCAGCCTCGGCTCGACGGAACTGCTCCTGCGGGCGCGGGAAACCGGGACGCTGCCCGAACTGAACGAGGAGGTCGGCCGCGGCTGGGGGACCAACGGCAACGTGATGCTGGGCCGCGCTAACCACGCGTGGGACCTCGGCGGCTCGCTGCAGTCGGGGATGCCCGCGCTCGGCATCGACGCGTGGGACGACCCGGTGAACCCGGTCTTCGCCGAGATCGCGCCGGTGCCCGCCGGGGTCGAGACGTGGCTGAGCCTCTACCTGGCGATCACGAAGAACCCCGAACGCGGCCACTTCACCTACGACGCCGCCAGTGATTCCGCGCGACTGCGGTGGAGCACCGCGCAGGGGACGCCGTCGATCGACGCGGCGAAGTCCTTGTTCGACAAGGTCAACCGGGCGAATCGCACGGTGTACCGGAGTGACCTGTTCGGGGATACGCGGTCGTTCGAGAACCGGTTCACCTATCACCCGTTGGGTGGGTTGGTGCTGGGGAAGGCCACGGATCTGTATGGCCGTGTGAAGGGCTACCGGAATCTCTACGTGACCGACGGGTCCCTGATTCCGGGCAGCACCGGGGTGAACCCGTTCGTCACGATCACCGCGCTGGCGGAGCGGAATGTGGAACGGGTGCTGCGGGAGGACGTGCTGCCGTGAAGGTCCCCCGCCCGACCGTCGCGGTCGGCTTCCGTAAGGCCGGCCCGGACCCGCGCCGTTGGCTGCCCTCTGTGGCTAGCCTTCGGTCCGCAACTTCTCGTAGTACGCGGCACACTCCTCGTAACGCGGCAAAACCCCCTGCTCCAGGGCCTCTTTCAGGTTGGGTGCGCCGGTGTCCTTTTCGGACAGTACGGGTTCGATGTCCCGCGGCCACGGCAGCGCGAGGTCGGCGTCCATCGGGTTGATGCCGTGCTCGGCCGCCGGGTTGTACGGCTCCGAGCAGAGGTACGTCATGACCGTGTCGTCTTCGAGCGCCATGAAGGCGTGGCCGAGGCCTTCGGCGATGTAGACCGATTTGTACTCGGAGCTGTCGAGCACCACGGACGTCCATTCGCCGAAGGTGGGCGAACCTGTCCGGAGGTCGACGATGACGTCGAGCAGGGAACCGTTCGGGCAGTAGACGTATTTCGCCTGTCCCGGCGGGGTGTCCGCGAAGTGCACGCCACGAACGGCGCCGCGGCGGGAAACGCTCGTGTTGGTCTGTGCCAGGCGAAGCCGATGTCCGACCGCCTCGGTGAACGCCTCCTCTTGGAACGGTGCCACGAACAGGCCGCGGTGATCGGGGAAAACGCGCGGGGTGAACTCGAAGCAGTCGGAGATGCTGAGACGCCTGGCTTGCATGAGCTCAATGCTAACGAGGGCCGACGCCGCCTTCCCAAACCGGATGGACGTCTTGGGAAACCTCTCCTGAGCTGCGGAAATCCGGGCCGGTTTGTGACATCAACCGCACCAGAGGGGCACACTGGTCCGGGGTCCTGTCACAATGATCTGACCGCTGCGTCCGCGGCCGTCGCCACACCCACGGCACCGATGGCCGATTGGACGCTTCGCCGACAGGCCGGCGCTACCGCGCTGGGCTGCCGTGTCGGAGGACGAGTTACCCCAGGTGGCCGGGTCATGCCCTTTCGACCTGCCCATCTACCAGTTCCCCCGCTCGCAGTCCCAGGAGAATCCAGTGACTTACGCTCCAATCGAGACTTCGCCGTCCTTAGCCACGGCGGAAGCAATGACGGGATCCACCATGACCACGCCAGTGACCGACGCCGAGATCTTCGAAGGACACGAGGGCGGCAAGCTCTCCGTGGCCGCGACGCGCCCGATCTCCTCGCCCCGTGACCTTTCGGTCGCGTACACGCCTGGGGTGGCGAAGGTGAGCCGTGCGATCGCCGAGGACGCGGCCAAGGCGAAGCGGTACACGTGGGCGGACAGGCTGGTCGTGGTGGTCAGTGACGGTACGGCGGTGCTCGGTCTCGGTGACATCGGCGCGAGCGCCTCGCTGCCGGTCATGGAGGGCAAGTCGGTCCTGTTCAAGACCTTCGGCGGGCTCGACTCGATTCCGCTGGTGCTCGACACCACCGACGTCGACGAGATCATCGAAACCCTGGTCCGGCTGCGCCCGTCGTACGGTGCGGTGAACCTGGAGGACATCTCGGCGCCGCGGTGTTTCGAGCTGGAGGACAGGCTCAAGGAGGCGCTCGACTGCCCGGTCATGCACGACGACCAGCACGGCACGGCGATCGTCACGCTGGCCGCGCTGCGCGGGGCGAACCAGGTGCTCGGCAAGGACATCTCCGGCCAGCGTGTGGTCGTCTCCGGAGCGGGCGCGGCGGGGGTGGCCTGCGCCAGGATCCTGCAGAACGCCGGCGTCGCGGACGTCACCGTGCTCGACTCGCGCGGGATCATCCACGAAGGCCGCGATGGCCTGAACCCGATCAAACAGAAGCTCGCCGAAACCACGAACACGGCCGGTCTGCGCGGCGGACTCGGTGAGGCAC
The DNA here is from genome assembly GCF_055575975.1 of Amycolatopsis sp. NPDC033938. Classification (NCBI taxonomy): domain Bacteria; kingdom Bacillati; phylum Actinomycetota; class Actinomycetes; order Pseudonocardiales; family Pseudonocardiaceae; genus Amycolatopsis; species Amycolatopsis sp. NPDC033938. The sequence goes on from NZ_JBVIRO010000008.1 coordinate 211,388, forward strand.
TGAAGGGCGCCGACGTCTTCCTGGGCCTGTCCGGCGCGACCATCGACGAGACGTTGCTGGCCGGGATGGCCGACGACGCGATCGTCTTCGCGCTGTCCAACCCGGACCCGGAGGTTCACCCGGCCGTGGCGTCGCGGTACGCCAAGATCGTGGCGACCGGACGCAGCGACTTCCCGAACCAGATCAACAACGTGCTGGCGTTCCCCGGCGTCTTCCGCGGCGCGCTGGACTCCGGCGCGCGGGCGATCACCGAGAACATGAAGCTTGCCGCGGCCGAAGCGATCTTCTCGGTCGCGCAGGACGACCTCGGCCCGGACCGCATCGTCCCGAGCCCGCTGGACCCGCGGGTCGCGCCCGAGGTGGCCGCGGCGGTCGCGAAGGCCGCCGAGGCCGACGGCGTGGTGTGACGGTCCCTTTTACGCTCGCTCAAGCGCTATGAAAGGTCCTTTCCTTGCAAAATTTGCAAGGAAAGGACCTTTCATAGCGCGTGGGGGTTGCGCTGCTCAGCCGGTCGGAATCGCCAGATCGGCGCCGGGGACGAGGGCGGAATCGGTCAGCCGCGAGTCGGGCGAGTGGAGCGTGCAGAAGACGGTGCGCACGCCGTGTTTCCAGGCGTCGCGCTCAGGCTTCAAGTAGCCCAGATCGGTGTAGACACCGGCCTCGTCGAGTCGCGGACGGTCCACGTTCTTGGCCAGGATCCGCTGACAGTGGGTCAAGGCGTCCGCTTTCAGCTCTCCGCCACCGGGCCAGGGGCCGTCCGCCGCGGTGAAGGCGCCGATCACCTGGGTGCTGTGCACGCTTCCGCACGCGGCGAGTTCCACGCTGGTGAAAGTGCCCGTGACCGCGGACTGCTGGAAGCAATCGCCCGGCTTCAGGGTGCATGCGTTGGCGTGGCCCGGCGACGGGGTCGCGCAACTCGCGCTCGGCGGGCTCGCGGTGTAGTGGTCCGGGTTCCCCATGGTGTTCCCGATCAGGGCGATCCAGCCGACGGCCCAGAAGCCCGCCGCCGCGAGGCCGCCGATCGCCAGCCCCCGGCCCGGCCGCTTCCCCGGACCGGTCTGGGTGAGCGCGATGACGCCCACGACGATCGCGGGGAGCAACGGCAGCGCCAGACAACCGGCCAGTCCCAGTACGAGCGCGGTGATCGCCAGGCCGCTGGTCTTGTGGTGGTGCGGCGGGTGGGCGAACCCGTACGGCTGCGCGATCGGCGCTCCCGGCCCCAGCGGAGTGTTCATGGCCCGAACCTACGAAGGGCGCATGAAGTTCCGATGACACAACGGTCGTGGGAATCGCGTCAGCCGAGCAGTTCGGTGAGCCGGTGCCGGGGCAGATCGATCAGCCGAGCGTCCGTCAGGTCCGACGGGACGTCGAGTGAGACGTTCGCGAGCCGCGCGTGCGCCCTGGTCAGCAGTTCGTTCTGGTGCTCGATGGCGTCCGCGACGACGATGGCGTGCCGGTTGTCCGGGGTGCTGCGCAGCAGCCGCAGCCGGTATTTCGCGCCGACCAGCCGGTTGAGCGCGGTCTGCGCTTCGGCGTTGGTCAGATCCGGATGCGAGTTCGGGACCAGCAGCGCGAGCCGTCGCGCGTTGGTGCCCAGCAGGGTCCGCAGGAGCCACGGGCCGGGGTCGGCCGAGAGGTCCATCGCGACCGCGTCGCCCTCCGGTCCGGAAACGGACCAGTCGACCGGCCGTGATTCCAGCGCCAGCCCGCCTTCGGTGGCGATCTCGTGCAGCTTGTCCAGCAACGACGGCTTGGCCGCCCCGGCGGACTCCACCGACTGCGGTCCGTGGGTGTAGATCGCGGACTTCCCTTTGCCGCCGCGGTTCTTCTTCGACTTCGCGGTCGGCTGGCAGATGTAGAGATCCGCCGCGCTCCCGATCGCCTGCGCGCCGAAGTACCGGTTGAAGCCCGGCAGGATCGCTTCGAAGGTCAGCCCGAGCGTCGCGAGCGCCCGCTGCACCTGCGCGCCCAGCGCGGGATGCCGGGGGCTGTAGCCGTAGGCGAGCAGCAGTCGCCCGTCCGAGGGTTCGGCGAGCGCTTGGACCCCGCGCGCGGCGAACAGGCCCATTCCTTCCGGGGTGTAAGGCGGATCACTGAACACGAGATCCATCCGCCCGGTCACCGCGGGTGGCAATCCGACCCGCAGATCCGTGTGCAGGGTGCGGATCGACCGCTCGCTGAGTTCGTCGATGTAGGCCAGCACGCGATCGTCGAGGTCGACGACGGTGAGGTCCGCGTCGGGCCGCAGCGCGCGCACGGCCAGTGAAGTGAGGTCATGGTCGCCGAGGAACAGCAGCTTCGCCGTGTCGAGGTCGTACTGCTCGTCCAGCCACAGCGCGCGCTTCAGCACGGTCTCCGGTGTCGCCTGCACGTGGTCGAGCGCGGCCAGCGGCGGCGGCACGTTCTCGACGTAGCTGGTGATGGTCTTCAGCAGGTCGGGATCGGTTTTCCGGTCCCGCGCCTCGAAGCGCGCGTACTTCTCCCGAGCGGCCGGCGCCAGCCGGAAACGGGCTTCGGCGCGCTCGAGGTCGTCGCCGAGCGCGGTCAGGACGTCCTCGACACTCCGTCGTGGCGCGGTGCTGATCCGGATCAGGTCGCCGAGGTCACGCCAATCCGTCCGGAGCAGGGAAATCACCTGATGGAGCGGTCGCACGTGGACACCGTGCGCAGCCAGGACGTCATCGACGGGAGAACTCACGGGCTCAGCCTAGTGACCCGTTGCTTGAGACACCGTGCCAACGCCCGCGATCTGGGCTACGGTTTTTCGACCAGACATGGGGAGAGACACGTGACTATCGAGTTCCGTGGCGTGACCAAGCGGTATCCGGACGGGACGGTCGCGGTCGACGACCTGAACCTCACTGTTGAGGACGGCACCATCACCGTCTTCGTCGGGCCGTCCGGCTGTGGCAAGACCACGTCGCTCCGGATGATCAACCGCATGGTCGAGCCGACCTCGGGCACGGTACTGCTCGACGGCGAGGACGTCAGCGACGGCGACCCGGCCCTGCTGCGCCGCGGTATCGGCTACGTCATCCAGCACGCGGGCCTCTTTCCACATAGGACCGTCCTCGACAACATCGCCACCGTGCCGCTGTTGTCGGGCTGGGACAAGGGCAAGGCGCGTAAGCGTGCCGCCGAACTCCTCGAAACCGTCGGCTTGCCCACGGAACTCGGCAAGCGGTACCCCGCCCAGCTTTCCGGCGGCCAGCAGCAGCGGGTCGGTGTCGCCAGGGCGCTCGCGGCGGACTCGCCGGTGCTGCTGATGGACGAGCCGTTCTCCGCCGTCGACCCGGTCGTCCGCGAGGAGCTGCAGGACGAGCTGCTCCGCCTGCAGTCACAGCTGGGGAAGACGATCGTGTTCGTCACCCACGACATCGACGAGGCCGTGCGGCTCGGCGACAAGATCGCGGTGCTCCGGGTCGGCGGTGTGCTCGCGCAGTACGGCACGCCCTCGGAGGTGTTGCGGCACCCCGTCGACGACTTCGTCGCGTCGTTCGTCGGGAAGGACCGCGGCTACCGCGGGCTCTCTTTCCTGCCCGCGGAAGGGATCGTCGTCGAAGAGGTCAAGCGGGTCGAGGTCGGCAAGCCGGTCACGGGCACGGTCGACGAATGGCTGCTGGCGGTCAACGCCGATGGACAGCCGCGCGGCTGGCTCCGCCCTGAGTCCACTGTGGACGGCGAACTGGCCGAATCGGACCTGGTCGCGGGCGGCTCGCTGTACGTCCAGGGTGCGCCGATCCGCGGCGCGCTCGACGCGGCGCTGTCGTCACCCGCGAGTCTCGGCGTCGTCGTCGATTCCGGTAACAAGGTCCTGGGCGTGGTCAGAGCCAAGCAGGTTCTCGAAGTGATCGAAGCGCTGCCGCTGGGTTCCTGATGGGGGACTTCTTCGCGGAACTCGGCCGCTATCTCGGCAGTGCCAACAACCGCTCGCAGTTCTTCGGCGATCTGCTCGATCACGTCTACCTTTCACTGGTGCCGCTGGTACTGGGACTGCTGATCGCGGTATTGGCCGGCTGGCTGGGGCACCGGTTCTCCGCGGTGCGTTCCGTGCTGCTGGTGGTGTCGAACCTGCTGTACACGATCCCGTCGCTCGCGTTGTTCGTGGTGATCCCGGGCATCATCGGCTCGAAGATCCTCGACAGCGTCAACGTCATCGTCGCGCTCACCGTCTACACCGCCGCCCTGCTGGTGCGCCCGGTGCTGGACGCGCTCGACGCCGTCCCGCCGCACGTCGTCGCGGCGGCGACCGCGGTCGGCTACAAACCCGCGCGCCGGTTCCTCGCCGTGGAACTGCCGCTTTCGGTGCCGGTGCTCGCGGCGGGCGTCCGGGTGGCCTCGGTCAGCAACATCAGCCTGGTCAGCGTCGGCGCGCTGATCGGAACCGGCGGGCTCGGGGTGCTGTTCACCGACGGCTTTCAGCGCGAGTACTTCTCGCCGATCGTGGTCGGCATCGTCGCGACCCTGGTGCTCGCGCTGATCGTCGATCTGCTTCTGGTGCGGCTGCGTGATGTCCTCACACCCTGGAACCGGGTGGCGACCACGGCGGGGGCGAAATGATCGGCGACGTCGTGAACTGGTTCGGTGACCCGGCCCATTGGCAGGGCACCGACGGCATCCTCAACCGGCTTCTGCAGCATCTCGGCTACACGGTGCTTGCCTTGGCCTTCGCGGTGGTGATCGCGATCCCGCTCGGGCTCTACGTCGGGCATACCGGCCGCGGCGCGGTGCTGCTGGTGAGCGGTGGCAACGCGATCCGCGCACTGCCGACGCTGGGGCTGGTGACCTTCCTGTTCCTGCTGATCACCGAAAGCGTGACCTCGACGATCATCGGCCTCGTGGTGCTCGCCATCCCGCCGATCCTCGCCGGGACGTACGCGGGGCTGCAGGCGACCGACCACGGCGTGGTCGACGCGGCGCAGGGCATCGGAATGACCGGGTGGCAACGGCTGTGGAAGGTCGAGGTGCCCATCTCGCTGCCACTCGTGCTCGGCGGCGTGCGGAACTCGGTGCTGCAGCTGGTGGCGACGGCGGCCGTGGCCGCGTACGTCGGGCTCGGCGGGCTCGGCCGGTTCCTGCTCGACGGACTGGCCATTTTGGACTACCCACAGGTGGTCGCGGGTGCTGTCCTCACGACGTTGCTCGCCGTCGTGCTGGATCTTCTCCTGGCGGGCGTCCAGCGTGCGCTGGTGCCCAAGGGAGTCCGGCTGGCGCAGGCCGCGAGCGGGAAGAAGGCGACGGTATGAGGCGGACGGTGGCGGCCTTGTTCGCCGGGATCGCTTTGCTGGCAACGGCTTGTGGTAACCCGCTGGCGGGCGGTGCCGAGGGCGGCGCGACCGGCGACATCATCATCGGCGCGTCCGACGTCGGCGAAAGCCTGCTGCTGGCCCAGATCTACGCGGGCGCGCTGCGCAACGCGGGTGCGGAGAACGTCACCGTGCGTCCGCCGGTCGGCAGCCGCGAGGTCGTCGTCAAGGCGCTGCAGGACAAGTCGCTTTCGGTGGTTCCCGACTACAGCGGGAACCTGCTGCGTTACTTCGACAAGGAGACGCAGGCGACCACACCGCAGGACGTCTACGCGCAGTTGAAACGGAAACTGCCGCCCGGCTTCGAGGTGCTCGACCAGGCGCCCGCCGAGGACAAGGACCTTCTGGTGGTGCGCAAGGAACTCGCCGATTCCGGGGTGAAGACGTTCTCCGATCTCGGCCCGCGCTGCAAGGATCTCGTCTTCGGCGGTCCCGGCCAGTGGAGCAGCCGTTGGAAGGACAAGATCAAGACGCTCTACGGCTGCGAGTTCGCCGAGATCCGCACGACCGACACCGGCGGCCCGGTCACGGTCGCCGCGCTGAAGTCCGGCGACATCCAGGTCGCCGACCTGTTCAGCACGTCGTCCACGATCGCCGCGAACGGGTTCGTGCCGCTGGTGGACGACAAGAACATGTTCCCCGCGCAGAACATCGTGCCGCTGATCGCGAAGGGGACGTTGTCGCCGAAGGAGGTCGAGGCGCTGAACCGGGTCTCGGCGGTGCTCACCACCGATCAGCTGACCGAGCTGAACGTCCAGTTCAGCGAGGAGAAGCGCAACCCGCTCGACGTCGCCGAGGAGTTCCTGCGGCGGAACAACCTCCTCGCCCCCTCCTGAACGCGTAGTCGGCTAGAGGCGTTCGAAGGCGGGTGAGTAGCGGAACGCGCCCCGAAGAGCGGGGTCGTACGCGCGGAGCGTGCGGACCTGGAAATACGGCGCCCATTCCGCGACCGGCGGCGTGATCCCGTGCTGTTCGGCGAGTACGAAGCCGAACCGGGAGTAGTAGCGCGGATCGCCGAGCAGGACCACGGCGCCGTAACCGAGCGCGTCGGCCGCGCCGAGCGCCGCGTGCACGAGCGCCGAGCCGATGCCGGAAGCGTGATACTGGGGCAGCACACCGAGCGGACCGAGGCCGACGACCGACTTCGCGTCCTCGTCGAGCCACGCCGGGCTGCAGCAGACATGCCCGACGACTTCGCCTTCCCGTTCGGCCACGATGGACAGTGCGCCGATCAGATCACCGTCTTCACGGAGCTCGTCGACGAGTTTCGCCTCGACCACCGGGACACTGCGCGTCGCGAAAGCGGCCAGGTGGACGGCGTGGATCGCCTCGCGGTCGGCCGGGGTTTCCTGTCTGAGCAACATGCGCACGAGCATGCTCCATCCGAAGGTAGGATGGAAATCGATTTCCGCTCGGCGAGGTCGCGACTTTAGTAGGCGGCCATCCGTGTGTACTTTCACGTCGCCGCAACGACCGGTGGTCGGAAAAGCGACCACCGGATGTGCGGATCCCCAATTCTTCGTGGGCCGTACGGGCGCAAAACGCGACTAAAGGCGGGGGCTGAACGGTGCCCGACCTGCGCTTCAAGCGCGTCCAATACCCCCGAGATGTCCGTAATGCAAGGTCTTCCTTGGGGTGAAACCGCGACTTAGTCTCAGCCTGCGCTCCTAAGTGGAACGCGCTTCACCTCTGAGTCACCCCAACGATCCGGCGGACGCTTACGTCCGTGGGTCGACCCTGCCTGGGAGGAATATCTTGAACAATTCCCTAGGAACCTTGAAGAGACGCCTGCCCGCCTTCGGCGTCGCCGCGGCCGTCGCCGTGCTGACGGCACTCGGTGGCACCACCGTCGCTTCGGCGGCGGAGGGCTCGATCGTCAACGCCGGCAGCGCGAAGGCGATCAAGGACAGCTACATCGTCGTGCTGAAGGACGGCTCGTCGGTCGAAGCCACGGCGAAGAGCCTGACGAACCGTCACGGCGGCACGGTCGAAAAGACCTTCGCGTCGTCGGTCCGCGGCTTTTCCGGCACACTGACCGAAAAGCAGGCGAAGCGGCTCGCCGCCGACTCCGCGGTGGCTTACGTGGAGCAGAACCAGACCGTCTCGGCGTCGACGGATCAGCTGAACCCGCCGTCCTGGGGCCAGGACCGGGTCGACCAGCAGAGCCTTCCGCTGGACCAGAAGTACAGCTACAGCACCACGGCGTCCAACGTCACCGCGTACGTCATCGACACCGGCATCCTCACCACGCACCCCGACTTCGGCGGGCGCGCGACCCACGGCCGTGACACCGTCGACAACGACAACGACGCCACGGACTGCAACGGCCACGGCACCCACGTCGCAGGCACCATCGGCGGCACCGCGCACGGTCTGGCCAAGGGCGTCAAGCTCGTCGCCGTCCGCGTGCTGAACTGCTCCGGCTCCGGCACGACCGCCGGTGTCATCGCCGGTATCGACTGGGTCACCGCGAACGCCGTCAAGCCGGCCGTCGCGAACATGAGCCTCGGCGGCGGCGCTTCGGCGACCCTCGACCAGGCCGTCCAGCGGTCGATCGCGGCGGGCGTCACCTACGGTGTCGCCGCCGGTAACGACAACGGCGCCAACGCGTGCAACACCTCGCCCGCCCGTACCCCCGAGGCGATCACCGTCGGCTCGACGACGAACACGGACGCGCGGTCGAGCTTCTCCAACATCGGCACCTGCCTCGACATCTTCGCGCCGGGCAGCGGCATCACGTCGGACTGGCTGAACAACGGCACCAACACCATCAGCGGCACCTCGATGGCGACCCCGCACGTCGTCGGCGCGGCGGCCCTGTACGCCTCGGCCAACCCGTCGGCCACGCCGCAGCAGGTCCGCGACGCACTGGTCAACAACGGCACCAAGGGCAAGGTGACCAACGCGGGCACCGGTTCGCCGAACGTGCTGCTCTACACCGGTACCGGTGGTGGCCCCGGCCCCGAGCCCACGCCTTGCGGCACGCAGACCAACAGCAGCCCCGTCGCCATCCCCGACGCGGGTGCCGCGGTGACCAGCACCGTCACCGTCGCGAACTGCGCCCGCAACGCTTCGGGCACCACCAAGGTCGCCGTGAACATCACCCACACCTACGTCGGTGACCTGGTCATCGACCTGGTCGCGCCGGACGGCACCTCGTACCGCCTCAAGGGTTCGAGCAACGACTCGTCCGACAACATCAACACCACGTACACCGTCAACGCCTCGGCCGAGGCCGCGAACGGCACCTGGACGCTGAAGGTCCAGGACGTGTACCAGATCGACACCGGCACGCTCAACAGCTGGTCGTTGACCCTCTGATCCACCCCTGGAGTACGTGAAGGCCCCCTTCCTCCTGCTGGGAAGGGGGCCTTCCCGTGTCCGAAGGGTGATTCGGGCCCCAGTTGCCGCGTTCGTCCTATCTGGACGGTGGCGAGGCCTTAATCTCTGCGCATGCAGCCCGGACCGCCCTATCAGCAGGGACCTCAGCAGCCGTACCCGCCGCAGGGATACCCGGGGTATCCGCCTCCCGGCTACGGACCGCCGCCGAAGAAGTCCAACACCGGACTCATCGTGGGGCTCGTGATCGGCGCGGTGGTGGTGCTCGGCGGTGGCGGGGTCGGGGCCTTCCTGCTGCTGTCCGGTGACTCCGGCCCGTCTTCCTCCGCCGCGTCGCCGACGTCGTCCAAGAAGACCGGGCCGCCGGACAAATACTCCACGATGCCCACCTGCCAGAAGATCGGGAGCGGCGTGAGGAATCTGCCGCCGCTCGAAACACCGAAGGGCGAGGAACCGGCGAGCACCTCGAACAACGAGATCACCTACACCCGCTCGTTCTGCACCTGGCGCGAACCGGACGCGCCTTCGGCGATGGTCGGGATGTACCTGTCGAAGTCGAAGGAGCCGGGTTCGGGCGCCGGGGAAGCCTGGGCGAAGGCATCGATCGAGAACGCCGTGAACGACGGCGGCGTCCTCATTCCCACCATGGCGAAGGCGACCAAAGCCCTCTACGCCAAGCTCGACTCGGCGAGTCAGTGCCAGATCAAGTTCTACCAGGGCAATGTCGAGGCGGAGATCATCGTGACCGGCCCCAATCCGTCCGGGACGGTCAACCAGACGGTGTGCAAGGAGAACGCCTTGAAGGTCGCGAAGGCGACCTCCGAGGCGATCGGTTAGGCCCCTTGCCTGTCGTCAGGTAGTGAAGGCCTCCTTCGCTACTTTGAGGGTCAATGTCAGGAACTTAAGGCCGGTGGGGCGGTCGCGTGTCGGACATGTTCGCCCAGGTCGGGTAGCCCGGCTCCAGTACGTACCGTCCGTTCGGGCAGTGACTGTTCGCCGACGAAGGTCGATGGTGTCGATGGTCCGTGAAGGCCTCCTTGGCGAGCACTGATTTGTTGACCTACTGATGGAGGTCTCGCACCCGTACCGGCGACCTGAGTGAGGTGCCCTTGATCAGCCTCCGAACCGGTGACGATCCCCGCTGTCTATGAAGGATTTGGGACACTCAACGTCCCAAATCCTTCACAGACACGCTCGACCGCCCGCCGAATCACTGCTCATCTGCTGGTCAGACGTAGGTACACAAGACCACGCCTCCTTGAGGGACCCAGAGTCCCTCAAGGAGGCCTTCACGGACTTGATAACACCGGCAAAGGGTAATCAATCGGACGAATCGCCCCTCGGCGAATCCTTTATGGACAGTTGGAGAGCCTCAGGAACCGTCGCTTAAGTTCCTGGCATTGACTTTGAGGGTAGGTAAGGGGACCTTCACGGCAGCGTGCCGGTCGCGAAGGCGGCCTCCCGCGCGATCGGTCAGCCGATTTCCGCGACCTGGACCTGCCCGCTTGGCCCATCACCGAACGGATTCTCCCAGCCGTGCCATTCGGCGGCGAGGACGTAGAGCGAACCCCCGTCCTCGCCGCCGAGCGTGCAGGAGAAGCAGCCTCGGTCGGCTTCGACCTTCTGAAGCACTTCGCCACCTTCGCGGACGCGGACGCAGTACTTCTTCGCCACGTCGGCGTACCAGACGGCACCTTCGGTATCGAGGCAGATGCCGTCGGGGTGATCGCCGCCGAGATCGGCCCACACGCGCCTGCCGGACAGCGAGCCGTCCTCGGCGAGGTCGAAGGCGGTGAGCCGGTTGCCGTACGACTCGGCGACGATCAGCGTCTTGTCGTCGGGGGTGATGGCCATGCCGTTGCCGAACAGGATGCCGTCGGCGACTTGGCGTACTTCGCCGTCCGGGGTGACGACGGCGATGACGCCGGGCTGCTGCAGGTCGCTGGAGCCGTTGACGTAGGCGTTGCCGCGGCTGTCGACGACGAGTTCGTTCCAGAGGGAGGCGACCGGACTCAGCTCCGCGTAGGTGCTCAGGTCCGCGTTGAGCAGCCGGGCGTTCGGGCCGTCGACGATGAGAAGGCGGCCGTCGGGGAGCCAGTCGAAGGTGATCGGCATCGCGGTCGGCACGGTCGCGATCACTTCGCTTTCGCCGTCGGGCGTGACGGCGAGGATCTGGCCGGTTCCCCAGTTCGCGAGCCACAGGCGGCCGTCGTGCCAGCGGGCGGATTCGGGAAGTTTGAGGCCGTCGAGCAGGGTCTTCATGGTGTCTCCTTCGTTCGTTTCCCCCTACACGAACGGGACCCACCGTTTTCGACACCGGGGGCTGAAGGACGCTTTCCCCGCATCAGACGCAGCGAAAGGGCCCTTCACCGCGTGGGATGCGGTGAAGGGCCCTTTCAGCTCACGTCAGGCGATCGGTGGCTCAGTCGAAGGCCCGCGCGATCAGCGCCTTCTGCTCGACCTCGTGCACCTTGGACGAACCGGCCGACGGTGCCGCCATCGGGCGCCGCGAGACGACGTCCAGGCTGGAGAACACCTCCGGGAGCTTCCGCGGCAGGTTCAGGCCGAAGAACGGCCACGCACCCTGGTTCTCCGGCTCCTCCTGGACCCAGACCGCGGGCGCGCCGTTGTAGCGCTCGAGCGCCGCCACCAGCTTCTTCTTCGGCAGCGGGTAGTACTGCTCGACGCGCACGATCGCGATGTCGTTCGCCTCGCGCTTCGTCCGCTCGGCCACCAGTTCCCAGTACAGCTTGCCCGACGTCAGCAGGACCTTGCGCACCTTCGACGGGTCGACGACGGCGTCGTCGATGACCGACATGAACTTCGACTGGCCGGTGAAGTCCTCGACCGCCGAAGTCGCCGCCTTGTTGCGCAGCATGGACTTGGGGGTGAAGACCACCAGCGGCCGGTTGACTCCGTCGAGCGCGTGGCGGCGGAGCAGGTGGAAGTAGTTCGCCGGGGTCGACGGCACCGCGACGGTCATCGAGCCTTCCGCGCACAGCGAGAGGAAACGCTCGATGCGGCCGGAGGTGTGGTCCGGGCCCTGGCCCTCGTGGCCGTGCGGCAGCAGCAGCACGACGTCCGACAGCTGGCCCCACTTGGCCTCACCGGAGGAGATGTACTCGTCGATGACGGTCTGCGCGCCGTTGACGAAGTCACCGAACTGCGCTTCCCACATGACCAGCGCTTCGGAGTTGGCCACGGAGTAGCCGTACTCGAAGCCGACCGCCGCGTACTCGGACAGCGCCGAGTCGTAGATCATCACGCGGCCCTGGCCCTCGGCCAGGCTCGCCAGCGGCGAGTACTCCTGGCCGTTCTTGCGGTCGATCAGCACCGAGTGGCGCTGGGTGAAGGTGCCGCGGCGGGAGTCCTGGCCGGACAGCCGCACCAGGCGGCCTTCCATGGCCAGCGAGCCGAACGCGAGCAGCTCGCCGAACGCCCAGTCGATGCCGCCTTCGCGGGACATCTTGTGGCGGCGCTCCATGACCGGCTTGACCCGCGGGTGCGGGGTGAAGCCCTCGGGCACGTTGAGGAACGCGTCGCCGATGCGCTCGATGACCTCGGTGGTGGTCGCCGTGGGCACCTTGGCCGGGACCTGCTGCTCCTCCTCGACCGAGGGGCTGGCCTTCGCCGGGTGCTTCTCCAGCTCGCGGACCTCGTTGAAAACGTGCTCCAGCTGGCTGGAGAAGTCGCGCAACGCGGCTTCGGCCTCTTCGACGGAGATGTCGCCGCGGCCGATCAGCGATTCGGTGTAGGTCTTCCGGACCGAACGCTTCGTGTCGATGATGTCGTACATCGCCGGCTGGGTCATCGAGGGGTCGTCACCCTCGTTGTGGCCGCGGCGGCGGTAGCAGATCAGGTCGATCACGACGTCCTTGTGGAACGCCTGGCGGTAGTCGACGGCCAGCTTGGCCACCCAGTGCGCGGCCTCGGGGTCGTCGCCGTTCACGTGGAAGATCGGCGAGCCGATCATCTTCGCGACGTCGGTGGCGTACTGGCTCGACCGCGAGTGCTCGGGCGCGGTGGTGAAGCCGACCTGGTTGTTGACGATGACGTGCACGGTGCCGCCGGTGCGGTAACCGCGCAGCAGCGCCAGGTTCAGGGTCTCGGCCACGACACCCTGGCCCGCGAAGGCCGCGTCGCCGTGCATCAGGACCGGGAGGACGGTGAAGCCCTCGCCGCCCTTGTCGAGGATGTCCTGCTTCGCGCGGACGATGCCCTCGAGGACCGGGTCGACGGTCTCCAGGTGCGACGGGTTCGCGGTCAGCGACACCTTGGTCTCGCCGTCGCCGAACATGCGGAAGTACTTGCCCTCGGCGCCGAGGTGGTACTTCACGTCACCGGAGCCGTGCGCCTGTCCCGGGTCGAGGTTGCCCTCGAACTCCTGGAAGATCTGCGCGATCGGCTTGCCGACGATGTTCGCGAGCACGTTCAGGCGGCCGCGGTGCGGCATACCGATGACGACCTCGTCGAGCTCGTGCTCGGCGGCCTTGTCCAGCAGCGTGTCCAGCAGCGGGATCGCGGTCTCGCCGCCTTCGAGGGAGAACCGCTTCTGGCCGACGTACTTGGTCTGCAGGAAGGTCTCGAACGCCTCGGCGGCGTTGAGCTTCGAGAGCACGTACTTCTGGACGGCGGGGTCCGGCTTCTCGTGCGGGATCTCGACGCGGTCCTGGATCCAGCGGCGCTCTTCGGGGTCGAGGATGTGCGTGTACTCGATGCCGACGGTGCGGCAGTAGGAGTTGCGCAGCACCCCGAGGATGTCACGCAGCTTCATCCGCTCCTGGCCGGCGAAGCCGCCGACCGGGAACTCGCGGTCCAGGTCCCACAGGGTCAGGCCGTGGGAAAGGACGTCGAGGTCGGCGTGGCTGCGCTGCCGGTAGTTCAGCGGGTCGGTGTCGGCCATCAGGTGACCGCGCATGCGGAAGGCGTCGATCAGCTCGATCACGCGCGCGGTCTTGTCGACCGGGCCGTCCGGGATGTCGGCGACCCAGCGGATCGGCTCGTACGGCAGGCGCAGGCTGGTGAAGACGTCGTCGTAGAAGCCGTCTTCGCCCAGCAGCAGCTCGTGGATGCGCTTGAGGAACTCGCCCGACTCCGCGCCCTGGATGATGCGGTGGTCGTAGGTCGAGGTCAGCGTCATGATCTTCGAGACGCCGAGGTCGACCAGGGCCTTCTCGCTGGTGCCCTCGAAGTGCGCCGGGTACTGCATGGCGCCGACGCCGATGATCGCGCCCTGACCGGCCTGCAGCCGCGGCACCGAGTGGTTGGTGCCGATCCCGCCGGGGTTGGTCAGCGAGATCGTGGTGCCGGCGAAGTCGTCGGCGGTCAGCTTGCCGGTGCGGGCCTTCTTGACGATGTCCTCGTAGGCCTGCCAGAACTGCATGAAGGTCATGTTCTCGGTGGCCTTGATGGAGGCCACGACGAGCGTGCGAGAGCCTTCCTTGCCCTTCATGTCGATCGCGAGACCGAAGTTCACGTGCTCCGGCGTGATCGCGAACGGCTTCCCGTCGATCAGCTGGTAGTGCCGGTTCATGTTCGGGAAGTCCTTCAGCGCACGGACCATCGCGTAACCGATGAGGTGCGTGAAGGAGATCTTGCCGCCGCGCGTGCGCTTGAGGTGGTTGTTGATGACGATGCGGTTGTCGGCCATCAGCTTCGCCGGGACGGCGCGCACACTCGTCGCTGTCGGCACGGACAGCGAGGCGTCCATGTTCTTCGCGATCGCGGCCGCGGCGCCACGGAGCTGCTTGGACTCCGGCTCGGCGTCCTTCTCGACCGGCTTGGCGGGCGCCTTCGCCGGGGCCTTCGCGGGAGCCGCCTTGGGCGCGGCCGCCTTCGCTTCGGTCTTCGGAGCCGGCTTCGCGGGCGCTTCCTTAGTCTCCGTCTTCGGAGCGGTCTGCTTCGCGGTGGACTCGGCGTTGCGGACCGTCTGCGGCGACGGCGTGGAGGCCTGGCCGTTGGTGCCCGGGCCATCCTTGACGGTCTGACGTGCGTCGTCAGCCTTCGTCTGCGCGGCCTGCGTTGGCTTGAAGTCCGCGAAGAAGTCGTGCCAGGCGGCATCGACTGAGGTGGGGTCGGCGAGGAACTGGTCGTACATTTCCTCGACGACCCACTCGTTGGGGCCGAATTGTGACGCAGGGCTGCTGCTGGACACGGCTTGGACTCGCCTCTATCCGTCTCGAGATCTTGAACACCGCTGATGCGCCTACCAGGCTAACCCCCTCGGTGGCGGCCGTGTGATGGAACTGGCCTGTGTGAGGCGTGGCGCACTAGGTGATGGGTCACTGTCTCGATCAAGAGATCGAAAACGAGTCACCCCCGGACGGGGCCCGCGACCAGTCGGGGGAGCGGGGGACCTTTGCTGTCGCTGTCGCCGTCTGTGCAGGTCAGGTCACTGTTTCGTCCGGAAACCTTGGCGAAATCGTCGCCGGAGGACAGCCTGGAGTTCACGTCGGCGGGCTTTGCTGGGTGGAGGATGCGGCCGGTGTCGTGCCGGCCGCCGGTCGCCCGCGAGGTGGTGGCAGACGATGTGGCTGGACGAGTGTCCGTCGTTCTGGGACGAGGGGCGAGTGCGCCCGTTGGTCACCGAATCCGGCAAGGTCGTGCTGATGTGCGACTCGTGCTGCGCGGTGTGGCCGACGCTCTCCGACTTCGAGGAGATGGAGCACGTCGAGCCCGACGAACCGGACTGGGCCGTGACGGCCGGGGTGCACGTCCGGCCGGGGACCTTCCGGTGGGCGTCGGAGCGGGACCTGGAAGCGGCCGGGATGAGCGGCCTCGCCTGGCGGTCTTAAGCGGTGTACGGACGCTCCGCGGGTAGCAGCGCTTCGGCCTCGTCGATGCGGTTCGCGGCGACGAGCGCGCCGATGTCGCGCATGGTCGGGGTGATGTCGGTGACCGCGGTGATCCATTTGTCGACATAGCGATCGACGGCCTCGCCGCTCAGCCCCATCTGGAGCGAGCGGTGCTTCAGTGGACCGAGCCGGATGCCGCGTTCCGGGTCCCATTGGACGCGGACCGGGCTGGCCTTGACCTGGCGGCGCCACGTCTCCCGGTCGGGATGGACGTCGGGGTCGTAGTGACTGAGCGCCGCGTGGTCGAGTGCCCAGGCGAAGCCCTCGCGAGTGATGTCGAGGGCGAGTACGCGTTCTTGGCCGGGCTTGGCCGCCCAGCCGCAGCGGTACGCCATCCACAGGAAGGACGGCTTGATCCAGGTCATCCGTTCGCGTTTGAACGGCGGCGCGAACGTGCCAGCCTTCAGCGCCGCGTCGGCGATGGCCGGCGAGTACGCCTGATAGACGCGGATCGTGGTTTCGGTGTAAGCGGCGCGGATCTGCCGCGCCGGGATTTCTTCGTTCATTTCCCCAGCAGCGTGACACGCGTGAGGGTTCGCGCGCGACCGAAATTCCCTTGCCCGCCGGGGCATGCTGAGCCCATGGCATTGCTGCGCAAGGGTTCGCGACGGATCGTGGTCGACGAGACCGGTTATCGGTGGAACATCCGGCGGAAACCGACCCACGCACAGGACGAAGGTTGTTTTCTTTCGTACGCGGTGGAACTCGAAGACGCCCGGGGTGCGGTGCTGGTGGTCCAGACGGACCACGCGCATCCGTTGAACTACATGGGAGTGCCGTCGAAGGCGGTACTGCCTTCGGACGTCGCGCTGGCGATCCGGCTGGCGCTGGAACGCGGCTGGGAACCGGCGGCTCCCGGACCCCAGTTCCAGCTCGACCTCGCGACCGTGTGAGGCGATGCCCCGCGTTCAGAGGACTGAATGCGGGGCATCGTCGTCAGCCCAGGGACCACAGGCGCGCGTAGTGCCCACGGGCCGCCACCAGTTCGGTGTGCGTGCCCTGTTCGACGATCCGGCCGTGGTCCAGCACCACGATCCGATCGGCCTTGGCGGCGGTGGCGAGGCGGTGCGCGACGACGAACGTCGTGCGGCGGCGCGCGAGTTGTTCCGTCGCGCGCAGGACGGCGGCTTCGGTGGACGGGTCGAGGGCCGCGGTCGCCTCGTCGAGCAGGAGGACGTCCGGGTCGACGAGTTCGGCGCGGGCGAGAGCGACGAGCTGCCGCTGCCCGGCCGAAAGCGACCGTCCGCGTTCACCGACGGGCTGGTGGAAACCGGCGGGGAGGGCGGCGACCCCGTCCAGTGCGCCGACGGACCGGACCGCTTCCTCGACCTCCGCGTCCGTCGCGGAAGGCTTGCCGTAGCGCACGTTGTCCGCGACGGTTCCCGAGAACAGATGCGCTTCCTGCGGCACCACGCCCATCCGCGCCCGCAGCGCGGTCAGGTCGTATTCGCGGATGTCGGTTCCGTCGATCCGGACCACGCCGCCTGTCGCGTCGTAGAACCGGGCGACGAGCTTCACCGCCGTCGACTTCCCGGCGCCCGTCGCCCCGACCAAGGCGACGGTCTCGCCAGCCGAAACCTCCAGCGAAAGTCCCGTCAGTGCGGGCTCGTCCGACGCGGAGTAAGCGAAATCGACGTCCTTGAAGGAGACCTCGCCCCGCAGCCGCTCCGGGACCGCGACCGGGTTCTCCGCTTCGGGAACGGAAGTCGGCGTACGCAACAGATCACCGATGCGGGACAGGCCGACCCTCGCCTGCTGATAGCCGTCGAAGACCGACGACAGCTGCTGGATCGGGGAGAAGAACTGGCCCAGGTACAACAGGAAAGCCACCAGCACACCGGCCGACAGGGTGCCCGTCGCGACCCGGTTCGCGCCGACGATCAGCACGACGACCTCGGCGAGTCCGGAAAGCATTGCCGCGAAAGGGAAGTACGTCGCGACATAGCGCTGCGCGCGTAGCCGCGAACGCCGGTATTCGTCGCTGCGGGAAGCGAACTTCTCCGCCGTCCGCTCTTCGCGCGTGTACGCCTGCGCGACCCGCAGCCCGCTCACGTTCTCCTGCATGTCCGCGTTGACCACGCTGACGCGTTCCCGCGCTTCGGTGTACGCCTTCGAGGAGGCGCGGCGGAAGATCACCGTCGCCACGATGAGGATGGGGAGCACCGCGAGCGCGTACGCGGCCAGCCCGATGTCGGTGATCATCAGCGCCGCCGCGATACCGACCAGCGTCAGCGCGCTGACCACGGCCTGTGCGACGCCGGTCTGCAAGAACGTCGAGAGCGCGTCGACGTCGGTCGTCATCCGGGTCATGATCTTCCCGGACAGTTCGCGTTCGTAGAAGTCGAGCCCCAGCCGCTGCAGATGCGCGTAACTGCGCACGCGCAGCGAATACAGCACTGTCTCGCCGACCCGCGCTGTCATCTTGGTCTGGAGGTAGACCACCAGCCAGTCCGCGAGGATCACCAGCGCGCCGATCCCGGCGGCCAGCCAGATCACCGTCTCCGCCCCGGCGCGCACGCCGTTGTCGATGCCGTGCTGGTACAGCGCGGGCATCGCGATGGTGGCCAGCGCGTCGGCGGCGACCAGCCCGATCACCACGGCGAGCGGGCCCCGCACCGGTTTCAGCAGACGGCCGAGGCGGAACCTCGGTTCGGGCGCGGTGACGTCGGTGCCCGGCAACCGCGGGGTGTCCGTGGCGGGCGGCAGTTTCCGGACGCCTTCGAGGAGTTCGCCGCTCGGTGGGAGGTCGACCTCCCATTCGCCGCCGGTGCCCTTCCGCCGCTCGCCCGCCAGCTCGTCGGCGTCTTCCTGCCGTGGCCACAGGGCGGGGGTGATCCCCGCGGGGCCGCAGTCGAGGCCTTCACAGCGATGCGGTTCCTCGACGTCGTCGCCCGGACCCGCGACGAGTTCGCGGAACAGCGGGCACCGCGCCAGCAGTTCCTCTTCGGTGCCGACGTCGACGACGCGGCCCTTGTCCAGGACGGCGATCCGGTCGGCGAGGGCGAGGGTGGAGCGGCGGTGCGCGATCAGCAGGGTCGTCCGGCTCGCGGTGACCGAACGCAGCGTGTCGTAGATCGCCGCTTCGGTGACCGTGTCGATGGCCGAGGTCGCGTCGTCGAGGACCAGCACGCGCGGATCGGTCATCAACGCCCTGGCCAGGCCGAGCCGTTGCCGCTGGCCGCCGGACAAGGTGAGGCCGCGCTCGCCGACGAGGGTGTCGTAACCGTCGGGGAGCCGCTGGATGAACTCGTCCGCTTCCGCCGCCCGCGCGGCCGCCCTGATCTCTTCGTCGCTCGCGTCCGGCCTGCCGTAGGCGATGTTGTCGCGCACCGAGGAGGAGAACAGGAACGCCTCCTCGAAGACCACGCCGATGGCGCTGCGCAGGTCGTGTTGGCGAACGTCGCGGACGTCGAGGTCGCCGACCTGGACCGAACCGCTGTGCACGTCGTAGAACCGGGGCAGCAGCAGCGAAATCGTCGACTTCCCCGAACCCGCCGTGCCGACCAGGGCGAGCGTTTCACCCGGCCGGGCCTCCAGCGTGAGGCCGTCGAGCACGGGATCCGACCGCGTGTAACCGAAGGAGACATCCTCCAGCCGGACGCCGAGCGGGCCCTCGGGCAGTGGCCGCGCGTCGGGGCTGTCGACGACGTCCGGCTGCGCGTCGATCAGTTCGTTGACCCGTTCCGCTCCGGCCCTGGTCAACTGGGCCTGGACGACGAGGCTGGAGATCATCCTGGCCGGGCCGATCAGGATGGACAGGTAGGTCGCGAAAGCCAGGAAGGTGCCGAGGCTGACCTCGCCCTTCAGTGCGAGTACGCCACCGACCGCCAGCACCGCAACCTGACCGGCGGCGGGCAGCGCGGCCGTCGTGGCCGTCGGCAGGGAGGACAGCCGTGCGGCGCGCATGCGTTCGGCGAAGAGCTTCTTCGCCGTGTTTTCCAGCTTCGCGACTTCGCGTGCCTCCTGGCCGAAGCCCTTCACGACGCGTACGCCGGTGACGGTCTCCTCGACCTGCTGAGCGACATCGGCCGCGCGTTGCTGCGCCGCCCACGTCGCGGGGAACAGCCGCTTCCGGCTCACCGCCATGATGATCGCGATCGCCGGGGCGACCACCATCGCGATCAGGGTCAGCGTCGGGGACATCCACAGCATCGCGCCCAGCGACAGCAGCGCGAAGATCACCGACCCCGCCGAGAGCGGCACCTGCATCAGGACCGAGGTGACCAGCTGCAGATCCGAGATCGCGCGCGAGGCGACTTGACCGGTGCGCAGCGCGTCCTGTTTGCCGCCGTCGAGCCGGGAGACCGCGTTGAACACCTGGCGGCGCAGATCGTGCTGCACGTCGAGGGCCAGCCGTCCGCCGACGTACCGGCGGGCGAAGGCGTTGCCGAAGGTCAGCACCTGCACCACCGCCATCACGGCGGCGAGCAGACCGAGGCGGGAGGTTTCGCCCGCGACGGCGTCGTCGAGCGCTTCGCGGATCAGCAGGGGACCGGCGGCCTGGAGGCCGACGCCGATGATCGCCGCGCCCAACGACAGAACGACCAGCCAGGGGTGTTTCCAGCACGAAGCGGCCAGCCGCCGGATCCAGCCTCCGGTGGGCACCGGGGCCGTCTCACGAGCCGGGCTGGCTTGACGCGGGCGAGGTGGAGCAGTAGTCACCCCGCCAGCCTAGGCGCCGGTACCGACAAGCTCGGCCGGTTCGCGCAGGGCCGAACGCCATGAAAGGTCCTTTCCTTGCAAAATTTGCAAGGAAAGGACCTTTCATGGCGCGTGTGGGCTGCGACTTACGTGATGTCCTTCTTCTGGTTCACGGCCCAGCCCGCGAGGAAGAAGATCATCGTCCAGCCGAAGAAGATGAGCGCGGAAGCCCACCACGAGAACGCGCCGGGGGCACCGGCCGCGTACTGCAGCGCCCACGCCGTCTCGTCCTGCAGACCCGGCACCTTCACCCCGGCGGCACCGAACGCTTCCGCGCCGATGGCGCCCACGATGCCGTTGACCGTGCCGTTCGGCAGGACCCCGCCGAGCCACGTGATGTCCCACGCGCCGAACGAGACGAACACCAGGACGTTCTCGACGACGAGCATCCAGATCGTCAGCGTGATGATGCTGCCGATGACACTGCGCCACACCGCGCCGACCCCGATACCGAACAGGGTCGCGAGGATCGTCGCGAGGACACCGGCGCCGAGCACGCCCAGCCACTGACCCGCCGTCGGCAGGCGTTCGCTGTCGACCGTGATCACGGTGCCGAGGCTCGCCGCGGCCACGATGATCACACCGTAGATCGCGCCCCACGCGACGTAGGTGATCATCTTCGCGCTCAGCGCCGAAACCCGGTTCGGGGCGGTGAGGAACGTCGTGGTGATCGTCTTCTTCGTGTACTCACCGGCGAGCGCGAAGACACCGAAGATGATCGGGATCATCGTGCCGATGTTGATGCCGTGCCCGAGCGCGAGCAGGCCCACGGGCAGCTCGCCGGTCGAGATGCCGAGCGCCTCGGTCAGCTCACGGGTGTCGGAGCGCCCGAGGAAGTCACTGAAGTCGTTGGTGACCATGCCCCAGAACAGGGCGAACGCGAACGCGAAGACCACCGCGGGGATCATCAGCGCCCACCACGCCTTGAGCGTGAGCGTCTTGCGGAACTCCGCCTTGATCAGGTTGCCCATCAGCCCTGGCCTCCCCAGCCCTCGTTCTGGCCCTGCTGCGCCTGCTGAGGCGGCGCCTGCTGGTACTGCTGTTGCTGGGGCTGCTGGCCCTGCTGGAACTGTTGCTGCTGTTGTTGCTGCGGCGGAGCGAACCCGGGCGGCGGCGTGTTCGGCGGCGCGAACCCGGGCGGCGGGGTGTTCTGCGGGGCATAACCCGGCGGCGGACCCTGGTAACCGGGCGGCGGGCCCTGGTAACCCGGGGGCGGACCCTGGTAGCCCGGCGGCGGGCCCTGCATGCCGGGCTGAGGCGCGGCGTACTGCCCTTGGGTCAGCTGGAAGAACATCCGCTCCAGATCCGCGGTCTCCTCCTGCATGCCGTAGACGGCGATGCTCGCCTTGGCGGAGATGTCACCGATCTGCTGCACCGTCGCACCGGAGACCGCGACCCGGCCGTCCGGCATCGGCGAAACCTGCGTGATGCCCGCTTCCTGCATCGCCGCGACCAGGCCGTTCGCGTCCGCGGACTGCACCAGCACGCGCGACTGGTTGCTCTTGCGCAACTGGTCCAGCGAGCCGTTGTAGCGCGTCATGCCCTGGCTGATGATCACGACCTGGTCGATCGTCTGCTCCACCTCGTTCAGCAGGTGGCTCGAGACCAGCACCGTGCGTCCTTCACGCGCGTAGGCGCGCAGGAAGTTCCGAAGCCACAGGATGCCTTCGGGGTCGAGACCGTTCGTGGGCTCGTCCAACACCAGCACCTGCGGATTCCCCAGCAACGCCGTCGCCAGCGCCAGCCGCTGCCGCATACCGAGCGAGAACCCGCCGGCCTTGCGGTCCGCCGCGGACGACAGGCCGACCAGGCCCAGAACCTCGTCCACCCGCTGATCCGGCATCCCGATCGCCGCCGAGTACACGCGCAGGTGATTCCGCGCCGTACGTCCCGGGTGGAAGCCCTCGTTCTCCAGCACCGAGCCGACGACCCTGGCCGGATTCCCCAGCTGGTCGTGCGGGCGCCCGTTGATGGTCGCCGTGCCGTTCGTGGGCGTCACCAGCCCGAGCAGCATCCGGAGCGTCGTGGTCTTCCCAGCCCCGTTGGGCCCCAGAAAACCGGTCACCGAACCCGGCTCCACCGTGAAGCTCAGATTCTGGACCGCGTTGACCGCACCGAACTGCTTGCTCAGGTTCTGCACCGCGATGCGGCCACTGCCGTCGTGCATACCGTCCCCTTTTGTTGACGAAGGCCGATCACGCGACATCCTGCCTCACCCGGTGAGTCCGCACCCGAGGAAGGGGTCAATCCGCCGAAAGCGACCTTCGTCACGTTCGATGGGGTGACGGCTCCGTCCCTCAGCGCAGCCGACACTGGGCCGAATGGTCGCTGACTACCGGTTTTGCGGCGCGGAGCAAAAATCTTCACCGGCCGGGGCGATGGTCTGTGAAGAAATAATCCGAACGACATGGCAACCTCATGCAGCGCGACGGCGACTTATTACCTACGATGTAGGAGGCGGCCCGCTCCCAGTGACCCCCAGGCTGGTTGAGCGGGCCGCCCTCAGCCCCTTTGCCCCACCTTGGTCGACGCTGGCGCGTCTTCCCTGAGGTGGGGCTTCGTCGTATCCCCCGGGGGCCGAGCCCCCGGAGCCCCCACGGTGCGTTCGGCTGCGGTCTCGAGTGGGTCGGCCTCGGGCGCGGAGCGCCCTGGCCTGGTGAGCGAGTGGGGCGGCCTCGGGCGCGGGGCGCCCTGGCCGGGAGTGGGTAGTGGGGCGGCTTTGCGCGTGAAGGCCCCCTTCCCTCGGCTCAGCCGAGGGAAGGGGGCCTTCACGCGCAGAGGAGCGAGGGACCTTCGCACTGGGGTGGCAAAGGTCCCTCGCGTCGGAGTGTGGCTTGAGGGTCAGGCCAGGACGGTGGCCAGATCGGTGGCGGGCAGGCCGTGCGCGGCAGCGACCGGCGCGTTCGTCAGGGCGCCATCGTGGGTGTTGAGGCCCTTCGCCAGCGAAGCGTCGGCCTGCAGCGCCTTCTGCCAGCCGTGGTCCGCCAGCTGGACGGCGTACGGCAGCGTCACGTTGGTCAGCCCGTAGGTCGACGTACGCGGGACCGCGCCCGGCATGTTCGCGACGCAGTAGAACACCGACTCGTGGACCTTGTAGGTCGGCTCGTCGTGCGTGGTCGGCCGCGAGTCGGCGAAGCAACCGCCCTGGTCGATCGCGATGTCCACCAGCACACTGCCCGGGCGCATCCGCGAAACGAGGTCGTTCGAGACCAGCTTCGGCGCCTTCGCGCCGGGCACGAGCACCGCGCCGATGACCATGTCGGCCTCCAGCACGGCCTGCTCGACCGACAGCGCGTTCGAGGTCACCGTGCGGATGCGGCCGCCGAAGTCGTTGTCGATCTGGCGGAGCCGGTCGACGTTCGTGTCGAGGATTTCGACGTCGGAGCCGAGGCCGAGCGCGACCCGTGCCGCGTTGAGACCGGCGACACCGCCTCCGATCACGACCACGCGCGCGGGGTGCACGCCGGGGATCCCGCCGGGC
Organism: Amycolatopsis sp. NPDC033938; assembly: GCF_055575975.1. NCBI lineage: Bacteria > Bacillati > Actinomycetota > Actinomycetes > Pseudonocardiales > Pseudonocardiaceae > Amycolatopsis > Amycolatopsis sp. NPDC033938. The sequence goes on from NZ_JBVIRO010000008.1 coordinate 235,069, forward strand.
AGCACGCCGCGGCCACCGCTGGGCTTCATCAGGGAGAACGCGCCCACCTGCGGCGCCAGCCGCCCGGCGACCTCCGACATCGGCGCGAGCAGCGGCAGCGCGCGGTTCGGGGTCTGCACCGTCTCGTACGCGATCGCGGTGGTGCCCGCGGCCAGCAGCGCGTCGGTCAGCGGCCGGTCGGCGGCGATGTGCAGGTAGGTGAACAGCACCTGGTCGCGCCGCAGCCGCGGGTACTCCTCGGCGATCGGCTCCTTGACCTTGAGCACGAGTTCGCCCTCGGACCAGGTCTCCTCCGCCGTCGCGAGGACCTTCGCGCCCGCGGCGACGTACTCCTCGTCGGTGATCGACGAGCCGAGGCCGGCACCGGTCTCGACGAAGACGTCGTGGCCGCGCCCGGTCAGTTCGTGCACGCCCGCCGGGGTGAGCGCCACCCGGTATTCGTGCCTCTTGATTTCACGGGGGACGGCGATACGCACTGTGGCCTCCTGCGGCGGTTTACTAGAAGGTGCTGCCACTCACGGTGATGCACCCGGACGGCGGTGTCATCGTGCGCGCGCGACAATCTCGTGAGCCGATCATGGTTCTCTCCGCACAGCCGCTTGACCTCTACCGAACTTGAGCTTGCACCTTGTGTCACATGAGAGCCGTGTGGTTGAAAGAGTTCGGCGGGCCCGAAGTGCTCGTCGCGGGCGATGCCCCCGATCCGGTCCCGGCAGCGGGCCAGGTGCTGATCGAGGTGGCGTACGCCAACATCACGTTCGTCGAGACACAGGTCCGTGCCGGCGGCGGGCCGTTCCGCGTGGAGCTGCCGATGATCCCGGGCAACGGTGTCGGCGGTGTGATCAGCAAGGTCGGCGAAGGGGTCGATCCCGGTCTGGCCGGGAAACGCGTCGTGACCTCGACAGGAGGCTCCGGGGCGTACGCGCAGCGCGTCGCAGTCGCCGCCGATGCCGTCTTCGAGGTCCCGGACGGCCTGGCCCTCGACGCGGCGGTGGCGATCCTTGCCGACGGCCGGACGGCGACGGCGCTCGTGACCGCCGCGAAGATCCAGCCAGGGGAGCGCGTACTGGTCGAGGCCGCGGCCGGGGGCGTCGGCGGACTGGTGGTCCAGCTCGCCAAGGCGGCGGGCGCGGAGGTCGTCGGCGCGGCAGGCGGTCCCGCGAAGACCGAGCACGTCCGGACACGCGGAGCCGATCTGGCGGTCGACTACCGCGAACCGGACTGGGCGGCGAAGGCCGGCGAGGTCGACGTCGTGTTCGACGGGGTCGGCGGCGAGATCGGGACGACGTCGTTCGGGTTGCTGAGGCCCGGTGGCCGGATGCTGCTCTACGGCTTGTCGAGCGGCGTCTGGGCCGAGGTGTCCGAAGAGGACGCCGTCGCACGCGGGGTCACGCTGGTCCGGCAGTTCGGCGGGCCCGCGGAAATGCGGGCGTTCACCGAGTCCGCCCTCGCCGAAGCCGCGGCGGGGCGGTTGGAACCCGTGATCGGTCAACGGTTCCCGCTCGAACGGGCGGCGGACGCGCACGCGGTGATGCAGTCGCGGGGCACGGTCGGCAAGACGCTGCTCGAGGTCTGATGTTCGACGTCGACGAATTCCTCGCCGGTCCGCTCACGGCGAGGGTCGCCACAGCCGGGCCGACCGTGCGCCCGACCTGGTATCTGTGGGAGAACCGTGCCTTCTGGATCCTCACCGGACCGTGGGCGCGCCTGGCCGGTCTCGTCCGCGAGTCACCGGCGATCGCGCTGACGGTCGATGTCTGCGACGTCGGTTCCGGCGTGGTCAAGCAGGTGCTCGCGCGAGGCGATGCGGAGGTGCTGCCGTTCGACGTCCCTCGTGGACGGCGGCTGCTGAGCCGGTATCTCGGGCCGGACGAGCACAAATGGGATGCGCGATTTCGTTCGTACCTGCACGATGATCCCGAGGTGAAAGGGACCGTCTGGATCCGGATGGTGCCGAAGCGATTCGTCGCGGACGACCTCGGTTATCGGGTTTGACGCACGGCCGCGTTCGCTGGGGGTGAGCGCGGTCGTGCAACCTGCGGATCGGTAAATGCAGCACGATCGAGTCAAGATGTTGATCTTACTGGCCGGTAAGCTGCCATTCTGTTGCGCATGACAAATCAGGACTGGCGGCGGGAGCGGCGCGTCCGCACCGTCGACACCGAAGGCAATCCGGCGGATGTCATCGTGGGTCTGGTCGAAACTCCCGGGCATGGCTACGAAGCCGCGCTGCGGGTTGACGGCGGCCCCGGTGTGCTTTTGCCGCTTTATCCGGGTGCGGATCTGCTCGCCGCGGTACGTCAGACCATTGAGGATGGATATCGCGCCAGCGCCCACTAGCCACCGGATGTCATGAAAGGGTCTTTCGAGACGTTTTACGTCCTGAAAGACCCTTTCATGACGTCGGCGCACAATTTTGTCGCACTACAAAGTGTTCGATATCGAGTGGTTTGTAGTTGAATCAGCTCCACCGGAGCGAAACGAGTTGCGTGAGCAACGCCAGCCGGACATCGGGATCGTCGAGGTCCAGCGGGACGAGGTCGAGCAGCCGCCGCATGCGGTACCGGAGGGTGTTGGGATGGATCCGGAGTTCCTTCGCGGCCGCGCGGGGATCGCCGGGGTACCGGAGCCACTGGTAGAGCGTGTCGACGTAGCCGCTCTCGTGGGCTTCGTCGTGCGCGCGCAACAGGCCGAGCGGGCCGAGTTCCGCCACCTTCGCCGTACTCGCCGCCGTCGCTCCGCGATGCAGCGAAAGGGCTGTCCACGCCTCCTCGAAGACCACGACGCGGCCGGGGACGAGCTTGGCGCGTAGCAGGCCCAACGCTTCGTCGGCCTGTGCGCGAGAGGTCGCGAGTTCCCCGATCTCGCAGGCCGAACCGGCGGCCGCCCGAGGGGTGCCGCCGCGGCGCGACCCCGGGAGGGCTTCGAGCGCGGCCCGGAGTTCGTCCCAGCCGTCGCCGTCCGGGACGACGGCGTAGAGCACGCCGCCGAGTTCGGTGGCCACCGGTCGTCTGCCGACGCCCTGGGAGATCCGTTCGAGGAGGGCGAGCCGCAGCCCCTCGTCGTCGCGACCGTCGCCGCCGGAGACCTCGATGACGACGACGCGGTGCGGCTCCTCGGACAAGTCGAGTTCGGCGATCGCCTTGCGCGGGCTGGCCTTCCCTTCGAGTACGGCACGCAGGAGTTCGGCCGACACCCGCCGTTGCGAATCGGTGTGCGCGCGACGGCGCAGCAGGTGCAGCGCGACGACGGGCGCCGCGTCGGCGAAAGCGGCGGCGCGTTCGTCGGAGACCGGACCCGCGACGACCGCCCACATCGACCCCAGCAGTTCCCCGCCCATCCGGATCGGCACGATGAGCCGCGGCAGCGTGCCGTCGCGCTGCGCGGGCACGAAGATCGTTTGCCGTCCACGGGAAAGCTCCCGGAACACCCCTCGCGAGCGGAACCGCGCGAGCACGTCGTCGGGGATGCGGCGGCCCATGATCGTGGAGACGCGCGCGGAGTCGGTCAGGTCCTGCCGGGCCGAGTAGGCGAGCACCCGCGAGTTGGTGTCCTCGATGGTGACGGGCGCGTCGACGACGGAAGCGACCGCGTCGGCGAGCCGGAAGAGGTCGCCGGAACCGGGCCCGCCGCCGTCCTCCAGCGCGTCGGACTCGTCGGCGAGCGCGTCGAGGACGGTCCTGAGCAGCCAGACCAGCTGGGCCCATGACGTCGCCGAGCGCACTTCGATCAACGCGATGTCCGCCGACTTCGCCGCCCGCTTGACCGACGGTTTCGCCGCGAGCGGAGGCTTCAGCAGGACCGCGGCGGCCCCTTTCGACGCGCTGAGCTTGACGAGTTCGGCGGCGTCCGACGTCTCGGTGATCGCGACGCCGAGGACGAGGTCGCCCGCGGCGAGGGTGTTGCCGGGTTCGGCGATGACGACGTCGCCGACCGCCGGGGACTCCTCGGGGACCTGGAGGGCGTGCAACAGCGTCGGCCCCACCCGGTCGACAACGCTGCGCACGGAAACCATGCGGCGATTGTCCAGCAGTCGGGACCACCGCACACGTCAGACCTCGCGCGGGGTCCTCGCGTCGATGTCCTCGGGGGTGTACTGCTCCCGTTTGGTCGTCAGCGCCCACCGGTGCCCGTCGGGATCGACGATCCGGCCGTAGCGCTCGCCGAAGAACATCTCCTCGACCGGTGCCTCCAGCCGCGGGATCTCCTGGCTCACCAGCAGCCGCGCGTCTCCGACGGCGAGTTCCACGAACAGCACAACGCCGTCCGGCAGTACGTTGCGGAACAGCTCGACCGCGCCGAAGGCCTTGCCGTAGAAGGAAAGTGACGCGTCCACGTCCTTGACGAACAGATGCGGCACCAAGCCGAGTGGCCGGTTCACGCCGACTCCGCCCGCTTCAGCAGGCCGGCCCGGCCGGCCACGGCGACGAACCTGCTCAGTAGCTCCGCCTCGCGGGTGGCGACGTCGCGACCGGCGCCGGTCAGCCGGTAGTAGCGGCGGCGTGAGTCGTGGGGCTGGTCTTCGCTCGCGTCGGGAGCCTCCTCGACCAGGCCGTCGGCGACGAGCCGGGCCAGCGTCCGGTACAGCGTCCCCGGTCCGAGCTGGGCGGCCCCGCCGCTCACTTCGTCGACGAAACCCATGATCGCGTACCCGTGCGCGCGGCCGCCTTTGCCGTTCGCGAGCGCCAGCAGGGTCTGGAACGCCGCGGGGGTGAGCTGCGGGTTGCCGTCGGCCATCCGAGGAGCATACACTCCGGTCTCGTTATATCCATGATGGATACAAGGAGTCGGCTGTGGCGATTCAGGGCGTGCACAAGATCGTCGTCGGGGTGACCGACCAGGAGCGGGCGAAGAGGTTCTGGTCCGAGGTCGTCGGATTCGAGATCACCACCGACGTGCCCTACGACGACAAGGGGAACCGCTGGGTCGAGGTCGGTTCCGCCGATGGTGCGACGACGCTCATCCTGAGCACCGCCCCGGAGGACCTGAAGCGGTTCGAAGTGCGAGACGAATTGCCGACGGCCAATTTCTTCTTCTACGCCGACGACATCGAAAAGACGTACGAGGAGCTTTCGGCGAAGGGGGTGGAGTTCCCGGCTCGTCCGGAGAAACAGCCGTGGGGCTGGTGGGCGATGTTCGTCGACTCCGAGGGCAACCGGTTCGCCCTGCAGGAGAAGATTCCCACCTCCTGAGAGTGGTTGGGTGCTCCGTCCGGCGGAGCTAGCTTCGGTCACAACAGCCGAAACCCTTGAACCGCTAGGAGAATCGCGATGAGCGCGGACGGATGGTCGTTCGAGACCAAGCAGATCCACGCCGGCGCCGCGCCGGACACCGCCACCGGTGCGCGGGCGACCCCGATCTACCAGACCACCTCGTACGTGTTCCGCGATACCCAGCACGGCGCCGATCTGTTCAGCCTCGCCGAGCCGGGCAACATCTACACCCGGATCAACAACCCGACGCAGGACGTCCTGGAACAGCGCCTCGCCGCGCTCGAAGGCGGTGTCGCGGCGCTGGCGTTCGCCTCCGGATCCGCGGCGACGACGGCGGCCATCCTCAACCTCGCGAACGCGGGTGACCATTTCGTCTCCAGCCCCTCGCTCTACGGCGGTACCTACAACCTTTTCCACTACACGCTGCCGAAACTCGGCATCGAGGTCTCGTTCGTCGAGGACCAGGACGACATCGAGCAGTGGAAAGCCGCTGTCCGGCCCAACACCAAGCTGTTCTTCGCCGAGACGCTGGCCAACCCGGGCAGCAACGTGCTCGACATCCGCGCGGTCGCCGACGCCGCGCACGAAGCGGGTGTCCCGCTGGTGGTGGACAACACCGTGCCGACGCCGTACCTCGTCCGCCCGATCGAGCACGGCGCCGATGTCGTGGTCCACTCGGCCACCAAGTACCTCGGCGGCCACGGCACTACGGTCGCGGGCGTACTCGTCGACGGCGGAACCTTCGACTTCGGCAAGGATCCCGCGCGCTTCCCCGGGTTCAACGAGGCCGATCCGAGCTATCACGGCCTCAAGTACTGGGAGGCGCTCGGCCCCGGAGCGTACGCGGCCAAGGCCAGGGTGCAGATCCTGCGTGACACCGGTGCCGCGATCGCGCCGCTGAACAGTTTCCTCATCCTGCAAGGGATCGAGACCTTGTCGCTGCGGCTGGAGCGGCACGTGTCCAACGCGCAGGCGCTGGCCGAATGGCTGGAGCAACGCGACGAGGTCGAGAAGGTGTACTACGCCGGGCTTCCGTCGAGCCCGTATCACGAGGCGGCGAAGAAGTACCTGCCGAAGGGCGCGGGCGCCGTCCTGTCCTTCGACCTGCGTGGCGGTGTCGAAGCCGGCCGGGCCTTTGTGGACGGTACGGAACTGCACAGCCAGCTGGTCAACATCGGTGACGTGCGCAGCCTGATCGTGCACCCCGCCTCGACGACGCACAGCCAGCTCGCCCCGGAGGAGCAGCGGGCGAGCGGTGTCACGCCGGGGCTCGTCCGGCTCGCCGTCGGACTGGAAGGGATCGAGGACCTCAAGGCCGACCTCGAGGCTGGATTCCGGGCGGCCAAGGCGGCTTTGTGACGCAGGCTCCCGATCTCCCTCCCGGCACCGGTGCGTGGCGGGAGGGAGATCCGCCTGGACGGCGCCGGTTCGTCGCCGGCGTCCAGGTGCTCGAAACCGGACCGGAACTGCGTTTCACCCTCGCCTACGAGACTTGGGGAACACTGAATTCCAGTGCCTCCAACGCGATTCTCGTCGAGCACGCGCTGACCGGCGACAGTCACGCCGTCGGTCCCGCGGAGGAAGGCCACGTCAGCCCTGGCTGGTGGGACGGCCTGATCGGTCCGGGTAAGGCGATCGACACGGATGAATTCTTCGTCGTGGTCCCGAACGTGCTCGGCGGCTGCCAGGGTTCGACCGGGCCGTCGTCGCGGCATCCGGACGGAAAAGCCTGGGGCAGCAGGTTTCCCGCCGTGACCGTACGGGATCAGGTGGCCGCCGAGGTCGTCCTCGCCGACACACTGGGCATCGGCCGATGGGCCGCCGTGCTCGGCGGTTCCATGGGCGGAATGCGCGCGCTGGAATGGGCGGTGGGTGAACCGGAGCGGGTCGCGTCCCTGCTCGTCCTCGCGTCGACGGCGCAGGCGTCGGCCGACCAGATCGCCTGGGCCGCGCCGCAACTGCACGCCATCCGGGCCGATCCTGGCTGGCACGGTGGTGATTACCACGACCTTCCCGGCGGCGGACCGGAGGCAGGCCTCGGTATCGCGCGCCGGATCGCGCACATCACCTATCGCAGCGAAGCCGAGCTTTCGCAACGGTTCGGCCGCCGTCCTCAGGACGGCGAGGATCCGTTGCGTGGCGGCCGGTTCGCCGTCGAGTCCTATTTGGACCATCACGCCGGGAAGCTGTCGCGCCGATTCGACGCCGGCAGCTACGTGGTGCTCACCGAATCGATGAACACCCACGACGTCGGCCGCGGGCGCGGTGGCGTCACGAACGCGCTGCGCCGGATCACCGCGCGCACGGTGGCCGCCGGGGTCGACAGCGATCGGCTCTACCCGCTCCACCAGTCACAGGCGATCGCGGACGGCGTCGCGGGCGCCGAGTTCGCCGTCATCGGCTCGCCCTATGGGCACGATTCGTTCCTGATCGAGACCGAGCAGATCGCGCGTTTGGTGAAGGGTCTCGTGAGTGGTGGCAGTTAGAGCGAAGTCGAACATGGCGTGCCCGGCGCGGGACCGGACTGACTGACGGAAGCCGGGCCCCAGCGTGCGCAAGGGGCACCTTCCCGAAGAATACTGTCCGACTTAGGTGGTTTGTGCGGTTGTGGACGGGGGTCGTGAGTGGCAATGAGGGTTCTAACCCTATTTGCCACTCACG